>JBHJGX010000104.1:0-13187 GCA_050331395.1 Paracoccaceae bacterium
CGGAGCGCGCGGCCGAGGCGGCAGCGCTCGCCCGTGCGCAGCGGCTCAGGGGGGCGGCCCTCAAGGGGACAGGGCTCACCGCGGCGGGGCCCACGGAGACGAGGCCCACGGAGAGGAGACCTACCGGCGCGGGGTTTGCACTCCCGGCCGGCACGCCGCACGGCCCGACGGCCCGCCCAGAGATTTGGCCCGAAATCCGCCCCGAGATCGTGCGAGAGGGCTCGCGGCGCCGCCGCGCGTGGCCATTTCTGCCGGTGTTCGCCTCGGCGCTTGCCTTGGCGGTCGCCCTCGGCGGTTGGACCCATCTCGACCGGCTTTCGGCCGCCCGGACCGAAGCGAGCGAGGAGCTCCGCCGCCTCCGCCTCGCCGCCCGTCCCGCCGTCGCCCATGAGGCCCGCCGCCGCGCGCTCCTCGAAGCGCTCGCCGGCCTCTCGCACCGAGCGGGGAACGGGGGCCGCGGCATCGATATTGTCGAAGCGCTCGCCGCGGCCCTGCCGGACGATGCCTGGCTCGAGGCCGTGACGATCGAGGCGACCGAGGTGCGGCTCCGGGGACGGGCGGCCGATCCGGCAATTGCACTCCGGGCGCTCGGCGCGAGCGATGTATTCACCGAGGCCCGCTTTGCAGCGCCGGTGATGGCCGAGGCGGGCAGCGCGCTCAGCCGGTTCGAGCTCCTGCTCGGCAGACCGGGCCGCGCGCCCGACGGAGCCTCCCAATGACCGGTCGCCTCCGCCGCCGCTCGGCTGCCTTGCGCACGCTCGCGATCGCGATCGCGGTCGGTATCGCAGCGCTTCCGGGGATCGCACTTTATCTCGGGCTCGCGCGCCATGACCGGGCCGTCCGTGCCGAGATCGCTGCGATGCGGGCGGAAGCGGCGCGCCTCCGGTCGCGGATCGTGCCCGAGGACGCGCTCGTTGCGCGGCAGGCGGCGCTCCTGCGCCAGATCGCGGCCACGGGCGTCTTGGTTGCGGCGGAGACCCCGCAGCTCGCCTTCGGCGCTTTGCAGACCGAGATCGGCCGAGCGGTCCGGGGCGCGGGCGGAGATGTCGTCCGGATCGGCTTCTCGGCGCCCGCCCGGGCGGGGCCGATGATGCGGCTCGACCTCGATCTTCTCTATCGGGCCGAACCCGTCGCGGCGCTCGAGATCCTGGAGCGGCTCGAGACCATGCGGCCCCTTCTCCTGCTCGAACGCGCGACGATCGCGCCGGGCGGGGCGCGAGGTCTGATCCGGGCCGACACGGCGCAGATGCTCGAGATCGAAATGCGGCTCGCGGCGCATCTGCGGGAGACGGCCGAATGATCGCCGGGCGGCTTCTCGGCGCGGGCGGACTGACGGGTCTCGGGCTCGCGCTCGGCGCGGCGGCGCTCGACGGAAGTGCTCTCCGCGTTAGGGAACCCGGACCCGAAGCCAATGCGCCCGAGCCCGCGGCGCCCGCCGAGACCGGACGCGATTTCAGCTGGACCGCGCCCGGATCGCCGCTCGCCGAAGCGTGGCGCCGGCCGCTCTTCGCCCGCGACCGGAGGCCTGGCCCGGCCCCTGGCGAGGCTTCGCAGCCCACGCCCGCCGCCACGCCCGCCGCCGCCGACGATCGGCCGCCGGAGATCAGTCTCCTCGGCGTCTTCCAAGCGGGCGCGCGCGCCTCGGCACTCCTCAGTACCGATGCGTCCGATGCGCCTCGATGGGTGGCGCTCGGCGAGGCCTATGCAGGGGCGACCCTTGTTGCGATCCATGCCGACCGGGTGGCGCTCCGCTCGGCCGGCCGGGTCCGATCGATCTTGCTCCGCCGCGCCGCGCCTTTCCCCGAGTGACCCGGAGGTCCCCGCATGCTCTCTCGCCGCCGCTCTCTCCTGTTGCTCCTCCTCGCCGGAACGGCCGTCGCGGGTTGTGCCGAGCGCCGCGTCATCCCGGCCGCCGAGCCGGTCGCGCTCCGCTCCGCCGAAACCGGGGGCGCCCTCACCGCCCGGTCGCGCCCCCGCTCGGTCCGCATCAAAGCCGGCGCGTCCGAGCGCCCGTCGCCCGGGCTCATCCGCTACGGCGCCGCCGTCCGTGAGCCGGTCATCCAGGAGATCCCGCCCGCAGCGAGCGCCGGGCCGCGGGTCACGCTCAACCTCACCGATGTCTCCATCGAGGCAATGGCGGCGAAGGTGATCGGCGATCTGCTCGGCACGAGTTACGTGGTCGAGGACGATTTCGAGGGGCTGGCCAGCCTGCGGACCGAACGTCCGATGACGACAGCGGAGATCCTCGCGCTCTTCGAGGCGGTGCTCGCCTCCCGGGGCGGAGCGATGATCCTGCAAAACGGCACCTATCGCATCGTACGGGCCGACCCCGACAGCCCCGCGCTTCGGACTGCGCCGCTCGATACCGGGCGCGGGGTCTCGTTCGGCTATGCGACCCGGGCGGTCCGGCTCCGGCACGGGCGCGCGAGCGAGATCGCCGAGCTGATCCGTTCCGTCGCGCCCGAAGGCGCGATCCGCAGCGTCGACGACCGCCGGGGGGTGATCCTTCTTTCGGGCAACGGCGCGCAGCTGAACGAGCTCGAGCGCCTGATCGCCACCTTCGACGCGGATTGGCTGCAAGGGCTCTCGCTCGCTCTCTTGCCCGTGGCGCGCGCCGATCCGGCCCGGGTCGCGGCCGAGATCTCGTTCACGATCTCCGAGGAGACCGGCGCAGACGCCCGCACCCGGGTCCGCGCCATCGATCGGGCGCGGGCCGTGCTCGTCGTCTCTCCGAACCCCGGCGCGATCCGAACGGCGCGTCAGCTTTTGCCATATCTCGACTATGCCGGCGAGGACGACCGGTCGATCTATCTCGTGCGGGTGCAGAACCGCTCGGCGGACGAACTCGCCGAGCTCCTGCAAACCGCGCTCGCCGACGGGCCACTGCCCGAAGCCGCAGCCCCGGGCGGCGAGCCCTTGACCCAAGAGGCGAGCTTCGCCCCGCCAGAGGCCCGGGGCGGCGCGCCCGGGGGCTTCTCGGTCACCGCCGATCCGTCGGGAAACAATCTGATCATTCGCGCCCGCTCCGAGGTCTATGCGGATGCGCTCGCGATCATCGAGCGGCTCGATACGGTCCCGGACCAGGTCCTGCTCGAGGTGACGATCGCCGAGATCGCGCTCGCCGACGAGCTTCGCTACGGGCTCGAATACTTCTTGCGGTTTGGCGATTTCGAGGGGGCCTTCACCGGCAATCTGGCGGGCCTGGTGGCGCCGGCCGCGCCCGGGCTCTCGCTCCTCCTTTCGGGCACGAATGGCGGCGTGGTGCTGAACGCCCTCGAAGGGCTGACGGATCTGACCGTGATCTCGGCGCCCTCGCTGATGGTACTCGACAATTCCGAGGCCATTCTCCAGATCGGCGACCAGGTGCCGGTGATCACCCAAAGCTCGGTCAGCACCGGCGATCCGGACGCGCCCATCGTCAATTCGATCGTCTACCGCGATACCGGGATCACCATGCGCGTGCGTCCGCGCATCGGCGACGACGGGATGGTGCTCCTCGAGATCGAGCAGGACGTGTCGGACGTGGTCGAGACCACCACCTCGGAGATCGACAGCCCGACGATCCGCCAGCGCCGCGTGGTCACCCGGGTGGCCGTGCAGGACGGCGAGAGCCTCGCTCTCGGCGGGCTGATCCGAAACGCCAACGGCGACGGCGAGACCGGTATCCCGATCCTCAAGGACATCCCCGTGGCGGGCGAGCTCTTCAAGACGACCGAAGCGTCCGCCGAGCGGACCGAACTCCTTATCACGATCACGCCGCGGGTGGTGCGGAGCCCTGTCGAGGCCCGGGCGGTCACCGAGGAACTCCGCGCCCGGCTGGTCTCGATGCGCGCGGAGCTTGATCTCTGAGGCCGGCGTGGCGGCGCCCGGCGGCCCCGCTCAGCCGCCGATCTCAGCCGCCGATATCGGCCGCGTCGCCCTCGCCACCCGTGGCGCCGTCGGCCCCGTGCGAGATCACGAGCGGCCGCGCGCTGCCGCGTGCCTCGTAGACATAGGGATTGCCCCACGGATCCGGTGGGACGACGGTATCCTGGAGATAGGGCCCCTGCCAGCCGCGCCCGCGGGGCGGCGCTTCGACGAGCGCTCCGAGGCCTTCTTCCGTGCTCGGATAGCGCCCCACGTCGAGGAGGTAGAGATCGAGCGCGGCGCGGAGGCCTTCGATCTGCGACGCGGCGGTTTGGCTCTTTGCCCGCGCGAAATAGCCCACGACCTTCGGGCCGACGAAGCCCGCGAGAAGCGCCATGATCGCGAGCACCACAAGGAGTTCGGTCAGGCTGAAGCCCGCGTCCGAGCGCGCTCGGCGCTCCGGGCGTTTCCCGGCGGGGGCTAAGGGGATCCTATTCATGGTCAGTCTCCTTGTGTGCTTAAGCGCGCGGGGGTCGCGGCGGAACGGGGAAGGCGGATGTCCTCGAGCCCGCGGGCACGCGCCCAGGCGCGGGCCGGGGCCGCGGCCTCCGGGCGCCCGGCCGCCCGCGCCGCCTCGAGAAGCAGGAGGAGATCGCCCGGTTCCTTTTGCTGGCGCCAGTTGGCTTCGGCATGGGCGAGCGCGGCCTTGGCGTCGCCCGCGATCCAGAGAGCGAATTCCGCCTGTTCGTGGGCGTGGTGGTCGGGTCCAGCCGTCTGGTGGGGCGCGATCCGCGCTTTGAGTTCAGCCTCCTGCGCCGGGTCGGGCCGTCCGAGGATCCGCAGCGCCCGCGCCGCGATCATCCGGGCTTTGGTCGATCCGTCGTCCTCGGCGAGCGCATGCGCCCGGTCGGCCGCGCCTTGGCGGAGGAGAAAGGCCGCATAGTCGAGCCGGAGCCCCGTCGCTTCGGGCCGGGCCGAAATCGCTGCCAAATGCGCCCAGCCGGCCGCGCTCGTCCGGCCGAGACGCTCGAGGATTTCCGCCCGCATGGCGTCCAGATGGGCGCGGAGGGGGGGCGCGGCACCGGGGCGGGCGAGCGCCCCGTCGAGGAGTGCCAGCGCGGCCTCCGCCTCGCCGGTCAAGCTCATGATCCGCGCCTCGCAGGCGATCCGGGCCAATGCGGCATGCCGCGGCGCGAGGTTGGCGCAATCGGCCCGGGCGGCGGCATCGTCTCCGGTTGTCGCGTAAAGATAGGCCCGCGAAAGCCGGGCCTGCGGATTGTTGGGCGAAAGCGCGAGCGCGGCGTCGAGATCCGCCTCCGCTTTGGCAAAATCGTGACCCGATCCGAGGAGCGCAGCGCGGAGGACGAGAAGATCGGCCCGCCCGCGCGGCCCGTTCGCGAGTGCAGCATCGAGTGCCCCGAGAAGGGCGTCCCGCGCCTCTGGATCGTCCCGGTCGATGGCCCGGGCGACGCGCCGTCGCAGGTCATCCTCGGGTCCGCTCGGCGCCGCGGCGGTTTCGCCGCCGGTCGGCTGCGTGCGGCCGGTCTCGGCAAATGCGCCTCCGAGGCAAGAAAGCATGACAAGCGGCACGGCGGCGACGGCGTTCAGTTTGAGCACGGGCGGTCTCCCTGTCGGTCTCGGAGGGTCGGCAAGGGCGGGCGCGCCGGTCGCGCCCCCGCCCGAGGGAAGCCTCAGAGGCCGCCCCCCTCATCCGCACGGACGCCGTCGGGACGGTTGCGGCCGTTGAGCGGCGTCGCGGCATAGGGGAAGACGTCGTTGTAAGTGATGTCGTTCTCGTCGACCCGGTCGCCGGCGAAGGCCGAGAAGTCCGGCCCCGGACCCGCAACGCCGAGGGCGATGAGGGCGATGTCGATCACGTCGTCGCCGAAGCGCCGGCCGTTCGGCCAGCCGCCCGGGATCAGACCGCCATTGCCGAACGGATCCTGGATCTGGCTTTGCAGCACGTCGCCGCCGAAGACCGAGCGGTTCGAGAATTCAGGATCCCCGGCAAGGCGCGCCGGCGGCGTGCTCAGATCGACCTTGATCAGATCCGGGATGAAGATCGAGCGGAGAAGCCCCGGGATCAGTTCGGACACGCCGAGGACGCGGCCGAGCTCCGGGTCTTCGGCGAATTCGGCAAAGAGCCGCTCGTCCCGCCGCGGTTTCGTCTGGTTGTAGAGGTCCTTCACCCGGTTCGCGAGCAGCGCTTCGGCGAAGAGCGGGTTGCCTTGCCGGCCGACCTGCCGGGCGGGCAGCTTGGCCTTGCCGAAGATATCGCCCCGGCGGAGCGTCGTCGCATAGACGCCGGCCATTTGCGCGCCGTCGAACTCGCTGAGCGGAATGTTGAGCACTATCGTGTGCACGTTAAATCCGCCCTGGCTGTCGAAGGGCTTCGTGGCCGTGCCGGTCGCCGCGCCGAAAGAGAAATCCAGATCGAAGATCGACTGGATGTCCGCATAGAAGCCGTCGTCGCGCTGACCGGCAAAGACTTGGTAACCGCTGGGCAGGGTGGCGATGGCCGCCTGGGTGTAGGGGTCGAGATCGGCGAGGGCCGCGACGCCGCCTTTGGCCGGCTGGTCGCCGTCGTTGTTCTGGTTGTAGAAAGGGGTGACGAGGCCCTGGTTGTTCGGCGGCACGATCAGCCCGTCGCCCGCCCCGTTGCCGAGGACGGTCAGCCCTTGCAGCCCGCGGAAACGGTGGTCGACTTTCGTGAGCTTATAGCTCTGGCGCTGGTTCTGGTTGACGAAAAAGCCGTCCTCGCGCGCATTGGGATCGATGACACCCAGGTAAGTCTGCAGGATCGTGTCTTGATTGACCCGGGTCGTGTCGAATTCGAATTGGTAAGTCAGGGTCGGGCGGCCCTTACCGATATTGTCGTCGAGCGCCACGCTGATCCGGTAGATGACCCGGTCGTCGAAACGGTAGTTGTTGGGGCCGATCCCGGGCTCTTCGAAGGGATAAACCGAAAGAGCGGTGGTCAGATACTGGATGCCGGTCTCCGGGTCTTCGCTGAGGAAGGCATAGACATCGGTCGTATTCGCCGGATCGTCGAAGGTGATGAGCGGCGCGTCCATATGGCTCGAGGCCAGGGCGCCGGTCGCGACGGCGAGCGACGCGATCGCGGCCGTGAGGCTTTTGAGGAGGCTGCGGGGCATGGATCTGCCTTTCTTGATGACTGTCACGTTGGGGCGCGGGCCGCTTCGACCCGCTTGCCTCAGGGTCAACGGATCGCCCGACCGGTTTGGATGCAGGCGGATGCCGGGCGGGCGCTTCAGTCGACCTCGCCGGCCGGACCGGGACGTGGAGGAGGGCGGCCGGCCGATCGAGCCCATGCGCGGCATCCGGCAAAGGCCGCGCCACCGCGATCCGGCGTCGGGTCACTGCACCTGTCTCTTCAAGTGCGAACCGGGCGCGGTTGTCCGCGATCACGGCCACGGCCACGGCCACGGCCGCGACGGAGAGCTTTATCCGCTAGAGGGCAGGCTGCGCTTCGGCGAGCGGGTGCCGGGGCCCGGGGATCTTCACAACATGCAGCCGGGCTGCGCCCATGTTCCGGCGCCGAGCGCAGGTGGAAGGTCGCCTGGCGCTCATCCGGCGGCGATCCGGCGACCGGACAGGTTTGGATCGGTTGCGTCGCCGAGCAAACACGGTCAGTATACCCGGTGATAACGGCGTTGTGATAAAGCGTCGCTTTCGTCCGGGTCCGGCACGCCCCACTGTGTCGCAAAACAACTAGGGGAGCTCCACATGCCATCTATCCTTCTTCGCGCCTTCGTCACCGCCATCGTGCCGGTGCTTGCCACCGCGTCGGTCGCCATCGCACAAGACCGCAGCGACTGGCCGTCCAGCTTCTCGGTCGGCACAGCGAGCCAAGGCGGCACCTACTTCGTCTACGGCTCCGGCTGGACGAACCTCGTCTCCGACACCCTCGACGTGCCCGGCGGCGCCGAAGTGACCGGCGGCCCGGTGCAGAACGCGGCTCTCGTGCAGACCGGCGATCTCGACCTAGGGATGGTCACCATGGGCCCGGCCCGCGACGCGCTCGACGGCAAGAGCGCCCTCGCCCCCGGCCTCGTGCACGACCAGATCCGCGCAATCTTCCCGATGTACAAAACTGCCTTCCACGCGATGACCTTGGAAAGCTCGGGCATCGAGAGCTTTTCCGACATTCCCGACGGCGCCGTCGTCGGCGTCGGACCCCAGGGCGGCACGCCTGGCACCTACTGGCCGCGGATCCTCGAGGTGCTTGGCAAAGACGTCGAGATCCGCCACGCCGGCGCCGCCGATCTGGCGAGCCAGCTTCAGGATGGGCTGATCGACGTCTATGTCTGGGCGGCGGGGATCCCGTTCCCGGCCTTCAGCCAGGTCGAGGCGCAAAACTCGGTCAACTATTTCGGCTTTACCCCGGAAGAGCAGCAGATGGTGCTCGATACCCAGCCGGTGGCGGCCTTTACGATCCCGGCCGGCACCTATGGCAGCATGACCGAAGACCACCAGAGCGTCGCCATGTGGAACTTCGCCATCGCCAACGCCAATCTGCCGGAGAGCTTCGTCTATGCGGTCGTGGATGCGGTGATGAGCCAAAACGACAAGATGCTCGAAATCCACAAAGCGGCGGTCGAGACGCTGCCGGAGAACGCGGACAAGAACACCTTCCTGCCGTGGCACCCGGGCGCCGTGCGCTGGTTCGAGGAGCAGGGCATCAGCATCCCGGACGATCTGAAGGGCTGACGCCTAGAGAGCGGGGCGCGGGGAGAAATCCCGCGCCCGCGACCCCCTCCGCCAGCCCGACGAGACGCCAGTGCAAGACACGACCTCCGCCGGTGCGCCGGCCACCCTGACCCGAACCCGGATCTATGCGCTTGCGCTCACGGCGATCTGCGCGGCCTTTGCGGGCTGGCATATCTACACCCTGACGATCGCGCCGCTCGAAACCTGGCTTTACCGGATCCTCCACATTGCGGGCTTCCTCGCCCTCGGCTTTCTCGGAGCCGGTATCGCAGAGCCCGGCGAGGAGCGACCGGGCCGGAGCGCGGCGGCGAGGTTTGCGCTCGCCGCGCGGATCTTCGGCGCCATTGGGGCGCTCGGCATCCTCGTCTCGGCCGCAGCCTTTGCCGCGATGGCAACCGCCGAGACCCCGGGCGGACCGGACTGGGCAGTTGCGGTCTTCGGCTGGAGCCTCGCCGGAGGCACTGCACTCGCCGTTTTTGCGGGGTGGCTCGCCCCCCTCGACGAACGCGGGCCGCGGATCGGCGACATTGCCCTCATCGGCGCCACGGCCGTCGCGACGGGCTTCATCATCTACAGCCTCGAGGCGCTCAACCTCCGTCTCCGAGCCGGGACGCCCTTTGCGGACCCGAACAACGGCTTTGCGGCCATCGCGCTCGTCTTGCTGATCCTCGAGCTCACCCGGCGCGTCGCCGGCATCGCGCTCGTTGCCATCGCCGCGATCTTCATCGCCTATTCGTTCCTCGGCCCCTTGTTGCCGGGGTTCCTGGCCCATCGCGGTTACGACGTCACCCGCTTCTTTACCTATATCTACACGGACAATGGCGTACTCGGTCCGACGACGGCGGTCTCGTCGACCTATATCGTGCTCTTCATCCTGTTCGCTGCCTTCCTGCAAGTCTCGAAAGTCGGCGACTATTTCGTCGATTGCGCATTCGCAGTGGCCGGACGGGCGCGCGGCGGCCCGGCCAAGGTCTCCGTCTTCGCCTCGGGCCTTATGGGCATGATCAATGGCACCTCGGCCGGGAACGTCGTCTCGACGGGCTCGATCACCATCCCGATCATGAAACGCGTGGGCTACACCCCGCAATCCGCCGCCGCCATCGAAGCGGCCGCCTCGACAGGCGGGCAGATCATGCCGCCGATCATGGGCGCGGGCGCCTTCATCATGGCCGAGATCACCGGCATCCCCTATACCGAGCTCGTGATCGCCGCGCTGGTCCCAGCCTTCCTCTATTTCGCCTCGATCTATTTCATGATCGACAGCGAGGCCCGCCGCCGCGGCCTGCAAGGGGTCCCGGAGAGCGAACTTCCGGACGGCGCGCTGCTCCTCAAGCGTGTCTATCTCTTTGCGCCGATCCTCATCCTGATTGGCGCGCTCTTCCTCGGCTATTCGGTGATCCGGGCCGGCACCTTGTCGATCGCCGCGGCCGTGGTCGTCAGCTGGCTGACGCCATCGGCCATGGGGCCGCGCCGGGTGATCGAAGCGCTCGCCGAAGGCACCCGGCTTTCGATCCAGATCGTCACCGTCTGCGCCTGCGCCGGGCTGATCGTTGGCGTGATCTCTCTGACGGGCGTCGGCGCCCGGTTCTCGGCGCTTCTCTTCGACCTCGCCGAGGCCAGCACGCTGCTCGCGCTCATCTTCGCCATGATGATCGCGGTGATCCTCGGCATGGGAATGCCGACGACGGCGGCCTATGCGGTCGCGGCCTCGGTGGTCGCGCCCGGTCTCATCGAGATCGGCATCACGCCCCTCGTGGCGCATTTTTTCGTGTTCTATTACGCGGTGGTCTCTGCGATCACCCCGCCCGTGGCGCTCGCCGCCTATGCGGGGGCGGCCATCGCGGGGGCGGAGCCCATGCGCACCTCCGTCACGAGCTTCGGCATCGGTCTCGCCGCCTTCATCGTGCCCTTCATGTTCGCGTTCAGCCCGGGGCTCTTGCTGGAGGCGCCGTGGTACGAGATCGCCCGCAACGTCTTCACCGCGTCGATCGGCGTCTATGCGCTCGCCTCGGCGGTTCAACGGTGGTTCTTCGGCCCCGTCGGCCTCGGGTTGCGTGTGGTTCTTCTCGCCGGCGCGCTCCTGATGATCTCAGGCGACTGGCGAACGGATCTTCTGGGCGTCGTGATGCTCGGCAGCGTCGCGGCGCTCCGCTATCGGCGCATCGTTCCCGCGTGAGGGGCCTCTCGCGCTCCCGCCCACGCAGAACCGCTGCGTGACGCGCATGGCCGACCGAGCCACGAGCGGACACCGCCCTTATCTGCCGCATGATCCCGCGCGGCAGCCGCCGCCGCTCACGCCCGCCTACAAAACCACGGTCTCCCGCGCGCCCATACTGCCGCCCGTGGCGCTCGAGGCGAGCTTGACCGAGCTCACCGGTCCCCGGTTCGGCCCGAGCGATCTCGGCCCGCTTGACCATGACCTTTTGCGCAATTTCGGCACGGGCGCCGAGCCGATCGGCGAGCGCATCGTGCTCCATGGCCGGGTGATCGACGACCGGGGGCGGGGCCTCCCGGGGGCGCTCGTCGAGATCTGGCAGGCCAATGCGGGCGGACGCTATCGACATCCGAAGGACGGCTACCGGGCGCCGCTCGATCCGAACTTTGGCGGTGCCGGACGGTGTCTGACCGACGAGACCGGGACCTATGCATTCCGCACCGTAAAGCCTGGCGCCTATCCCTGGCCGAACGGGCTGAACAGCTGGCGCCCCGCACATATCCATGTCTCGGTCTTCGGCGTCGGGCTCGGCGAACGGCTGATCACGCAGATGTATTTCGAGGGCGATCCCCTCATACCGCTTTGCCCGATCCTCGGCACGATCCCCGATCAGGCCGCCCGTGAGAGCTTGGTCGCGCCCCTCGATATGGCCGCGGCCGCGCCCTTCGACGCGCTCGCCTATCGCTTCGACATCGTGCTGCGGGGCCGGCGCATGACCTGGTTCGAGGACGTCTGATGAAGGCGCCCTCACGCCTCCCGGAGACGCCTTCGCAGACGGCGGGTCCCTTCGTGCATATCGGGCTTTTGCCGCAGGTGGCGGGTCTTGAAACGCCCTTTTCGCTCGGCGGCGAGGTCGCCGGGCCTGCGGTCGGGGGCCTCCGGATCCGCATCGAAGGCGTCGTGCGGGACGGGCTTGGCGCGCCTGTCCGGGACGCGGTCCTCGAAGCCTGGCAGGCGGATGGGGCAGGGGTCTTTGCCCATCCGGCGGATCCGCGCCACGCTTCTGTCGCGCCGGGCTTCCGCGGGTTTGCCCGGGCCGCGGCCGATCCCGAGACCGGCGCGTTCGGCTTTCAGACGATAAAGCCCGGACCCGTCGGCGCGATGGCGCCCCATATTGCGCTTTGGATCGTGGCGCGCGGCATCAATCGGGGTTTGGCCACGCGGCTCTATTTTGCCGACGAGGGCGAGCGGAACGCCGCCTGTCCGGTGCTCGGACGGATCGATCCGCCGGAGCGTCGGGAGACCCTCTTGGCCCGGCCCCTCGGGGACGGCGCTTATCGCTTCGAAATTCGGCTGCAAGGTCAGGGCGAGACGGTGTTTTTCGATGTCTGAGCGTGCCTTGCTTCCGATCGTCCACGTGATCAACGGGCCGAACCTGAACCTGCTCGGGCTCCGCGAGCCGGAGATCTACGGACGCGAGACGCTCGCGGATCTCGAGGCGCTTTGCCGCGAGACCGCGGAGGGGCTCGGGCTCGGGCTGGTCTTCGTGCAGTCGAACGCGGAAGGCACGCTTGTCGATGCGATCCAGGCCGCACGCCTGGCCGCCGGTCTGGTGATCAACCCGGCCGCCTATACCCATACGTCGGTCGCGATCCGAGATGCGCTCGCCGTCTGCGAGGGCCCGGTGATCGAGGTGCATCTTTCGAACGTCCATGCGCGGGAGCCGTTCCGCCACACGTCATACGTGTCGGGCGTGGCGACCGGGGTGATCGCCGGGCTCGGCACCGAGGGCTATCGGGCGGCGCTCCGGCGGATCGCACAGCTCGTCGGCTGAGGCGTGCGGAGGCGTGCGGAGGCGCCCCGCTTTCTTTCAGCCGAGATAGCCCGCGACGATCTCCCGAAGCCGGGCCGGGCCGAAGCTCTCCCGGTGCCCGCCATGCACGGTCTGCGCCCCAAGCGCGCCGATCCGCGCCATCGTTTGGCGATAGGCGACCCGGTCGCTCTCGGGCAGCGTATCGACCAAGAGCCCGTCATAAACCGCATCGCCGCCGAAGAGCGTGCCGCTCGCCGCTTCCCATAGCCCGATCGACCCGGGCGAATGCCCCGGCAGGTGCAGCACGTCGAAGCTCCGGTCGCCGAGGTCGATCCGGTCGCCCTCGCCGAGGAGCCCCGTCGGGCAGAGGGGCGGGAGCGTCCAGTCCTCGAGGTCGAAGCTCGCCGACGGCAGCGCGTTCACGACCGGGCCCGCGGGCTCGAACCCGGCCGCGCGGAAATCCGCCCGGCGGTCTTCGGGATAGCGGTCGTAGAGTAGCGTCCAATCGGGCTGCGGCGTCTCGATGCGGGGCGTCTCGGCCCGGTGGTTGCGCAGATCGTCAAAAGCCCCCGCCCCCCCCCTATTGTAGATAATGGCATTGGTGAGGACCCGCGGCAACCGCCGGGTCAGTCGCCGGGCCGG
>JBHJGX010000105.1:0-25219 GCA_050331395.1 Paracoccaceae bacterium
CGCCGCGCGCCGGGGGAGGGGGGCGGCGCCGATGTCTTCGCGGCGCCGGGGCCCCCCGGCGGGGTGGGGCGGGTGTTGCGCGCGCGGGCCCCAGCCCCCGCCGCCAGCGCATGACGGGGGTCACCGTCGTCGAGGTCGGCCCGCGGGACGGGCTCCAGAACGAAGCGCGGATCGTGCCCGCGGCCGAGAAGATCCGGCTGATCGACGCGCTCTCGCAGACCGGCCTGCCCCGGATCGAGGCGGCAAGCTTCGTTTCGCCCAAATGGGTGCCGCAGATGGCGGACGGCTCGGAAGTGATGGCTGGCATTCGTCGCCGGCCCGGGACGCGCTATGCCGCGCTCACGCCCAATCTAAGAGGGTTTGAGGCAGCCCGGGCCGCGGGCGCGGACGAGGTCGCGATCTTCGGTGCGGCGTCCGAGACCTTCAGCGCGCGAAACATCAACGCGACGATCGCCGAGAGCTTCGAGCGTTTCGCGCCCGTGGTCGAGGCGGCGCGGGAGGCCGGCATCCCCGTGCGCGGCTATGTCTCCTGCGCGGTCGTCTGCCCCTATGAAGGTGCCGTCGCGCCGGGGGCAGTCGCACGGGTCGCGCGCGAGATGCGGGCGCTTGGGGTCTATGAGATATCGCTCGGCGATACGGTCGGGCGCGGCACGCCGGAGAGCGTCTATGCCATGCTCGCGGCCGTGCTCGAAGAGGTTCCCGCCGGCGCACTCGCGGGGCATTACCACGACACGAACGGTCGGGCGCTCGAAAGCGTCGAGGTCTCCATCGCACGCGGGATCGGCGTCTTCGATGCGGCCGCGGGCGGGCTCGGCGGCTGCCCGTTCGCTCCGGGGGCGAGCGGCAATCTCGCCACCGGCCGGCTCGTGGACTGGCTCGCGGCCCGCGGGCTCGAGACCGGCATCGACCGGGCGGCGCTCGCCCACGCAGAAACCGTGGCCCATGAGATCAGGGAGGGCGCATGAGCTTCGACACCATCCGCCTCGAGACCGACGCGACGGGGATCGTAACCCTCACCCTCGCCCGGCCCGAGAAGCACAACGCCATGAACGCCGAGATGATCGCCGAGCTCACCCGGGCGGCGGCCGAGCTCTCGACGGCCGAGGGCGTCCGGGCGGTCGTGCTCGCGGCCGAGGGCGAGAGCTTTTGCGCGGGCGCCGATCTCGGCTGGATGCGGGCGCAGATGGAGGCGGACCGCGCCGCCCGGATCGCCGAGGCGCGCCGCCTCGCGGACATGCTCTCGGCGCTCGACCGGCTGCCGCTGCCGCTCGTCGCCCGCGTGCAGGGCCAAGCTTACGGTGGCGGGATTGGGCTGATTTCGGTGAGCGATGTGGCGATCGGCGTCGAGGGCGCGCGCTTCGCGCTTACCGAGACCCGGCTCGGGCTGATCCCCGCAACCATCGGGCCCTATGTGGTCGCGCGCCTTGGGGCGGCGAAGGCGCGGGGCGTTTTCTTCTCGGCCGCGCGGTTCGGCGCGGGCGAGGCCGTGGATCTTGGGCTTCTCTCCCGGGCGGTCGCTCGGGACGCACTCGACGAGGCCGTGGCCGAGACCGTCCGTCCCTATCTCGCCACCGCGCCCGGGGCGGTTGCCGAGGCCAAGGCGCTGCTTCGCCGCCTCGCCCCGCCGATCCCCGAGGCGACGATCGCGGCAAGCGTGGAGGCCCTCGCCGACCGTTGGGAGACCGAGGAGGCCCGCGCCGGCGTGGCGGCCTTCTTCGACAAGCGCCCCGCCCCTTGGGCCGGTCAGCGATAGACCCGGTCGTAGCCCTCGAACCCCTGCACCCGCCAGAGGCTCATCGGATAGGCCCGGTCCGCGTGGGTGGAAAGCTCGTCGCGCTCGATGAGCTCCGCCTCGGCAAAGCGCGCGGCGATCCCCTCGGCATCGTGCAAGGTCGCGAGGATCATCAACCGCCCGTCGCCGGGCTGGAGCGCCGAGACGAGTTCGTGATGGTTCGCCGGCAGCCGGTCCGGGTCCCAGATCGCCACCTGATCCCAGTCTAGCCCGCCGAGGAACATGCATTCGGAGAGCCGCCGCCGGTCGTCGGAGAAGAGCACCTCGGCGCCCTCTTCGTTCATCACGCCGAGCGCGCGGGCGCAAAAGGGCGGGCCGATGCGCATCTTCTTGAAGGGATCGGGCCCGCGGGGCAGCTCGTCGGCCCCGACCGCATAGAGAAGCGCGAGGCCGTAGACCGCCGCCGCGGCGAGGAGGCCCAAGACCGCCTGCCCCCAGACGATCGCCGCTTGCCAGTCGCGCGTGAGGAGCCACCGCACGGCAAGGATCGTGCCGCCGAGATAGGCGGGCGCGGCCCAATTCGGCTGGGCCCGGGTGAGAAAGGCGAGCACGAGGATCGGCACGAGCAGAACCGCCGCCTGCCAGGCCATCAGCCGCATGCCCCAGTCCCCGCGCCACGCACTCCGCTGCCAAAGGGCGGCCAGGAGCGCGAGGAAGATCACCGGTCCGATCACGCCGAGCTGCGCGCCCGCGAATTCGAGGAAGCCGATCGGATTGCCGTAGCCTCGGCCCGGATCCGCGTCCTCGGCCACATGGGCGACGGTCACAAAGCCGTTCGCCGCGTTCCAAACGAGGTTCGGAGCCATGACCAAGAGCGCCGTTCCGCCGAGGATCGCCGCCCCCGTCCTGTCCCGGCCGCGGGCCGAGAAGAGGCCGTAGCCGGCCGCGCCGCCCGCAAAGGCCAGTGCCGTGTATTTGGCGAGCGCGCCGAGCCCGAGCGCCGCCCCGGAGATCGCCCACCAGAGGCGGGACCCGCCCTCCATCGCGCGGACCATCGCATAGAGCGCCGCAGCCCAAGCGAGCATCATCGGCGGATCGGTGGAGGCGATCAGCGCGGAGACCGTGACCCCGGGACCGGCGGTGTAGGCGAGTGCGCTCCAGAAGCCTGTGCGCGCGTCCCAGATCCGCTCGGCAGTCAGGTACAAGAGGACCGCGATCCCCGCATGGCAGATCGGGCTCATGAGCCTCAAGCCGAAGAGCCCGCTGCCGAAAAGATCCGTCGTCAGCCGGAGAAGCGCGGCCACACCCGGCGGTTTCGAGAAGTATCCCCAGGCGAGTTCTTGCCCGTAAGCCCAGTACTGCGCCTCGTCGAAATGCACGGGCACGAGGCCGGTCGCGTTCATCCCCAGCCGGATGCCCAGCACGGCGAGGACGAGCCCGAAAGCCGACAGGCGCCAGCGAAGCCGGGCGGCGCGGTCGGCGGCGGCCTTGGCGGCCTTGGTGCGGGGGGCGCGCTTGCGTTTCGGTCCCGCCGCTTTCGACTTTGGCTTTGGCTTCGGCGCCGCCGGTTTGGCCGCTCCCGCTCCCGCCTCGGCCCCCGTTTTTGCTGCGGCGTCCGCGGCAGGCGCGGCGTCCGCCGCGGGCGGTTTGTCGGGGACCGTACCGGGGTCCGTCTCGTCCGAGCTTTGGCGCGCCATGCGCTCTCCTCTCGCGGGCCGCGATCCTCGCCCGAACCTCTACGCGATCGCCGCCGCCCTAGGAAGGGCCGGCCAATCGCGCTATGCCAGGAGAGACGAAGGAGACCCTGACCCATGCGCACCGACACCGGACCCACCCCCTCGCCGACGCGCCTTGCCGATTACACGCCGCCGCCTTGGCTCGTGGAGACGGTGCGGCTCGTCTTTCGGCTCGATCCGGGCGCGACGCGGGTCCGGGCGACGCTTTCGGTGCGGCGCAATCCCGACGGCCCGGCCGCGACCGGGGCCCGCCCGGCGTTCCGGCTCGACGGGCGGCAGCTGGCGCTCCTCTCTGCCACGATCGACGGAACCGAGGTCTCCCCGGAGACCGATCCCGAAGGACTGACGGTGCCGGCGGATCGGTTGCCGGGCGACGCGTTCACCTGGGAGGCCGAGACCGAGATCGCGCCCGAGGCCAACACCGCGCTCGAGGGGCTTTATTTCACCAAAGGCATGTACTGCACCCAGTGCGAGGCGGAAGGATTTCGAAAGATAACGTATTATCCGGACAGGCCCGATGTGATGGCGCGGTTTTCCGTCCGCATCGAGGCCCCGGACGATATCCCCGTGCTTCTCTCGAACGGCAATCCCGGGGAGAGAGGGGCGCTCACCGCGGGCGGGCACTTCGCCGAATGGGACGATCCCTGGCCAAAACCCGCCTATCTCTTCGCGCTCGTCGCCGGGCGCCTCTTCGCCCATGAAGACCGCTTCGTCACGCGCTCGGGCCGCGACGTCGCCCTCAAGATCTGGGTGCGCCCGGGCGACGAGGCCAAATGCGCCTATGCGATGGACGCCCTGATCCGCTCGATGCGGTGGGACGAAGAAACCCACGGACGGGAATACGATCTCGATCTTTTCCAGATTGTCGCCGTCGACGACTTCAACATGGGCGCGATGGAGAACAAAGGCCTCAACATTTTCAACTCCGCCTATGTCCTGGCCAGCCCCGAGACCGCCACCGACCGGGATTACGAGCTGATCGAGGGGATCGTCGCCCACGAGTATTTTCACAACTGGACCGGCAACCGGATAACCTGCCGCGATTGGTTTCAGCTCTGCCTCAAGGAAGGGCTGACGGTCTTCCGCGACCAATGCTTCACGGGCGATATGCGATCGGAACCGGTGCAGCGGATCGGCGACGTGCTCGCGCTTCGCGCCCGCCAGTTTCCCGAGGATCAGGGGCCGCTCGCGCATCCCGTCCGGCCGGAGGAATATATCGAAATCAACAACTTCTACACGGCGACGGTCTATGAGAAGGGCGCCGAGGTTATCCGGATGCTGCGGACCCTGCTCGGGGAGGAGACCTACCGCCGCGGGCTCGATCTTTATTTCGCGCGCCATGACGGCGAGGCCACCACGATCGAAGCGTTCCGCGCCTGCTTCGAGGAGGTCTCCGGCCGGGATCTCTCCCAATTCGCCCTCTGGTGGAGCCAGGCGGGCACGCCGCGGATCAAGGTCTCAGAGGACTGGGACGGCAAAACCTATCGCCTGACGCTCGCGCAGGCGACGCCGCCGACCCCGGGGCAAGCGGAGAAGCGGCCGCTCCTCATTCCGTTTGCCATCGGCCTGCTGGCTGAGGACGGCCGCGAGCTCGCGCCCACGCGGATCGTCGAGCTCGACGGTTGGGAGACGACGCTCGAATTCCCTCTGCCCGAACGGCCGGTCCCGTCGCTCAACCGGGGCTTCTCTGCGCCCGTCGTGATCGAGCGCAGGACGTCGTCAGAGGAGCGGGCGGTTCTCTCGGCACACGATCCCGACCCCTTCAACCGCTGGGAGGCCGGCTATCGCGCCGCGGTGGAGATCGCAATCGCCCGGATCCTGCATGGCGAGGCGATCCGGGCGGACTGGGTGGCGGGCGTCGGCCGGCTGCTGTCCGACGACGGCCTCGACCCGGCCTTCCGGGCCTTCGCGCTCGAGCTGCCGTCCGAGGCAACGCTCGCCCGCGAGACCGCAGAGGCGGGCCAACCGGCCGATCCGAACGCGGTCTTCGCCGTGCGCCGGGAGATGGAGGGGGCGCTCGCAGATGGCTTGGCCGGGGAACTGATCCGGATCTACGAGACCCTCGAGACCCGCGAGGCCTACAACCCCGGCGCCGAGCAGGCCGGCAAACGGGCGCTCCGGAACCGCGCGCTCTGGCTTTTGGCCGTGGGCGGCTCCGCCGGCGTGGCGCAGGCCGAGACCCACTACGACACAGCCGACAACATGACCGACGCCATGGCGGCCCTCGGCGCGCTCGTGCGGCTCGACACGGACGGGGCGGCGCCGCGGCTGCACGCGTTCTACGACCGCTGGCAAAGCGACGCGAATGCCATCGACACATGGTTCTCGATCCAGGCGACCGCGCCCGGTGTCCGGGCGGTGGACCGCGTCGAAGCGCTCACCGGGCACCCGGCCTTCGCGTGGAGAACGCCGAACCGGTTTCGGAGCCTGGTCGGGGCCTTTGCGATGGGCAACCCGACCGGGTTCCACGCCCGCGACGGCGCCGGCTATCGGTTCGTGACGGACTGGCTCCTGCGCCTCGATGCAGTCAACCCGCAAACGGCGGCCCGGCTCGCCACCGCGTTCGAAAGCTGGCGGATCTATACCGAAGATCGGCAGGAGTTGATGCGCGCAGAGCTGCAGCGCATGGCGGCAACCGAGATGCTTTCGAAGAATTGCAGGGAGATGGTGGAGCGGATGCTCGGCCCACGCGACCCTTCGTGACGGTTCCCGTCGGAGTTCAAAGGCCGTCGTGCTCTTCCCGACAAGAGCCGTCTCGCAAGGCCGAGCAAACCGGCTTGGCTTCGGACCGCCGCGCGGCGCCGGTCGCCCGGATCGAGATCCGGTCGACCTGAGCCGCGCGTGCGAGGCCCGTGATCGGCGCATCAGAACCTAGGGCGCGCCATCTTGCACCACCGACCGAGCTGCTGTAAGCGCCCGAAGATATCACAGGCGGGGCGCGGGCTGACGGGAGCGACATCCCCGGCAGTCCACCGGTTGGGGTTACATCCCCTGATGTCCCGCCGAGGCGAAACCGGAAAGGACCGACCATGGCGCTGCCTGACATCAGCCTTCGCCAGCTTCTCGAGGCTGGCGTGCATTTCGGACACCAAACCCACCGCTGGAACCCGCGGATGGCCGACTTCATCTACGGCCAGCGGAACGGGATCCATATCCTCGATCTCACTCAAACGTTGCCGCTCCTCGACGCCGCGCTCAACGCAATGCGCGAAGTGACGGCGAAGGGCGGGCGTATCCTTTTCGTCGGCACAAAGCGCCAGGCGGCGCAGCCCTTGGCGGATGCGGCGCTCCGCTGTGCCCAGTACTATATGAACCATCGCTGGCTCGGCGGCACCCTTACCAATTGGAAGACCGTGTCGAACTCGATCAACCGCCTCCGCGCCCTCGACGACCAGCTCGAGGACGGCGCGACGGGCCTCACCAAGAAAGAGCGCCTGAACCTCGAACGCGAGCGCACCAAGCTGCAGCTGTCCCTCGGCGGCATCCGCGAGATGGGCGGGCTGCCGGACATGCTCTTCGTGATCGACACGAACAAGGAAGACCTGGCCATCGCCGAGGCGACGAAGCTCGCCATCCCGGTCGTCGCGATCCTAGATACGAATTCCGACCCCGCCGGCGTGACCTATCCGATCCCCGGCAATGACGACGCGGCGCGGGCGATCTCGCTCTATTGCGACCTGGCGGCGCGGGCGGTGATCGACGGGATGGCGAGCCAGCTCGACGCGGCCGGGATCGATCTCGGCGAGCTCGAAGATCTGCCCGAGGAAGAGGCGCTCGGCGAAGATATGGGCGGCCCGACCGACGGTGCGACGGACGACGACGATCCGGGCGCGGCGGTCGAGCCTCCGGCCGAAGCGCTCGGCGACACCGCCGACCCGCAAAGCGCAGCCGGCTGACGCGGCGCTGTCGCCAACCCGTCACAGTTACGCGATAGGCAAGCCCTGCCGGCCGGCCCGGCACGGGGACAGCAAGGAGATCGAGCGATGGACATCACC
Organism: Paracoccaceae bacterium; assembly: GCA_050331395.1. GTDB lineage: Bacteria > Pseudomonadota > Alphaproteobacteria > Rhodobacterales > Rhodobacteraceae > Thermohalobaculum. Next base: position 7,464 of record JBHJGX010000105.1, read on the forward strand.
GCGAGCATGGTGAAGCAGCTGCGCGAGCAAACGGGCGTCGGCATGATGGACGCTAAGAAGGCGCTCACGGAGAGCGCAGGCGATATGGAGGCGGCGGTCGACTGGCTCCGACAGAAGGGCCTGGCGAAGGCGGCGAAAAAATCGGGCCGCACCGCTGCGGAGGGCCTCGTCGCCGTGGCCGTCGAGGGCGGCGTGGGCGTGGCCGTCGAGATCAACTCCGAAACCGATTTCGTCGCCCGAAACGCCGAATTCCAGGCAATGGTTGCCGAGATCGCCAAGATCGCGCTGACCGCGGCTGATGTCGAGGCGCTCGCCGCCGCGCCGATGAGCGGCAAGACCGTCGCCGAGGTGATCACCGACAAGGTCGCGACCATCGGCGAGAACATGCAGCTTCGCCGCATGGTCCGGGTCGAAGCACCGGTAGTGGCGTCTTATGTCCACAATCCCGTCGTCGACGGCATGGGCAAGATCGGCTGCCTCGTGGCGATGGCCGAAGGCGATCCCGCGGCCGCGGCGACGATCGGGCGTCAGGTCGCAATGCATGTGGCGGCCCACGATCCGCGCCCAGCCGCACTCGATGTCTCCGATCTCGACCCGGCTCTGGTCGAGCGCGAAAAGCAGGTGCTCACCGAACAAGCCCGCGAGAGCGGCAAGCCCGACGGCGTGATTGAGAAAATGATCGTCGGTCGGATGAATAAGTTCTACCAGGAGGTTTGCCTCCTCAAGCAAAACTTCGTCGTCAACCCCGACGCGGGCAGCGTGGAGAAGGCGGTCGCCGATGCCGCCGGCGGCGCCAAGGTCACAGGCTTTGCCCGGCTCGAAGTGGGCGAAGGCGTCGAAAAAGAAGAGGAAGACTTCGCCGCTGAGGTCGCCAAAACGCTCGGCGGCTGAACGCGACCGGCCCCCGCCGGCCCCACGCCCGCCGGGGCCCAGCCCCGGCCCCGGGCGGGGCCCCCGCCGGCGACCGGCCCCGCGCCAGTGGGGCGCCGCCGGGGGCGGGCCCCCCCCCCCCCCCCCCCCCCCCCCCGCGGCCGGGGGGGCCCCGCCCCCGCCCCGGCTCGGTCCAGCCGAAGGCGACGGACCGAGCGCATGTCGTCTCCGCAGGGCGCATGCCCGCGGAGGCCGCAAGGTCCGGACACCCGACGACCCCGCAGGAGACGCCATGAAGCTCGCCGACTGCACCGTGTTCGTCACCGGCAACCCGCCTCCCGGCAAAGGCGGGCGCTATTTCGTGTTTGTGCGGCTCGAAACCGCCTGCGGGATCCGGGGCTACGGAGAGGTCTATGCGGCGGCCTTTTCCCCCGCCGTCGTGGCCGCGCAGATCCGCGACGTGTTCGCCCGGCATTTCGAGGGGCGCGACCCGCACCGGATCGAAGACGCCTGGCGCCGCGCCTACGGCTCCGGGTATAGCCTCCGGCCCGATCCGACCCTCATGGGAGCCGTCTCAGGGCTGGAAATCGCCTGCTGGGACATCGTCGGCAAGGCGGCCGGACGCCCGGTCTACGACCTTCTCGGCGGGCGCTGCCGCGAGCGCATCCGCACCTACACCTATATCTATCCGGCCGATGGCGACGTGGTCCCGGTCGAGGGCGCGCGCGACGCCTATACGGATCCCGATCTGGCCGCAGAACGCGCCGCCGTCTATTTGGCCCAAGGCTTCACGGCGCTCAAATTCGATCCGGCCGGGCCCTACACGGTCTATGACGGGCGCCAGCCCGATCTCGATGCAATCGAGCGATCGGCCGCCTTCTGCGCCCGGCTCCGCGAGGCGGTCGGCACCCGCGCCGATCTCCTTTTCGGAACTCACGGGCAGTTCTCGGTCTCGGGCGCGCGCCGCCTTGCCAGGGCGCTCGAACCCTACGATCCGCTTTGGTTCGAAGAGCCCTGCCCCCCCGAGATGCCCGAAGCGATGGCCGAGATCGCCCGGTCGACGACGATCCCAGTCGCGACCGGCGAGCGGCTCTGTACCAAGTACGAATTCGCCCGGGTACTTGCGACTGGGGCCGCCTCGATCCTGCAACCGCAACTCGGCCGGCTCGGCGGAATTCTCGAGGCCAAGAAAGTCGCCGCCATGGCCGAGGCGCATTACGCGCAGATCGCACCGCATCTTTATGCCGGGCCGATCCTCGCGGCGGCGAATATTCAACTCGCGGCCTGTATCCCCAATTTCCTCATTCTCGAGAGCATCGAGCAATTCGGCGGCATCCATGCGGAGCTGCTCGACCGACCGATTGCCTGGGAGGAGGGCTATGTGATCCCGCCGACCGAGCCCGGGCTCGGGGTCGCTCTCAACGAAGAGCGCGCCCTCGCCCTGCCCTATGCGGGCGATCTCTTGCATCTCGAGATGGCACCCGAGCCGCGGGAACCCTGAGACGCAAACCGGCCGGGCGCGCTGGCCCGGCCGTTCTGCGGTGCCTGCGCGCGATCAGTCGAAATTGAGCAGGATCTGGCCGCTCGACCCGGCGCCGCCGCCATAGTCACTCGTGTCGCCGCCAATCCCGTGGTTGCCTTCGATCCCGATCGCCGACGGGGACCGCGGGGCGGAGGCAGCCTCACCTGCGCTCGGCGCCGCGACAGGCTGTTCGGTCGGTTGCGCAGCCGGCGCGCGAGCGGCCGTCGCCGGCGCGGGCACCGCATCGCGGGCCACTTGACCGGCGCCCGATCCGGCGGGCTTCGTTAACAAAAGTCCGAGCGGGTTCGCGGGCGCCGGCGTTTCGCTCGCCGCCCCGGCTGCAGATTGCGCTGCGCTCGCCACCGGCGCGTCGGCCTGCTGCTGGTCGGGCGGCAGATAGAGCGCGATCTCGGCCGCGATCCGCGCCATAATCAGCCCTTCGTTGTATTTGTTCTGCCAGCCCGCGTGGTGGAGGCCGATCACCCGTTCGCCGTCGAGTGCAAAGACCGGCGAACCTGACGAGCCGCCTTCGGTGTCCGCGAGGTAGTGCATCTCGAGCGCGGTCTGTTTGACCATCTGCGTATCCTCGAGGACGATCTCTTTCGAGCGGCCGGCCGGGTGCTGGATGATCTTGACGTTCTTCACGTCAGCGATGCGTTGCGGATCGCGCTCGAGGCTCAGATAGCCGTATTTCTTGCCAAGCGGTTTGCCGAGGAACAGAAGCGCATAGTCGAGCCGGAAGTCGAGCTTAAGCACGCCGACGACACCGGAGATCGAGTCCTTCGGTCCGACTTTGCCCTGCTCGAGGTGCTCCATGGCGACGGCGAGGGTTCGCGGGTCCTTGGGAACGCCGGTCTTGTAATCGGCGGCGCAGTGGTAGTTCGTGAGGAAGAGTTGCTCGGCAACGAGGAAACCCGTGCAGAGCGGCGCGGCGCCTTTGTCGGTCACGAGCCAGAGCTGACCGACCTTTTGGCCAAGCTTATAATTCGGATCGTTCGGCGAGAGGTCGACGACTTTGCGAAAATTCGGTTTGCCCTGGATCGCTTCGTTGACCGGACCGGTCGCGGTGTCGGGCGGAGCGACGCGGAATTCGCCCTCGGGAAACGGCGCACGGATGAGCGGCATCGCGCCGATATCCACGTCCTGCGCAACGGCAGGCGCGACGAGGCCGAGCGCGAGCGGCAGGGCGGCGAGGGGGCGAAGGAAGCGGGGAAACGGCATCTCGGGTCTCCTGATTACTGGGCGCGCGGGCGGAAACGGATCTCGGCGAGGCCGAGCGGCTCGAAGGCCCCCGGCATATCTTGGCCATAGAAGGTGCTGTCGTGAAAATGCATGGCGGCGACCGGCAGCCAGTCGCCATCGGCGAAGCGCTCCATGATCCAGCCCCGCCCGTCGATCTCGTAGGGCGAGCGGATCTCGGTCAGCGGCACGGTCAGGTCCTCGCTTTCGAAATAGAGGCTGACGGCGAGCGCGAGGGGAAGCGTTTCGACCACGCCCTCGCCGGTGCGCCGGGCCGGATAGTAATGGCCGTCGACGGGCACGAGCACGAGCTGACCGCCGGATTTGAGCGACCATTGGAATTCGGTAAGCGGCGCCGGCGGATCGGCGACGATCGGCGTGAGAAGCGGCGTCTCGTCGCCGTCGGTCTCGGGCGTCAGAAGCGGCTCGATCTGGGGGCCATCCTCATCGGTCATGCCTGGGGCCTCCGGGTTGGCCGACGGGGTCGGGTCGATCAGGTGCTCTGGCACGGGCGTGGTCTCGGCGGGCGCCTCGGCCGGATCGGGAGCCTCGGACGGCTCGGTGGTCGCGAAGGCGGTCGCAGCGAGCGCGGCGGTGGCAGCGAGGATCAGGGCCGGGGCGGAGCGGGCGGTCATCAAGCGTCTCCTCTCGACGGACGGGCAATTTCGGGCAGGGCGGGCACCCGGGTTCTTGGCAATGACGGGTCCAGACGGGGTTTGGCGCGCGCCGCCCGGTCGAGGACCCGGGCGCAGACTGGCCGAGAATCGCTCAGGCGCAAAGCGCGAAGGCGCACAGACGGGCCGGTTCCCGGGTCGCACGCCTTCGAAAACGAAAAAGGGGCCCCGCGTGGGGCCCCTCGATGTCAACAGCCGTGTGAGATCAGACGAGCGTGCCGCCGACGATGTCGAGGGCGAGCACGTCGAAGCCGTCTTCTTCCACGAGCGGGGTGTAGAAGGCGATTTCATCCGCGGTCGCTGCCCGGTCGAGGCCGTTCTGCACCATGAAGTCGATGGTCTCGTCGGTCGACTGACCGAAGGTGACCGCGGCGAATTCTTCGGACTCGTCGAAAGCGTTCGCGACGAACTCGAGAAGATCGCCCTGTTCGACGATGTCCGACCAGAAGTCGTAGCCAGTGATATCGACCTGACGGCTGAGGAAGATTCGGTAGAAATCCTCGGTTGCCAGGTCGCTCTCGAGGCGGCCAAGTTCGAAGACCGCCGTCGTGCCGGAGATCTCGTAGGAGATCGCGATCAGATCGGTGCCGGTCGGGCTCTCCGCGGCGGGGATCGCTTCGATGATCTCCGGGCCGAGCTCGCCGAGATCGAAGCCGTCGATATAGGTGACGAAGCGCGAGTCCTCGGGCCGCGTCACGTTGTAGACCATCACGCCCGAGTCGCGCTCGAGACCGATGAAGGCGTAGGTCTGCTCGCCGATGGCGATGACCTCGATCGCTTCGGGCTCGGGGCCTTTGGCGTCGGAGCGGTTCTGGCCGAGCTCGCCGTCGTCGTCGTTGAAGCGCTCGGGCGCGATGTTGGCGATGATGCTCTCGAACTCGTTGCCCGAGTCGAAGACCACATTGCCGGCCGTGTCGAAGATCGTGAACGACCGCGAGCCGTAGGTGAAGAGCTGGTCGATGTCGCCATCACCGTCGGTGTCGCCGTCGATCGTCGAGACGATCAGCCGGTTGAGGTCCGGATCGCGGAAGGCGCCCTCTTCCGGCAGGTCGATCTGGCCGCGCAGCTCGCCGCCGTTGAACGCCTCGGTGTGCAGGTTGACGTAGAGACCGTCCTCGAGCGCCGCGGCGATTTCGTCGTCGGTGAGCGTCGCCGAGCCCGTGAAGGTGCCCGAGAGCCCGTCGGCGGCGGCATCGACAGCGGTGTTGAAGACGATCGGCCCGTTCGCGCCGGCCGCACCGATATGGACGTGGATCGGGCTCTCCGGGTTGCCGAAGCGGTCGATGCCGCCCACCGGGAAGAGCGGACCAGACAGCGCGTCGAAGCTGCCAGAGACGGTGATGTCGCCCGAGGCCGCGTCGAACGAGACGTCGAAGCTGCCGGTGGCGTCGGTGTCCGGCGGCGTGGTGCCGACCTCCTGGCTCTCTTCGAGCGGCAGGGCCTCGGCCTCGAAGAGCGAGAAGAAGGTCTCTTCGTCCAGAAGGCCGAGTTCCACGAGCTCGCTCACGCGGGCCTCGTCGCCATTGGCGATCGGGTTGCCGTCGCCGTCGAAGGCATCGCCCCGGCCGTCGCCCTCGTTCGCGCCGAACAGGTAGGTCCGGCCCGAGATTTCAGCGGCGACGATGGCATCGGCCATGCGCATGCCGAAGACGTTGCGCGGCACGATGTCGATGACGTCGTCATCGGTGGCGTCGATGCCGTGCTCGCCGTCGAAGGAGATGAGGCCGATCTGCGGCACGCGGCCGGTCGCATCTTCGATGCCGAAGTCGTTGTCGTTGAGAACCGCAAGGCGCCCGTCCGGCAGGAGCGCGAGGCCCTCGGGCTTATCCGACGGGAAGTAGCCTTCCTCGGGCAGATCGAGGACCTTGCGCTTGTCGACCGGCACGACGCCCGCCTCGATAAGCTCGGCCGCCGACTGCTGCTCGAGGGTTCCGTCGAACTCGATCCCGGCGGTCAGCAGGTTGGTCGCGTTCGAGATGTCGATCTCGAAGACCGGCTTGTCGGCGATCGGGCCCACATTGGCGTCGCGCTCGATGACGGCGAACTTGCCGTCGCCGAGGAAGACCGCGTCGCCCATCTTGTCCACGCGCCCGCCGGCGCGGATGTTGCTCTCCGGATCTTCGAGCAAGAGGACGTATTCCTCGACCGGCTGGCCGTTCGTCACGTCGATGCCGAGAATGCGGATCGCCTGGCTCGCATCGGAGGCGTCCCGGTCCGGATTGGCGAGCGGGGTCTGAATGAAGGCGTAAAGGACGCCCGCCTCGGCATCGAGGGCGACCGCCTCGAACCCGCGATTGGTGCGCCGGTTCGCGTATTCCTCGGGAAGGGTCTCTTCGCCGAAGAAACCGGGCTCCTCGGGGTTATCGCCGAGCAGCGACGTGCCTTCGGGGACGAAGCGGTTGAGCAACACGCCCTCGGAGGAGAACTGGTAGATCGCCGGGCGATACTCGTCGACCGTCCAGAGCGAGCCGTCGGGCGCGCGGACGATGCCCTCCATATCGGCGCCGAGGGGGTCATAGGGCAGCGTGTTGCCGAGCGCATCGACCGGGATCTCGTCGAAGCCTTCGATGTTCGGCAGACCGGTGATCGGCGTCTCGCCGTCGAAGGCCGTGAAGAACGTCTCGCCGGTGATCGACGCAACGCCGGTCGCTTCGTTCACCTCGATGTTGACGACCCGGGCCTGGTAGTCGGGCAGGTTGAAGGTTCGCGCGCCGTCGACGACTTCGCCGCCGTTCGGGCCGCGATCCGGCACCGCCAGGAACTGAAGGTTCCCGTTGTCGGTGTTGATCCCGTCGAACCAGAGACCCGAGAAGCCGCCCAGATCGATCTCGAGACCCGTGCCGTCCGTGCCGAGCGGCGGGAGATCGTCGAAATCGACGAGCGTGATTTCCGGCCGTCCGGCCGAGTGATCGACGACGCCCTGGCTGAGGATGTCGGTGAAGCTGCGGCTGGCCACGTCGAAGACGGCGAAGGCGTTCGCCTCCTGCATCGACACGTATGCCGTGCTGCCGTCCGGCGTGAAGGCGATGTATTCCGGCTCGAGATCGTTCACCGGATCGGCGTCCGGGTTGAAGCGGACACCGTTGAAGGCCGCACTCGCGATCAGATCGGCGCTGTCCTCGAAGGTGACGGTCTCGGCCGTGATGTTGGCGAGGTCGCTCACATCGACGAGGGTCACGCCGCCCGGCGCGTCCTCGGCCACGCCGTCCTCGTCCCGGGCCTCGGAGTTGAACTCGCCCTCGTTGGCGATCAGGAAGATGCCGGACTGCGGCGAGGCGATGACCGCGTCGGGCAGAACGCCGGTCGCCACCGTGTCGATCACCTCGAGGGTGACCGCATCGAAGACGACCGCGACGCCGTTTTGCGGGATGCCGTTCCCATCGAGCTCGACGCCCGCAACCGCGACGCCGATGCCGTCCTTGACCGCGACCGACTGTACGCCGTCGAAACCCGGCACGAAGCTCAGATCGACAGAGCCGACCTGCACGCCCTCGGCGATGCCGAAGACGTCGATCCGCGAGAGGCTGCCGTTTGTGACGAAAAGCCGGCCTTCGCCGAACGAGACGACCTCGGAGGCGCCTTCCGGATCTTCCGGATCTTCCGACTCGCCCTGGAAGCTCAGGATCTGCGTGACCGTAAGCGCGGCGCGCGCCGCCGGCGGGGCGACCGTATCCGAGCGCTGGTCGACGAATTGGATGCGGCTGTCGAGGGCCGGCGCGAGCTCCGGCGCGTCGAACGGCGTGCCGTTCTCGGACGAGAAATTCTCAGCGAGGAAGTCCTGAAGCGCCGCCTGCTCGCCGATGCCCGTATCGATCACCGTCGGCGACAGCGCGCGGAACGGATACCCGTCGCCGCCGACCAGGTCGCCTTCGTCTCCGGCGAGGAAGTCGAGCGTCACCGTCCGGATGCTCGTGGGCGCGCCGTCGAGCACCTCACCGTCCTCGATGATCACCTGGGTCGTTTGGCCGGTTTCGTCCACGAGCGCGACGGTCTGGATGCGGCTGCCCGGTGTGGTGACGTTGCCGTCGTCGTCGAGCACCTGGGCGGTCCCGCTCAGATCGACCGACACGCGGAGCCCGCCGACCTGGAAGAACTGACCGGGGGTCGCGCCGGGAGCCGAACTCGCCACCGAGTGCTCAAGCACGATCTTGAGGTCTTCGGTCGAGAGATCGACGATGACGAGGCCGTTATTGAAGCGGAGCGAGTTCTGGATATCCAGCTCGGATATCTCGCCCTCTTCCTTGCCGGAGACCGGGTTGGCCTGGGTCGGCAGCAGATTGCCGTCCATGTCGGTCTCGCCGATCGCGGCGCGGATGCCGCCGCCGTTCTTGATCGAGACGGTCACGGTCGGATCGATGGTCTGCGCGGCGACGATGTTGGCGTCGGCGGTCAGGTTGCCGAGGGTCGTCTCCTCGGTGCGGACGTCCTCGCGGCGGCCTTCGATGAACACTTCGGTCTCGCCGAAGATGTTGCTGTCGAGCGCGGTCACCACGCCGCTGACGGCATCGACCAGGCTGGCCGTGAACCCGACGGGCACGCCGTCGAAGGTAGTGGTGGTGCCGATTGCAGCGCCGTCAGCGGGCTCCACCGCACCCTCGACAAGCGCATCCGCCGGGATCTGGCCGCGGAGCTCGCCGCCCGGGTTCGCCTCGGTGTGGATGTTGATGTAGAGTTCGCCGGCAAATAGCGCCGCTTCTTCCTCGTCGGTCAGCCGCGTTAGGACCTGGAAACCGCCGTCAAAGCCGGTCTCGGCGGGGTCACCGAGCGCCTCGCCCGGAAAGCTCACGGCGCTGCGGATTACGGGACCGTTTTCGCCGGCTGCGCCCTGGTGCAGGTGGATCGCGTCGATCGGGATGCCGTCCACATCGAGCGCGGTCGGGTCGGTGTCGACGTCCTGAAGCGGGCTCGACAGCCCACCGAAGCCGCCCACCACGGTCAGCTGGTTCGTGTCGTCGAAGTATTGGACGAACACGATCTCACCCGTCGCGGGACCGTCCTCGAGCGCCGGCACCTCTTGCGCTTCTTCGAGCGGCAGCGGCTCGGCGTTCAGAAGCGGCGTGCCGAGGACGCTTTCGATCACGGTCACGGTGTTGGCGTCGTCGGTGCCGAAGGCACCAGAGACGGCCGGGTCGATGCTCTCGGGCACGATCACGCCGTTCTCGTCGAACTCGACGACCAGGCGGCCGACATAGCTGTACTCACCATCGGTGGAGACGATGGCGACCGGATTGCCGTCGGCATCGGTGGTCAGGAACGGATAGGGCTGCTCTGCCTCGTCGCCCGGACGCAGCAAATCGTCCTCGTCGGCGAGCAGAGTGTCGGAGCCGCCGGCGATAATGACGTCGACGCCGCGCAGCAGGGTCGCGAGCTCCTGCTCGAGCGCGAACTGCTGCAGATGGCTGGTCAGAACGATTTTATCCACGCCCTGCGCGGTCAGATCGTCGATCACCGGCTGCAGGACCGCGGCGAGCGCCGCCATGTCGTTGGTGCCGGGGCTGGAGACGTCGTTGATGTTCCCGGTGGACGAGATCTGGGCGACCAGCTGGGTGGTCGCGCCGACGACGCCGACTTGCTCGCCGTCGACCTCGACGATCGTCGCCGGCGCTACCTTGGCATCGCGGCCGTCGCTGCCTCTCTCGGTCGGATCGGCCGGGTTGTCCCGAGCGCTGAGGAAGTCCGACTCGAACGCGGTGCTCGGCAAGATTTCGTCGGTGAACAGCGCGCCGATCTCGTCATCTTCAGAAAAATCGAGGTTCGCCGACAGATACGGGAACTGTGCGCCCAACCAATCGACCTCCTGGAGGTAGTTGACCGTGCCATACCGCCCAGATGACAGCGAGTTTCCTTCTTCGCTGTCATAAATAACGATGTCATTGAAGGACGCGGTACCGGCGTCGAATTCGTGGTTGCCGACAGCCGAGGCGTCGAAGCCGAGCAAATTCATGATCGAGATATCGACCCGACCTTCGAAGTTGTCGATCTCCTCGAAATAGTCGGGAGCGCCGTCGCCGTTGATGTCGGTGGTGTAGATGTCCTCAAACGTAAAGCCATTGGTGTTGAGCTCGGGGTTGTTGATGAACGCCTCGATCTCGTCGTTGTCGAAGAAAAAGTCTTGATTGGTGTCTGCGAGAGGCGAGATCAATTCCGCTTCGATCAGCCCGAAGATTTGGTTGTAGAGACCCTCGAAAATCGGGTTAAACGTCGCCGCATCTCCGGCCGCATTGTAGAAAGGACCCGGGATATAGTTGTCGCCTGCCGAGAGCAGGATCGACGAGACCCCGTCTGCCTCCGCCTGCGTTTCGAGCGCAGCGACGATGCTGGCAAAGTTCGGAGCATTGCCGATGGCATCGACGCCACCTTCAAGATCCGAGGCGTGCAAGATTTGAAGCGTAAACATGGGTCCCGTTCCTCGTTGACTGTTCTGCGCCCAGTCGGGCGTTTTCCCCAGGGCCGCGACGTGCCGGTCTGATCCTGCCCGGGATCGCGGTTCCCGGAGCGTGGATAGCGAGCGGAGACCGGCGACGATCTGTCCGACCGAGCGCGAACCCTATGCGATGGGACACGTCACTCCGATGAAGTCTTTGCGTAGCTTTGATGACAGGGCTTGAATTGTGATCGCGATCGAACCGCCAGGTTGGCGGCGTGACGCTGCGCCCGTCGGCAGCGGAGTTGACTCTCGGGCGCAGAGGATGTGGGTCAGACACAGGGGCCGCGGCAGCGACCGCGCAACCTAGGGGAGGCCGGCCGTCATGTTGTCTCGTAGACCACGCGCTCGCCGAACGGGATCGCGGATCGGACCGCGCCGGATCGGCGGCCTCGCGTTCCTTCTTCTCGGCCTCGGCGCCTGCGCGCAGCAAGCCGATGAGGGCCTCGAGCTCTTTGAAGAGCCGGCGGATGCCATCGCGTACGAAACCGAGATCGAGGGCGCCCCGAGCGATGTCATCGCCACCTTGATCGAGGCCTCCATTGGCCTCACCCGGCGGGAGGAGGCCGGCGCGCAATCGCTCGCCTTCCTGCGCCGCCGCGCCGACGGCGATGTGGCGACCATCGAGAAAATCCTCCGCTCCTACGGCTATTACGAAGGCACGGCCGAGATCCGCGTCACGCCGGGGCAGACGACCACGCGCCAGACCGACGGAGGCCCGGTCGAGGAGACGACGCCGGCCCAGGCCGTCGTGACGGTTGCGCCCGGGCCCCCTTTCACGCTGACCGCCCATCGGCTCCTGCTGCTCGAGACGGGCGGGGCCGCGCCCGATTTGCCGATGGCGGCCGAATTCGGCTCCCCGGTCGGCGAGACGGCAGAAGCGGCCGGGATCGTCGGCGCAGAGCAGGCGGCCGTGCGCAGGCTTCGGCAGACCGGGCGGCCCTATGCGCGGTTCCGCGACCGCGATGCGGTGGCGGATCTCGAGGCCGACACCATCGAGGTCGACAGCGCGATCACCACGGGACCCGCCTATGTCTTCGGCCCGGTGAACTTCGAGGGCGGCGAGGGCGTCGAGCGGGACTTCCTCCGGACCTATCTCACCTTTGCCGAAGGCGAGACCTTCGACGTCTCCAAGCTTTCCGAATACCAGAACCGACTGGTGCAGACGAACCTCTTCGACGGCGTTTCGATTCAGCCGCCCGAAGAGCCGCCGCTGTCGCCCGAGGCGCCGGTAACCGTTCGCCTCGACGAGGCAAAACACCGGACCGTGAGCGCGGGCGCCCGGTTCTCCACCGACGACGGCCCGGCGGTCCGGCTCGGCTTCGAGCACCGGAACCTCTTTCACTCGGGCGAACGGCTCGAGCTCGTGCTCGACGCCTCGCTCGACGAGCAGATCCTCGATGCGGACTTCACCAAGCCGCAATTCCAGCGCGACGGCCAGGACCTGACGGCGGGGCTCGAGCTTCGGCGCATCGAGGAGGACGCCTTCGACGAGGTGGGCGCCACGGCGGTCGTCGGCATCCAGCGGGTGCTGAGCGAGCGCTGGACCGTGGGCGCGGGTCTCCTCGGCGAGGTCAGCCAGATCGACGACAACGACGGGGACGGCACCGCGCTCCTGGCCGGTCTGCCGTTATTCGTGGCTTATGACAGCACCGACAGCGACCTGGACGCGACCCGCGGTATCCGCTCGCGCCTGAGCGCCACGCCCTTTGTCGGACAATTCGACGACGAGTTCACCACATTCCTCACGCTCGAGGGCCGCGCGTCGTTCTATCAGGACCTGCTCGGCGACAGCCGGTTCGTTCTGGCCGAGCGCGCCCGGATCGGCAGCATCGTTGCAGACGACCTGGACAACGTACCGCAAACGCGGCGCTTCTATGCGGGCGGCGGCGGCTCGGTCCGGGGCTTTGCGCAGGATTTCATCGGGCCCATCGACGACGACAACGACCCGCTCGGCGGGCTCTCGGTCGCTGAAGCGAGCCTCGAATTCCGCGCCAAGGTCTTCGGCGATATCGGCACTGCGGTCTTCGTCGATGCGGGCGTCGTCGGCGAGGACAGCCTGATCGATTTCTCCGAGAGCGTACAGGTGGCCGCGGGCGTCGGTCTCAGATACTATTCTCCCATCGGGCCGGTCCGGATCGACGTAGCCTTCCCGCTCGACCGGCGCGATGACATTGACGACGCTTGGCAAGCCTACTTCTCGATCGGACAGGCATTCTGATGCGACGACTGCTCCTTCTCGCCCCGCTCGCGCTTCTTGTCCTCGCCGCCCCGCGGGCCGAGGCGGCGTTCGACATCTTCAACCTGCGGAATTCGCTCGTTCAGTTCCTGCTCGAGCAGATCTCCACGGACGACTTCGCGGTGACGGCGGAGAATGTCGAAGCGCCGGGCGACGGCGTGACCGCGCTCATCGGCGTCGCGATCGCCGATGCGGACGGCGTGTGGTTCGAAGCGGAGCGCCTCTCGCTGCAATGGGATGCGCGGCGGATCTTGTCGGCCGAACTCGTGATCAACGAGTTGGCAGGCGAAGGCGTCCGGGTGCTCCGCCGACCGGTCTCGGGCGAGATCGAAGTCAAGGAGGACGCGGATATCGCCGTGGAGCAGGAGCCCTTCTCCTGGCCGCGGGCGCCGATCACCACGCGGATCGAGCGGCTCCGCCTCGACCGGGTCTTCCTCGCCGAGGGGGTGCTTGCCGATCAGTCGGTCGGGCTCGATGCCGCGGGCTCGGCGGCCGACGAGGGCGATATCCAGGCGGTCGCCCTGCAAATCGAGCGGACGGACGCCGTCGCCGGGCAGATCGACCTCGATTACCGCTTCGATTTCGCCGCGAACACCTTGCGCGTCCAGCTCGCCGCAGACGAGGCCGCGGGCGGGCTCGTGGCCGCGATCGCCGGCTTGCCGAACGACAGCGCGAGCCGGGTGCGTCTCGATGCCGACGGCCCTTTGACCGACTGGTCGCTCGATTTCGCCGCCTCGACCGATCGGGTGATCGAGGCCGAGGGCACCGCTCGCGTGGATCTGGAAGGCCCGCTCGCCGTGCGGGCGAATTTCGCAGCTCGCCCGGGACCCGCCATCGACCCGGCCATCGCGGCCGTCCTCGGGGCCGAGGCCCGCCTCGATCTCGACGTTGCCGAAGGCCCGGACGGACGCGTGCAGATCCGCACCGGGCGGATCGAGAGCCCGGCCCTCCGCCTCGCCGCCGACGGCTTCTTCGACCGGGCCACGGGGGCGGTCGCCCTCGATGTCGACCTCGACGGCGAAGCGGCCCTTTCGGATCTGGCCGACGGCGTCGCGTTTCAGGGCTTCGGCTTCACGGGGGACGTCTCGGGCACGCTCGACGATTTGTTGGCCGAGGGGGAGGCTCGGCTCGATAGGCTGACCACCGAGCCCGCGGATATCGGCCGTGCACGTCTGGCCACGCGGGTCACGCGGCAGGGCGCGCGCATCGGCATCGACGTCTCTGGCCAGACCGAAGGCGTGCGCCTCGACCGGGTCGGGCCGGAGGTCCTCGGCCCGGTACGCCTCGATCTCGACGGCAGTTTCGAGGGCCAGGAGATCACGCTCGTCGGCCTTTCGCTCGCGAGCCGGGTGCTCGAGATCGGCGCCGAGGGCCGCCTCGGTTTGCCGGGGGACACCGATCCGGGCGCGGCCGAGCTGTCCTACCGACTGTCGACCCCCGACCTCGCCCCCGTCGCCGCCGCCTATGACCAGGCCGCCACGGGACGCCTCAGCGCGTCGGGCGCAGCGTCGGGTCCGCTCGACGGGCTCAGCATCTCGGGCGATGCGGCCGCCGAGGCGCTTTCGCTCGACGGCGAGAGCTATGGGGCGGTGACGCTCAGCCATGCGGTTCGGGTGACCGGCGAGCGGATCGACGGCGAAGCGACGCTCCGCGCCGGCGGCTCCCCGTTCGGACCGGTCACGGCCGACGCGGCCTTCGGGCTTGCGGACCAAGTGCTCGATCTTTCGCGCCTCGATGCGGACGCGCTCGGGATCACCTTGCGCGGCGCCGTGCGCTATGGGCTCGAAACCGGCCTTGCCGACGGCGAAGTCGGCGTGGCCGTGCCGGATCTCTCCACGCTCGAACCCGCGCTCGGCGAGACGCTCGGCGGAACCACCTCTGGCCGGATCCGGCTGATGGCGCGCGACGGGCGCCAGGACGCGGCCTATGATCTCGATATCCGGGGGCTGACCGGGTTCGGAGCGGAATTGGGGGCGCTTCGGCTCGACGGGACGCTCACCGATGCGCTCGGCGCGCCTGCCGTCGATGCGGAGATCGCGGGCGAGGACGCAGCCTATGCGCTCGACGGAGAGCGGCTCTCGGTCGCCCGGCTCGAAGGCACGGTTGCGGCACGTGAGCTCAGCGGAGACGCGCGCGCCGATACCGGCCTGACGCTCCGTGGGATCTCCGGTTTCGGCGCAACGCTCGCCGCGCTCACCCTCGATGCGCGCTTCGAGGACCTGCTCGGCGCCCCCTCGGTCGAGGCGGAGATCCGGGCCGACGACGCGGGCTACACGCTCGACGGCGAGCGGCTCTCGGTCGCCCGGCTCGAAGGGACCGTCGCGGCGGAGGACCTGACGGGCGCGATCCGGGCCGAGGCCGATCTCGCCCTCGCGCGCCTCGCGGGCTTCGGCGCCGAGCTTGCCACGCTCCGGGTCGAGGCCGAGGCGGAAGACGCCGCCAATCTTGCCGCGCTCACTGCCCGCGCCGCCGCCGAGGACCTCCGGCTCGCGGATGCGGGCGGTGCCGACACCCTGCGTCTCGCCCGACTGACGGCCGATCTCGAGGCGACCGAGGCGCTGTCCGACGCCCGCACCGCCCGGCTCGACATCGAGGCGGGCAGCCTTGCCGCATCCGGCGCCACGGTCAGCCGCACCACGCTCAGCGCCGAGCTCGCTCCGCGCCCGGATGCGCCCGCGCAGCTGACGGCAGAGCTTCGCACGGGCCCCGTCCGGGTCCCCGGAGAGGACGGCGATGCGCTCAGGCTCGACACGGCGACGCTCAACGCCAAGGTGAGCGATCCCTTCGGCGCCGATCCGGGCATTTCGGCCAGCCTCCGCGCGGCGCCGCTCGCCGCCGGTCCGGCACGGCTCGAGACGCTGGCCGCCGAGGTGACCGGGCGTCTTTCGGCACTCGGGATCACGCTGGCGGCCGACGGCACGGTCGAGGACGATCCCCTCCGCGTCGATGCCCGCGCAACCGTCGCCGCGACCGAAACCCCGCTCCGTGCCCGGATCAGCCAGTTCGACGCCGCCTTCGGGCAGGACGAGGGCCGCATCGAAGCGGGTCTCGATGCCCCGCTCACCATCACCGCCGGTGAAACCGTCCGCGCCCAAGGCCTCGCTCTCGCGCTTCCCGGCGGACGCGTGACAGGCGATGCGGCGCTCCATCCCACGGGGCTCGAGGCCGACCTCGTCCTTGCGATTGCCGACCTGGCGCCGCTTGCGCGGATCGCCGATGCGCCGGTCGGCTCGGGCAGCTTCGAGGCCCAGATCGACGCCGACACCCGGCCCGGGCGCGCCCGCGGCGATGTCACGCTCCGGGCCCGCGACCTGCGCTTCGAAGAGGCGGTCGGCGATCTCGGCGCGCTCGGGCTCGACGCCACGGGTCGATGGGACGGCCGCGACGCCGCCCTCGATGCCGCGCTCTCGGGCCCGTTCGGCGATCCGGTCCGGGTGACGGCCGCGCTGCCGCTCCGGGCCTCCGGCGGGCCGATCCCGCGCGTGCCGTCAGAGGGTGCGCTTTCGGGCTCGGTGCGCTGGCGGGGCGAGATCAACCGCCTTTGGGTGCTCGTGCCGCTGCCGGATCACGTGCTCCTCGGCCAACTGGATATCGACCTGGTGCTCTCCGGCACGGTGGCCGACCCCGCTTTCTCGGGCGCGATCCGCCTCGAGAACGGCCGCTACGAGAACCTCGAATTCGGGACGATCATCGCGCCGCTCACGCTCGGCTCGGAGATCGCGGCCGACGGCGCGCTCGTCCTGCGCCTCGACGGCCGGGACGGCGGCCCCGGGCGGATCGGTGCCGAGATCGCCCTCGACGAAGACGGGGTCGAGGCGGAGATCACCGGGCAGAACGCGGTGCTCGTGCGCCGCGACGACGTGCGCGCCGCGCTCAGCCTCGACATCCGCGCCGCCGGACCGCTCGCCGGACCCGATATCGAAGGCACGGTGACCATCGACCGCGCCGAGGTCCGTCTGGTGAACGCCACCCCCCCCTCGGTCGTCACGCTCGGCGATGTCCGGATCAAGGGCGAGCCGATCCCCGAACCGGCGGAGCCCGCCGGCAGCACGATCGATCTCGATCTGAGGATCCAGGCCGATCGCAACATCTTCGTCCGCGGCCGCGGCCTCGACAGCGAATGGCGCATGGGCATCGATGTGGGCGGCACCGCCGCCCGCCCCCGGGTCACCGGCGCCATCGAGCGGGTGCGCGGCGCCCTCGACTTCATCGGCACGTCCTTCGATCTCGAGACAGGCGTCGTGCGCTTCTCCGGGGGCCGCGAGATCGACCCCACGCTCGATGTGCGCCTCGTGGCCGAAGAAGACGGCATCCGCGGCGGCATCGCCGTCAGCGGCACGGCCTCCGCACCCGAAATCGGCTTCTTCTCGCGGCCGAGCCTGCCCGAGGACGAGGTCCTCCCGCGGCTCCTCTTCGGCCAATCCCGTCAGAGCCTTTCGCCGAGCCAGGGCATCCGGCTCGCGGCCGGGCTCGCCACCCTCCTCGATGGCGGCGGAGGCGTGATCGACCAGGGCCGGGCGGCGATTGGGCTCGACGTGCTCGCGATCGACCCGAGCGCGACCGGCGACAGCGCGACTGTCACCGTCGGCAAGAATATCGGCGACGACGTCTTTGTCGGGGCCAAACAGTCGATCGACGGCGCGGAGACGAGCGTCACCGTGGAGGTCGAAGTCTTCGAGAACGTGACCGTCGACGGCGAGATCGACCAAGAGGGCAACCCCTCTGTCGGCGTCAACTGGAAGCGCGATTTCTAATCCGGGTGCGGCGCGGGCCCGGCGGGCGGGGGAG
>JBHJGX010000106.1:0-3409 GCA_050331395.1 Paracoccaceae bacterium
CGCGCGGCCCGGCCGGGCCGATGGGGGGCGCCGGCGCTGCCCCGCCTCCGATGACGGCCCGGGCGGGTGGGGCCCGGACGGGCCGCGCGCCGCGCCCGATCCCCCAAGCTGCCGATGTCGATCCGCCCGATGCCCGCCGGAAGATCTCAGACCGGCGGATCGCCCGCAAAGGGCCAGACGCCGAGCCAATTATGCACCCAGCCGATCGCCGCCACGCCGACGAGCGTCAGCACCAGATGGATCGCGTTGCCCTTGAGCGAGCCCGGCCCCGGCAGCGGGCCTTTGCCGTCGCGCTTGTTGATCGCGATCACCGCCACCACCGCCCAGGCCAGGAGCCCGCCGAAGAGGATCACCGCCGCCAGATG
Organism: Paracoccaceae bacterium; assembly: GCA_050331395.1. Classification (GTDB taxonomy): domain Bacteria; phylum Pseudomonadota; class Alphaproteobacteria; order Rhodobacterales; family Rhodobacteraceae; genus Thermohalobaculum. The sequence goes on from JBHJGX010000106.1 coordinate 366, forward strand.
CCCGTTCGCCGCGAGGTGGGCCACTGCCCAGACCTTCACGCCGATCAGCTGCGGGTGCCGGATCACATGGCGAGGATAGCTGTTGAAGGCGGCGGCGCCGTAGATCCCGATCGCGAACACCATCAAGAGGTTGTTCAGATGCACCGTCCAGCCGGGCGGGGTCCAGAGCGCCACGTAATCCGCCGACTGATAACCGATCACCATCAGCGCGAGGGAGAGCGCGAGCGCCGCGGTCGCCCCGATCTTCACCGTACCCTCGCCGAGCCGGGCGGCGAGGCGGGCCCGGGCGGCGGGGGCATGGATCTTGAGGCCGTGGGCGAGCACCCAAAGGGCGAGGCCGAGAACGAGAAGGGGCATGGGGGAGAGCTCCGGAACCGAGGGACAAGCTTGCTGAGCGCGCAAACCCTAGCAGGTCGTCGGCGCTCCGCGAACCGCCCGCGTAGCGATCCTCAGGCCGACTGCGTCAGATCCGCTTCGAGCGCCCGGATCGCTTCTGCCTGGGCCAAGAGCCGCCGAGCCGTCTCCACATGGAGGTTTTCGACGAGCCGCCCGTCCACGACCGCCACGCCGCGCCCCTGCGCTTCGGCCTCCTCGAAGGCCGCAACATAGCGCGTCGCGAGCTCGATATCCGCCTCGGTGGGCGCGAAGACCCGGTTCGTCACCGCGATCTGCGAGGGATGGATCAGCGTCTTGCCGTCGAAGCCGAGCGCGCGGCCCTGACGGCAGCTCTCGGCGAGCGCGGCCTCGTCGCGGATCGCGTTGTAGACCCCGTCGAGGATCGTCAGGCGATGGGCGCGGGCGGCCAGCAGGCAGAGCCCGAGCGCGGTCATCACCGGCTCGCGGGTGTCCGTATTCTCGGCCTGGAGTTCCTTGACCAGATCGTTCGTGCCCATCACGAGACAACCGAGCCGGCGGTGCGCGCCCGCAATCTCGGCCGCGCGCAGCATCGCGAGCGGGGTCTCCATCATTGCCCAGATCGCCATGGTCTCCGGTGCGTCGAGCCCGTGCATGCGCCGCGCGACATATTTCACGGTCTCGGCGTCTTCGACCTTCGGCACGAGGATCGCATCGGGCCCCGCGCGCACCGCCGTCTCGAGATCCGCCTCGCCCCACGGGGTCTCGAGCCCGTTGATCCGCACCACGACCTCGCGCCGGCCGAAGCCGCGGGCCCGCACGGCGCGGTCGACGAGGGTCCGCGCCGTTTCTTTTTCCGCGAGCGCCACGGCGTCTTCCAGATCGAGGATCAGCGCATCGGCGGCGAGCGTCCGGGCTTTCTCGAGCGCCCGCTCGCGCGAGCCGGGCATGTAGAGGACAGAACGGCGGGGGCGGGCGGGCAGCGGCATGGGCGATCTCGGGCGGTGGGCTCAGTTGGCGCCCGTCTAGGCCTCGGCGCGGGCCTCGACAAGACGGATCATGCGGTTGAGCGAACGTTCACGCACGACGGAACCGGGCGGGGCGCCCCCACGGCCTCCGCGCGCGGCAGGCCCCGCGCGGGCTCGGCATCTTGTTTTTTGCGGCAGGATCGGGCACGGGCGCCTGTATTTGCCGGAAACGGTCGAAATGGCGGCCGAGACAGCGCTCAAGAAACGAAGGATCGGGGACATGGCGAGACACAAGATCGCGCTCATCGGCGCAGGCCAGATCGGCGGCACCCTCGCGCATCTGGCAGGGCTTAAAGAACTGGGCGACGTGGTCCTCTGCGACATCGCCGAGGGCGTGCCGCAGGGTAAGGGCCTCGACATCGCCGAGAGCGCGCCGGTCGACGGCTTCGACGCCCGCTTTCAGGGCGTGACCACCGATCCCGCCGATACCGCGAGCTATGCGCCCATCGAGGGCGCGGATGTCTGCATCGTCACCGCGGGCGTCCCTCGCAAACCCGGCATGAGCCGCGACGACCTCCTCGGGATTAACCTCAAGGTGATGAAGGCCGTCGGCGAGGGCATCGGCCGCTATGCCAAGGACAGCTTCGTCATCTGCATCACCAACCCGCTCGATGCCATGGTCTGGGCGTTGCAGCGCTATTCGGGCCTGCCGACGGCGCGGGTCTGCGGTATGGCGGGCGTGCTCGATTCGGCCCGGTTCCGGCAATTCCTCGCCGACGAATTCAAGGTTTCGGTCAAGGACGTCACCGCCTTCGTGCTCGGCGGGCATGGCGATACCATGGTGCCGCTCGTGCGCTACTCGACGGTCGGGGGCATTCCGCTTCCGGACCTCGTCGAGATGGGCTGGACCACACAGGAACGCCTCGACGCCATTGTCCAGCGCACCCGCGACGGCGGTGCCGAGATCGTCGGGCTGCTCAAGACGGGCTCCGCGTTCTATGCCCCCGCCGCCTCGGCGATCCAGATGGCGGAGGCGTATCTGCGCGACCAAAAGCGGGTGCTGCCGTCCGCCGCTTGGGTCGAAGGCGCCTACGGTCTCAAGGGGATGTATGTGGGCGTGCCGACCGTAATCGGCGCGGGCGGCATCGAGCGGGTGGTCGAGATCAAACTTAACAAGGACGAGCAGGCGATGCTCGACAAATCCATCGATGCGGTGAAGGGCCTGGTAGAGGCCTGCCGCGGCATCGACGGCGGCCTCGCCTGAGGGCAAGCGTTGGGCGGGCCGGGTCGGGCGGGCCAGGTCGGGCGTGCCAGGTCGGGCGGGCCAGGTCGGGCGGGCCAGGTCGGGCTGAGGGCGCGGCTTCCCCGCGGCCTTCTGTCAGGGCGGCCATGTTGCGGTCGCCCGCGCCCGCGGCTAAGACGACGGGACGTTCCGCGGGCCGGAAACAGCGGCCCCGGATCCGCGCCTTCCGGCGCCAGTTACAGCCCGGCCGCCGCCGGCACGAGGGGAGAGCCAGATGAACATCCACGAGTACCAGGCGAAGGAGATCCTCCGGGCCTATGGCGCGCCGGTCAGCCGCGGCGGGCCCGTGCTCTCGGCGGCGGAGGCGGCGCGGGCGGGCGAGGAACTCGGCGGGCCGGTCTGGGTGGTCAAGGCGCAGATCCATGCGGGCGAGCGCGGCAAGGGCCATTTCCTGGAGGCCGAGGCGGGCGAGAAGGGCG
>JBHJGX010000107.1:0-4101 GCA_050331395.1 Paracoccaceae bacterium
CCCCTTCAACCCCCCCCCAAAGACAACCACCTTAACCGCCGGCACCGGACACCCCCCCCGAACCACCGTTGCCGTGCGCACGGCCCCCCCCTCAACCCGTCCGCACCCCCCGCCCGCGTTTTTGGGCCAGCGCCCGGTGTCTCCCCGCACCGGGCGCTTCGCGTTTCCGCCGTGCCCTATCCCTGCCCTTGGAGGGGCCCGTCGCTCTCGCTACCAACCGGGCGCGGACCGAAGCAAAGGGAACGGCCATGGAGATCACGCTCGCCACATGGAACATCAACTCGGTGCGCCTGCGGGTGGATCTGGTCGAGCGGTTCCTGCGCGACGAAGGGCCGGAGATCCTATGTCTCCAGGAGACGAAATCGCCGGTCGAGAAGATCCCGGTCGAGCGGTTCGAAGCGCTCGGCTATGCCCATCTCGCGGCTCGCGGCGAGAAAGGGTACAACGGCGTTGCCATTCTGTCGAAATTGCCGCTTGCCCCCGTCGCACATCGGGATTTCTGCCAGCGCGGCGATGCCCGGCATGTGGCCGCCCGGCTGCCGGACGGCACGGTTGTGCACAATCTTTATGTGCCCGCAGGCGGCGACGAACCGAGCCGCAGCAAAGCGAAATTCGCCCATAAGCTCGATTTCGTCGCCGAGATGGCGGCGTGGGGACAGGACCTCGCAGGCACGCAGATCCTGGTCGGGGATCTGAATATCGCACCGCTCGAGAACGATGTCTGGTCGCACAGCCAAATGCTCAAGGTTGTCAGCCACACGCCCGAGGAGGTCGCCCTGCTGAGCGCAGCCCAGGGGGCGGGCGGCTGGACGGATGTGACCCGGCGGGACGTGCCGGCAGAGGAAAAGCTCTATTCCTGGTGGTCCTATCGGGCGCGGGACTGGGCGCTCTCGGACCGCGGGCGGAGGCTCGACCATATCTGGCACCGGCAGGATGGGCCGGGCGCATCTCCGGTGCCGGGCTCGTCGCGGGTTCTGAAGGCGTGGCGGGGGGCCGAGAAGCCTTCGGACCACGTGCCGGTGCTCGCGCGCTTTACGCTCGGCTGAGGATCGTCGGGACCGGCAGAGTGTCGAGGGGGCGCCGCGCCGGCGTGCGCACGGCTTGGCCGGTCTCTCGCCCGCGGCGGGTGGCGAACCGAGCACCGCTTGGCGGGGATCGCGGGGCCGGGCGGCTGCCAGCGCGCGGGCCCCGGCCGTTCAGAAGCTCTGCTGACAGGCCGCGTCGTCCAATCGAAAGAGCCTTGGATCGAGCTGCACATTCGAGCGCGTGTCCCGGAGCGCGACCGTCGTCGTCAGGCCCTGCGCGTCGCGAACCACCCATTGCCGGAGCGCGAGCGGCACGTCGGAGAAGACCAGCGTCAGCGAGCCTTGATCGGGCGCGTCCGGGTCGATCGCCGTCACCCGGAGTTGCCCGCCTTCACTGTCGATCCGGGTCACCGCGCCTTCGCTGCGCAGATCCACCCGGTCCCGCAGCAGCAGATCGAGCGGCGTCTCGCTGAGCGGGAAGCGGTCAAAAACCTCGATCTGCCGGTCGCACACCCCGACCCAGGTGCCGTCGGCGACGATGAGCGCGGGGTTCGGCGGCTCGTAGCTGAACCGGAGCCGGCCCGGGCGGCGCATCCGGAAGGTCCCCTGGCTGAGTTCGCCGTCGGGACCGATCTGCACGAACCGGCCTTCGAGGCTGCCGAGCCCGTTCAGGTAGTTCGAGATCCGCAGGAGATCGCGCTGATTGACCTGGGCCGCGGCCGGCGGGGCGAGCGCGAGCGCGACGATAAGGGCGAGAGTTCGAGCGAGATAGGTCATGGCAATTCCTCTGGCACGGGTCCGGGCGGGCGTCAACGTGTCCGCGTTCCGTCTCACGGGCGGCAAAGCGCACGCCGTCGCCGCGCAGGCGAACGGAAACGCGCCCGTCCCCCGTATCGAGAGAGGCAATCCCGGGGCCCGTCCGGGGCCCCCCGCGTTCCGAGAGGAGGAGAGACCCATGACCGCCACCGACACCCCGCGCCGGCTCCGCGCGCTTTGCGCCGCCGCCCTCGTCGGCCTCGCCGCCGCGCTGCCCGCAACCGCCGATGCCCGCGTTTGCCCGCCGCAAATCGTCGTCCACCCGGGCGACACGCTTTCGCGCATCGCCCATGCCTGCGGCGTCAGCGTGCATGCCATGCTCCGCGCGAACCCGCAGGTGACCCATCCGAGCGTGATCTTTGCGGGCGAAGTGCTGAATGTGCCGCGGCCCTATTACCGCCCGCGCCACCGCCGGGTGATCGTGCATCCCGCGCCGGTGATCCATCATCCGGTGCCAGTCGTGCCCTATGTGGCGCCGGCGCCGACGGTGATCGACCCGCACGACTGGTGAGCCGGCCAGGCCTCGGCCGACACCCCGTCGGCCGGGCCGCGCGGCACATCTTTCGCCGAGGGGGCGGGCCACGGCGATGGCGCGCGCCCCGACCTCGCTGTCCCCCGGTCGTGATCGGCTCGGCCTAGGGCGAGAGCGGTGTGCCCGGTATCGTCGGTTCAGCCGAGGAGGCGTCCGACGCGGATGCGCTGCGGCGATCCTGGAAAGGGGAAAAAGTTGTAAGCGGTCGGTCGGCATCGGCAACGCGCGCACAACCGGCACGACGATCGCCGCAAGCGCTGGCGCGAAGGCCGCGGCGAGGATGACAAGGGCCGACCAGATCGCCGAGGCTTAGCGCTCCTCAATCAGAATCTCGCGCTTGCCGACGGCGTTTGCGGGGCTGACCACGCCTTGGTCTTCCATTTCCTCGACGAGGCGGGCGGCCTTATTATAGCCGATCTGCAGCTTCCGCTGGATGTAGCTCGTGGAGCATTTCCGGTCGCGCGCGACGATGGCGACGGCCTTATCGTAGAGCTCGTCCTCGCTGTCGCCGGCGCTCGCCAGACCGAGTTTTTCGTCGACCAGCGCCTGCATCTCCTCGGGCCCCCCGTCGGTCACGTCCGAGACATAGTCCGGCGGGCCGAGCGTCTTCAGGTGCCGCACCACCTCTTCGACCTCGTCATCCGAGACGAAGGGCCCGTGCACGCGCCGGATGCGGCCCCCCGGCGCCATCAAGAGCATATCGCCCTGGCCGAGAAGCTGCTCTGCGCCCTGCTCGCCGAGGATCGTGCGGCTGTCGATCTTTGAGGTGACCTGGAATGAGATCCGGGTCGGGAAATTCGCCTTGATCGTGCCGGTGATCACATCGACCGAAGGCCGCTGCGTGGCCATGATCAAGTGAATGCCAGAGGCGCGGGCCATCTGCGCGAGGCGCTGGATGCAGGCCTCGATCTCCTTGCCCGCGACCATCATCAGATCCGCCATCTCGTCGACGATGACGACGATGAAGGGCAGGTGTTCGGGCTCGATAACCTCGGTTTCGTAGGTGGGTTCGCCGGTTTCTTCATCAAAGCCCGTTCGCACCGTCCGCTCGAAGGCTTCGCCCCGGGCCAGCGCCTCGCGCACCCGGGCATTATAGCCGTCGATATTGCGGACGCCGAGTTTCGACATCTTTCGATAGCGCTCCTCCATCTCGGCGACGACCCATTTGAGCGCGACCAGCGCCTTCTTCGGGTCGGTCACCACGGGGGCGAGCAGATGCGGGATCCCGTCATAGACCGAGAGCTCGAGCATCTTCGGGTCGATCATGATCAGGCGGCACTCCTCCGGCGGCAGCCGGTAGAGGAGCGAAAGGATCATCGTGTTGATTGCCACGGACTTGCCCGAGCCCGTGGTGCCGGCGATCAAGAGGTGCGGCATCTTGGCGAGGTTGGCGACGACCGGCCCGCCTTGGATGTCCTTGCCGAGGGCGAGGGCGAGCGGGAACGCGCAATCGCGATAATTGGCCGTGCGGAAGAGTTCGCGGAGAAAGACCGTCTCGCGGCTCGGGTTCGGCAGTTCGATGCCGATCACCGTGCGCCCGGGCACCGTCGAGACGCGCGCCGAGAGCGCCGACATCGACCGCGCGATATCGTCGGAGAGCCCGATGACCCGCGAGGCCTTCAGCCCAGGCGCCGGCTCGAGCTCGTAGAGCGTGACGACGGGGCCGGTCTTGACCGCGGTGATCTCGCCCCGGACGCCATAGTCGGAGAGCACCGTCTCGAGTTGGCG
>JBHJGX010000108.1:0-26398 GCA_050331395.1 Paracoccaceae bacterium
GGTGGGCGAGACCGAAGCCTGCCCCAAGCACGATGCCGCAGGGGAGCCCGTGGCCCGGTCCGGAATGACGAACCCGTTCAGCTCTCAGGCATGTCGGGGCGGGCGTCGGCCGCATCGCCCGGTTCTGCGGGTTCTGCAGGCTGGGGGGCGGCCTTGGCGACGCCGACGAGTGCGGGCCGCAACAGGCGCTCGGCGATGGTAAAGCCCGCCTGCATCACCTCGATCACCGTGCCGGGCGTGGCGCCGGGCACGGGCGCTTCGAACATCGCCTGATGGCGGTTCGGGTCGAACCGTTCGCCGGGCTCCGGGTGCACGGTCTCGATCCGGTGCTTCGCAAAGGCCGCGAGCAGTTCGCGTTTGGTCAGTTCGACCCCTTCCAAGAACGCGCCATGGCTCTCGCGGAGGGTGCCGTCCGCCGCCCCGAGCGCGCGGTCGAGATTGTCATGCACGCTCAGCAGATCGCGGGCGAGTTTGGTCCCGGCGTAGGTTTCGGCATCCTTGCGGTCCCGCTCGCCGCGTTTCCTGATGTTCTCCGCTTCGGCGAGCGCGCGTACGAGCCGGTCCTTCAAATCGTCCCGCTCGGCTTCGAGCGCGTCGAGCCGCGCCTCGGCTTCGGCGAGACGTTCGGCCTCGACGGCGTCGCCGAGCCCGGGCACCAGCTCTTCGGCGGAGGCCGCCCGCGTTTCGGCCGGACCTGTCGGCATCTCGGCGATGTCCGCCTCGGCCCGCTCGGCCGGGCGCGAGGTCGGCGTCTCCGGCGCGCCGGTGGCTGCATCGGGCGCCGCAGTCTCTCGGGGGTCGGTGTCGGTCATGGTCCCTCCCGGGGTGTTCCGTGGCCGGCGGTCTCGGCAACCAGGCGTCCGAGGAGCCGCGCCGTGTAATCAACGATGGGTACGATGCGTCCGTAATTCAGTCGGGTCGGGCCGATCACGCCGATCGCGCCGATGACGCGCCGATCGCCGTCGGTATAGGGCGAGATCACCAATGCCGAGCCCGAGAGCGAGAAGAGCTTGTTCTCAGAGCCGATGAACACGCGCACGCCGTTGCCGCCCTCAGTCAGATCGATCAGATCGGCGAGATCGCGCTTTTGCTCCAGATCGTCGAACAGCATCCGCATGCGGTCGAGATCGGCCGAATTCTGGCCTTCTTCAAGGAGATTGCCGCGGCCTCGGACCATCAACCGCTCGGGCTGGCCGGGGGTGGCGTCTTCCCAAAGCGCGATGCCGCGTTCGACCAGGGACGCGGCCAACGTGTCGAGCTCCGCCCGCCGAACGGCCATCTGCCGGGCGACCAGATCCCGCGCCTCGGCGAGCGTGCGGCTGCGCAGATGGGCGTTGAGGAAATTCGCCGCTTCTCGGATCGCCGCCTGCGTCAGGCCGCTCGGCAGATCGAAGACCCGGTTCTCCACCGCGCCGTCTTCGGTGACGAGGATCGCCAGGCCCTGACCGCCGCCCAGACTGACGAATTCCGCATGGCGGATCGGCGCCTCGCGCTTCGGCGCGAAGACCAGGCTCGCGCAATGGGACAGCCCCGACAGGAGGGCGCCGGCCTTGTCAAGCATCGCCGCCACATCCGCGTCCTTAGCGCCGATCGCCCGTTCGATCCGGGCGCGGTCTTCGAGCGGCAGATCGCCGATCTCGAGCACACCGTCGACGAAGAGCCGGAGGCCCTGTTCGCTCGGCACCCGCCCGGCCGAGGTGTGCGGGCTGTCGAGCAGCCCGAGCTGTTCGAGATCCTGCATGACGTTGCGCACGGAGGCGGCCGAGAGGCCGAGATCCAGGGACTTCGACAGCGTCCGGCTGCCGACCGGCACACCGGTCTCCAGATAGGTCTCCACGAGCCGGCTGAAGATCACGCGGCTTCGGTCGTTCAGATCGCTGAGCGATAGCGCCGGTTCGGCCATGTGCGCATGTCGGGTGGTTCCGGTCACCCCGTCGAGGTAAGCGCTTCCCGCGCAGGCGTCAATCGGCCTCCTTCATCGCCGGCCCGTCCCCGCGGAGCGCGTCGACGAGCAGACCTGCATCGGCGCCGAGGGCACCGGTCTCGTGGGCGACGAGCGCGAGGCGCCGCGTGACCGGTTCCGGTCCGAGCGCGCGGAGCCGGATGTCGCCCCCGCCGTAATGGCGGATATCGGGCTCGGGCAGGATCGAGAAGCCCACGCCCGCGGCGACGCACTCGGCCACCGCGGCCACGCTGTCGAGGACGATCTCGGGCCGTGGCCGTCGGCCGGCCCGTTCCAGGTGCAGTGCGATTAGCCGGCCGATCCCCGTCCGCGGCATGAAGTGAATGAAGGGCAGCCGGGCCTCACAGGTCTCGAGGCTCCAGCCCTCGGCGAGCGCGGGCAGGCACCAGACGAGCGGCTCATCCGCGACCGGATAGGGACGGAGCGCGCTCGGCAGGTCCGGCATCTCGGTCACGACCGCTGCGTCGAGCCGGCCGTCGAGCACCCGCGCGATCAAATCGTCGGAGAGGCCGGTCTCGATCTCGATCCGGGCGGCGGGGAACCGGTCGCGGGTCCGCGCGAGAAAGCTTGGCAGATACCGCACGCTCGAGGTGAGGACAAAGCCGATCCGGTAGGCGCCGCGGAGCGTCCCCGGAGCCCGGCAGGCGGCGCGGAGACGGTCTTCGCCCTCGACGAGACGGCGGGCACGGGCGGCGACTTCGCGGCCGAGCGGGGTGAGCTGCGGCGGCCGGCGGCTGCGGTCGAAGAGCGCGGCGTCGAGGCTGTCTTCGAGGGATTTCATCTGCATGCTGACGGCCGAGACGGTCATGTTGAGCGCCTCCGCTGCGCGAACGAAGGAGCCGTCTTGGGCGATGGCGACGAGCGTCCGATAGCTGCGCAGGCTCATTTTCAGGCCTCCTGAAGTTAAGTCGCATCTTTATTCGCTTGATCTTAACTCCGCATGATCACAAGCTCGTGATATGAAGGATATGTCGCACATCCCCGACCGCGAGACCGCCCGGCGCTTGGCGCGGGACGTCTTCGCCGAGCGCGCCGCCACCTGGGACCGGGACCGGCGCTATTGCCACGACAACATCCCCGTGCTTGTCGAGGCGGGCATCATGGGCATGACGATCCCCCGTGCTCAAGGCGGGCTCGGCGCCGGCTTCGACGACGTCGTGCCGGTGATCGAGGAGATCGCCAAGGCTTGCACGCTGACCGCCCGGGTCGTCGTGGAAGCGAATATGGGCGCGGTCTCGGCCGTCATGGCATACGGGTCCGACGAACAACGCGAGCTCGCCGCCGCCCGGGTGCTCGCGGGCGACAAGCCGGCGATCTGCATCACCGAGCCCGGGGCGGGCAGCGCTGCGACCGAGATGACGACGACGGCGCGCCCCGTTGCCGGCGGCTACCGGATCGACGGCGTCAAGCACTGGATCACCGGCGGCGGCGTCAGCCGGATCCATTTGATCTTCGCCCGGGTCGAGGACGCGTCCGGCCGGCCCCTCGGCATCGGCGGCTTTCTCCTCGATATCGACCCGGCCGATCCGCCCGAAGGCTTTCGGATCGTCCGTCACGAGCGCACCCTCGGGCTCTGCGGAATGCCCGAGGCCGAGCTCGCCTTCGACGGGCTCTTCGTGCCCGAGGCGATGGTGCTCACCCCGCCCGGCGGCTTCGAGAAAGGCTTCGCGCGGCTGATGAACGCCTATAACAGCCAGCGGGTCGGCGCCGGGACCGTGGCGCTCGGCGTCGCCGCCGGCGCGTTCGAGCGGGCGCGGGACTACATGCACGAACGCGTGCAGTTCGGCCGCCCCATCGCCGAATTCCAGGGGCTGCAGTGGATGCTCGCCGATATGGACACCGGGCTTCACGCCGCGCGGCTTCTCTTGGCCGAGGCGGCAGCCTCGCACGGGCCGAACGGCAGCGCCTTCCCCGACCCGACCAAGGCCGCCCGCGCCAAGCTCTTCGCGTCGGAGACGTCGATCCGCGTGGTGAACGATGCGCTGCAAATCCTCGGCGCCCGCGGCTACGGCTCCGAGGAACCGCTCGAGCGGATGTATCGCGACGTCCGCATGTTCACGATTGGAGGCGGTACCGCGCAAGTTCTGCGGACCCAGATCGCGGGCGCGGCGCTCGGGATCCGCACGCCCCAGACCCGGGACGGCTATTCCCGCCGCGCGACTGCCCGCTGATCTCGCGCGCGGCGGAGCGGCGGAGCATCCGAGGCGGCGGGCGGGCTGGACCGGCCCGCCCCGATGGCTTAGAGCAGTCGGCGTTCGTTCGAAGCCTTTCCGAGGAGCCGGCTACCCGTGGCACATCCCCGTCCCTCCGGCCGCGCCCCCGATGCGCTCCGCCCCGTGACGCTCGAGACCGGATATACCCGCCATGCGGAGGGGTCGGTCCTCATCCGGGCGGGCGAGACCGTGGTTCTTTGCACCGCGAGCGTCGAGGACAAGCCGCCGCCTTTCCTGCGCAACACCGGGCTCGGCTGGGTCACCGCCGAATACGGCATGCTGCCGCGCGCGACCAATTCGCGGAACCGGCGCGAGGCCAAGAACGGCCAGACCGGCCGAACCCAAGAGATCCAACGCCTGATCGGCCGCGCACTCCGGGCCGGGACGGACAGGGTGATCTTGGGCGAGCGTCAGATCGTCGTCGATTGCGACGTGCTCCAGGCCGATGGCGGCACCCGTACGGCTTCGATCACCGGCGGCTGGCTGGCGCTCCGCATCGCGGCCGAAAAGCTCGTGGCGGCGGGCGACATCGTCGAGAACCCGATCACCGAGCACGTGGCGGCGATCTCTTGCGGCGTCTACGAGGGGCAGGTGGTCCTCGATCTCGACTATGCCGAGGACAGCGAGGCCGGCACGGACGCGAATTTCGTGATGACCGGCGGCGGCGGGCTCGTCGAGCTCCAGGCCGCGGCCGAGGGAGCGACCTTCTCCGAGACCGAGTTCGCCGCCATGCTCACGCTGGCGCGCAAAGGCATCGGCGAGCTCGTGGCGCTGCAGCGCGCCGCGCTCGCATGACTGCGCCGCCGCGGCTGGCGGCCGGCGAGACGCTGGTGGTCGCAAGTCACAACGCCGGCAAGGTTCGCGAGATCGCCGAGCTGGTCGCGCCGTTCGGGCTCGAAACCCGCTCGGCCGCCAATCTGGGTCTGCCCGAACCCGAGGAAACCGAGACCACCTTCGAGGGGAACGCCCGGCTGAAGGCCCATGCCGCAGCGCGGTCGGCCCAGCTTCCAGCGCTCGCCGACGACAGCGGGCTCGCGGTCGCAGCGCTCGACGGCGCCCCGGGCGTCTATTCGGCGCGGTGGGCGGAAACGCCCTCGGGACGGGATTTCAACGTCGCCATGGAGCGGGTACAGGAGGCCCTCGACCAGGGCGAAGTGCCCGCTCCCCGCCGGGCGAGCTTCGTCTGCGCGCTCTGCCTTGCTTGGCCCGACGGGCGCGAGGCGGTCGTCTCGGGCCGCGTCGAGGGAAGCCTCGTCTGGCCGCCGAGGGGCGACCGGGGCTTCGGATATGATCCGATGTTTCTGCCCGAGCACCGCAGCGAAACCTTCGGCGAGATGGCGCCCGAGCAAAAGCACCGGATCTCGCACCGGGCGGCGGCGTTCCGCCAGCTGATCGCCAAATGCTTCGGGCCCGGCCGGTGACCGCCGTCGCGGACCGCATGGCCACGCCGCGGCTCGTCCTCCGCAGCCCGCGGTCCGACGACGCGCCTCGCCTCGCCCGGCTGATCGGCGCGGCCGATGTCGCGCATTTCCTCGCGGGCGTGCCCTATCCCTATGCCGAGCGCGATGCCGAGGCTTGGATCGCGCGCGTGGGCGATCCGGCTGCGGAGATCCTCGAGCGCTTCGTAATCCTGCCCGGCGAAGGGCTGATCGGCGCTGTCGGGGCACATCGCTTGACGCCCGGCGGGGACCTGGAACTCGGTTTCTGGATCGGACGCGACTGGTGGGGGCACGGGTTCGCGACCGAGGCGGCGGCCACGCTGATCGCCGCGCTTTTTCAGGGCTCGGCGATCCGTGGGCTCGCCTCCGGGCATTTCGCGGACAACGCACGCTCCGCCCGGGTCCTGGCGAAACTCGGCTTTCGGTCCTCGGGCGTCGAGCGGTCACGCCATTCGGCCGCTCGCGGGGTCGCAGTTGCCCATCGGAACCTCTGGCTCTGCCGTGCGGACTGGGATGCAGGGCGCCGGCCGCCCGACCGCCTCGCCCCGTCGCCGGCACTGGGCATCGGATGACCCGGCGCTTGATCACCACCGGCTCGCCTTTCGAGGCGGATTTCGGCTATTCCCGCGCTGTGGTGCAAGGCGATTGGTGCTTCGTGGCGGGCACGACGGGGTATGACTACGTCCGGATGGAGATGCCCGAGGACCCGTGCGCCCAGGCGCGGAACGCGTTCGCGACGATCCGGGAGACGTTGGCGGAGGCAGGCTTTGCCATGGGAGATATCGTGCGCGTGCAATACACGATCACCGAGCCGGATCTTCAGCGGGCGATCGCCCCCGCGCTTCGCGACGCTCTCGGCGCGATCCGGCCGGCTGCAACCATGGTGGTCGCCGGGCTGGTGGCGCCCGAGATGAAGGTGGAGATTGAAGTGACGGCCTTTCGCGGCTGACCCCTTGCAGAGGGGCCGATCCGCGCTTTTCTCCCAGTCATGGAAAGCCTTGCTCCCCGCCTTGATGTCTCGCCCTGTGCCGATTGGGAGGCGGGCGGCTTCGGCGTCTATATCCACTGGCCGTTCTGCCAGCACAAATGCCCCTATTGCGATTTCAACAGCCACGTGGTCCGCGGCGTCGATCAAGAGGCATGGGCGGCCGCGCTCGCCGCGGAGCTCGGCCATCTGCGCGGAATGACGGGCCCCCGTGCGGTCGGCACCGTCTTCTTCGGCGGCGGAACCCCAAGTCTGATGCGCGCAGAGACGGTCGCCCGTCTCTTAGAGACGGTCGACCTTCTCTGGGGCCTCGCACGCGGGGCGGAGATCACGCTCGAGGCCAATCCCACATCGGCCGAGGCCGCGGCCTTTCGCGGCTATCGGGCGGCCGGGGTCAACCGGCTCTCCCTCGGCGTGCAAGCGCTCGACGATACCGACCTCCGCGCGCTCGGGCGCATGCACAGCGTGGCCGAGGCGCTTGCGGCCTTCGATACCGCGCGGGCCGTCTTCGACCGGGTGAGCTTCGATCTGATCTACGCGCGGATGGGCCAGTCTGCCGCCGCGTGGGAGGCCGAGCTCGGCCGCGCGCTCGACCTGGCCGTCGATCACCTGTCGCTCTATCAGTTGACCATCGAAGACGGGACGCGGTTCCATGATCTCTGGGCGGCGGGAAAGCTGCGCCTGCCAGCGGATGCTGCCGCGGCGGAAATGTACGCGCTCACGGCCGCTATGACCGCCTCGGCCGGGTTGCCGGCCTATGAAGTGTCGAACCATGCGCGCCCCGGGGCCGAGAGCCGTCATAACCTCGTCTATTGGCGCTATGGCGACTATGCAGGCGCGGGGCCCGGGGCGCATGGGCGCCTCACCACGTCCGACGGGCGGATCGCGACCGAGACAGCCCGCGCGCCTGGCGCCTGGATGGCGGCGGTCGCCCGGGACGGCCATGCGCTCACCGCGCGCGAGACGCTCTCCGGACCCGAACAGGGGACCGAGTATCTCTTGATGGCCATGCGGCTTTCCGAGGGGGCGGATATCGATCGCTACGCCCGGCTCTCCGGCCGTGCGGTGCCCGAGACCGCTCTCGCTGCGCTCCTCGCCGACGGGCTCGTCAGCCGGCAGGGGTCCCGCATCGCCGCGACCTCGGCCGGCCGGCTCGTGCTCAACCGGGTGATCGGCGCGCTTTTGGATTGACCGGCCCCCGTGCTATGGGTCGTCGAAAGGGAGGCGGATATGATCCGGGCGATCTGGACGGCAGCAGGCTGGAGCGCCTTCGGCTTGGGCGTGATTGGCGCCGCCCTCCCGTTGTTGCCGACGGTTCCCTTCATGTTGTTGGCCGCGTTTTGTTTTGCCCGCGGCTCGGATCGCTTCCATGACTGGTTGGTCGGCCATCCCCGGTTCGGGCCGGCGATCCGCGACTGGCGCGAGCGCGGGGCGATTTCACCGACCGGCAAGCGCTGGGCGCTGATCGGCATTTGCGCCAGTCTGACGGTTTCTCTCATGCTCGGCATCGCGCCCGAGGTGCTGGCGATCCAAGCGCTCGCGCTCGGCGGGGCGTTGGCTTTCGTCCTCACCCGTCCGGGCGGCGCGATTTTTTAGGCGACGCGTCGCCGTCGACGAGCGAGCGGAGCCGGTAGAGCGTCTCGAGCGCTTCGCGCGGCGTCAACTCGTCGGGATCGATCGCCGTGAGCGCCGCTTCCACAGGCGAAGGCGGGACCGGGACAGGTGCGGCCGGCGGGGTGGCGCGGGCCGCCGCAAAGAGCGGCAGACCCTCGGCCAAATCGCCGCCGCCTTCCCGCGCGCCGCGCTCCAGGGTCTCGAGCACCGCCCGCGCCCGGGCGACCACGGATGCCGGCAGGCCGGCGAGCTTGGCCACCTGCACACCATAGGACCGGTCCGCGGCGCCCGGGCGGACCTCGTGCAGAAAGATCACCTCGCCCTCCCAATCCCGAACCGCGACCGTCGCCGTCGAAAGCATCGGCAACGTCTCTGCCAGGCTTGTTAACTCGTGGTAATGGGTGGCGAAAAGGCCGCGGCACCGGTTTCGGTCGTGCAGATGCTCGAGCACGGCCCAGGCGATCGAAAGCCCGTCATAGGTGGCCGTGCCCCGGCCGATCTCGTCGAGGATCACGAGCGCCCCGGGACCGGCCTGGTTGAGGATCGCAGCCGTCTCTACCATCTCTACCATAAACGTCGAGCGTCCGCGGGCCAGATCGTCCGCCGCCCCAACCCGGCTGAAGAGCTGGGTGACGATGCCGATCTCGGCGCGATCCGCCGGCACGAAACTGCCGATCTGGGCGAGCACGGCGATCAACGCGTTCTGCCGCAAAAAGGTCGACTTGCCGGCCATGTTGGGTCCCGTCAAAAGCCAGATCGGCGCCGGACCCTGGTCTGTGGCGGACAGATCGCAGTCATTGGGTACGAACCGGCCCTCGGCACGGGCGGCCTGGGCGGCTTCGACGACCGGGTGCCGCCCGCCCTCGATCCGGAAGGCGCGGCCCTCGCGGATCTCGGGTCGAACCCAACGGGCCGAAACGGCGAGCTCGGCGAGCGCGGCGGCAAGGTCGATCTCAGCGGCGGCGCGCGCAAGCGCCGTGAGCCGCGGCTCAGCGGCTAGAACCGCATCGCGCAGACCGGCCAGCAGCTCGCGCTCGCGCTCGAGCGCGCGGGTTCCGGCGTTCAGGATCTTCGCTTCGAGCTCGGCAAGCTCTGCCGTGCCGAACCGGACCGCCGAGGCGAGGGTCTGCCGGTGCCGGAAGCGCTCGGCGAGCGGCGGCGCGGTCATCCTCGCGGCATGGGCGGCGGTCGTCTCGACGAAATAGCCGAGGACGGCGTTGTGCCGGATTTTGAGGCTCGGGATGCCGGTCTCGCGGGCATAGGCGGCTTGCAGGCGCGATATCACCCCCCGCCCTTCGTCGCGGAGCTGACGCGCCTCGTCGAGCTCGGCATCGAACCCCGTTGCGATGGCGCCCCCGTCGCGAAGTTGCACGGGCGGCGCCTCGACAAGGCCAGCGGCGAGACGGTCTTCGAGCGCACCATCGGAGGCGAGGGCGTCCCGCGCGGTTCCGAGCGCCTCGGGAAGCTCTTCTCCTTTCAGCACGGTCCGCAGCGTCTGCGCCGCAGCGAGCGACGCCCGCACGAGACCGAGGTCTCGCGGACTTCCCCGGTCGAGCGCGAGGCGGCCGAGGGCACGTTCGAGATCGGGCATGCCCGTCAACGCCTGGCGCAGGGCCTCGCGGAGGTCGCCCGCTTCTGAGAAGCGGTCGACCGCAGCGAGGCGCCCCTGAATCCGCTCTTGGTCGGTCGAAGGGGCGGCGAGGCGCGCTTCGAGGAGCCGTGCGCCCGGGCCGGTCAGCGTCTTGTCGATGGTCGCGAGAAGGCTGCCTGCGCGCCCGCCCGATTGCGCTCGGGACAGCTCGAGGTTCCGCCGGGTCGCGGCGTCGATCGCCATGGTGCCGCCGGCGCGTTCCTGCCCGGGCGGCCGGAGGCTCGGCAGCCGGCCCCGCTGCGTGAGCTCCAGATAATCGGCCAACGCTCCGAGCGCAGCCAGCTCGGCCCGTCCGAAGCTGCCGAAGCCCGCGATGGTCGCCACACCGAAGAGCCGCGACAGCCGCGCCTCCGCCGAGGCCGACGCGAAGCTCGCGGGCGCGAGCAGGGTGGCAACCCCGCCGGCCTCGGCGATCAGCGCTTCGAGCTCCCGATCTTCGTCCGCGCCCGCTCGGATCAGCACCTCGCGGGGCGCAAAGCGCGCCAGCATCGGCCCGAGGCTTGAGCGCTTGAGCGCGGCGACCCCGGTCTCCCCGGTCGAGACATCCGCCCAGGCAAGCGCGCCCTCGCCGCGGATCTCCGCCCAAGCGGCGAGATAGTTATGCGCCCGCGTCTCGAGCAGGCTCTCTTCGGTCAGCGTGCCGGGGGTGACGACGCGCACCACCTCGCGGCGGACCACCGCCTTGTGCCCGCGTTTCTTCGCCTCGGCCGGGTCCTCGGTCTGTTCGGCGATCGCGACGCGAAATCCGCGCGCGATCAGCGTCTCGAGATACCGGTCGGCCGCATGGACGGGCACGCCCGCCATGGGGATGTCCTGGCCCTCGTGCTGGCCGCGTTTCGTGAGCGCGATATCGAGCGCTTCGGCGGCGCGGACCGCATCCTCGAAAAACATCTCATAAAAATCGCCCATCCGGTAAAAGAGCAGCGCGTCCGGATGCTGGGCTTTCACGTCGAGATACTGGGCCATCATCGGCGTCGCCGCCGGCGCCGCTTTGCCCGTTCCGCCTGCTGCTGCGCGCTCCGAGACCATGGCGCGGCGGGTAGCATGGCCGCAGGCGCGCCGAGAAGCCCCGCTATTCGACGGCCGGTCTGTCCGCATGGCGGAAATCACATCTGTTTGTGTTGCGGCCTCTTGACCGGGCGGGTGCCGGCGTATCTGGTATCCCAGAAACCCAAGGTGGAACCGCGGCCCGATGGCGAAATCGCTCGAGCTCAAGCCCGTGGATGGCAGCTTCAGCCTCAAGGAGCACATCTACGACGTGCTCAAGGCGTCGATCCTCGAGCTCGATATCTACGACCCCGACACCAATCTCCGCCTCGACGAGCGGACCCTTGCCGAGCAACTCGGCATTTCCCGCACGCCGATCCGCGAGGCGATCACCCGGCTCGAGCAGGAGGGCTTCGTCGAGATCCTGCCGCGGCGGGGCATCCATATCCGGCGCCGGAGCCTTGCCGAGGTCCTGGAGATGGTCACGGTCTGGGCCGCGCTCGAGAGCATGGCCGCCCGGCTCGCCTGCGCCTCGGCGACCCCGGCCGAGATCGAGCGGCTGCGGGCCCTCGGCGCAGCCTTCTCGCTCGATGAGGCGCGGGCGCATCTCTCGGACTATTCCGAGGCCAATATCGCGTTTCATCAGCAGGTGCTGGCGATGTCGGGATGCGGGATGTTGATCGAGATGGCCGACGGCGTGCTGACGCATCTGAAACCGGTCCGGCGGCACGCGCTCAGCGACGGGGCGCGCACCGACCGTTCGGTCGCCGATCATCGGGCGATCATCGAGGCGATCGCGGCGCGCGACGCGGGCCGGGCAGGAGATCTTGTGCGCGAGCACACGCTCCGTCTTCACGACTATCTCCGCCGATCCTGGGCGGATGTCGCAGGGGGCGACGGCAAGACCCCCGACCGGGCCGAGGCGAAGGCCTCTTGACCCGTCACAATCTTCAAGGGAGACCCTCAATGTCAGCCGCATCCGTGACCGCCCACGACACCCTCGCGAAGAAATCGACGGAAGAGGGGATCGTCTCGGGCGGGCATCTCGTCGCCAAGGCGCTTAAGGCCGAGGGGGTCGACACGATCTTCACGCTGTGCGGCGGGCATATCATCGACATCTACGACGGCTGCATCGACGAGGGTATCCGCATCGTCGATGTCCGCCACGAGCAAACGGCGGCCCATGCGGCGGACGGGTATGCGCGGCAGACGGGAAAGCTCGGCTGCGTGGTGACGACGGCGGGCCCGGGCTGCACCAACGCGGTGACGGGCGTGGCGACGGCGTTCCGCTCGGAGAGCCCGGTGCTCCATATCGGCGGGCAGTCGAGCCTGACGCAGCACAAGATGGGCTCGCTCCAGGACTTGCCCCATGTCGATATGATGGCGCCGATCACCAAGTTCTCCTCCGGGGTCTTCTCTACGGATCGCATCGCCGACATGATCTCGATGGCTGCGCGCGAGTGTTTCGCGGGCGCCTATGGCCCGGCCTATCTCGAGATCCCACGGGACATTCTCGACGCCGAGATCCCGCTCGAGCGCGCCCGCATCCCCGCGCCCGGCAAGTACCGCGCCTCGAACCGGATGATGGCCGACCCGGTCGATCTCGAAAGGCTGGCGGATATCCTGGTTGCGGCCGAGCGGCCGGCGGTGCTCTTCGGGCAGCAGGTCTGGGCGTCCGGCTCCGTGGATGAGGCGATCGCCTTTGCCCGGGCGCTCGACGTGCCGGTCTATATGAACGGCGCCTCGCGGGGCATGCTGCCGCCCGGCGACCCGCATCATTTCGACCGCACTCGCAGCTTCGCCTTCAAAGAGGCGGACGTCATCCTGATCGTCGGCACGCCCTTCGATTTCCGCATGGGCTACGGTAAGCGGATCTCCGACGCGGTGACGCTCGTTCAACTCGATCTCGACTATAAGACCGTCGGTAAGAACCGGGATGTCGATCTCGGACTGCCGGGGCATCCGGGGGCGAACCTCGCGGCGGTCGCTGCGGCGGCGTCCGGGCGGATGGACCACGGCAAGCGTCAGCTTCGCCAGCAGTGGATGGAGAAGCTCCGCCAGGCCGAAGCGGTGGCCCTCGAGAAGCTGATGCCCTGGTTCACCTCGGACCGCCGGCCGATCCACCCCTACCGGCTCGCCTGGGAGATCAACGAATTCCTCGGGCCGGACACCATCTATGTGGGCGACGGCGGCGATGTGGTGACGATCTCGGCCCAGGCGGTGCGTCCGCGGGCGCCGGGACAGTGGATGGACCCCGGCGCGCTCGGCTCGCTCGGCGTCGGTACGGGCTTCGCGATGGCCGCTAAGATGGCCCATCCGCACAAGGAGGTGATGTGCCTCTATGGCGACGGGTCTTTCGGGATGACCGCCTTCGATATGGAGGTCGCGCAGCGCTTCGGTGCGCCCTTCCTCGCGGTTGTGGGTAACAACTCGGCGATGAACCAGATCCGCTATGGACAGATCGCGAAGTACGGGGAGAACCGGGGCGATATCGGCAACAAACTCGGCGATGTGGAGTTCTCGAAATTCGGCGAGATGATCGGCGGCTATGGCGAGGAAGTCCGGGACCCGGACGAGATTCTGCCCGCGCTCCGGCGGGCGCGCGAGGCGATCGCCAAGACCGGCCGCTGCGCCGTGGTGAATGTCTGGATCGACCCGAACGAATACGCGCCCGGGACGAAAGCCCAGACGATGTACAAGTGAGCCCCATGTCCACCCTCGCCCCCATTCACCCCAAGGTTCTCGACCGCGAGGCCTATCTCGCGCTCGAGCAGGACATGGGCGAGCGCCACGAATTCGTGGAAGGCCATGCCTATGCCATGGTGGGCGCGAGCGAGGCGCATAACCTGATTGCGATGAACCTCGCGGCAGCACTCCATGCCGCGCGCGGCCCCTGCCGGGTGTTCCAACAGGGGATGAAGCTGCGGATCGAGACTGCCGCCGATGAGATGTTCTTCTATCCCGACGTGATGCTCTGCTGCGACCCGGCCGACACCCTGCCGCTTTGGAAGGAGCGCCCCCGCTTCCTGGCCGAGGTGCTCTCGCCCTCGACCGCGCACAACGATTTCGGGCTGAAGCTCATGAGCTACCGAACGATCCCGAGCCTCGAGGC
This sequence comes from Paracoccaceae bacterium, assembly GCA_050331395.1. Taxonomy (GTDB): domain Bacteria; phylum Pseudomonadota; class Alphaproteobacteria; order Rhodobacterales; family Rhodobacteraceae; genus Thermohalobaculum. Next base: position 13,965 of record JBHJGX010000108.1, read on the forward strand.
CTATGCGGTCATCAACACGGTGGCCGCCGAAGTGACGCTCTACCGCCGCGAGGCCGCCTGGCGGGCCGAGGAGCTCGACATGTGGCAGGGCGCCGACTTGCCCGCCTTCGGCATCCGCCTCGACTTCGACACGCTCTACACAGGCGTTCAGTTCTGACGAACAGACCAACGGAGACACCCATGAAAGCGCTCGACGGCGTCAAGATCCTCGATTTCACGCATGTGCAGTCCGGTCCGACCTGCACGCAGCTTCTCGCCTGGTTGGGCGCCGACGTGATCAAGGTCGAGCGTCCAGGCGCAGGCGACGCGACGCGCAAACAGCTCGTCGACGTGCCCGGTGCGGACAGCCTTTATTTCACCATGCTGAACCATAACAAACGCTCGATTACGCTCAATACGAAGACCGATGAGGGCAAAGAAGTCCTCGAGCGGCTGGTCAAGTCCTGCGATGTGCTCGTCGAGAATTTCGCACCCGGTGCCATGGACCGGATGGGCTTTGGATGGGAACGCATTCAGGAGCTGAACCCGCGGATGATCATGGCCTCGGTCAAAGGCTTCGGCCCCGGGCGCTACGAGAACTGCAAGGTCTATGAGAATGTCGCGCAATGTGCCGGCGGTGCGGCCTCGACGACGGGCTTCCTCGACGGCCCGCCGCTCGTCACCGGCGCACAGATCGGCGACTCCGGCACGGGGCTTCATCTTGCGCTCGGCATCGTCTCGGCGCTCTTCCAGCGCGAGAAAACCGGCCGCGGCCAGAAGGTCCTCGCGCCCATGCAGGACGGCGTGCTCAACCTTTGCCGCGTCAAGCTCCGGGATCAGCAGCGCCTCGACGTGGGCCCCCTCACGGAATACAGCCAGTTCGGCGAGGGCATCCCATTCGGCGAGGCGACGCCGCGGGCCGGGAACGACAGCGGCGGCGGCCAGCCCGGGCGCATCCTCAAATGCAAGGGCTGGGAGACCGACCCGAACGCCTACACCTATTTCATCACTCAGGCCGCGGTGTGGGAGAATGTCTGCGACGTGATCGGCAAGCCGGAGTGGAAGACCGATCCCGACTACGCGACGCCGCCCGCCCGCCTGCCGCGGTTGAACCAGATCTTCGAGACGATCGAAGCCTGGACCATGACCAAGACGAAGTTCGAGGTGATGGAGATCTGCAACCCGCTCAACATTCCCGTCGGGCCGATCCTCAGCATGAAGGAGATCCTCGAAGACGAAGGCCTGCGCGCCACCGGCACCATCGTGCAGGTCGACCACCCCGAGCGCGGCGCGTACTGGACCGTCGGCTGCCCGATTAAGATGTCCGACAGCCCGGTCGAGGTCGCCCGGTCGCCGCTTCTTGGCGAGCATACCGAGGAGATCCTGCGCGATGTGCTCGGCTATTCCGACGAGGATCTCGGCCGGATCGCGGGTTCGGGCGCCGTTGGCGATTTGCCGAAAGCCGCCGAGTGAGCGCGGCGCGGCACGGATCCGAGCACGCCGGGCGGGGCACGCTTCGGGCGATCCTCGGTGTAAGCTTGGTCGTGGCGCTCGCGACTGCGCTCGTCGTCGGGGTCGCGATCGGTGCGGGTCTCGTGCCGGGCGAGGGGCATCTCGCCTGCGACGCGGCCGGACAGGTTTGGGACGCCCGGGCGGAGGTCTGCCGCGAGAGCGATAGCCCGCTCTCGGGCGCCGCGCTCTGAGGCGGGGATGTCGGTTTATCAGAGCATGACCCAGCCGGCGCTCGTCGCCCTCCTCGCGATCTATGCGGGCGGGTTCGCGGCGACGACGGGCCTCTCGGTGATTGCGCTTGCGAAGCTCTTCGGTCAGGTGAGTTGGTCGCGGCCCGCCTGGCTTCTCGGCTCGATCGAGCGAACCATGGCGGTCGCCATTGCGATCGGCGTCGGGACCGTGATCGTCGATCTCGGCGTGCGGACGGTGGTGGCGATCCGCTAACGGGCGCGGGTCACCCGCACATAAAAACATATCGACCCTGGGGAGGGACCGAGATGCGACTGATCGTGATGGGGAGCCAAGCCTTCGGCAAGGCGGCGCTGGAAAAGATCCTGGAAGCGGGGACCGACGAGGTCGTCGCGGTTTACTGCGCGCCCGACAAGGAGGGGCGCCCGGCCGATCCGGTCAAGGAGGCGGCACTCGCCCACGGTCTGCCGCTCTACCAGCCGGCGGAGTTCAAATCCGACGCGGTGGTGGCGGAGCTCAAAGGCCATGCGGCGGATCTGATGGTGATGGCTTATGTCATCATCTTCGTGCCCGAGGCAGCGCGGAGCGCTCCGACGATGGGCTCGATCTGCTTCCACCCCTCGCTTCTGCCGAAGCACCGCGGGCCGTCCTCGATCAACTGGCCGATCATCTGGGGCGCGACGGAGACCGGGCTCACCTGGTTCTACCCGACCGACGGGCTCGACGAAGGAGATATCCTTCTTCAATGGCGCTGCGAAATCGGGCCGGACGACACGCTCGGCGATGTCTATTTCAAGAAGATCTTCCCTGCCGGCGTCGACAGCGTGCTCGAGGTTTGCGACCTGTTCCGGGCGGGATCCCCGCCGCGCACGCCGCAGAACGAGGACAAGGCCAGCTATGAGAGCTGGTGCCGCAAGAAAGACGCCGGCATCGAATGGGCGCGCCCCGTCGCCGATGTCTACAACTTGATTCGCGGCTGCAATCCCCAGCCGGGCGCTTGGACCACGCTCGGCAGCGGCGAAGGCGCGCGCGAGATCCAAATCTACGACGCCGCGCGGCTCGAGGGCGACGGAACCCCGGGCGAGGTCGTCTCCGTATCCGAGGACGGCGTAACCGTGCAGGCCGGCGGGGGTCGCATCCTCGTAAAACGCGTCCGCCCGGCAGGTGCCGGCAAGATACAGGCGGCGGACTGGGCGGCGGAGGCGGGCATCGCTCCCGGCACCAGGCTCGGCGGCTGAGCGCGACAGGGAGAGCGACATGTCCGATATCGAGATTGCCCGCAAGGCAACCAAGAAACCGATTCAGGAGATCGGTGCCAAGCTCGGCATTCCGTCCGAGCATCTGCTGCCCTTCGGGCACGACAAGGCCAAGGACTCGGCCGAGTTCATCAAAAGCCTCGACGACCGGCCGGACGGCAACCTTATTCTCGTGACCGCGATCAACCCGACGCCCGCGGGCGAGGGCAAGACGACGACCACGGTCGGCCTCGGCGACGGCCTCAATCATATCGGCAAGAAAGCGGCGATCTGCATCCGCGAGGCGTCGCTCGGGCCCAATTTCGGCATGAAGGGCGGGGCGGCGGGCGGCGGCTACTCCCAGGTCGTGCCGATGGAGGACATGAACCTCCACTTCACCGGCGATTTCCACGCGATCACCACGGCGCACAACCTGCTCTCGGCACTGATCGACAACCACATTTATTGGGGCAACGCGCTCGAGATCGACCAGCGGCGGATCGTCTGGCGTCGGGTGCTCGACATGAACGACCGGGCGCTTCGCCAGATCACCACCTCGCTCGGCGGCGTGGCGAACGGCTTCCCCGCCGAAGGGGGCTTCGACATCACCGTCGCCTCGGAGGTGATGGCGATCCTCTGCCTCGCGACTGACCTCAAGGACCTGGAGCGGCGCCTCGGCGATATGATCGTTGCCTATCGCCGGGACCGCTCGCCGGTCTTTTGCCGCGATCTGAAGGCCGACGGGGCGATGACCGTGCTTCTGCAGCAGGCGATGCAGCCGAACCTCGTGCAGACGCTCGAGAACAATCCGGCCTTCGTGCATGGCGGGCCGTTCGCGAACATCGCCCATGGCTGCAATTCGGTGATCGCGACAAAGACCGCGCTCAAGCTCGCGGATTATGTGGTGACCGAGGCGGGCTTTGGGGCGGATCTGGGCGCCGAGAAGTTCTTCGACATCAAGTGTCGGAAGGCCGGGCTCACGCCCAAGGCCGCGGTCGTCGTGGCGACCGTGCGCGCGATGAAGATGAACGGTGGCGTCGCCAAGGCCGATCTCAAGGCGGAGAATGTCGAGGCGGTGAAATCCGGCTGCGCCAATCTCGGCCGTCACATCGAGAACATGCAGAAGTTCGGCGTCCCCATCGTCGTCGGGATCAACCACTTCGTGACCGATACGGATGCCGAGGTGCAGGCCATCAAGGCGTACTGTGCCGGGAAGGGCGTCGAAGCGGTGCTCAACAAGCACTGGGCCGAGGGTGGCAAGGGCATTGCCGAGACCGCGCATAAAATCGTGGAGCTCGTCGAGGGCGGCAGCGCGGCCTATGCGCCGCTTTATCCGGATGGCATGGGGCTTTTCGAGAAGATCGAGACGGTGGCCCGCGAGATCTATCGCGCCGACAGCGTCGTGGCCGATGCCAAGATCCGGGATCAGCTCAAGGCCTGGGAAGCGCAAGGCTATGGCGGGCTGCCGGTCTGCATGGCCAAGACCCAGTATAGTTTCACCACCGATCCCGGCCGTCGTGGCGCGCCGACGGGGTTCGATCTGCCGGTGCGCGAGGTTCGTCTCTCGGCCGGGGCGGGGTTCGTGGTTGCGATTTGCGGGGAAATCATGACGATGCCAGGCTTGCCGCGCGAGCCGGCCGCCGAAACCATCCGCTTGAACGCCGACGGCGATATCGAGGGGCTTTTCTGATCGGCAGGTCCGCGCGAACCGCGTTAGGTGCGGTGTGCGAAACGGGCATTGACCTCTTACCCCGGGTCTGAAAATTTTGTCCTGTATATGGCGTGAGTAAGAAAAAAACTGGACAAGGCTGGATTTTGAACGATCTTGCCCCACCACGCATCGACCGCAGCACGGGAGGCGCTCCCGCGCCGCGGCCTCCACAGGGAGAACATCCAATGAAAAACGTCCAAACGCTCGCAGTCGGCGCGGTCCTTGCGCTCGGCACGTTGGGGTCCGGTCTCGCGGAGGCCGCCTGGCAGCCGCGCAAACCGGTCGAATTCATCATCATGGCAGGCAAAGGCGGCGGTGCCGACCAGATTGCGCGTCTGTTGCAAGGCTTGATCGAGCAGAAGGACCTGTCGCCGCGTCCCTTCATCCCGATCAACAAGCCGGGCGGCTCGGGCGCCGAAGCGCTTCGCTATCTCGCCGACAAAGAGGGCGACAACCACACGGTGATGGTGACGCTCAACAGCTTCTACACCACGCCGGTCATCCAGGACGAGCTGGGCGTCGACCCGATGACCTTCACGCCGATCGGCCTGATGGCGCTCGACACCTTCCTGCTCTGGGTCCACGCGGATGCGGGCATCGACAGCCTCGACAGCTATGTCTCGCGCGTGCAGGACGCGGGCGTCGAGTGGAAGGTCGGCGGCACCGGGTCGGGCCAGGAAGACTCGATCCTGACCGCGATGATGGAAAACGCCTTCAGCTACGAAGTGACCTACATCCCATTCCCGGGCGGTGGCACCGTGGCCAAGAACCTGATCGGCAAGCATATCGACTCGACCGTGAACAACCCGGCCGAGCAGATGGAATTCTTCCGCGCCGGTCAGTCAAAGCCGCTCGTGCAGTTCACCAACGAGCGCATGGAGGCCTTCCCGGACGTGCCGACGGCCAAGGAACTCGGCCACGACATCGTCTACTTCATGCAGCGCTCGGTGAACGGCCCTCCGGGCATGGATCCGGCAGCGGTCGAGTGGTACGCGAACCTCTTTAAGACGCTCTTCGAGAGCGAAGAGTGGCAGAGCTTCTGCACCTCGGACGGTCTGACCTGCGACAACTGGGTTGCGGGGGCGGATCTTGCCGCATTCCACGAAGAGCAACTCTCGCGCCACAAAGCCCTGATCGAAGCGGTCGGCGCGGCGGCCATCACCGGCGAATGATCTGACAGGCCCCGGGCGGGACCGCGCGTCCCGTCCGCCGGCCAACCAGGGCGCCCTCGCACGGGGCGCCCTCTGCCTATCGCTCCCCCCACGCTAAGGAACCGCCCATGTCGGTGCGTCAGGCCGAACTCCTCATGGGGATCACGACCCTCGTGATCTCGATTGCTATCATGGTCAAAAGCGCCGAGCTCCGCATAGGCTGGGTGCCGCAGCGGGGGCCGGGTGCGGGCGCGTGGCCGTTTTGGCTCGCGGGCGGGATGGCGCTCGCCTCGGTCGCGACGCTGGTGCGGTGGGTGTTGGGCGCGACGCCTGAAGCCCGGTCGAGACTGCCCTACATCCCGCGGGACGCGCTCTGGCTCGTCGGCGCCACGACGGGCGGGCTCCTCGGCTTTCTGATCCTGATCGAACTGATCGGCACTTACTTTGCCGTGATGATCTTCATGGTCTTCTATCTCAAATTGATCGGTGGGCACTCCTGGCGACTGACCCTGGCCACGACCGTGGCTGTCCCGGTCGGCCTTTATCTGCTTTTCGAGGTCGCGCTCACCAAATACTTGCCGAAGGGGCTGCCGATCTTCGAGGAGGCGATGCTCGCGGTGGACGACGTGCGCTATGCGATCCAGTACAGCGACTATGGCGCGGTCATCATGGCGGTTTTGTCCGGGTGGCTGCTCGTGGCGCTCCTCGTCGCCCTGCGGCTCGAGAAGCGCGGCCGCGACGGTCTCGCCGCCTTCGCCATGCTCGTGGCGCCGATCCCGGCCCTTTTGCTGATCGCGATCGCCGAGCCGTTCGGCCTCTCGATCGTCTCGCTGCTCTGAGGCCGCCATGATGGAAACGATCCTCATCCCCCTCGGTGCCGGCCTTCTCCAGGCGTTCGAGCCGCTCAATCTTCTGATGATCATAACCGGCTGCCTGGCCGGGCTCTTCGTCGGCTCGATGCCCGGCCTCGGTTCGGTCAACGGCGTGGCGATCCTGCTGCCGGTCACCTTCCTCGTGCCGCCGACCGCGGCGATCATCTTCCTCGCCGCCCTATATTACGGAGCGATGTATGGCGGGGCGGTCAGCTCGATCACGCTCGGCATCCCCGGCGCCTCGACGGCAGTCGCCACGGTCTTTGACGGCAGGCCGATGGCGCAGGCGGGCAAGGCGGATGCGGCGCTCATGGCCGCGGCGATTGCCTCCTTCATCGGGGGCACGATTTCGGTGGTGCTCTTCACCCTCTTTGCCCCGCCGCTCGCCGAGTTCGCGCTCAAATTCGGGCCGCAGGAAGAATTCGCACTGATGGTCTTGGCCTTCGCCACCTTCATCGGCCTCGGCGGAGACGACATCCCCAAGACGATCTTCTCGATCCTGATCGGCCTCGTGCTGGCGGCGGTCGGGTTCGACATCATCACCGGGCAGCCGCGTCTCGTCTTCTTCGACATGGTCGATTTGCAGCGCGGCATCGAGTTCCTGGTGCTCGCCATCGGCATCTACGGCATTGGCGAGATGCTTTGGACGCTCGAACACACCCGCGGCGACGTGCAGCTCCACTCGGTCAAATCGAGCTGGTCCCGGTTTCGCGAGAACCTTCGGCACATCAAAGATTACTTCAGGACCACGTTGCTCGGCTCGTTCCTCGGCTTCTTCGTGGGCACCTTGCCCGCAGCGGGCGCGACCCCGGCGTCTTTGATGTCCTACGGCCTCGCCAAGACCTTCTCGAAATCGCCCGACACCTTTGGCAAAGGCAATGTGGCCGGCGTCGCCGCGCCCGAAGCGGCGAACAACGCGGCCTCGACGGGGTCGATGCTGCCGATGATCACGCTCGGTATCCCGGGCAGTCCGACGACCGCGATCCTGCTCGGCGGCATGATCATTTGGGGCTTGCGCCCAGGGCCGCTGCTCTTCTCCGAGCAGCCGGACTTCGTCTGGGGTTTGATCGGGTCGATGTATGTGGCGAATGTCTTTACGCTCGCCTTCAATCTCGCGCTGATCCCGGTCTTCGTGCGGGTCCTGGCGATGCCTTTTACCGTGCTCGCCCCGATCATCTTCGTGCTCTGCGTGGTTGGCGTCTTTGCGACGACGGACCGGATGTTCGATGTCTGGCTGATGCTGCTCTTCGGCGTCGTCGGCTATCTGATGCGAAAGCTCAACTATCCGGTGGCGCCGGCCGTGCTCGCAATCGTGCTCGGGCCTTTGGCGGAGCGGTCGTTGCGGCAATCCTTGATCGGAAGCCAGGGAGATATGATGACCTTTGTCGAGCGGCCGATCTCGCTTGCCTGCCTGCTGGTGGCGGCTGCCTTGATGGCCTATCCGCTGGTGCTGAAGCTCATGCGTCGGAAATCCGCGCCCGCCTGACACGTGGGCGGAAGCACGCGCGCGGGGCGAGAAGCGATGAGACCGCATCGTGAAAGCTCTGCGCCCGCAGGGTTGCGACGCAGAAGTCGCCTACTTACCCTCAACCATGTCGTCGCGGGCGTACCGGCTGCCGACGGCCGTTGGATTGCGAACCAGTCGCCCGGCGTTCGTGCGATTGAGCAATTTTCGATCCGCGGTTTCCGGGCGCAACAGGGGTCGCTCGCCACCCGGCATGTCGGTTTGGTCGGACGCTTCGGCATAACCGCGTCTCGGGACCGACCCGCTCGGCGGATCGCGCACCACGACCGAAGACGAGGGACAGCTCAGATGACGGAGATTTCCCACATGACCGACACTTCCACCACGCCGGTTCGCGAGAACGCTGCCCGGGCGCGCGTGCGCGAGACCTATTTCGCCGACGAGGCCGAGCTCGTTCAGGCTTTGGCGGCAGAGATCAAGATCTCTGACGAGGATCGGGCCAAGGCCGCCGCATCGGGCGCGCAATACGTGAAACGGGTGCGACAGGAGACGTCTCCGTCGATGATGGAGGCCTTCCTCGCCGAATACGGGCTGTCGACGGCCGAGGGTGTCGGGCTCATGTGCCTCGCCGAGGCGCTCTTGCGCGTGCCCGATGCGGAGACGATCGACGACCTGATTGAAGACAAGATCGCGCCATCGAACTGGGGCGCGCATCTGGGCCATTCCTCGTCACCGCTCGTGAACGCGTCGATTTGGGCGCTCATGCTGACCGGCAAGGTGCTGGACGACGACCCGAAGAGCCCGGCCCGCGTGCTTCGGAGTTTGGTCAAGCGCCTCGGCGAGCCTGTTGTGCGCACCGCCGTCGGGCAGTCGATGAAGATCCTCGGGCGCCAGTTCGTGCTTGGCCAGACCATCGAGGAGGGTCTCAGAAACGCCCGCGAGTTCGAGAAAAAGGGCTACACCTATTCCTATGACATGCTGGGCGAAGCAGCCCGCACCGACGAAGACGCAAAACGCTACCACAAGGCCTATGCGCAGGCGATCGCGGCCATCGCAAAGCAGGCCAAGGGCGACGTGACCTCGAGCCCTGGGATCTCGGTAAAGCTCTCCGCGCTGCACCCGCGCTATGAATACACGCACCGCGAGACGGTGATGGCGGAGCTCGTGCCGCGCGCGCTCGAACTCGCCAAGCAGGCCGCGCAGGCGAATATCGGGTTCAACATCGACGCGGAGGAGCAGGACCGGCTGGACCTGTCGCTCGACGTGATCGAGGCGATGCTCTCGGACCCCGCGTTTGCGGGCTGGGACGGTTTTGGGGTCGTCGTCCAAGCCTATGGCTGCCGCGCCGCGCCGGTGATCGAGACGCTTTACGAGATGGCCGAACGTTATGACCGGAAGATCATGGTGCGGCTGGTCAAAGGCGCCTACTGGGACACCGAGATTAAGCTCGCTCAAGAGTTGGGCGTCGAGCGCTTTCCGGTCTTTACCCGCAAGAACAACACCGATGTCAGCTTCATGGCCTGTGCGCAGATGTTGATGGACCGGCGCGATCGGATCTATCCGCAGTTCGCCACGCACAACGCCCATACCTGTGCCGCCTTGGTCGCGATGGCGGGCAATCGCAAGGACAGCTTCGAATTCCAGCGTCTGCATGGCATGGGCGAAGCGCTCCACGAGATCGTCAAGCAGTCGGAGGGCACGCGCTGCCGGATCTATGCCCCGGTCGGCGCGCATCAGGATCTGTTGGCGTATCTGGTGCGTCGGCTTCTCGAGAACGGGGCGAACTCGTCCTTCGTGAACCAGATCGTCGACGCGAAGATCCCGGCCGAGACGATCTCTGCCGACCCGATCGCAGAATTGGAGAAATTGGGCGGGCAGATCGCGAACCCGGCGATCCCGCGCCCGTCCGAGCTGTTCGCGCCGCTCAGACGCAACTCGAAAGGCTTCCGGATCAACGAGCCGGCCTCGATCCTGCCCCTTCTGGCCGCGCGCGAGGGGTTTGCCGAAATGACCTGGACCGCTGGCCCGATGGTCGCGGGAAACCCCCCATCGAAGGGTGCCGTGCGCCCCGTCCTCTCCCCGGCCGACCGCTCACGCCGGGTCGGCGAGGTGCGGGAGGCGTCGTCCGACGACGTTGCGGCGGCGCTCGATGCGGCCGAGGCAGGCTTCAGCCAATGGTCGGCCCGCCCCGTCGCCGAGCGCGCCGACCTGCTGCGCCGGGTCGCGGACCTCTATGAGGCGAATATCGCAGAGCTCACCGCGATCGCGACGCGCGAGGCCGGCAAGACGGTCCTCGACGGCATCGCCGAGGTGCGCGAGGCGGTCGATTTCCTGCGGTACTACGCGGACGAGGCCGAGCGGCTAGAGGAGGAGGAACCCGGCAGCCCGCGCGGCGTCTTTGTTTGCATCAGCCCGTGGAACTTTCCGCTGGCAATCTTCACCGGCCAGATCGCAGCGGCGCTCGCGGTAGGCAACGCGGTGATCGCCAAACCCGCCGAGCAGACGCCGCTCATCGCCGCGCGCGCGGTTCGCATCATGCGCGAGGCGGGGCTGCCCGAGGCCGCGCTCCAGCTTCTGCCGGGCGACGGGCCGACCGTGGGGGCGCCGCTCACCAGCGACCCGCGGATTGCCGGGGTCTGCTTCACCGGTTCGACCGAAGTCGCGCAGATCATCCACAAAACGCTGGCCCGGAATGCGGGACCGGATGCCGTGCTGATCGCCGAGACTGGCGGGCTGAATGCGATGATCGTCGATTCGACCGCTCTCCCCGAACAAGCGGTGCGCGACATCCTGATCTCGTCCTTCCAATCCGCGGGGCAGCGCTGCTCGGCACTGCGCATTCTCTATGTGCAGGAGGACGTGCACGACCGCCTGATGCATATGCTCTCGGGCGCGCTCGAGGCGCTCGTGATCGGCGATCCGTGGCGGACCGATGTGGACGTGCCCCCGGTGATCGACGCCGACGCGCAGGCCGACATCACGGCCTATATCGAGGCGCACCGGATGGCCGGAACGCTGCTCAAGACCCTGCCCGCGCCGGATGGCGGGACCTACGTCACACCCGCCATCGTCAAAGTGCCCGGCATCGCGGCCATGGAGCGCGAGATCTTCGGGCCCGTGCTGCATGTCGCGACCTTCAAAGCGAAGCACATCGACACGGTGATCGACGAGATCAACGCACGCGAATACGGGCTGACCTTCGGCCTGCACACGCGGATCGACGACCGGGTCGAGCACATCGTCGAGCGGGATCGTGTCGGCAACATCTATGTGAACCGCAACCAGATCGGGGCGATCGTCGGCAGCCAGCCTTTTGGGGGCGAGGGGTTGTCCGGTACCGGGCCCAAGGCCGGCGGCCCGCTCTATCTCACGCGCTTCCGCCGGGTGGGGAAGGTCGAGACACTGACAGCCCCCGCCGGTCCCGCGGTGGACAAAGCCACGATCGAGACCGCGCTCGCCGCCATCGACAGCCGGAACTGGGCGGCCCGCGGGGATCGGGTGACCACCTTGCGAAGCGCGCTCGGTAGCCGGCAGGGCGTCGTCCGGAAGGCGCTGAGCGAAACCGCGGCCTTCGACATGTCGCCGCAATCGCTGCCGGGGCCGACGGGTGAGAGCAACCGGCTTCGGACCTTCCCGCGGGGCAACGTGCTCTGCCTCGGCCCAACGGCCGAGATCGCCATCGCGCAGGCGGTACAGGCGCTCGGGGCCGGGTGCGGGGCGGTCGTGGTGACCCCGGGCGCAAACGCAAAGGCCATGGCCGAGGCGCTTGCCGCAGCGGGAGCTCCGATCCGTGTTTTGGACGGCACCGTTTCGGCAGAGACCGTGAAGGACCTCGACGGCATCGCCGCAGTGGCCGCCGCCGGTCGGTCCGACTGGACCCGCGATCTGCGGATTGCGCTGTCTGAGCGTCCGGGGCCGATCCTGCCGCTTGTGACCGAGACCGTGGCTCCGGAACGCTATATCCTCGAGCGCCACCTCTGTATCGACACGACGGCCGCCGGCGGCAATGCGAGCCTGCTCGCGTCCGCGTCCTGATTGGGCGCGTGGAAGCGAAGACATTCGGCATTATTTGAACAACGCGCGTCTCCGTCCGAGACGGCATCCCCGGCTAGGCGGTGTGGACAAAAGGGATTCCCTTCCGGCCTGAGGCATGATTCAAGGCTGGGATTTGGGAGCCCGCCTTGGACCGAGACCTCATCGACGACGCCACCTGGGAGCTGATCGCGCCTTTTCTGCCGCCAGAGAGTGGCCGGCGCGGACGGCCCTCGATAGACAACCGCCTTGTCTTGGAAGGGATCTTCTGGATTGCCCGAACCGGCG
>JBHJGX010000109.1:0-15080 GCA_050331395.1 Paracoccaceae bacterium
CCCCAAGATCCGCATTCCGCCCGGCGGACGGCGGGGCTTGCCTGGCTGCGGGGTCGGGCGGGGGCGGGCGCGTGGGGGGGGGCGGTGCCGGCGGGGCCGAGCCTGCGCCCGGGCGCGCGCTCGGACCGGGTGGTCTCGGTGCGCAACCGCCTCATCGCGCTCGGAGACTTGTCGGCTGCGGACCGGACCTCAGTGCTCGAAGCCGATCAAACCGAGATCGCGGCCAATGCGGTTGTGACGGATCTGCCGGTGCACGGATCGGTCGGCGATCCCCGGCGCTATGACGACGCGGTGGTCGCGGCCGTCTCGCGGTTCCAGGAGCGCCACGGGCTCAACCAGGACGGCATCGTCGGGCCGAAGACGCGCGGCGCGCTCAACGCCGATGCGGCGTTCCGGATGCGCCAGATCGCCGTGAACCTCGAGCGGCTCCGCTGGTTGAACCGCGACCTCGGCCAGCGGCATGTCTTCGTGAACCTCGCCGCTTACGAAATGGCGCTGGTCGAGGACGGTCGGCCCGTGTTCGAGAGCCGGGTCGTGATCGGCAAAGCGCGGCGCCACCAGACGCCGGAATTCTCCGATGAGATGGAGTATATGGTCGTCAACCCGAGCTGGCATGTGCCGGCCTCGATCGCGCGCGAAGAGATCCTTCCCAAGTTGCAGCAGGATCCGTCCTATCTTTCGCGGCGCAATATGCGCCTCGTCGGCGCGGGTGCGCCGGCCGAATATATCGACTGGTGGGGCGTGACGCCCTCGACCTTTCCGGGACGGATTACACAAGGCCCGGGGCCCGGCAACGCGCTCGGCAAGGTGAAGTTCATGTTCCCAAACCGCTGGGCGATCTATCTGCACGATACGCCCCACAAATCCCTCTTCCGGCGGGATGAACGGGCCTATAGCCACGGCTGCGTTCGGGTGCACGAGCCGTTCGAGTTCGCCTATCACCTGCTTGCGCCCCAATCGGCCGATCCGCAGGCAAAGTTTCAGCGCTATTTGCGGAGCGGGCGCGAGACCTGGGTGCATTTCGACACGCATATCCCGGTGCATCTGACCTATCGGACCGCCTGGGTCGACGAGGACGGCCGCGACCATTTCCGCGCGGATATCTACGGTCGCGACGCCAAGGTGGCGGCGGCGCTCGAGAAAGCGGGCGTCGATCTCGGCCTCTGAGCGCGGGGCTCGGCGCAGCGGTGCGCCGAGCCTTGCATTCCCCCGCCGGCGCGGGCAAAGGGGCGCGGATTTCTTCGGGACCCCTACCCTATGACCCATAGCATCGCGGATATCTCAGCCCGGACCAGGCTCGTCGCCGAGGGAGACCTGTCGCGGACGGTCGCTCGCGCGGCAGAGCCCGGCGCGGCCGGCCCCGGGGATCTCGCGCTCGCCATGAGCCCGGACTATGCGGGCGCGCTTCAGGCGGGAGGCGCGGAGGTCGCCGTGCTTTGGGAGGGCGCGGACTGGCGGGCGCTTGGCCTCTCGGCGGCGCTCTTTGCGCCGCGGGCGCGGGTTGCGCTTGCCGCGCTCGGCGAGGTGTTTGCGCCGCCTCTCGATCTCGAGCCCGGGGTGCATCCGACGGCGGTCGTCCACCCGACGGCGATCTTGGGTGCGGATGTCTGGATCGGACCGCTCGCGGTGATCGGGCTGGGCGCCCGGATCGGTGCGGGCGGGCGGATTTCCGGCCAGGCGACGGTCGGCGCCGAGGCGGTCCTCGGCGATTGGGCGGTGCTCCATCAGGGCCTGCGGATCGGGCCGCGGGTCCGCATCGGTGCGCGCTTTCGGGCCCATCCCAATGCGGTGATCGGTGCCGACGGCTTTTCCTATGTCACGCCCGAGCGCGGCGCGGTCGAGAGCGCCAAGGCCACGGGGCGGGTCGAGGAGGCGGCACGGAACACAGCGCTCCGGCGGATCGCGTCCCTCGGTACCGTCGAGATCGGCGACGATGTGGAGATTGGCGCCGGCGCCTGCATCGACCGGGGCACGGTCGCGGCGACGCGGATCGGGCAGGGAACCAAGATCGACAACCAGGTTCAGGTCGGCCACAACGGCCGCATCGGCGAGAACTGTCTCATCTGCGGGCAGGTGGGGCTTGCGGGCTCGGTCACGGTCGGCGACCGGGTCGTGCTCGGCGGCCAGGTGGGGATTGCCGATCATTTGACCATCGGGTCGGACACTGTGCTCGCGGGCGGAAGCCTCGTCGGCGCGAACATTCCCGCGGGATCGGTGATGCTCGGTGTGCCCGCGGTGCCCCGCGATGAGGCCTATCGTCAGATATTGGCGCTCAAACGCTTGCCCCGTATGCAGGAACAACTTCGCACTGTGCTTCAGAGGCTCGCCAAGGCGGGATTGTAAGGCGGAAAACGGGTCTGCTAGAGAGGGTCGTGACGTGCCAGGGAGGGCCGCATGAGTGACGAGGTCGCCGCGCGCATCGCCGAGATCATCGCCGAGCAGGCGTTGGTCGAGCCCGATGTGATCAAGCCCGAGACGACGCCCGAGGACCTCGGCCTCGACAGTCTCGGCCTCGTCGAGGTGGTCTTCGGCATCGAGGAGGCGTTCGACATCGCGATCCCCTACAACGCCAACGATCCGGGCGAGGGCGATTTCGAGATCACGAACTTCGCCGCCATCGTGGACGGCGTCAAAAAGCTGATCGCCGAGAAGGGCTGACCGTTATGCGTCGGGTGGTGGTAACTGGCCTCGGGGTCGTCTCGGCCCTCGGGGTCGGACGCGAGGCCCATTTAGAGGGGCTCGCCGAAGGGCGCGCGGGGATCCGGGAGCTTCGGCGTCTGCCGACCGATCGGTTGATGATCAAGATCGGGGCCGAAGCGGAGTTCGAGGGCGAGACCTATTTCGACCGCCAGCAGATCGCGCTTTTCGACCGGGTGACGCAGATGGCGCTCGTGGCCTCTGAGGAGGCGATGGCGCAGTCGGGCCTCGAGGTGACCGAGGCGCTCGGCGCGCGCATGGCGACGATCATCGCGACCGCGATGGGCGGTTTGCACACCCAAGACGAAAACTATTACGCGGTTTATCACGAGATGAAGAACCGCGTGCATCCTTTCATCATTCCTCGATTGATGGCTAATGCGCCGGTCAGCCAGGTGTCGATGAAGTTCGGGATTCGGGGTCCGGCCTGGTCGGTGGCGACGGCGTGCGCGTCGTCCAACCATGCGATCGGTCAGGCGTTCCAGCTGGTGCGCTCGGGCGTCTGCGATGCGGCGGTGACTGGCGGAACCGAAAGCGTGCTCTGTTTCGGCGGGATCAAGGCCTGGGAGGGGCTGCGGGTCATGTCGCGGGACGGCTGTCGGCCGTTCTCGAAAACCCGCAACGGCATGGTCCTCGGCGAAGGTGCGGCGATCCTCGTGCTCGAAGAGCGTGACGCAGCCATGGCCCGCGGCGCGGAGATATTGGCCGAAATCGCCGGCAGCGGCATGACCGCGGATGCGACCGATATTGTGGCGCCCGACCTTAAAGGCGCGACCGCCGCGATCGAGCTCGCGCTTCGCGACGCCGAGATGGCGCCGGACGAGGTCGGCTACATCAACGCGCACGGGACGGCGACGGCGATCAACGATCGGACCGAAGCGGCGGCAATCAAGGCCGCCTTCGGCCTCGCAGCGGAGCGCCTTGCGGTTTCGTCGACCAAATCCATGCACGGGCATGCGATCGGGGCGGCAGGCGCGCTCGAAGCGGCTGCGGTGATCCTCGCGCTTAAGCGCGGCGTGATCGCGCCGACGATCTCCTACGACACACCCGACCCGGAGATCGGGCTCGACGTGGTGCCGAATACGGCGCGCGAGGTGCCCATAGGCGCGGCGCTGTCGAACGCGTTCGCGTTCGGCGGGTTGAATGCGGTGCTCGCGTTCCGGGCGCCGTGATCTCAGGGATTGAGATTATTGAAGGCCGCCGTGAAGCCTGAGAGCGAGACATTCACCGTCACCTCCCCCTGTTGAGGGGAGACCACGGTCATCCGGGCGGTGCTGCCGCGTTTCATCTCGTTCAGGAAATCGGTGGTCATCGCGTCGCGCACCAGGCAGCGACCGGGGACGCAGATTTCAAAGCCTGCGGCACGGGTTTGGTTGCCGTCCACCTGCACGCGCACGCCCGAGCGGAGCAGCACGCCGAGGGGCGCGGCGATCTGGATCGCAGCCGGAACGGTCTGACCTTCGTTCGTTTGCACGCCGTCGAGCTTGCGCACGCGAACTTCGAGCACGTCGTTGCCGGCCGGACCTTTGCCGACCTGGTGCATGACGCAGACTTCTCGGTTTGCTTCGGGATCGGTCGCGCAGCGGATATCCCAATCGCCATAGGTTCCGGTCACGACTTCCTGGACATCCTGGGCCGCGGCGGATTGGGCGAGAGCGGCGAGGGCGAGCAGCGCGGTCAGCTTGGGAAGGGTCACAGAAGGCCTCGATCTCATGGGGTGTAGGCTCACGGGGTGGAAGCGCCTCTACGGCGCAAGCGACGGACAAACCGGCGAATTCGCACCGGACCCAGAGGTGGTTGTGCCAAGAGCCGGGCGCGAAATCAACCGGCTCGCCAAAGCGGTCGCGGCGCAAGGGGCGGCGAAGGGCGCGAACGCCCTTGCCTGCGCTCTGCGGCGCGATTGGTCTCCCTGTCGAACCGGCCAAACCGGCAGGCGAAGAGTATTTGCTACGGCGCGCGGGTCAACACTGTGATGGCTAGGGGGACCGCCGTTGCTTTCGAATTGCCGAGGCGGGCGCCTGAAAAAATGCCGCGCCCGAAGGCGCGGCCAGTCGACAGGGAGGAGGGATATGCCAAGCGGCGAAACCGTGCGCCCGACATGTGTAGAGCTTGCGCAAAATTGGTTAACGAACCGACGTGATAACCGTTAGCAACGGGTAAACTCAGGGAAGGGGGGCGTCTGTGACGAATGCGACTGACCCGGCAGACGGGATCTTCATCGGCGGCGGCGGCGAAGCGAAGGCGGATCCGCAGCGGCTCCTGCTGCGCTACGGCAACCGTCACGGACTTGTCGCCGGAGCGACGGGCACCGGGAAAACGGTGACTTTGCAAATCCTTGCGGAGGGGTTTTCGAAAGCGGGCACGCCCGTTTTCCTCGCCGATGTCAAAGGGGACCTGTCGGGCCTCGCCGAGGCGGGGAGCCCGGCGCATCCGCTCCACGAGAAACTGGTGGCCCGCGCCGAGACGATCGGCTTTGCCGATTTCGGCTACGAGGCGTTTCCAGTTGTCTTTTGGGATCTATTCGGCGAGCAGGGCCACCCGATTCGCACCACGGTGACCGAGATGGGCCCGCTCCTCCTCTCGCGGCTCCTTGAACTCAACGACACCCAGGAAGGCGTCCTCAACATCGCCTTCCGCGTCGCCGAGGAGGAGGGCCTCGCGCTTCTCGATCTGGCGGATTTGCGGGCGCTTCTGACGGAAGTGAGCGAGCAGGCGCGGGCGTTGTCGACCCGTTACGGCAATGTCTCGCGCGCTTCGGTGGGCGCGATTCAGCGGCGGCTGTTGGTGCTCGAGAACCAAGGGGCCGCGCAATTCTTCGGCGAGCCTGCGCTCGAATTGTCCGACATGATCGCCCGTACCCCCGATGGCCAGGGCCGTATCAACGTCCTCGCCGCCGATCGGCTCATGAACAGCCCACGGCTCTATGCGACGTTTCTGCTTTGGCTCTTGTCCGAGCTGTTCGAAGAGTTGCCTGAGGTCGGCGATCCGGACCGGCCGACCTTTGTTTTTTTCTTTGACGAGGCGCATCTGTTGTTCGACCGGGCGCCGCGCGCCTTGGTGGACAAAGTCGAGCAGGTGGCGCGGCTGATCCGTTCCAAGGGGGTTGGCGTCTTTTTCGTGACGCAGCAACCCGACGATGTGCCGGACGACGTTCTCGCGCAGCTCGGCAATCGCGTACAGCATGCGCTCCGGGCCTTCACGCCGCGGGATCGCAAGGCGCTGCGGGCGGCGGCCGAGACCTTTCGGCCGAACCCGCGCTTCGATACCGAGACGGCGATCCGCGAGGTGGGGGTCGGCGAGGCGGTGACCAGTTGCCTCGAGGCAAAAGGGGTGCCGGCGATGGTCGAACGCACGCTGATCCGGCCCCCGTCGTCGCGGCTGGGCCCCTGTGCGCCGGAGATCCGGGCGGCGGCAATTGCGGGCTCGCCGGTGGCCGGGTTGTATGACCGAGCGGTAGATCGAATTTCGGCCCACGAGATGCTGGCGGAACGGGCCCGGACCCGCGCGGCGGCGGCGGCGGATGCCGAGGCGGCCGAAGCGGCGGAGCGCGAGGCGCGCCGGTCGTCTGGCCGGGCGAGCCCGTTCGAGAAGGCGATGACCTCGGCGCTTCGATCCGCGGGGACGCAGATCGGGCGGTCCATTGTCCGCGCGCTCATGCGGGGGCTCTTTCGGTGAGCGAGGTGCGGCTTCCTCTACCTATCGATCGGTTAGATGCCCTGCTTGCGGCGGAAATCCCCGGGTTTGTTGGGCCCCTGACCGCGACGCAATTCTCGGGAGGTCAATCAAACCCGACCTATCGGTTGGATACCCCTTCGTGCTCTTTTGTGCTTCGGCGCAAACCCCCCGGCGACTTGTTGCCGAGAGCGCATATGATCGAGCGCGAGGTTCAGGTGATGCGGGCCCTCGCGCCGACCGGGTTTCCGGTCCCGGCGGTGCGTCTTCTGTGCGAAGATCCAGGGGTCATCGGTTCGGCCTTTTACGTGATGGACCATGTGGACGGGAGGGTGGCCTATGACCTCCGGTTGCCGGGCTGGACGCCGCCCGCGCGGCGGGCGCTGGCCGAGGCTCTGACCGACCGGTTGGCAGATCTCCATTTGATCGACTATCGAGCGATCGGTCTGGCAGATTTCGGGCGTGAGGGCGGGTATATCTCCCGGCAGATCGGGACCTGGACACGGGCTTATCGCGCCTCCGAAACGGTGCCGATCCCGGAGTTGGACCGCCTGATAGATTGGCTTCCCGAGGCGGTTGCACGGCTGCCCGACGAGACCGCGTTGGTGCATGGCGACTGGCGGCTCGACAATGCAATCCTCGCGCGGGACGGGTCGACGATCCGTGCGATCCTCGACTGGGAACTTTCGACCCTTGGGCACCCGCTGGCGGATCTCGGCTATTGGCTCATGACCTGGCGGTTTCCCGAGGGCCTCCGCTGGGGTCTGGCGACGGCGGATCTCGCCGCGCTCGGTTTGCCGACGCTCGAGGCGCTGGCCGCGCGCTATGCGGTCCGGACAGGACGGGAGGCGGTTCCGGACTTGGATCTCCTGATCGCCTACAATGCCTTTCGAATGGCCGCGATCTGCCAGGGAGTGCATGCGCGGGCGCTGCAGGGGAACGCAGCGGATCCCCGGGGCGCGCGCCTTGGCGCAGATGTTGCGCCGCTTGCACGGGTCGCATGGGACCATGCCCTGCGTGCCGGGGCCCGGGAGGAGCGTCTCTGTCGATAGATCGGGCGTCCCGGCCTTGACCCGCCGGGGCAAAGGCGGAGAGTTGGCGCACAGCCCAGAGGAGGACGGCATGACCCAGGAACTCACCCACTTCATCGGCGGCACCCATGTTACCGGTAGGTCGGGCCGCTTCTCCGACGTCTTCAACCCGGCGACCGGCGAAGTGCAGGCCAAATGTCCGTTGGCTTCGGCGGAAGAGGTCGCCGAGGCGGTTGCCAACGCGAAGGCCGCGCAACCGGCTTGGGCCGCGATGAACCCGCAGAAACGCGGGCGCGTTATGATGAAATTCGTGCAGCTTTTACAACGGGATATGGATAAGCTTGCCGAGGCACTCAGCCGCGAGCACGGCAAGACGCTGCCCGATGCGCGCGGCGACGTGCAGCGCGGGCTCGAGGTCGCCGAGTTCTGCATCGGTGCGCCGCATCTCTTGAAGGGCGAGTACACCGAGGGCGCGGGCCCCGGCATCGACATGTTCTCGCTTCGTCAACCCGTTGGAATCGCTGCCGGAATCACGCCGTTCAACTTTCCCGCGATGATCCCGATGTGGAAGTTCTGCCCCGCCATCGCTTGCGGAAACGCCTTCATTCTCAAGCCGTCCGAACGCGACCCGTCGGTGCCGCTCATGCTCGCCGAATTGATGATGGAGGCGGGGTTGCCCGAGGGCGTGTTGAACGTCGTGAACGGCGACAAAGAGGCGGTCGACGCGCTCCTCGACCATCCGGATGTGGGGGCCGTCGGCTTTGTCGGGTCCACGCCTATCGCTGCCTATGTGTACGCCCGCGGATGTGAGAATGGCAAGCGCGTTCAATGCTTTGGCGGCGCCAAGAACCACATGATCATCATGCCGGACGCGGATCTTGACCAGGCGGTCGATGCCCTCGTCGGTGCCGGATACGGGGCGGCAGGCGAACGCTGCATGGCCGTGTCGGTTGCCGTTCCGGTGGGCGAGGAGACAGCCGACCGACTGATCGGTAAGCTCGCGCCCCGGGTCGAGAGCCTGAAAATCGGGCCTTATACCGCCGGCGAGGATGTGGATTTCGGGCCGCTGGTGACGCGCGCCGCCCATGATCGGGTGAAGAGCCTCGTCGATCGTGGGGTCGAAGAGGGCGCGGAACTCGTGGTCGATGGGCGCGACTTCCGCCTGCAGGGTTACGAGGGGGGCAATTTCATCGGCGGTTGCCTCTTTGATCGTGTGACCCGCGACATGGATATTTACAAAACCGAGATCTTTGGACCCGTCTTGTCGACGGTTCGCGCAAAGAGCTACGAAGAGGCGCTCAATCTTGCCATGGATCATGAGTACGGAAATGGTGTAGCGATCTTCACGCGCGATGGCGATACGGCGCGAAATTTCTTGAGCCGCGTAAATGTCGGTATGGTCGGGGTCAACGTTCCGATCCCGGTCCCACTCGCCTATCACACATTCGGTGGTTGGAAGAAGTCCGTCTTCGGCGACTTGAATCAACACGGGCCCGACGCTTTCCGGTTCTACACGCGTACGAAGACCGTCACGACCCGCTGGCCGTCGGGCGTGAAGGAGGGCGCTGACTTCTCGATCCCGACTATGGATTGAGATGGCGGCTGAGCCGGTTTTTGTCGTCTTCGAAGGGGGCGGCGCAAAGGGCGTCGCGCATCTTGGGGCGCTTGCAGCCCTCGAGGCGGCCGAAGACGCCGGGGCGATCCGGGTCCGGGGCTATGCCGGGACGTCGGCCGGAGCGATCGTGGCGGCGCTGGCCGCCTCCGGTTGGCGGTCGCACGAAATCGTAAGTCGTGAAGACCGCACGGATATCCTTCGCCGGTTGGGTCGCAAATATGGCACGCCCGAGCGCCGGGCGACCGATCTTCTGGGCACGGAGGGCTGGCGGGCGGTGCGCCGGCTCCGCGACCTCGGGCGGCTGCGGCTGTGGTTACCGATCTATGGATCGGTTGTTTTGACCACCTGCGCGGTTCTCTATGGATTGATAGTTGCGCCCCCCATTCCTGCAGACTGGTTGATAGGTGTTCTTGCCGCCCTCACCTTGGTGGTCGCGGGCCTGGGCTGGCGTCTCGGATTGGCCCGCGCGCTTGATCTCACGCGGGGGTTCGCGAACCTTGATGGGCTGGTCCGCCTGCTCAATACGGCCCTCGCGGATAAGCTGAATATCCCGACCGATCAGCAGGTCACTTTCGCCGATATCGCCGCCCGCACGCGCCTCAAGATCGTGGCAAGCGACCTGGAAGCGGGCCATGTCCGTCTCTTCCCGGATCGGCCCGCGGACGAAGAGATCCCCGTCGCGGTCGCTGTCGCGGCCTCCGCCTGCATCCCCTTTGTCTTTGGAGCGCAGCGGATTGGTGAGCGATATCATGTGGATGGCGGCCTAATCTCAAATCTGCCCGCGTGGGCGTTCGATTATGAGCTGCGCCTTGAGGAAGAAGCATCGGTGCTCGCCTTTCAAATCCAAGACGGCGGGCCGTCTGCCTCGGTTCTGGTCAGGCTCCTGCGCACGGCGGTCTTCGGCGGCAAACCGATGGCGCTTCGCAATATCCCGCAGCTCGTGACCGGGCCGCTGCCATCGCGGCTCGGCGTCCTCGATTTCGATGCCTCGTTCGAGACGATCTGCCAGGAGATAGATGAGGCGCGGTGCCGGGCGCGCGACCTCATGGTGCCGCTGACCGAGTATCCCGCCCGGTTCGAAGGGCTGGCGGCCAGGGCACGGGACCTGTTCGGCGAGTATGTGTCGGAGGTGCAGGTCCGGCTCGGGGCCGAGCGGTATGGCGGGACGGTGAGAGCCTCGTTCGCCGTGCCCTTCGGCGAACCCGTGATCGGCCTCCGCCACCGGTATTCCGCCGGGTACGAGGACACGGCCGATGCCCGGCTTGCGCTGCCGCTCAAGAACTCGATCTGCGGGGCGGCCTATGCCCGGCCCGAGACCGGCGGAATTGCGATCGCCGATCTGCGCCAGCCGCTGCGGGACGACGTGTCGTTGAGCTGGCCGGAATATCGCATCGCCAAAAACCGCGCGGCAGCGGTCACGCTCAGCTTTGTCGCGGCAATCCGGATCGAAATCCCAAACCTTGTGGGCGGCGTCGCGGAGGCATATGTCTTACAAATCGATGGAACCGAACCCGTCGATCTCAGCCCGGATACCTTGCGTGCAATCCTGGTGTTGGTGCGCCGCGAGATCCTGGCCGAACTCGACGGGTTGGCGTGACCGAGGGTGAGCAAGGAGCGACGCAGGCCATGGCCTATGATGACGCGACGCATCGGAGTTTTCTGACGCGCCTGCCGGACGATCGGCGGGCCGACCAGGACATAGCGGCCGAAAAGGCCGCGTTGGATGCGGTTGCGCGGGAGGTCGCTCCGCCCCATCGGGACGAGATCCGGCGGCTGTGGCACGAGTTGCGCGCGGCATCGGACCGGCTCGAACGGACGCTCACCGATCTCGACCGATAGGCGTCAGAACTCCACGGTTCAGAACTCCACGGTGACGAGGATTTCGCGCCGGCTTGGGCCCGGGGTGGGAAAGGGCGCCGCGTCCCGGGCAGCATCGAGGGCGGCCAGGGCGCGGGCGCTGTCGCCGGTGCTGTTTCGGAGATCGAGCGCGAGGAGCGCGCCATCGGCCCCGATTTCGAGCAGCAGGTCGGCGGTTCCCGTGGGGCCCGGGTCCATACGGTCGGCGATGAGGCGCGCAAGGCGCCGGGCATAGGCGTCGTCGGTGTCCAGCTCAGATTCGGTGGCGGGTCCCTCGGCCCTGTGATCCTCCGGCAGATCCCGGCGCGGCAGGGCCGTCAATGCGCCAGCGCCGCCGGGTCCGCCCGGACTTGCAAAGCCTCCCGGCGCGCCAAGCCCGCCGAGACTTCCGGGTCCACCCGGGCCGCCTAGTCCGCTCGGGGCGCCTCGGCTGCCGGAACCCGGAGCCGACAGGGCGAGCGACCCGTCGTCCTCGTCCTCGAAATCGTCGTCCACAACCGGTGCGGTTCGGAGCGCCGGTCCGAAGCCGCCGCCGACGGAGGCTCCCGAGAGCCCGGACGGTCCGGAGACGTTGGCCAAGCCGCTCGGCCCCGGATCGAGGGCGGTCGCAAGCGTACGCCCGGTGCCCGACGACGGCGCCTCGACCAGCGGACCGGCGAGCGACGGGGGCGCTGCGGTGTTGGGCGTCGGCATCTTCGCAAAAATCGGCTTGGCGGGACGCGAGCCCGGTCCCGCCGCGGTCTCGAGGACATCGGCCGAAACCGATGCCTCGACGGCCGCATCCGCGTCGGGCGCGCTGCCGAGCTCGAGCGGTGCGCCGGTCTCGGGATCGGTGAGCTCGGACGCAGACCCGGTCTCGGGCGGACGATCCCACGCCTCGACAAGGGCCGAGAGACGGGCATCGGCGGCAGCAGCGGCAACGGTCGGCTCGGGGGTCGCGCGCGGCGTAAAGATCCGTTCCGCGGGCAGGCCGGCGAGGACGGCCGCATGTACGAGGCCGGAGGCGGCGAGAAAGAGCAAAAACTCTGGGTGGCGCATCACGGACGCCCCACCACGAGGCGGACGCGGGCGATGCCCGCCTGTCCGAGGCGGGTCAGGACCCGCGCCAGCTCGGCGCCTGGCAGCTGTCGGTCGGCGCGGACGAGAAGCGGTCGGCTGCTCTCCTCGGCAGCGGCTTCCTCGGCGAGGCGGGCGTAGACCGCATCCCCGCGGTCCTCGCCGTAGCCGAGGCGCCCGTCGGCGGCGATGAAGAGCACCCGGCGGGTATCGGCGCGGTCCTCGGCTACCGATCCGGGCGGAGCCACGGGAAAGGGCACGGGCCGCGCGCTCGCTGCCGTGATCAGGAAAAAGATCAAGAGCAGAAAGACGATGTTGATCATCGGCACGATGCTGTCGGCGCGGGCACGGGGCGGGCGGGTCTCGAAATCCATGCCCTCACTCCACCAGAACGAGGGTGGGAAAGCCCGATGCCCGCAGCCCGTCGAGCACGTCGACGAGCGCCTGCAAATCGGCCTCCGGCCGGGCACGGATCACCACGGGCGCGTCGGAGCGCGGCATCAGCGGGCGGAGCGTCTCGACCAAGGTCGAGAAAGCCATCGGCTGGCCGTTGAGGGCGAGGCCGTCCCGGCTGACCGTTACGAGCCGCGGCGCGCCCGCATAGGTGCCGCCGGTGCTTCCGGCGGTATCGAGCGGGATCACCCGATCGATGCCGAACCGGGCGGCCAGCATGAAAAAAACCAGGATGAGGAACACGATGTCGATGAGCGGCGTGAGCCCGATCCGGCGGCGGCGCGTCGGGGGGCCGAGGTCGATGACGCCGCTCTCGCGCACTGCCGGCGTCGCGCCTGCGAGCGCGGACAGGCCGCCGCCGAGGGCATCTCCGCCGGTCGCGGGCAGGCTCATGGCGCGGTCACCGCGGCGGGCTCGGGAGACGGCATCGCCGCCGTGGCCCTGGGCGCCGCCGCGTCGGCCCGGGTGAAGACCCGGGTCGCCATATCCTCGAGGTCGCGCCGCAGCCGGTCGATCACGCCTTCGAGCCAGGCGAGCGCCGCCGATGCCGGGATCGCAACCGCCATGCCCGCGGCGGTCGTCAGAAGCGCCTCCCAGATACCGCCCGCGAGCGACGACGGATCCGCGCTGCCACCCATCGCTTCGAGGGCCTGGAAGGCCGAGATCATGCCGAGAACGGTCCCTAGAAGCCCGAGGAGCGGTGCGATGGTGGCGATGAATTCGAGCGCCCGAAGGCCGGACTGGGCCTCGCCGAGGAGGCGCTTGGCGACGCGGGTGGTCTCGGCGCGGGCATCGGCGGGCGCAAGTCCCGGCGTGCCGTGCGCGCGGATCGCGGTTGCCACGACCTGGGCAGAGGCGCCGCTGCCGGCCTCGGCGAGCTCCCGGGCGCGGGCGTCCTCGCCGCGGGCCCAGGCGGCGAGCGCATCCTCGGCGCGGGCGCGGCGGAAGGCGCCGAGCGCGGAGAGCTGCCAGATTTTCCAGAGGACGATCGCGACGGTCAGGATCGACAATGCACCGATCGCCCAGATGGCAATGCCGCCCCGGTCGAGAAGCTCGAATACGAGCGCGTGCTCGGCGCCGAACGGCGGCAGGTCGGCGGTTGCAGTCGCGGTCTCGTCCATCGGCACATCCACCCCTTGCGCCCCACTGACGTCCGGCGCGTCATCTTCGTCTCGTGCCGCGTCGCGCGCGGGGCCCGACCGACCGACGGACCTGTCGGACTGCAGGCCTCGGCCGGTCCGCCATGCGCCGCGGGAGGCCGTCTCGGCCCGGCCGCGCACGCGGGTCTCCCCAGGCCTTCATTCCCTCGGGCGGTACACGCAAGCAGCTCTAGAGACAAGAGCATTGGGGCGGGAGTGGGGCGGCGGCCAACTTGCCGAGCCGTCGCGCGGCGTCTAGTTTAGCGAAAACCGGAGGAGCGCAGATGAACATTTCGACGCCTGTCAAGCCCGCCGCGCACCAGCGGTTCGTTTGGGACGACCCGTTTCTGATCGAAGACCAGCTCAGCGAAGAAGAGCGCATGGTGCGCGACAGCGCCCGCGCCTATGCGGAGGAAAAGCTCCTGCCGCGGGTGGTCGAGGCCTATCGCGAGGAGAAGACCGATCCGGAGATCTTCCGTGAGATGGGCGGGCTCGGCATGCTTGGCGTCACGATCCCCGAGGCTTACGGCGGCCTCGGCGCGGGGTACGTGACCTATGGGCTCGTCGCGCGCGAGGTTGAGCGGGTCGATTCGGGCTACCGCTCGATGCTGTCGGTGCAGTCGAGCTTGGTGATGTATCCGATCCATGCCTATGGCTCGGAAGAGCAGCGGCGGAAGTACCTTCCCGGTCTGGCGAGCGGCGCGTTGATCGGCTGTTTCGGTCTGACCGAGCCCGATGCGGGGTCGGACCCGGGAGGGATGAAGACGCGTGCCGAGAAGACCGCGAGCGGCTATCGGATCTCGGGCGCCAAGATGTGGATCTCGAACGCGCCCATTGCGGATGTCTTCGTCGTTTGGGCGAAATCCGATGCGCATGAGGGCAAGATCCGCGGCTTCGTGCTGGAGAAGGGCATGCCCGGGCTCTCAACGCCCAAGATCGGCGGGAAACTGTCTTTGCGGGCGTCGGTGACCGGCGAGATTGTGATGGACGGGGTCGAGCTCGGGGAGGAGGCCCTTCTGCCCGGTGTGGAGGGGCTGAAGGGTCCTTTCGGATGTCTGAACCGCGCGCGCTATGGCATCGCCTGGGGCGCGATGGGTGCGGCCGAAGCCTGTTGGCACGCGGCCCGGGCCTATACGCTCGACCGCAAACAGTTCGGTCGGCCGTTGGCGCAAACTCAGCTCGTGCAGAAAAAGCTCGCGGACATGCAGACGGAAATTGCACTCGGGCTCCAAGGGGCGCTCCGTGTCGGGCGGATCATGGAACAGGGGGCGTTTGCGCCCGAGATGATCTCGCTCGTCAAACGGAACAGCTGCGGCAAGGCGCTGGAGATCGCCCGGGCCGCCCGCGATATGCATGGCGGAAACGGCATCCAAGAAGAGTATCACGTGATGCGCCACCTGGCGAACCTCGAGACGGTCAACACCTATGAGGGGACCCACGACATCCACGCGCTGATCCTCGGCCGCGCACAGACGGGCCTGCAGGCCTTCTTCTGAGACGCGGCGCCACCCGGTCGGCGCGGTCTCGGGTCCGGCCTCGGGGGGCGTCGAGCCCCCCCTC
>JBHJGX010000110.1:0-45645 GCA_050331395.1 Paracoccaceae bacterium
GCGGGTGGGCCGTCCCCTCCGCGCGCCAAAGCCGCCCGACCGCAAGCCCGTCGACGGGCGCCACCCACGCATCTCGGCGCAGCGCATACATCTTGAGCCGTTGGGCGAGCGCCGCCGCCCGATCCGCCGCCACATCGATGAGATAGGCTTCTCCCGCCGGCCCGCCCGGACCGATCACGAAGAAGTCGAAGAGATATTTGCCCTGCGGCGTCAGAAGCGCCGCATAAACCGCGCGCTCGGGCGCAGCCCGGGTCACGTCGTTCGTCACCACGCCCTGCAGCACGGCGGCGGCATCCGCCCCCGCCATTGCCAGACACGCCCGCTCGGGTGCTGCCGCACCGATCCACTCATCCATCGCGCACACCTCCCGAACCGGATATAGGCATGCCTGACCGCCGCCGCGACCGCCAATCTCCTCAGGGATCGGAGGAACCGATGACCGACACCTGTCACCTGCCCGCGCCCCGGCGCACCGGTCCCGCGCGCCCGGCGGCGTTTCCGTGACGGCGCCCCTTTCCGTCGTCATCCCGGTTCTGAACGCCGCCTCCGGGATCGGCCCCTGCCTCGCGGCGCTGAGCGAAGGCGCCGTCGAAGGCCTCGTGGCCGAGGTGATCCTGGTCGATGGCGGCTCCGAGGACGCAATTGCGGAGATCGCGGACGCGGTCGGCGCTCGGCTGATCTCCGCCGCGCGCGGCCGCGGCCCCCAGCTCGCTGCGGGCGCCGAAGTCGCCCGGGCGCCCTGGTTGCTCTTTCTGCACGCCGACACCGCGCTTGCGCCGGGCTGGCCCGCAGCCATGCGCCGTCACATGTCCGACAACACGCAGCGGGCAGGCTATGCGGCGCTTCGCTTCGACGACCGCGCGGCGATGGCCCATGTGACCGCCGGCTGGGCCAATCTGCGCTCGGCGCTTTTCGCGCTCCCCTATGGCGACCAGGGGCTTTTGATCCACCGGGACCTCTACGGGGCGGTCGGCGGCTACCCGCCCTTCCCGATCCTCGAGGACGTGGCGATCGTGCGCAAGCTCGGCCGCCGGCGCCTTGCCCGCCTCGATACCGTGGCGACCACCTCGGCCGACCGCTATCGACGCGACGGCTGGCTGCGGCGCGGCTGGCGCAACATCACGACGGTGGCCCTCTTCCTAGCCGGGACCCCGCCCGACCGCCTGGCCGAGCGATACCGGCGCCGCTGAAGCTGGCCGCAGGTCGCTTCTTCGGCTAGTCTCTGCCACGCGGGCACCTTGTCGGCCCGCCTTCCGTTCCGCCAGACCATCCCGTAGTACGTCGAGGAGACCGCCATGCCCTGGCCGACCGATCCGAGCCGGTTCCCCCCCATTTTCGCCCTTGTCGGGGCGGTTGCCGTGGCATTTGCTGCCCCCGCGACCGGTCAGGACGCCGGCACGACCGTCGAGGTCGAAGCGCCGACCGACGAGACCACCTCGATCCCCGTCGTCGACGCGCCGGTCTCGGTCGAGGAAGCGCCTATTTCAGACGCTACCGGCGCGGGACATGCGGGCCCGGCCGGCTATCCCGCGCCCCCCTACGGATACGGCTATGGCTACGGGTATGCCCAGGTGCCCGGCATGCGGGCGCCGGTCCCACCCGCAGGTTATGGCTATGGCTATGGTCCCGTCCATGGCTACGGTCCCGCCCACGGCTATGGGCCGGCCTATGGCCCGGGCGTCATGCGCCCTCAGGCCCGCGCGGGTATCGAACCCTATCGCATGCTCGGCATCCGGTCGGGCGGGACCGGCCGTCCCACCGACACATCGGGCCATCACGGCAATCGCGGCCATCACGGCAATCGCGGCCATCACCGCGAGGGCCCCACGCTTCGGATCGAAACCCGGACCGAGAGCTTCAGCATCGAATTCGAGTGCAATGCCCGCATGCCGGCCTGCCTCGAAGCGATCGACCGGGTCTACGAAGCCGCCGGCCGGAGCCGCGAGAGCCGCATCCCCGAGTGAGCGGGACCCGCGTGACGGGGACCTGCCAACTCGTCCTGCTCGTGCGGGAACCCCGGCCCGGGCGGACCAAGACCCGCCTCGGCCGGGAAATCGGCCATACCGCCGCGGCCTGGTGGGCCCGGCATCAGACAGGGCGGATGATCCGCCGGCTCGGAGGCGACCCGCGCTGGCGGCTCGTCCTTGCGGTCAGTCCGGACACCGCACTCCGAAGCCCGGTCTGGGCGCACCCGCATCGCGTCGCCCAGGGCCGCGGAGATCTCGGCGCGCGGATGGCGCGGCTCTTCCGCCGGCTGCCGCCGGGGCCTCTGATGATCATCGGCTCGGATATCCCAGGGATCGAGCGCCGGCACATTGCCCGAGGCTTCGCCCTCCTCGGCCGGCACGAGGCAGTGCTCGGCCCCTCGCCGGACGGCGGGTTCTGGATGATCGGCCTGCGCCGCGGTGCCCAAGCGATCCCCTGCACGCTCTTCGAGGGCGTGCGCTGGTCGACGGCGGCGGCCTGCGCGGATACAGCCGAGAGCCTCGCGCCGCTGTCGGTCGGGTATGCGGACACGCTCGCCGATGTGGATACGGCCGAGGATCTGGCACGGTTCTGCCCGGGTTGGGGCGCCCCGCGCATGTAAGGGATCAGTAGGCCTCGCCGAGACGGAGCCGCGACGCGCCGGATTGGGCGAGCGCGCCCACGAGCCCGGCGACCGCGGCGATCGGAGCGGATCCGAAATCCGCCTCGAAGACCCAGCCGCCCCGCGCCGCCGCCGGTCCCGTCAGCGCATGCACCGCGCCCGAGAGCGGCGTGCCCCCCTTGGCCGGCCCCGGCCGCCCCTGCACCCAGTCCAGATACCAGAGCCGGAGCCGCTGCCAATCGGGCGCTTGCTGCCGCGCCTCGACCCGGAGCCCGACGGCCTCCCAGCGGCAGGGCCCGACGACGAGGGTAAAGCCGCCCGGGATCAGCAGGCTCACGGGTTCGAAGGGCGGCGGCTCCTCGGACTCAACGCGTCTGAGCAAGGTCCGGCCCCCCCGTGTGACCGCCAAATCCGCCCGCCGCGGCAACCCGAGCTCCCCTTCGCGCAGCACGCGACCGGCCGCGTCCCGATGGAGCGGTTCAGGCTCGACCGCCTCCGCCTGCTCCGTCGCCTGGTGATAGGCCGCCGCGAGCGCCCGCAGCGTCCGGTGCCGCGCCGGCTCGAGCAATTCCCCGAGGCGGATCTCGACCTCGGTCACGCCCGCACCCGCTCCCGGAGGCCGAAGCGCTGCATCGCCTCGCGGAGATCCGCCGGCAGCCCACCGTCCTCGCCCTCGACAGACCCCAGATCCGGCGGCGCGTCCTCGACCTTGAGATAGCGCCAACCCTGAAAGGGCCGCTTGGGCCGCGCCGCCACCTGGACGAGGGTCGGATCGAGCAGGATCGCGCAGCGGCCGATGCCGTCGGCGTCGGTCACCGGCTCGAGCGCAGCGATGCGTTGACGCACGGCGATTGCGCCCCGGATTACCCAAAAAAGCGAGCCGCCGGAAAGAAGCTCGTCCGCCCGACGCGGCCACATGCGCGTGACATGGACGGGGCGGCGGCCGCCGGAGGCCATCACGGCCTGCGCCTCAGGGCGCGCCTGCCACGCCGCAAGATCGGCGATGCTCTCGGCTCCGACGCAAAGCTTGACGAGGTGAAGGCGGGGGCGCGGGTCTCTGCTTCCATCGGGCATTCGGGTCTGTCCTCTGCGTATCCCTCATTCCCACCGCAGCATATCGGGGCGTGGGCCTCATGGCCCGCAAAATCTTGCGCTCCAAGACCGCCCGCCTATGACGACCTAAGGCGCAGGAAGGCGCTGCCAAACCCCTGAGGCGCCCGGATCACGCAAGACCCAGCACGTCGGCCATCCCATAAATACCCGGTTTTCGGTCCTGACCCCAGAGCGCCGCGCGAACCGCGCCGCGTGCAAAGACCAGCCGATCCGAGGCCAGATGGCGAAGCACGATGCGCTCGCCCTGCCCCGCGAAGATCACGTCGTGTTCGCCGATCACATCGCCCCCCCGTACGGCGGCAAAGCCGATCTCGCCGCGCTTCCGCGCGCCCATCCCGTCGCGCCCGCGCACCGCCCGTTCCGCGAGTTGGCTGCCGTGACCTTCGGCGGCGGCCTCTCCGAGCATGAGGGCCGTGCCCGAAGGCGCGTCGCGTTTCTGCCGATGGTGGGTCTCGACGATCTCGATATCGTAATCGGGGCCGAGCGCAGCCGCCACGCGTCGGGTCAGCTCCACGAGGAGATTGACCCCGAGCGACATGTTCCCCTCACGGATCACGACCGCATGGCGGGCGGCGGCGCGGAGCGGCGCGAGGTCCTCCTCACCGAAGCCGGTCGTCCCGATGACATGGACGAGGCGGGCCTGAGCGGCGAGCGCGGCATGGGCGAGGGTCGCCTCGGGCGCGGTGAAATCGAGAACCGCCCGTGACCGGGCGAAGACCGGAAGAGGATCGTCCTCGACCGTCACGCCGATCGGCGCCGCACCCATGGCGGTGCCGAGGTCCTGCCCGACCCAAGGATGCCCCGGGCGCACTATCGCGCCGGTGAGGCGGGCGCCCGGATCCTCGAGCACGGCGGCCGCGAGCATCCGACCCATGCGCCCGGCCACGCCCACCACGGCAATCGGGGTCTCGGTCATTCCGGGCTCCTTTGCGGATCTG
This sequence comes from Paracoccaceae bacterium, assembly GCA_050331395.1. Lineage (GTDB taxonomy): Bacteria > Pseudomonadota > Alphaproteobacteria > Rhodobacterales > Rhodobacteraceae > Thermohalobaculum. Next base: position 4,639 of record JBHJGX010000110.1, read on the forward strand.
GGCCGCGGCCGGGGCCTGAGGCATGGCGAGATCCGACGCAACCGATACCCGGCGGTAATCCCGGCAGAGATAAGCGAGCGTCGTCCGGCCACGCGATCCGGTCGCGAGCGCCCACACCCCTTCGCCGAGATGCCGGATCGGCCGATCCGCCGAAGGCGCTCCTCAGCCGGTCATCGAGTCCCAAAAGCTTTTGACCTTGGTAAAGAAGTCTTTGCTCTCCGGGCTGTTGTTGCTCGCCTCGCGCTCGAACTCGCGCAACAATTCCTTCTGGCGCTGGGTCAGATTAACCGGCGTCTCGACCTGCAATTCGATATAAAGATCGCCCACCTGCCCGGGGCGTTGCAGTGCCGGCATCCCCTTGCCGCGGAGGCGCAGGCGCTTTCCGTTCTGGACGCCGGGGGGGATCTTCACCCGGCTGCGGCCGCCGTCGAGGCTCGGCGCCTCGATCTCCCCTCCGAGCGCCGCGGTCGTCATCGGCACCGGGATCCGGCAATAGAGGTCGAGCCGGTCGCGCTCGAAGAGCGGATGCGCGGCCACGTCGATGAAGATGTAGAGATCGCCCGACGGCCCGCCGCGGGGACCGGCCTCGCCCTCGCCGGCCAGACGAATGCGGGTGCCCGTATCGACGCCCGCGGGGATGTCGACATTGAGCGTCCGCTCGCGCCGGACATGGCCGGTGCCCTGGCAGACCTTGCAGGGGTTCTTGATGATCTTGCCGCGGCCCTGGCAGGTGGGGCAGGTGCGTTCGATCGTGAAAAAGCCCTGCTGGGCGCGGACCTTACCGTGGCCGGAGCAGGTCGGACAGGTCTGCGGCGCCGCACCGCCCTCAGCGCCCGTCCCACGACAGCTCTCGCAAATCGCCGAGCCCGGCACCTGGATCGTCTGCTGTTTCCCGGTATGCGCCTCTTCGAGCGTCACCTGGAGATTGTAGCGCAGATCCGCACCGCGTCCGGGACCCGTGCGGCGACCGCCGCGCCCTCCCATGAATTCGCCGAAAAGATCCTCGAAGACGTCCGAGAAGGCAGAGGAGAAATCGCCCTGCCCTTGCGGGCCGGCGCCCCGTGCGCCGCCTGCCATCCCGGCCTCGAAGGCCGCGTGGCCGAACTGGTCGTAGGCCGCCTTTTTCTCCGCGTCCTTCAGCACGTCATAGGCCTCGTTCACCTCCTTGAAGGCGGCCTCGGCATTCGGATTGTCCCGGTTCTGGTCGGGGTGGAGCTCGCGCACCTTGCGCTTATAGGCCTTTTTGATCTCGTCCTCGGGGGCGCCCCGCCGCACACCGAGGGTCTCGTAGTAGTCACGCTTGGCCATGGCTGTCGCTCATTCCGCAGAGTTGGGGCCAGCCCCCTCGGGCGCGGCCAGGATCGCGTTCATCTTGGTACGGTGACGCATCTGGTAGCCGCTCGCGGCGAGAAGCGCGAGGGCCGGCGTTTCGGTGTCCCGCGGCGCCTCGATGATCACGAGACCCGGCCAGAGCGTGCGCGGGGCCGCGCCGAAAAAGGCCTCGAGCACCGGCGCCTCATGGCCCTCGATATCGATCTTGAGCGCGTCGACCCGCGCAAGGCTCGCCCGGCGGACCGCGGCGAGGAGCGTATCGGCCGGCACCTCGACGCCGGCGCCCCCGTCACTCACGCGTTGCGCTCCGCGGTTCCGCGGATCCCTGAGGAGACGGAGCGTCCCCGGCTGCGCGCCGAGCGCCACTTCGGCCACGCTCACCTCGTCGGGCCGCGTGCCCGAGAGGGCAAGGTTCGTCCGAAGCCGCGTGGCGGTCACCGGGTCGGCCTCGATGGCAAGCGCCTTGATCGGCCCGAGCGCGCGGACCGCCAGCGTATAGAGCCCGACATTCGCCCCCGCATCGACGAAATGGAAGGGCTGGGACGCCTGCCCCATCGCTTCGGCCAGCGCGGCCCGTTCCTCGGCTTCCCAGGTCTCCGAAGCCTGAAACACCCGTTTCTCGCAGAGGTTTCCACGCGGGTAGAGCCGGACGCGCTGCCCCGGAAAAGGCGACAGATCGACCGCCCCCGACCAGCCGATAAGCGCGGCGCGACGACAAAGCGAGCGAAGGCGTCGGCCAACCCCGCCTGCCGGCATGGCCACCGCCCACCGCCGGACCGCCTCCCGCCAAGACGGGAGCGCGTAATACCCGAAGGGCGGTGCCGGCTCTGTGCCGGACCCGCCTTCGAGAGACGGCCCCTCGGTCTCGGCGACTGCGCTGGTCATCGACCCGCGGCCGATCAGCCGTGGGACGACTTCTTCTGGTCGCCGTCCACGTCCTCGTATTCGGCATCGACCACGTCGTCTTCTTTGCGGGTCTCTTCGGTGCCCTCGGACGTGTCGGGCTGCGGAGCTTCCTCGGCCTGCGCCTTATAGATCGCCTCACCGAGCTTCATCGCCGCATCGGACAGCGCCTGGAGCTTTTCCTTGATCAGCTCGGCGTCCTCGCCGTCGACGGCCGCCTTGACGTCGGCGATCGCCGTGGTGATCGCGGTCCGGGTCGCCTCGTCCACCTTATCGCCATGCTCGGCGAGCGATTTCTCCGCCGAATGCACGCGACCCTCTGCGTCGTTCCGCGCCTCGACGAGCCCGCGGCGCTTCTTGTCGGCCTCGGCGTTCTCCTCGGCCTCCTTCACCATCCGCTCAATATCCGCATCCGAAAGCCCGCCCGAGGCCTGGATGGTGATCCGCTGCTCTTTGTTCGTACCCTTGTCCTTGGCGGACACGTTGACGATGCCGTTCGCATCGATATCGAACGCCACCTCGATCTGCGGCAGGCCGCGGGGAGCGGGCGGGATGTCCTCGAGATTGAACTGGCCGAGCAGCTTGTTGTCGGCCGCCATCTCCCGCTCGCCTTGGAAGACGCGGATCGTGACCGCCGACTGGTTGTCCTCAGCCGTCGAGAAGGTGTTTTTCTTGTTGGTCGGGATCGTCGTGTTGCGGTCGATCAGACGGGTGAACACGCCGCCGAGCGTTTCGATGCCGAGCGAAAGCGGCGTCACATCGAGGAGCACCACGTCCTTGACGTCGCCTTGAAGGACGCCGCCTTGGATGGCCGCGCCCATGGCGACGACCTCGTCCGGATTGACGCCCTTATGCGGCTCCTTGCCGAAGAACTGGTTCACCGTCTCAATGACCTTCGGCATCCGGGTCATCCCGCCGACGAGCACCACTTCGTCGATGTCGGCCGCGGTGACGCCGGCATCCCGGAGCGCGTTCTTGCAGGGCTCCATGGTCCGCTGGATCAGATCGTCCACAAGGCTTTCAAGCTTGGCACGCGAGAGCTTCATGGTCAGGTGCTTCGGCCCGCTGGCGTCGGCCGTAATGTAGGGCAGGTTCACCTCGGTCTGGCTCGAGGACGACAGCTCGATCTTCGCTTTCTCCGCGGCCTCTTTCAGGCGCTGCAGCGCGAGCTTGTCCTTCCGCAGATCGACGCCCTGGTCCTTTTTGAATTCGTCAGCAAAGTAATCGACGAGCCGAAGGTCGAAATCTTCGCCGCCCAGGAACGTGTCGCCATTCGTCGATTTGACCTGGAACAGACCCTCTTCGATTTCGAGGATCGAGATATCGAACGTCCCGCCACCTAAATCGTACACCGCGATGGTCTTCGCGTTCTGTTTGTCGAGACCGTAGGCAAGCGCCGCCGCCGTCGGCTCATTGATGATCCGCAAAACTTCGAGGCCGGCGATCTTCCCCGCGTCTTTCGTTGCCTGGCGCTGGCTGTCGTTGAAATAGGCGGGCACGGTAATCACAGCTTTCTCGACTTTTTCACCGAGATAGCTTTCCGCCGTCTCCTTCATCTTTTGCAGCACATAGGCAGAGATCTGCGACGGCGAGTATTTCTCGCCGCGGGCCTCGACCCACGCGTCGCCGTTTTTGCCCTCAACGATTTTGTAAGGGACCATGCCTTTGTCTTTGGTCACGGTCTGGTCAGCGTAACGACGGCCGATCAACCGCTTGACCGCAAAGAGCGTGTTCTCCGGATTGGTCACGGCTTGACGCTTGGCCGGCTGGCCGACCAGTCGCTCGCCGTCCTCTGTAAAGGCGACCATCGAGGGCGTCGTCCGTGCACCTTCCGCGTTCTCGATCACCCGCGCCTGCGCGCCGTCCATGATCGCAACGCAACTGTTGGTGGTGCCGAGATCGATCCCGATAACTTTCGACATTGTCTTCTCCTTTTGGCGATACTGAAGCCCGGATCCGCGCTCGGCCCCCGGGCTGAGATCCCTGTCGGTGGTCTTGTGACGTGTTTTAGAACCACGAGCGGATATATGGACCGGGTCTGGGGGCTGCAAGCGACCGTCCCGAGAAAGGAATGTCCGAGGGAGAGGCAGCCATGGCGCACCAGGCCCCGAGCGGCGAGGGCGACGCGGCAGAGGAAACCCTGGGCGGCGTGACGATCCGGCGGCGCCATCTCGACCGGTCCGCACAGGAAGCTTTGGCGGCCGACCTCCGCGACGTGATCCGACAAGCGCCGCTCCTGCGCCCGATGACCCGCTGGGGAAAGCCCATGTCCGTGCGAATGACCGCCGCCGGCCGTCTCGGTTGGGTGATCGATCGGGGGCGCTATCGCTATTCGCCCACGCATCCAGAGACCGGTGCACCCTGGCCACCGATCCCGGCCGCCATCCTCGCGGTCTGGAACCGGGTCTCGGGCTGGACCGGCCCACCCGATTGTTGCCTCGTCAACTGGTACGGGGAGGGCGCGCGGATGGGGCTGCATGTGGACAACGACGAGGGGGAGGCCGCCTTCGCCGCGCCCGTGGTGTCGATCTCGCTCGGCGATCCGGCGCGGTTCCGGGTGGGCGGCCTCTCGCGGCGCGAACCGACGCGCTCGACGATCCTCCGCTCGGGCGATGTGGCGGTGATGGGCGGAGCGGCGCGGCTCGCCTATCACGGGATCGACCGGGTGCTTTTCGGCGAGGGCGATCTCTTCCCGGAGGGCGGACGGATCAACCTGACGCTCCGGGTCGTTCGGAGCGCGTGAGGGCAGAGGCCCGCCCCCACGCAACCCAACCGCTTATGCGCCGGCCGAGGCCAGTTCCTCATAGGCCAGAACCACGTCGTTCATGCCGCTGGTGAGCGTGTCGGCCTGGGACGCGATGGTAAAGACGAGCCCGAGGTCCGCTTTCGCGCCGTTCGCCACATCGGTCATCTTCGACCGGAACCCGCTCCAGAGCGACCGGACATTCGTGATGCGCAGCGCGACGTCCCGGGGCGGGGCGATAATGCCGAGTTCCGGCACGCCTTCGGTGATCGCATCGAGGCTTTGGTCGAAGAGCAGCACCTGCTCGCGGAGCGACCCGCGGCTCGCCTCGGGTGAGATGTCGAGGGCGATCTTGCCGACCTCTTTGGCCAGCTGCTGGGCGGTCGTGCGTTGCAGACCCGGAACGTTGATCGCCGCCGCATAGCGCGCCGCGCCGCCGTCGGCCCGCGCCACGAACGAGAGCATCTGCTCGACCACGTTGTTGGAGGTGAAGAGCAGGACGGCATTGTTGTCGATGATCGGGCTGAGGGCGGTGTCCGTGACTTCGCCGCTGGCGAGGATCTCATCGACAGACGGCGCCATCAGGCCCCAAATCTGTTCGACCGTGTCGATCGCCTCCAAAACGCGGGGCTCGGTCTGGGCGAGCAGCGTGCCGTCCGGCGAGCCGTTGCGGAGGGCTGCAAGTACGGTCCGGAATTCGTCCGCCGCGGTTTGCAACATTTCCATATGCCGCGATTTCTCGACACCGAGCTTCATGAAAATCGGCGCCCGGGCCATCCGCTGGGAGCGGGTCCGCTGAAGCTGCGCCTGGTTCTGAGTTTCGACCGCGGGAAGAATTTCCGCGTGTCCGAGGCTTGGCCGGAACACCGTGCCGAGCAAAGCCAGTCCGACGGTGGTATGAAAGCTCCGTCGCGTGAGGGTTGTCATCATCCTACTCCCTGCAATTCCCACGAGAAATGTTTTTGGCTGCGACCGGATCAATTTCAACTGTTTTAATCAGAAATAAATTTCAGATGGCTAAAAAAATTCGAAATGAACAAAATTCGGGCGGATATGGCGATGGCTGCCCGCTCGCCACGCACGCAATCGACGGCTCACGGACCCCATCCGCGGCGCGTTAGAGCCCGGCCGCTCCGATCGCGCCGCCCGCCACCCCCATCGCCAGGACCACGCCCCAGACCGGCGCCTTCCAGACCGTCAGGGCAAAGAACGCCGCCGCGGCGAGGGCGAAATCGAGGCCGTCCCGGACGCCTGCGGTGAAGACGGGATCGTAAAGCGCTGCGGCCAGCACGCCGACCACCGCCGCGTTCACTCCGGCCAGGACCGAGCGCGCCCAGACGACGCTGCGGAACCGCTCCCACCAGGGCAGAAGGCCCGCAACGAGCAAAAGCCCCGGCACGAAGATCGCGACGAGCGCGATGGCCGCGCCCGCCACGCCGTTCGGCTCGGGCCCCGCCGCCGCGCCGAGATAGGCGGCAAAGGTAAAGAGCGGCCCGGGCACCGCCTGCGCTGCCCCGTAGCCGGCGAGGAAAGTATCCGGATCCACCCAGCCCGGTCCGACCACCGAGCCCTCGAGGAGCGGCAACACCACATGCCCTCCGCCGAAGACGAGGGCCCCCGCCCGGTAGAAGGCCTCGAAGAGCGCGAGCGGCTGCCCCCCGATCCCCACGCCCACCAGGAGCGGGAGCAGCACGAGAAGCCCGACCGCCGTCCCCGCCAGACCGAGCCCGACGCCCCGCGAGACCCCGACCGCGGGAGGCGCCGCAGCGTCCGGGGAACTCTCCTGACCGAGTGCCAAGGCGAGCCCCGCCGCCGCGCCCGCCAGGATCACGGCGATCTGTGCGAGCGGATGCGAAAAGACGCCGTGCACGGCGATGGCGACGAGGGCGATCACCAGCCGCGGCCCGGTCGGCGCGAGGCTTCGGCCCATGCCGAGCACGGCCTGCGCGACCACTGCGACGGCGAGGATCTTGAGCCCGCCGATCACCCCCTGGCTGATCGGATCCTGAAGCGCCGATGCGCCGTAGGCAAAGAGCACGAGCACCGCTGCAGACGGTAGCGTGAAGCCCGCCCAAGCCGCCGCGGCCCCGGCCCAACCGCCGCGCATGAGGCCGATGGCGAACCCCGCCTGGCTCGACGCGGGCCCGGGCAGGAATTGGCAAAGCGCCACGAGATCCGCATAGGCCGCATCGCTCAGCCACCGCCGACGCTCGACGAACTCAGTGCGGAAATACCCCAGATGGGCGACTGGGCCACCGAACGAGGTCAGCCCGAGGGCCAGAAAGATTTTGAGGATCGCGAGCGGACCCTCCGGGCTGCGCGTCTCCGCCGCATCGTTGTCCGTCGCCATTGCCGCTCCCCGGTCGCGTTAACGGACCGTTAACCAGTCCGCGCGCCAAATGTCATGCGTGAAATTTCACAAAAGGGCGGGTCGATGCGCGCATCTTGGAGGATTGCAGGCCTCGCGGCCGGTCTCGGCGCAGGGATCGCGTTTGGCGTCGCGCTCGGGCCCGGCAAGGCCCCTGCGAACGAGGTGCCGGCTGCGCCTGCGGGCCTTGGGGACAGGTCGGCCGAGGCCCCCGGCGGCGAGATGCGGGTCGACGCACGGAGTGCCCGCGCCTGCCTCGGTGCGAGGGGCTGCCGTCTCGACCGCGCCCGGCTCGAGGCCGCCCCACCCGGCGCACGGATCTCGCTCCAGATCGACCGGGCGCGCGGCGGCGTCTCGGGCCTCGGGATCGCCCGCGACCCCGGCAACGGCTTCAACGACGCGGAATTGCAAGGGCCGGTCGCCGGGCGCGGGGGAGAGCGTCTGACGATCCGCCTCGACGGCCCGCACCTGATCGGCGAGATCCGCCTCGCCCACCTCTTCAATCCCGAACATATCGACGGCGATCCCGCCGAGGCGGCCGTCGTTGACGCCTGGCTCGGCGCAGAACCGGTCGGGCGTCTCCGGGTGACGAGCCTCGACGACCGCGAGATCGCGGTCGAAGGCCCGGTCGAGGACGCGCGTCGGGTGTCGCCCGTCGCCGGCGTGATCCGGCTCATCGAGCCTTTTCGCGGCGCGCCGGTCGATCGGGTGGTCTTTTCGGCGGCCGCGGTCGAGGGTGGCGACAGCTCGGACTATTCGCTCAATCTTTTTCGCGCCACGCCCACCAATTGAACGCCCTAGGTTCGGCCCGCTCCGACGCGGCGGTGTAGGCCGGGTCCGATCTCGGCGGGACGGGACGGGACGCACACCGCGCCCCGGTCCCAACAACCCTCAGGCCGTCGCCATGCCGCCCTCGGCGGTTCTCGCCCGGTTTGGGCTGTCCGAGAGCGGATAGGTGAGCCGCGCGACCATCTCGGTCGGGCAAACCTGCCAGAACCGTGGCAGCTCCCGATCCCAATCCCGCAGGATCGCGCGGCCGAGCGGGCTCTCGGTCTCGCGCACATGCTCGCGAATGAGCCCGAGCAAGAGCTCCTCCCAGAACCGCGACGCGATCCGCTGGAAGAGCAGCGTCTCCGGGTTCACCCGGCGCTCGAAGCTCTCCTCCGGGTCGCGCACGAAAGCCATGCCGCCCGTCATGCCCGCGCCGAAATTGTCGCCGACCGAGCCGAGGATCACCGCCATGCCACCGGTCATGTATTCGCAGCCGTTCGAGCCGCAGCCCTCGACCACCACGGTCGCCCCCGAATTCCGCACGCAGAACCGCTCTCCGGCCTGACCAGCGGCGAAGAGCTTGCCCCCCGTTGCGCCGTAGAGGACCGTGTTGCCGATGATGGTGTTCGCCTCGGGCTGGAGCGGCGAGGCGAGCGGCGGGCGCACGGCGATCACCCCGCCCGAGAGGCCCTTCCCCACATAGTCGTTCGCATCGCCAAAGACCTGGATCTTGAGCCCCGGAGCCGCGAACGCGCCAAGCGATTGGCCGGCCGAACCCTCGAGACGGACCGTGAGATGCCCCTCGCGAAGCTGGTTCTTCATTCCGAAGCGCCGGACGATCTGGCTCGAGACCCGGGTGCCGACGGTGCGCTGCGTGTTCTCGACCGTGTAGGCAAGCTGCATCTTCTCGCCATCGGCAAAGAAGGGGCCCGCATCGGCGACGATCTGCGCATCGAGCGTGTCCGGCACCTCCTGGCGGGGGCGTGTCCGGTCGAGCACCCGGGTCCGCCCCTCGTCGACCCGCACGAGCATCGGGTTCAGATCGAGATCGTCCAGATGGGCCGCGCCGCGGGAGACCTGCGCGAGCAGATCCGTCCGCCCGATGATCTCGTCGAGCGAGCGGGCGCCGACCGAGGCGAGGATCTCCCGCACCTCTTGTGCGACGAGTGTGAAGAGGTTCACGACCTTGTCCGCGGTTCCGGTGAACTTTTCGCGGAGCGCCGGGTCTTGGGTGCAAACGCCCACGGGACATGTGTTCGACTGGCATTGCCGGACCATGATGCAGCCCATGGCGATGAGAGCCGCGGTGCCGATGCCGTACTCCTCCGCGCCCATCATCGCGGCGATGACGATGTCCCGCCCGGTGCGCAGCCCGCCATCGGTGCGCAGCGTCACCCGCTCCCGCAGATTGTTGAGCGCAAGCACCTGATGGGCCTCCGTCAGCCCCATCTCCCACGGGAGCCCCGCGTATTTGATCGAGGTCTGGGGCGAGGCGCCGGTGCCGCCGTTGTGCCCCGAGATCAGGATCACGTCGGCTTTCGCCTTGGCAACGCCGGCCGCGATGGTGCCGACCCCGGTCGCCGCCACGAGCTTGACCGTCACTTTGGCGACCGGGTTGATCTGCTTCAGATCGTAGATCAGCTGCGCCAGATCCTCGATAGAATAGATATCGTGATGCGGCGGCGGCGAGATCAGCGTGACCCCTGGCGTCGAGTGCCGGAGCTTGGCGATCGTCTCGGTCACCTTGAAGCCCGGAAGTTGGCCACCTTCTCCGGGCTTGGCGCCTTGGGCGATCTTGATCTCGAGCTCGGTGCACTGGTTGAGGTACTCCGCGGTCACGCCGAAGCGCCCGGACGCCACCTGCTTGATCTTCGCCGAGGCGTTGTCCCCGTTCGGCATCGGATGGAAGTGATCCGGATCTTCGCCGCCCTCGCCTGAGTCGGACTTTGCGCCGATCCGATTCATCGCGATGTTGAGCGTTTTATGCGCCTCGGGGCTGAGCGCGCCGAGCGACATGCCCGGCGTCACGAAGCGTTTGCGGATCGAGGTGATGCTCTCGACCTGCTCGAGCGGGATCGCCTCGCCCATGGGTTTGAAGGCCAGGAGATCGCGCAGATGGATCGGCGGCTGCTGCGCCATCCCCTCGCTGTAGCGTTTCCAGAGATCGGCCGAGTTCTGCGTCACCGCCGCCTGCATCATGTGCATGAGCTGCGCGCCCCAGGCATGGGCTTCGCCATTGCGGCGAAGTTTGTAGAGCCCGCCGATCGGCAGGACGTCAGCACCCTGGAAGGCCCGGCCGTGGACCGCGCGGAGCTTGGTCTCGATGCCCGCAATGCCGATCCCCGAGATCCGGCTCGGCATGCCCGGGAAGAACTCGGCCACCAGCGCCCGCGAGAGGCCGACCGCCTCGAAATTGCAGCCGCCCCGATAGGACGAGATCACCGAGATGCCCATTTTGGACATAATCTTGCGCAGACCCCAATCGATCGCCGTGCGGAAGTTCTGGATCGCCTGCTCCCGGCTCGTCTCGAGGAGCCCGCGCGCCACGCGGTCGAGGATCGAGCTCTCGGCGAGATACGCGTTCACCGTCGTCGCCCCGCAGCCGATCAGCACGGCAAAGTAGTGGGGATCAATGCACTCGGCAGAGCGGACATTGAGCGAGCAGAAGGTGCGGAGCCCCTGGCGCGTCAGCCAGGCATGCACCGCCGACGTCGCCAGGATCATCGGCATGCCGATGCGCTCCTCACCCAGATGCTCGTCGGTCAAGACGAGATGGCACGCGCCGGCCCGCACCGCGTCCTCGGCCTCGGCGCGGATACGGTCGAGCGCCGTTCGGAGCGCACCCGCCGGCGCCGCCGCGTCGAAGGTGCAGTCGATGACCCGATAATCCTCGCCGAACGCCTCGATCATCCGGGCGCACTGGCCGTTCGAGACCACGGGGCTGTCGAGGGTGATGATCTCGGTTTGGCTCGAATCCTGGCCGAGCACGTTCTTGAGATTGCCGAACCGCGTCTTGAGCGACATCACCCGATGCTCGCGCAAGCTGTCGATTGGCGGGTTCGTCACCTGACTGAAATTCTGCCGGAAGAAATGGCTAAGCGGACGGTACCGGTCCGACAGCACCGCCGCCGGCGTATCGTCGCCCATCGAGCCCACCGCCTCCTTGGCCTCCTCGGCCATCGGGTGGAGGATCGCCTCGAGCTCCTCCATGCTGTAGCCGGCCGCGATCTGCCGCCGGCGAAGCTCTCCGCCCGACAGCCCCTCAGGCTCGGGCAGACCCGCCAGCGCCGCGGTCAGATCGTGGATCCGCGTCGTCCACTCGGCATAGGGGCGCGCGGCGGCGAGCGCGTCTTTCAGCTCGGTATCATGCAGGAGCCGACCCGCACCCAGCTCGATGCCGATCATTTGTCCGGGCCCGAGCCGTCCCTTCTCGACCACCGCGCTCTCATCGACGGGCACCATGCCGATCTCGGAGCCCGCGATCACCAGCCCGTCGCCGGTCACCACATAGCGCATCGGCCGAAGCCCATTCCGATCCATCCCCGCGATCACCCAATTCCCGTCGGTCGCGCAGATCGCCGCCGGTCCGTCCCAGGGCTCCATGACCGCGTTCGAATACGCGTACATCGCCCGCCACGCCTCGGGCATATGCGCATCGTTCGACCAGGCTTCGGGCACGAGCACGGTTTTGGCCATCGGCGCGGTCCGCCCGGCGCGCACCATCATCTCGAAAACCGCATCGAGCGCGGCCGAATCCGACGAGCCGTTCGCCACGATCGGCTTGATGTCCTCCGCGAGTTCGCCGAAATTCTCCGACGCCATGCGGATCTCATGGCTCCGCATCCAGTTCAGATTGCCCTTGAGCGTGTTGATCTCGCCATTGTGGGCCAGCATCCGAAAGGGCTGCGCCAGCCACCACTGCGGAAAGGTATTGGTCGAATAACGCTGGTGATAAATGGCGAAGGCCGAGACGAACCGCGGATCCTTCAGATCGGGATAGAACTCGGCGACCTGTTCGGCGAGCATCATGCCTTTGTAGATCAGTGACCGGCACGACAGAGAGCAGATATAGAACCCGGTCACTTGGGCACGGGCCGCGGCTTTCTCGATCCGACGGCGGATCACGTAAAGCTCGCGCTCGAACTGTTCCGCGTCCACCCCGTCGCGGCCCGAGATCAGAATTTGTTCGATCTCCGGCCGGGTCTGGTTTGCCTTCACGCCGAGCACCGAGACGTCGACCGGCACCTGACGCCAACCGTAGATGCCATAGCCAAAGCGCAGCACCTCGGTCTCAACAATGCTCCGGCAGGTCTCCTGCGCGCCGAAATCCGTACGCGGCAGAAAGACTTGGCCGATCGCGAGCGGCTGTGCGCCCGGCTCGTGCCCCGTGCGGCGGATCTGGTCGCGGAAAAACCCGTCGGGGATCTCCACATGGATGCCGGCGCCGTCGCCGGTTTTCCCGTCCGCATCGACGGCGCCCCGGTGCCAGACGGCCTTGAGCGCGGCGATGCCCTTGGCGACCACCTCGCGGCGCGGCGTGCCGTCGACGGCGACCACCATGCCGACACCGCACGAGGCGTGTTCGGTCTCGGGCAAATACATCCCGGTTTCGGCCAGCCGGCGGGCCTCGGCCGCATGGGCGGCGGGATCGAAATCGGTCATGGCGCACTCCCTTCGTGCTTGGCCTTCTCGGCGGTGTATTCGGCGATGACCTCGGCCTCGGTGAGCTTCGGCGTCTCGTTCGCGAGGTCGTAGAGGGCGGGTTTCGCCTCGATGAAGATTTGTTTGGTCAGCGTAAGCGCCTCGGGCGGGAAGAGCCCGGCCGCCAGCGAATGGAAATCGTCGGCGATAAAGCGGTACCAAATGGGCGTGCCGCAGATCCCGCAGAAGACCCGCTCCGCCCACTCGGACGAGCGGTAGGTGCGCAGGCTCTCCTCGCCGTCGACCGTAGGGCGAACCCCTCCCGCAGCATGAAGCGCGAACATCGGCCCCCCGCCGCAGAGCGTCCGGCACATCCCGCAATGGCAGGCGTCGACTTCCGTTACGGGCCGAGGCAGCGTCACGGTCACGGCCCCGCAGAGGCATTTTCCCTGCATCACGAGGGGCCTCCGTCCGTGTCGGCGATATGGGCCTCGGACGCCTCGTAATCGGCCTTTGTCCGCCGCCTGGGTGCATCCCCAAGCGGCAGATAGGCCGGCGCGCAGTCGTCGTAGACCACGCTCGCGAGCGGGAAACCCGTCGCGCCATCGAAGGGCCCGGGCATCAGCTCATAGGGGCCGTTGTCGTCTTTGAGCCACAGATGGCTGCCGCATTCGGCACAGAACGCCCGTTCGGCAAAGGACGAGGAGCGATAGCGCCGCACCGGTCCCTCGACCGTCAGACCGGCCGGGTCCGCTTCGAAAGCGAAATAGGCCGACCCGCTCCACCGCCGGCACATGGCACAGTGGCATGCGCCGACGCGGGGCACGTGCCCGGCGATCCGGATCGTCACCGCGCCGCAGAGGCATTTTCCGTACATCTTGCCGGCCCCCATCATGCCGACCCCAGCACGGACCAAAGTCCGGTGTCGTGGAGGCCCCGGTCCTCCGCCGAATGGGCTTGCCCGCGCCGCCCATGGGAGACGACGTCTTTGAGAACCGGGATCCCGAGCCCGACCCTGACGCCTTCGGAGGCGGGTCCGACCTCAGCCCCGCCATGGCCGACGCCGCGCAAGTCCTCGGCCCACGCCCGAAAAGTCCGGACACGTCGCGCGGTGTTCCGCAATTTGCGCTGGGGGTGAAGGTCGGGCCGCCGCATCGTCACTCCGCCGCGATCCGGGCACCCGCGTCGAACTGGGCGAGCATCGCATCCGCCGCCTCGCGCCCGTCGCGGATCGCCCAGACAACAAGGGACGCGCCCCGCACGATGTCACCCGCCGCATAGACCCCCGGCAACGAGGTCTCGTGGCTGCGGAAATCCGCTTTGATCGTGCCCCAGCGGGAGACCTCGAGCCCCTCGACCCCCCAGAGGCGCACCAGATCCTCGGGCTCGAAGCCGAGCGCCTCGACCACCAGATCCGCGTCTTCGGTAAAGTCCGAACCCGGCACCTCTTCGGGGCGCTGGCGGCCGGTCTGGTCCGGCGCGCCGAGGCGCATGCGCACCGCCTGCACGCCCGAGACCCGGTTCTCACCGTGGAAGGCCTTGGGCGCGGCGAGCCAGACGAACTCGACGCCCTCCTCCTCGGCATTGGCGACCTCGCGCTGCGAGCCCGGCATGTTGCCCCGGTCGCGGCGGTAGAGGCATTTGACGCTCTCGGCGCCCTGGCGGACGGCCGTTCGCACGCAGTCCATCGCAGTGTCGCCGCCGCCGATCACGACGACGCGCTTGCCGGCGGCATCGAGCGTGCCGTCTTCGAAGGCCGGGACCCGGTCGCCGAAGCCCACCCGATTGGAGGCCGTCAGATAGTCGAGCGCGGGCACGATGCCGTTCAGGCCCGAGCCGGGCGCGCCGATCTCCCGCGCCTTGTAGACGCCGGTCGCGATCAGCACCGCGTCATGGCCGGCGCGGATCTCCTCGAAGGAGATATCCCGCCCCACATCGCAGTTGAGCCGAAAGGTGACGCCAGCCTCCTCGAGTTGTTGGTTTCGCCGCTCGACCACCGGTTTCTCGAGCTTGAAGCCCGGGATGCCGTAGATCATCAGCCCGCCCGAGCGGTCGTAACGGTCGTAGACTGTCACCTGGACGCCCGCTCGGCGGAGCCGATCTGCGGCCGCGAGCCCGCCCGGACCCGCGCCGATGATGCCGACGGTTTCCGCGCGCTCGGCAGCCGGGCGGATCGGCTGAACCCAGCCCTCCTCCCAGGCGGTGTCGGTGATGTACTTCTCGACCGCGCCGATGGTGACCGTGCCATGGCCCGATTGTTCGATCACGCACGAGCCTTCGCAGAGCCGGTCTTGCGGGCAGATCCGGCCACAGATCTCCGGAAAAGTGTTGGTCTCCTGGCTGATCTCATAGGCCTCGCGGAGCCGGCCCTCGGCGGTGAGCTTCAACCAGTCGGGAATGTTGTTGTGGAGCGGACAATGGCTCTGGCAGAAGGGCACGCCGCATTGCGAGCAGCGTGCGGCCTGCTCTTCCGCCTTTTCGGTGGCGTATTCTCGATAAATCTCGTCGAAATCGGCGGCGCGGTCGGCGGCCGTGCGCTTTTCGGGCATCTCCCGGTCGACACGCACGAATTTGAGCATCTTTTGCGCCATGATCCCTCCTCACGCCGTCGGCACCCCGAGCGGCCCCGTCTGTTAACTGAGGAGCCTATATACCAGCCTGAACGAGAGATAAAGTCAGCGAAGCTGTCCTAATTAACCCTTCGTCGCGCCCGAAACCGTTGCGAAACGCCGCAGCCCTAAAAACTAAGGCAGCCTTGCTGTCGCATATCGGCGCTTCCGCCCTGGCCGGCAAACCGCTATCGAAAAGCCGACCGTCCCCGCGAGGCCGCCATGCCCCTTTTCGACCTGATCGCGCTCGCGCTCATCCAAGGCATCACCGAATTCCTGCCGATCTCCTCATCGGGGCATCTGGCGCTCTGGCCGCTGCTGACCGGCCGCCCCGATCAGGGCGTCACCATCGACGTCGCGGTCCACCTCGGCACGCTGGTGGCGGTGTGCCTTTACTTTCGAAGCGATATCGGCCGGATCTTCGTGGGCGCGGGCCATTTGCTCCGCGGGCGCACGACCACATCCGAGGCCCGCCTGGCGCTCCTCCTGGCGCTCGCGACCGTGCCGGCCATAGTCGTCGGGCTCGCGCTCAAGCTCACGGACACCCATGACGGCCTCCGTACACTCGCGGTCATCGGTTGGGCGAGCCTCCTGGGCGGCGTGGTCCTCTGGGTCGCTGATCGCTGGGGGCCCGAGACCCGCGAGAGCGCGGACTGGGGCGTGCGGGACGCGATCCTGATGGGTCTCGCCCAGGCGGTCGCCCTCGTGCCCGGCGCCTCGCGGGCGGGGATGTGCATGCTCGCGGCCCGCGCACTCGGCTTCGAGCGGAGCGAGGCCGCACGGATCGCGCTTCTAATGGCCGTGCCGACGATCCTCGCCGCGGCGACCGTCGAGACCGCGGGCCTCGTCGCCGACGGCGACCTGCGCCTCGGCCTGGACTTCGCCATCGGCGCGGTCTTCGCCTTCGCCGCCGCCCTCGCCGCGCTTGCCGTCATGATGCGGATGTTCCGCGCGCGCTGGACGATGACACCGTTCGTCCTCTACCGCGTCGGCCTCGGGATCGTGCTGATCGCTCTCGCCGCCTGATCCCGAATCGCCCGAGATTTGTTACCGTCCTTCGAACGCCATCGGGGGGCCCATGACCGCACAACAGATCATCGCCGTTCTTGTCATCGGCCTCGTCGCCGGCTGGCTTGCAAGCCTCGTCGTCGGCGGCGGCGGGCTCCTCACCTACATTATTTGGGGCGTGCTCGGCTCGGTCGTCGGCGGCATCGTGTTGCCCGCGGTCGGGATCCAGATCAAAACCGGCAACCCGCTCGTCAGCCAGATCATCGTGGCGACCCTCGGTGCCATCCTCCTGGTGGTGGTCGCCCGGCTGATCGCCTGACCGCGCGCATCGCGCCAACGCGCGTCGGAGCGGGCTGTTCAGTCGGCCTTGTCCCGGCCCTCGGTCAGCGTCGCGTACTGCCCGTAGGGCCGATAGGCGTAGAGATAGCCCTCGATGATCGCCTCGGGGGCCTCGGGCTCGATGCCGATCTCGCGAAACCCGAGGGCCCCGTCCGAGACCACGTTGTCGCGGGCGAGCAGGCGCACCTGATCGACCGTCAAAAGCGGGTTCGGCAATTGCTGCAGCACGGCGCCTTGGATCCGCGCCAGGAAGAACGGGATCGGCAGCAAGAAGCGCTTCCGCCGAATGGTCCGGAGCATCAGCTCCATCAGTCCGCGGAAGGTGTAGACGTTCGGTCCGCCGAGCTCGTAGATGCCAGGGGCGACTTCGCCGGCGCAGGCCTTGGCCGCGGCCTCGGCGACGTCCTGAACCCAGACCGGCTGGAAGCGCGTGTCGCCGCCGACGAGCGGCAGGGCAGGCGAGATCCGCGCCATCGAGGCAAAACGGTTGAAGAACTGGTCCTCGCTCCCGAAGACGATGGACGGCCGCAGGATCACCGCGTCCGGATAGGCTTCGAGCACCGCCTGCTCGCCTGCCGCTTTGGTGCGTCCGTAGGCGGCGGGGCTGCGGGCGTCGGCACCGATCGCGGAGATCTGCACGAAGCGTTTGGCGCCGGCCTCGCGAGCGAGACGCGCGACCCGGGCCGCACCCTCGGCTTGGATGCTGTCGAAGGTGTTCTTGCGCGATTGAAAGAGAATGCCGACGCAATTCACCACCGCGGTCGCGCCTTGCACCACCCGGGCGATCGAGGCGTCGTCGCGGATATTGCACTGGACCGGCTCGACCTGACCGACCACGCCGTAAGGGCGCACGAACCCGGCCTCGTTCGGCCGCCGGCAGGCAACGCGCACCCGCCAGCCGCGCCGGGCCATGGCTTGTGCGATGTACCGACCGACAAAGCCGGATCCTCCGACGATCGTGACGATGGGCGCGTCGGTCGTGGGCATGGTCATGGCATCCTCCTCGGCGGTTGTCAGAATGGGTAGGCCGACCACCGGCTCCGGACAAGGGGCCCGAGAGCCGCGGCATTGACATCGCCTCTCCCCGTGAGTACCTGCCCGAGGCGCCGGTAAGGCATGTCGACACCTGCCCAGGTGGCGGAATTGGTAGACGCGCACGGTTCAGGTCCGTGTGGGGCAACCCGTGGAAGTTCGAGTCTTCTCCTGGGCACCAACGCATTCACCGGTCCTCTGGCCGGCCCCAGGTCCGGGATCGCATGAGCGTCACGCTGCACCGACAGGATCTGCCCGACGGTCTCGATCTCGGGCCCATCGTCTCCATCGATACCGAAACGATGGGGCTGATCCCCCGCCGGGATCGGCTTTGCCTCGTGCAACTCTCCTCGGGCGACGGGACCGCGCATCTGGTGCAGATCGCCAAAGGCCAAACGTCTGCGCCCAACCTGGTGGCGCTATTGGCCGATCCGGAGAGGCTGAAGCTTTTCCATTATGGCCGCTTCGACATCGCGGTCCTGGCGCACGCCTTCGGCACCCTCGCCCGGCCCGTCTGGTGCACGAAGATCGCCTCGAAGCTCACCCGCACCTTCACCGACCGCCACGGGCTGCGGAACCTCTGCTCCGATCTCCTCGGCGTCGATATCAGCAAACAGCAGCAAAGCTCGGACTGGGGTGCGGCAGAGCTCTCGGAGGCGCAACTCGCTTATGCGGCCTCGGATGTCCTCTACCTCCACCGGATCCGCGAGGAACTGGACGCCCGTCTGGTCCGCGAGGGGCGCCAGGGGCTGGCCGAGGCCTGTTTCCGGTTTCTCCCAGAGCGCGCGCTCCTAGATTTGTCGGGCTGGGATGGCGAAGACATCTACGATCATTGAGCGCATGAACCGACCGACCGCCGCCACTGCCGATCCGAACGCCGCCCTCGAGACCGGGCGACGCGTGCTCGCGCTCGAAGCGGCCGCCCTCGCGCGTCTCGGAGAAAGCCTCGATGCGCGCTTTGCCGAGGCGGTGGACACGCTCCTCGCGGTCCAAGGCCGGGTGATCGTCACCGGCATGGGCAAATCCGGTCACGTGGGCCGGAAGATCGCCGCGACCTTCGCCTCGACGGGCACGCCCGCGCAGTTCGTGCACCCGGCCGAGGCGAGCCACGGGGATCTCGGTATGATCACCGCGGCGGACGCGGTCCTCGTGCTCTCCAATTCGGGCGAGACGCGAGAGCTCGGCGACGTCCTGGCCTATTGTCGGCGCTTTCGGATTCCGCTCGTCGGTATCGCGTCGAATGCGGGCTCGACGCTCCTCAAGGCCGCCGACGTGGCACTCGTGCTGCCGGCGGCCGAAGAGGCCTGCCCGAACGGCCTGGCGCCGACGACCTCGACGACCCTCTCGCTCGCCCTCGGCGACGCGCTCGCGGTCGCGCTGATGGCCCGACGGGGCTTCACCCCCGAGCGGTATGCGGTCTTCCACCCCGGCGGCACGCTCGGCGCCCGCGTGAAGCGCGTGGACGACCTGATGGCCACCGGCGCACGCCTGCCGCTCGTCACCGCCGAGACGCCGATGAGCGAGGCGCTGATCGCCATGAGCGAGAAAGGCTTCGGCGTGACCGGGGTGACCGACGGCGCCGGCCGGCTGACCGGGATCATCACCGATGGCGATTTGCGGCGGAACATGTCGGGCCTCGTCGAGCGGCGCGCGGGCGAGGTCGCGACGCCGGCGCCGCTGACGATCCGCCCGGACCGGTTGGCGCAGGAGGCGCTGTCGCTGATGAACGCGCGCAAGGTCACCTGCCTCTTCGTGACCGAAAGCGACGGGCCGATGCCCCCGCTCGGTCTCTTACATCTGCACGACTGCCTGCGGGCGGGTATCGGAGGAGCGTGAGCGATGGCCACCCGCGCCGAGCGACTGGACGGGGCAGCGAGCGCGGCGCGCCTCAGGCGGCGCCAAGGCAGGCAACAGGCCGCACTCTTGCGCTATACGCGCGCGGTGCGCTGGATGAAGGTCACGCTGCCGCTCGGGGCGCTGGCGATGGTGGGGGCGATCTTCTTGCTCGGCCGCTCGCTCGACGGCGCCGAGACGCTGCTGACCGCGCAGGAGATCGCGCAACTCTCGGCCGGCATGAAGCTCGACAACCCGCGCTTTGCCGGGCGGACCGCGGGCGGCGAGCCTTATGTGCTCCGTGCGTCCTGGGCCCGTCCCGACGGGGCAGCGCCGACCCGCATCGGCCTCTCGGAACCGAGCGCGGAGATCCAGCTCGAGGATGGGCGGCTGATCGACGGACGCTCGGACACCGGCATCTTCTTTCGGACCGACGAGATCCTCCGCCTCGACGGCACCGTGACCATCGAGACCTCGGACGGCTACCGGTTCGAGACAGAGCGGCTCGACATCAACATTGGCGAGCGCAAAGGGCGGAGCCCGGGCGCGGTGGAGGGCACCGGTCCGCAAGGCTCGATCGAGGCCGGGGCGATGCGCTTCGTCGACGAAGGCGCCAAAGGCACGCCGAGCTTTTTCTTCGACGGCGGCGTGCGCGTGGTGTTCATTCCCGAAGCATCGCGTTAATCTCCGCCACGCCGGTGGGGCGCGGCCCCGCCCCGGCGCGCACAGAGTAGTGAGGAGACACGGCATGGCTCGGACCGTCCCGGCGCTGGCAGCGCTCCCGTTGATCCTGGCGGCCGCGGTGGCGCTCGCCCAAGAGCCCGGACCTTTCGGCGGCTTCAAGCACGATAACAAAGCGCCCATCGAGATCACCTCGGACGCGCTCGAGGTCCGCCAGTCCGAGCAGCTCGCGATCTTCTCGGGCCAGGTCGTGGCGGGCCAGGGAACGCTTCGGCTGACCGCAGACCGGGTCGTTGTGCGCTACGACGAGGACCAGACCGACAGCGAGACGGGCGCGATCCAGAACTTGAGCGCCGAGGGGAACGTGTTCCTGTCGAACGGCGCGGAAACCGCCCAAGGCAGCCGGGCCGAATACGACGTGGTCGAGGGCATGATGTTCATGACCGGCCAGGTCTTGCTGACCCAAGGCCGAAACGCGGTGGCGGGCGACCGGCTCCGGATCAATATGAACACCGGCGTCGCGCAAATGGTCGGCAACCGCACGGCAGAAGGGGCCCCCCAGGCGGGCGGCCAGGGCCGGGTGCGCAGCGTTTTCGTGCCGAGCAGCCGCGGCCAATCGAACTGAGCGCGTGTTCACCGCCCTCCGCCCCGTCAAGCCCGGTCTGGTCGTCGCCGGGCTCGGCAAGAGCTATCGCCGCCGCCAGGTGCTCTCGGGCGTCTCGCTCGAACTGACCCGCGGCGAGGCAGTCGGCCTGCTCGGGCCGAACGGGGCGGGCAAGACCACGTGTTTTTACATGATCATCGGCCTCGTCGGGTGCGACACGGGTCAGATCCTGCTCGACGGCATCGATGTGAGCCAACTGCCCATGTACCGCCGGGCGCGTCTCGGGCTCGGCTATCTGCCGCAAGAGGCGTCGATCTTCCGCGGGCTCACGGTCGAGGAAAACCTCAAGGCCGTTCTCGAGATCGTCGAGCCGGACCGCAGGCGCCGCGCGCGGCGCGTGGACGAACTGCTCGGCGAGTTCTCCATCGACCACCTCCGGCGGTCTCCGGCCTCGGCGCTGTCGGGCGGCGAACGCCGGCGCGTGGAGATCGCCCGGTGCCTGGCAACCGATCCTTCATACATTCTGCTCGATGAACCCTTTGCGGGGATCGACCCGATCGCCGTCGGCGACATCCGAAGCTTGGTGAGCCATCTCAAGGATCGGGACATCGGGGTCCTGATCACGGACCATAACGTGCGGGAGACGCTCGAGATCATTGACCGGGCATATATCTTGCATGATGGTAGGGTTCTGATGAACGGCACCCCCGGCGAAGTCGTGCGGGATGCCAATGTCCGAAAAGTGTATCTCGGCGAGGGGTTCCGCATCTGACGCCCCCGGCCGCGGTGCATCTGGAAAGGTGCGTGTAGTATGGCGGCGGGACTGCGTCTCGAGCTTCGGCAGAGCCAGCAGCTGGTGATGACCCCCCAGTTGCAGCAGGCGATCAAGCTTTTGCAGATGTCCAATCTCGAGCTTTCCCGCTTCGTGGCAGAAGAGGTCGAACGAAACCCGCTCCTCGCGCTCGACGAGGCGGGCGAAGGGGTCGGCGAGGCGAGCCCGGCCGATCCGACGCGCCCCGATCCGACCCACCCGGAGCCGGTCTCGGGGGCCCCAGCAGATCCAACCGCGGCCGAGGCGCCGGCGATCGAGACCACGGATGCCCGGCTGACCAGCGACGGCGATCTCAACCTGGCCGCCGAGACTTTCGATACCGGCACCGAGAACCTTTACGACGCCGCACGGGCCGATGCGCCGGGCGAGCGGCTCGGCCGGGTCTCCGGAGGCGCCCTGCCTGACGGCGACGCGCCCGATTTCGAAGCCCGGCTGACCGCGCCGCCGAGCCTGCGGGCGCATCTCCTCGCCCAACTCGGCCAAATCCGCGCGGATGCTACCACGCGGACGGCGGCGAGGCTCTTGGTGGAGGAGCTCGACGAAGACGGCTATTTGCGCACGCCGCCCGAGGAGATGGCCGAGCGCCTTGGGCTTCCCCCCGCCGCGCTCGAGCGGGCGGTCGAGCTCGTCCAACGCTGCGAGCCCACCGGGGTCGGTGCCCGCTCGCTGGCGGAGTGCTTCGCGCTGCAACTCTCTGAGCGCAATCGCCTCGACCCGATCATGCGCTGTTTCCTCGACCATCTCGATCTGATCGCGTCTGGGCAGCTTGCTAAGCTGCGGCGCCTCTGCGGTGCGGACGAGGAAGACATCCCCGAGATGATCGCCGAGCTGCGGACCCTCGATCCGCGCCCGGGCGCGCGCTTTGGCGAGGCCCCGGCTGAGACCGCGGTGCCCGATGTCTTCCTCCGCCGCGCCCAGTGGGGCGGCTGGCGGCTCGAGCTCAATACCGACACCCTTCCGCGCGTGCTGATGGATCAGAGCTATGCGGCGGTCGTCTCCTCGGCCACGGGCGCGTCGAAGACGTTCCTCAGCGCTTGTCGCGACGATGCGGCATGGCTGATCAAGAGCCTCGACCAACGCGCACGCACGATCCTCAAGGTCGCAACCGAGATCGTCAGCCAACAAGAGCGGTTCTTCTCCGAAGGCGCCGCAGCGCTGCAACCGCTGTCGCTCCGGATGGTCGCCGACGCCATCGGCATGCACGAATCGACCGTGAGCCGGGTCACCTCGAACAAATACATGGCGACCGAGCGCGGGACTTTCGAACTGAAATTTTTCTTCTCGAACGCCGTCGGCGCCGGCGCCGCCGGGGGCGGCACGTCCTCCGAGGCGATCCGCCAACGGATCAAGGCGATGGTCGCAGGCGAGCCGGCAGATGCGGTCTTGTCCGACGACCAGATCGTCGAGACGCTGCGGGCCGACGGCATCGACGTGGCCCGGCGGACGGTCGCCAAATACCGAAAGAGCCTCGGAATTCCCTCGTCCGTCGAGCGCCGCCGGCGGAACGCGCTCAATACGTTTTGCACCACCGCCTGAGCCCGAAACGCCGCCGACGCAGGGCGGAGACTCACGCGAGCCCCCCGATCGACCTATATTGACGGGATTGTCCGCGGCCCCTAGCAGACGAGGCCGCGCGCGCCACGACCACCGACCCGGCGACCGCGGGCATCGAAGAGGGAGGATCCATGCACATCACGGTGACCGGCAAGCATATCGACACCGGCGAAGCGCTTCAGGGCCATGTGGAGACCCGAATGACCGAAGCGATCGGCAAGTATTTCGACCGGGCGGTGGATGCCGCAGTCGTATTCTCCCGCGACGGCGCCTTCTTCAAGGCCGACGCCACCGTGCACTTGCCGACCGGTCTTTTGGCCAAAGCACAGGGCAGCCATAACGAGATCTATGGCGCTTTCGACGAAGCCTGCGACCGGATCGAAAAGCAACTGCGGCGCCACAAACGCCGTCTGAAAGATCACCACCAGAGCCGGCAGAACCCGGTCGAGGCGTTCGCGGCACCGTCCTACGTGCTGGCCGCCCAGGCCGACGAGCCGGAGATCGATGCCGAGGCGGCCGATCCCGCGGCCCATGGCGAAAACGGTAGCCAACCGGTGATCATTGCCGAGATGACGACCGACATCAAACGGCTGTCAGTGGGCGAAGCGGTTATGCAGATGGAGCTTGCCCATGTCCCGTTCCTCGTGTTCAAGAACGATGCGAGCGGGCGCCTGAACATCGTGTTTCAGCGAGATGACGGGAACATCGGGTGGATAGACCCGGCGCTGACCGGCGAAGCCTGAAGACCGCCGCCTCGACACGCTGCCCAGAGAGGACATCCCCATGGAAGTCTCGAGCCTCGTCGCGAAGAGCGTGATCTTGCCCGCCCTCAAGGTCGGGAGCAAAAAGCAACTGTTCCAAGAACTCGCGAACCGAGCGGCCGATTGCTACAAACTGAAGCCGCGGGAGGTGATGGCCGGCCTGACCGCGCGAGAACAGCTCGGCTCGACCGCCATGGGCGGTGGCGTGGCGATCCCACATGCACGGATCGCAGGTCTCGAACAGATCGTCGGGCTCTTTGCCCGTCTCGACAAGCCGGTGGATTTCGACGCGGCCGATGGCCAACCGATCGATCTGGTCTTTGCCCTGCTCGCTCCCGAAGAGGCGGGAGCGGATCATCTGCGCGCCCTCGCGCGGGTCTCGAGATTGCTCCGCTCGGCCGAGAACTGCGGGAAGCTGCGGTCGACCGAGACGGCGGATGCGCTTTACGCGCTGTTGACCGAGCCGGCCGCCTCACGGGCGGCTTGAGGCCACGCCCGCGTGTCGCGGCCGGGGGAGCTCAGTGGACGCTCAGCGGCGTGAAGTCGTGACGCCGTGCCAGCGCAAAGGCCTGGCTCCGATCCGGAGCGATCGCCAGGGGCTTTCCGGCCGCATCGTGCACCGCATAGATCTTGCCAGGTCCGTCGCGGAGATGGGGCGGCAGCGTCTCGGGCGCGGCTTCTCGGACGTAAACAATCGCCCGGTTCGACGGATTGCCGGCAGTTTTATGGTCGGTCATCATCTTCACTCCTTGGTCGATATTCGGATCTGCTGCACGGCGCTTTCGGGGGCGTGGCGCACGAGATCCACATGCAAGAGCCCGCGCTCAAGCTCGGCGCCGGACACTTCGACCCGATCCGCCAACACGAAACTGCGCTGAAACTGTCGGGCGGCGATGCCGCGGTGCAGAAAGACCCGTGCATCGGACACCTCACTCTGGCGGCCGCGGATCACGAGATGTCCGTCCTCGACGGTGATCGAGAGGTCTTCCTCGGCGAACCCGGCCACCGCGAGCGTGATCCGGTATGCCGTATCCCCCCGCTGCTCGATGTTGAACGGGGGATATCCATCGGCGCCGTGCCGGCTGGCCCGCTCGACCAACTGTTCCAGTTGTTCGAAGCCCAGCAAAAACGGGTGCGACGCAAGCGAGATGCGTGACATGGTCTGACGGTCCTCGGTAGCAAGCGACGTCCAGCCCGGGGCTTGCTTCGCAACACCCTCGGATTTCGGGGATATGGGTGGGCGGCGATCCCCCGACAAGCGCGGAGGCATGAATGGCGGGACGCGACGAACGGGGCGGCACCGGCCTCGCGCTCGCCGCGGGCGGTCTGCTGGCGCTGGCGGTCGCCATGGGGATCGGGCGGTTTCTCTACACGCCTGCGCTGCCGATGATGCTCGCCGGGACCACGCTCACGCCCGCGGGCGGGGGGTATGTGGCGGCGGCGAATTTCGCGGGCTATCTTGCGGGGGCGCTCCTGGCCGGAGCCGGCAGGCCCGCCCGGCAGCCGAGGGTCTGGCTCCTCGCTGCCCTCGCGATCAGTGCGGCCACGACGGCGGGGATGGCGGCGACCGAGCAGCCGGGCATTTGGGCGGCGCTGCGCTTCGCCGGCGGCGCCGCGAGCGCCTGCGTCCTGGTGACCGCCTCGGCGATCGTTCTGCGCCGGCTCGCGGCAACAGGGCAGAGCCGCTTGGGTGCGGTCCATTTTGCGGGCGTCGGCACCGGGATCGCGCTCTCGGCCGTCCTCGCAGCGCCCGCCGTCACCGGGGATCGGGACTGGCAGACGCTCTGGCTCCTCGGCGGTGCGGCGACCGCGGCGGCTTTGCCCCTGGTCGCAAGGCTCGTGCCCGGCGAGCCGCCTCAAAGCGCCGCCGCAGCCGGCAGGGGACAAGCGCCTGGGATGGCCCTCCTCGTCGGCGCCTATGGCTGCCTCGGCTTCGGCTATGTGGTCACGGCGACATTTCTGGTGGCGATCCTGCGGGAGAGCGATGCGGGGCGTGCGGCTGAGACCTGGGTCTGGCTCGCGGTCGGGCTCTCGGCCATCCCGTCGGTCGCGATCTGGGCCTGGGCGGGGCGGCGGATCGGCGCGATCCGGGCCTTTGCGCTCGCCATGCTCGTCGAAGCCGCGGGCGTCGCGCTCTCGGCACTCACCGAGGGGGTCGTCGCGCTCGGCATCGCGGCGGTCGCGCTCGGGGGCACGTTCATGGGGCTGACGGCGCTCGGGCTCACCGAAGCCGCCCGGCGCGCACCAGGGGCCGGGCCGCGGATCATGGCGTTGATGACCGCGGCCTTCGGTACGGGGCAGATGGCGGGACCCGCGCTCGCGGGCTGGCTCCGCGAGGCGACCGGGAGCTATGCGCTGCCGAGCCTCCTCGCGGCCGGGGTCTTGGTCGTCGGAGCGGCGCTCGTCCTGCCGCTCCGCGAGGACCGGCGGGTCACTGTCCGCCGAAGGCCTGAAGCATCCGATCGATGACCCGGGCGACACCCTGATCGTCGAACCGGCGGCCGCCGGTTTCCCGCACCAAGAGCAAGAGCGTCGGGCGGTTCATGTAGCCGGTGACGTCGAGCTCCCGGCTGGTCTGATAGCCGCGGATCGCGAACCGCGAGCGCTCGTCGAACCGGCCGTCGATCTCGCCCGGGTTGAAGCCCAGGAAGAAGAGCCGCCGCTCGACCGAGCGCTGATCGGCCCGGTTGAGCCCGAGCGAGACTTCGATCCGCTCATGGCGCTCGCGAACCGCCTGCTTGCGCTCCTGCTCTTCGATGATGGCCAGGCGCCGCCGGGCGGGCACGGCGAACAGGCCGTCCTCATAACGCGCGAGATATTCGCGGTACGCCTCGGCGGTGTTGGCGTTTTGGGTCTCTTGCCAGAACTGCCGCTCGCGTCGGTCCTCCCGTGCATCCCGGAGCGCGGAGAGCCGCTCCCGCGCCTCGTCCGCATAGCGACCCTCGGGATAGCGTTCGAGATAGCTCCGCAAGAGCCGCGGCCGCCCTGTGGCGCCCGTCTCCTGCCAGAACCGCTCCTCTTCGGCCTGGGCGCGGCGCCGTTCCTCGGCTTCGGCCGCGCGCTTCGCCCGCACCGCCTCCCGGCCCTGCTCGGAGATCTGCGCGACCGCGGCCGCCGTCAGATAGCCATGCGCCTCGAAGCCGTTCGCCCGCTGCCAAGCGCGGATCGCCCGCCGGGTGCCGGGCCCCACGATCCCGTCGATCTGGCCCGGATTGTGCCCAAGCGCATCGAGGAAGCTCTGCAACCGCCGCTTCCGCAGGGGCGTCAGTTCGAGCGCCGCCTCCGCGGCCTCCAACGCCCGCTTCGGATCGTCCCGGATCTCGGCCTCCCGCAGCCGGCGCTCGGCGAGCGGCGCGAAGAGCCCGTTCGGATAGCGCGCGAGATAGCCCCGATAGTCCTCGGCGCGGCCCGTCCGCTCCGCCGCCCGCCAATACGCGAGCTCGATCTCCCGGGCGAGATCCGCATCCGCGTCGATCACCGGCTCGGGCGCATCGACGAGGGCGAAGTCCCGCGCAACGCTGCCGCTCGCCCAGAGCCGGCTCCGTCCGTCCCGGACCGCGTCAACGAGGCTCTGACCCGGCTGCAAGAGCCGATCGACGATCAGCCGCGCGAACCGGCTCTCGCGATTGGCACTCCGGCGCACGGCCTGTCCCGGCGGGGCGGCCGAGACCAGAATCACGCCATTCGGCAATTCCGGATCGGCAAAGCCCGGATCGGCGAAGGGGCGCGGCGGGAAGCCGTCGAGCTGGGCCACGTCGATCAGGATCGCGGCACCCGCCTCGGTCGCGGCGGCGATGCCCGTGGCGATCTCGAAGGGCACACCGTCGAACACCACATCGGCGAGGCTGTCGGCCTCCATATCGGTCGGCGAGAGATAGCTCCGCCCGCCCGACCGCATCGCATGACCCGTGTAATAGACCACGACCTTTTCGGCCTCGGGCAGCTCGCGC
This sequence comes from Paracoccaceae bacterium, assembly GCA_050331395.1. Classification (GTDB taxonomy): domain Bacteria; phylum Pseudomonadota; class Alphaproteobacteria; order Rhodobacterales; family Rhodobacteraceae; genus Thermohalobaculum. The sequence continues at coordinate 32,600 of JBHJGX010000110.1, forward strand.
AGGAACCCGTCGATAACGCGCTTCATCTCGACGCGCTCAAGATCGATCCCCAGTGTGACGGTATAACCCGCATCGCGCAGTGCCCGGCTGACGGCAAGCGCATCGAGACGCGCGCTTTCGGCGTCGGGGGCGTGGCGGTAGGCTTTGTTGCCGATGACGAGCGCAAGATTGCCGGCCGCATCCGCGCTCAGGGCGACAGCGGCGAGCGCGAGCCCGGCGGCAAGGCTTCTCAGGCGGGGCATGTTTTCCTCCCTCGGATCGTGACTGGTCGTCTTGGAACGCCCGAGGGCAGCCTATCCGGCCATCACGACAGATTTATGGGATATTTCACCGAAACCGGAGCAGGGGCGGACGGCCGCGCCGCCGGTTCCCCCTTTTTCCGGGCCTGGGCTTGGCATATATCTGATGCGTTGCTCCGGCGACTATGGTGATAAACGCGCTCGTAATAAGCGGATCGGACCCGGGGGCGGTACCCGGCGGCTCCACCAAACGCCTTCTTGGGGGCACATGGGGCCGAAACAGGATCGACGGACGTCTAAAGGAGTAGCTTTCACCCGGTGAGGTACCACCGTTATCGGTCCGAACAGTACAGTTGCCAATGACAACCGTGCTCCGGTGGCCGTTGCCGCGTAATGCGGTAACTAAACCGAAACTGAACTCCTAGGGCTTAGCCGCTCTAGGCGGGGTTCGCAGGCACCTGGCAACAGAAGCCTGCACTTCCTCCCTCCAGCACATTCCCACTCTCGGAACCGCCACGCGCGCCCCGCGTTTCCGCTGCGGTGACGACGGCTCGGGTCCGTCGCTCGCCGATTTGGGAAGGAGTGCCTGTCGTGATCCAGAAACCGGTTGCCGTTTTGATCGCTACCCTCGGCCTTGCGGCCTGCGCGGGCCCCGATCTCCAGACGCCGATTGCCGAGGCCGACAGCGCGGTCTCCGAAGCGCTTCGGGCGGATGCGGGGCGGCTTTCGCCGGGGCTCGTGGACAGCGCACAGGAAAACCTTGCGACGGCCCGATTGCTCGCCGAGGAGGGCGAGGACGAAGAGGCGCTGCTTGCCGCCGAACGCGCCCGGGCGGACGCCAACGAGGCGACGGCGCTCGCCCGTGCATCGCAGGCGAGCGCGGCCCGGTCCGAAGCCGAACTCCTCGCCGAGCGCAACGCGGCGCTCACGGAACGGCTGCGCGAGCTTGAGGCCGAGGTGACCGAGCGCGGGACGGTGGTGACCCTCGGCGACGTGCTGTTCGAGACCGACCAGGCGGCGCTCACCGCCGCAGGGCGCACTCGGGTTGCTCGTATCGCGGCCTATTTGCGGACGAACCCTGGCGAAGCGGTCGTCATCGAGGGCCATGCGGATGCGCGGGGCTCTGCGCGGTACAATCTCGATCTCTCCGAAGCGCGGGCGGCGTCCGTGGCAGACGCACTCCTGGCCGAAGGGGTCGCCACGCCGCGGATCGTCTATACCGGCGCGGGCGAAAGTTCACCTATCGCCCCGAATGCGACGCCGGCTGGCCGTCAGCTCAACCGCCGGGTCGAGGTTATCTTCGTCGACCGGGGCTGAGGCTGCCTATCGGTCGCCAGGCAGGCTTTCCGCCGACAAGTAACCGGCCGATAGATAAATGACCAGATCGGACCTATCGGACGATCAGCCGCCGAATTCCGCATAGAGCGCCGCCAGCACCACGAAACCGGCCGCCGCCAAGAGGAAGAGCCCGCCCGCCTGGGTGATCTTGTCGCCCTTGGGAAAGTCTTTCTGCGAGATCAAGAGCGCGGCAAAGGCGGCCTCACGCCGGTCGCGGAACTGGCCTTCTCGGATACCGGTATCCCGGTCGACCCGTTCGGTCCCGGCCGCAGAGGCGGTTGTGTCAGGGGTTTCGGTCGGCGCATCGGCGGACATGGTCATGGAAATCTCCTCGATTGGCATGGGGTGGGTTGCAGAAGGTTGGAGCGCGCGAGCGCGACGCCCCGCCCGGTCGACCAGAGAGATAGCGCCGCGCGACCGCCGGCAGCGCGGCAAAACGCCCCTCCTCAAAGGACTTGACGCAAATCCTCGACAGCTTCCGGCCGCGGCTTCGTTGAAAGCGGGACCGGCGAAGAGTATTCTTTGGCGCGTCCGGGCCGCCCGCGGCATTCCCTGCGGCACCGCCCCCGCGTGACATCTGTTCAGACCTCAGAAAGGACGCCACATGACCGCGCAGAAGACCCTGGCCGGCCTCGGCCTCGCGCTCGTGCTCGCCACCCCCGCCGCCGCGACCGACATCGTTATCTATACGGGCGGCGCACCCACCGGGGAGGGCTCGACCTATCACAACGGCATGGGCCAAGGCGTGCTCGAATTGCTCGAGGATTTCGCCGAACCCTATGGTTACACCGTGCGGCGGATCCCCTCGAACGGCGCGATCGCCAATGCCGAGGCCTGCGCGACCGAGACCGACAACATCTGCTTCGGCATCGGCCAGGGCGGGCTCAGCTATGACGCGGTCACCCGGGGCGACACCCAGATCATCCGCAACGACCTCCCCGGCGAATGCGCCATGGCCTTCACCAAGGAGCCGCGGCTGCCGAACTGGGCGTCGGTCGTGGCCAACGCCCAGCGCGTGACCTTCGTCGCCGCCGAGGGCTCGGGCAGCGCCGCCTTTATTGAACGCGTGTTCGCGACCGAACCCGAGCTGCAGGGCATCACGCCCCGGTTCAACTATGTGAGCGGGCTTGAAAACCAGCTCGCCGCCGTCGCCTCGACCCGCGGGGCGCTCGGCGTCTTCTACGCGTATCCGAACCCGATCGAAGGCACGATCAACGAGGCGGCCGACGACGATTTCACCATCATGGGCATCCTCTCGCCCGCGGTCGCCAAGGAAGATCCCGCCTACTACCTGAACCGCCGAGCGCCGTTCGAGCTCTCCTGGTTCGGTCTCGGCAGCACCAAAACCGTGCCTGCGATGTGCTCGAAGGCGCTGCTCTTTGCCGGCCAGCCGGAGCGGATCACCGACGAATGGGCGCGCGGCGACTATGAGGAGATGATCCAAAAGCTCAAGGACGCGCCCGCCGAGGCGTTCATCCCCGATGGCGGGCCGCTCGCCGATCTGATGGAAACCGTCGAAGGGCTCTCCGAGGAATACGGCGTGTCCGAGATGGTCGACGATCTCGAAGCGCAGGTCAAAGAGCAGCTCTGAGCCTCCGACGCGCGGCGCCGATGGGTCGGGCAGGCCCCCTTGGCGGCGCATCCGGGGGCGGGTGCGGTCCGCCCCTTTCTTGGCCCGACGAATCGGCTATGGTCCCCCTAGACAGAAGGACCTCACCATGCCCGAAGGCCGCCGCCTGGATTACGGACGTCTGATGCAACGCGCGCTGCGCGGCCTCATGGCCGAGGTCCTGGGCGAAGTGGCTGAACACGGCCTGCCGCGCGATCATCACTTTTATATCGGCATCGATACGACCCATCCGGGGGTCGACATGCCCCGTTACCTGCGCGAGCGCTATCCCCGCGAGATGGTGATCGTGCTGCAGGACTGGTTCGCCGACCTGGCCGTGCTCGGGGACCGCTTTCAGGTGACGCTGAATTTCGCAAACCAGGGCGAGACCCTCGTGGTGCCCTTCGACGCGGTGCAAACCTTTATCGATCCATCGGTCAAGTTCGGTCTCAAATTCGACGACTACGAGGCGGAGGACGGCGACTTCCAGCCCGCCCCGGCCCCGCCTCCGCCGCCGGGGACGGCTGGCGATGCCGACGCGCTCGAGGCGCACCCAGATCCGTCGGATGGCCGCTCTCCGGACCGCGAAGATGAGACCGATCGCGATGGCAACGGCCCGGAAGGGAGCCCTGGCTCGGCCGATATCGTCAGTCTCGATCACTTTCGCAAAACCTGACAACCCCTCGCACCGGGGCGCCGCGTTGGTCGACGGGCCGGCCAAGGGCGGGCTCGGTCCAGCCGGAGGCGACGGACCGAGCGAATGTCGTATCCGGGGCGTCAGCCCCGGATGCCGTCCGGCCCGGCCCTGGATAGGCGACCGCCGCAATGGAACGTCCGACCGGCGCGCGGGACCTGGGACCAAATGGCGCGGCCGGGCACCCGCCGCGGCGCCTTACACCCGTGCGGCGGTCCGCCCCGCGACACCCCGCCGACCGGCCCCGATCAGAGAGGACCCCAATGAGCCAGACCCGCACCGAGACCGACAGCTTCGGACCCATAGACGTTCCCGCCGACCGCTATTGGGGCGCACAAACCCAGCGCTCCATCGCCAATTTCCCGATCGGCTGGGAGCGCCAGCCGGTAGCCGTCATTCGCGCGCTCGGCGTGGTCAAACAGGCCGCGGCCGAGGCGAACATGGCACTCGGCACCCTCGATCCCGCGCTCGGACGGGCGATCGTCGAAGCCGCCTCCGAAGTCGCCGACGGTAGGCTCGACGATCATTTTCCGCTCGTGGTTTGGCAGACCGGCTCGGGCACCCAATCGAACATGAACGCGAACGAAGTGATCGCCAACCGGGCGATCGAGATCCTGGGCGGCGAGATCGGCTCGAAAACCCCGGTTCACCCGAACGATCACGTGAACCGCGGCCAAAGCTCGAACGACACTTATCCGACCGCGATGCACATCGCCGCCGCCCGCACCGCGCAGGGCCAGCTCCTGCCCGCGCTCCAACGCCTCCACGCCGCGCTCGACGCAAAGGCGCAGGCATTCGGCCACATCATCAAGATCGGCCGGACCCACACCCAGGACGCGACCCCGCTCACCCTCGGCCAGGAATTCGGCGGCTACGCCCACCAGGTCGGCCAAGGCATCATGCGCATAGATCGGGCGCTGGCCGAGATCTATCCGCTCGCCCAAGGCGGCACGGCCGTCGGCACCGGGCTGAACGCCAAACCGGGCTTTGCCGAGACGGTTGCGGCCGAGATCGCCAAGATAACCGGACTGCCCTTCGAGACCGCGCCCAACAAGTTCGAGGCGCTCGCCGCCCATGACGCGATCGTCGAACTCTCGGGGGCTTGCCGAACGGTGGCGGCGAGCCTCTTCAAGATCGCGAACGACATCCGTTTTCTCGGCTCGGGGCCCCGCTGCGGGCTCGGCGAGCTCTCGCTGCCGGAGAACGAGCCCGGCTCCTCGATCATGCCCGGCAAGGTGAACCCGACCCAGTGCGAAGCGCTCACACAGGTCTGTGCCCATGTGATGGGCAACGACGCGGCCGTCGGCTTTGCCGGCTCCCAGGGGCATTTCGAACTCAACGTCTACAAACCGATGATGATCTACAACCTGTTGCAATCGATGCAGCTCCTCGGCGATGCGGCGGCGGCCTTTACGGACAACTGCGTGGTCGGCATCGAGGCGAACGAGGCGCGGATCGAAAAACTGATGCGCGAGAGCCTGATGCTCGTGACCGCGCTCGCCCCGGAGATCGGCTATGACAACGCGGCGACCGTGGCGAAGACCGCACACAAGAACGGCACCACGCTCCGGGACGAGGCGATCGCGCTCGGCTTTTGCGACGGCGAGACCTTCGACCGGGTGGTGCGGCCCGAGACGATGATCGGCCCGAAATGAGCCGATCCCGTGCGGCCGGGCGGTCCGGTCCGGCCCGCGTCGAGCCCCGCCCTCCCTCCCGCTCGACGCGGGCCGGTCCGGAGGAGTGATTTGGGTTTGACCGTTCAGTGGCCGCGGTTCCTGATCGTTATGTGGCGTGTCCGTTGACGATCGGCTCGAGCGGGTGACGGACGACGGCGGGGACGCGGCCTCCCGACCCCCAAGGAACTGTTGTTCGACGCGGCCCTCGGACCCATGGCCGGCCGGAGCCTCATCCTCGATAATCTGAGCATCCCGTCGAGCGAACACCCCACCGCGACGCTTTGAAACCGCGGATGCCGGCCCCTCGTGTTGCCGCCATACCGCCCGAAGCTGAAGTCAATCGAACACGCCAAGGCCAAGCTTAAGGCATTTCTCAGAAAGACCGGTGCCCGACCCTCTGACCCGCCCATCCGCGGTCTCTTCCCGCCGGACGAATGCCGAAACGCCTCGGGCATGCAGGCTACGCCCCACCCTGGTGTCGAACGCTTCCATGCGCGATGCGGGGGGCCTTTCCTGTAAGCTTGGAGCATGAACCTCGTTCGCATCCGCTCTGCCCGCGGCGCCACAGACAAACGGGACCTCGTTGCCGAGCCTGCCGTGCTTCGCGGGCTCGACGGCGCGATCTATGACCCGGGCGGTCCCATGGGAAAATTGTTTTTCAACATCTTCGCCACCTTCGCCGAATTGGCGTCCAATCTGATCCGGGCACGCAGCCGCGAGGGCATGGCGATCGCGAAGGCCAAGGGTAGGCCCCGAGGCGAGGTCCCCAAGCTCTCTGAGCGCCAGCGAGGCGCGTTCCGCTGCATGTCCGACACCGCAGCCGCCCGCGTCCGGGACATCCCCGAGGCCTGCCCTGTCTCAAATCCCAAAAACCAACCGCGCCCCCGATCGGCCGGCAGCGCGCCACATGGCACGCGAGAAATTCTGCCAGTTACCGATCAAACGCACTCGGTGGAGTGCCTGGGCTCGGGCCGGGCGGTGACGGGCGCCCGAGCCGCGATCCGCGTCGCGACACCGAACGAGATCTGCCGGCTGAGGGAAATCGCGCGGGCCGCCTATGCGCCCTATGTCCCGGCGATCGGGCGCGAGCCGCCGCCGATGCATCAGGATCTCGCGGCCGATCTCGACCGTGGCAGGCTCTGGGTGACGGGAACGCCGGCGGCAGGCTTTGTCGTCGCTTGCGCCGACGGGGCCGACTGGCACGTGGAGAATTTGGCCGTTCACCCGGAGGCGGCGGGTCGGGGTCTCGGCCAGGCGCTCCTCGCCTTCGCCGAGGCCGAGGGCTGCCGTCGAGGGTATCGCCGGGTGACGCTATACACGAACGCAGCGATGGCCGGGCCGCTCGCGCTTTATCCCAGCCTCGGCTATCGTCGGGTCGGCCAACGCCGCGAGGCGGGGCTCGACCGTGTATTCTTCGTAAAGGAGGTCTGAGCATGGCCGACGCGCCGATCAATCTGCGCCGCGCCCGCAAGGCACGAGATCGCGCCGCCGCCCGCGCCGAGGCCGATGCCAACGCGCTCCGTCACGGGATCGCGAAGCCCACGCGCGATCTCGCCGACGCGCGGCGCGCAAAGGCCGCGCGGGATCTCGACGGGCATCTGCGCCCTATCCCCGAGGCCGGGCCCGACGGCCCGAAAGGCGATGACGACGGCTGAGCCCCGCGCCCGCCCCCCTGACCGGCCGGTCAAGCGCTCGCTCACGATCCGCGGGCACCGGACCTCCGTCAGCCTGGAGGCCGCGTTCTGGGACGCCTTTCGCGACCTCGCCGCCGCCCGCGGGATGTCCGTCAATGCGCTCGCCGCCGAGATCGACGCGCGCCGCCAGCCGCCCGGCTCGCTCGCCTCGGCGATCCGCGTGCATGTGCTCGAGAGCCTGCGCGGCGCGTGAGCCCTGTCAGCGACCGGCGAGAAACGCGACGAGGGCCTCGATCTCCGCCGCCGTCAGACGCGGGCCGCCGAAACGGGGATCGTCGGGGCGCTGCCGCTGGCCGGCGGCGTAGTAGCTCGGCATCGGCGTGTCCGGATCGGCGAGCCGCGGTGCGACGAGCCAAAGCCGGACTTTCCCCGGGGACCGGCCCGCGCCGGGCGGCGTCCCGTGACAGGCGCGGCAGCCGAGCGCCTCCGCCCTCCAGAGCCGGGCGCCGAGGCCGGCGTCCCCGGCCTGCCCGGTGAGGCTCGCCGGGATCTCTTCGAAATTCCGGATCGTATAGGCGACGGGCTCGGCCCCGGCGGCGAAGCCTGCGGCGGCGAGGACGGCGGTCAGAAGAATCCGCGCCCGGCTCCTCTGCCCCGGCGGGCCGATGGGGGGCCGAGACGCCCGCCCCACCCGACGATGACGGCCCGGGCGGGTGGGGCCCGACGGGGCAGAGGGGCCGGGGCGACGCGGCGTTCCGACGGCAGAGGCGCTTGCACGGGCCGCGCGCGCCGCATAGACGAGAGAGATGACCGAGCCCACAGACCCCGAGAGCGATCTGGACGCCCGCGGGCTCCTCTGCCCGCTGCCGGTGCTGAAACTCCGCAAACGTCTCGCCGCACTCGCGCCAGGGGCCGCGATCCGGATGACCGCGGACGACCCGGCCGCCCGGGTCGACGTGCCCCATTTCTGTACCGAGCAGGGGCACGCCCTTCTCGAGGCCACCGACGGCCCGGACGGTACGCTCGTCTTCCGGGTGCGCAAAGGCGGCTGACCGGCCCCCACCCCGCCCCGCGCTCGACCGGTCATCGGAACGCCGCGCACGGGTCGTCCCGCTCGGCCCGGCCGGAAAACCAGACCAGGTCATAGGGCGCCTCGGCGAGCCGCGGAGCCGCCTCGGTCGCGCCGGGGCTCACCTCGATCTGCCCGAGCGAGACGATCTCCGCATCGGGCACCGCCTCCCGGAGCGCCGCCGGTACACCCCGATCAATGCGCGCATGTCCGTTGCCGGTGATCAGCACCGCTTGGCCGCCACCCGCCGCCGCCGCGCGCCGGAGCGCATGGGCAAAGCGCGCATCCCTCAGCCGCTGCGCCTCGACCAGGGGCCCCGCGATCCGCGCCGGGATCGCATCGCAATGGGCGGCGATCATCTCGGCCTCGAGCGCGGCGCGCACCGGCTCCGGCAACGGCGTCGCCAAGCCATAGGCCCGGGCTCCGCCACCGAAGGCCGCGGCCGCGCCGGTGGACATCGCCGCCGAGAGCGCCGGGCGCGAGACCCCGCCGCCGGCTACATAGGCCTCTGGGGCCGCCTCGAAGATCGGCCGGTACATCTCCCAATCGGGCCAGCCGAGCCGCTCCCAGCCGATCGCCGGCCCGATCTCGCCGGGCGTGCCGCCTTGGGCACGAAAAACCGCGATCCCCTCTTCGCTCGCCTCGGGCACCATCTCGAAGGCGATCCCCGCGGGCGAGAGAGCCGCCACCAGCCGGGCCTGGCGCGCATGGTGCTCAGGGTTGTCGTGGAGCTCGCCAAGGATAATGAAATCCGCCCGGTCGAGCCGCTCTATCAGCGCGTTTTCGGCGATCTCCTCGCCCGTCGAGACGTCCCAAATCGTGCCCGCGAGCGGGTGATCGGTATCGCGCAAGGCGCGCCCTGCCGCGTCGCAGGCCGAAAGCACGACCGCCGTCAGCAGAAGGGCGAGCGGCCGGGCGAGGCGGGGTCCGGCGATCCATGGGCTCATCGGCAGGTCCTTTCGGCGGGGCTGCGGGTCTCCGCGAACGCTAGGCGCCGAGCGGGCCGAGGCAAGCCCGAGAGCGATCACCACTCTGCCAGGGCGGACATGGCGAGCCGCCCATCCCCGCCGCGGATCCAGAGATCGGCAGCGGCGTCCAGCTCTCGGACGCAGGCCTCGAAGGGCTCGCCGGCGAAGACGGGTGCCCGCGCTCGAAACGCAAAGCGGCGGAGCGGCCTGCCCCGCACGAGTTCGAGGAGCAACGTCGCGAGCAACGGGCCGTGCACGACGAGCCCCGGATAGCCTTCGACCTCGCGCGCATAGGCGGCGTCGTAATGGATCCGGTGCCCGTTATAGCTGAGCGCCGAATATCGGAAGAGAAGCGTCGCATCGGCCTGCCAGCGTCGGGCCTCGGTCTCGTCGCCCGGAGCGGGCTCCGGCGCGGGCGGCGGGGCGTCCGGCGGCGGATCGGTGCGAAAGACGAGATCCTGCTCTTCAGTCAGCGCCGGTCCGAGCGCACCGGCAATCTCGTGACGGACCGTCGCGAAAGTGAGCGGACCCGAGCGACCGATTTTGCGGCTCACATCCGCGACGGTCGAGCGCCGCGTTCCCGCGTGCCCGAGCGGCAGGGCCGCGTGGAATTCGAGCCTGCCCCCTGCCCACATCCGTCGCGGCTCGGCCGTCGCCGGCAGAAACCGTCCGCGCGCCGGATGCCCGTCGGGGCCGAGATCCGCCCGTGCCGCCGCCTCACGGAAGTAAAGCCAATGCCAGAACGGCGGCAACGCATCGCTTTCGGCGAACCGGTCGGGCAGATCGAGCGCCGCGGCAAGCGCGTTCGCGGCCCAAGGATCGAGCGGATCCTTTGTGCTTTGTGTCCGACCGACCGCCTCGGCCGGGTCCGGAGCCGCGTCGGTGGCAGGAGCAAGCTCGGTCATCAGCCTCTTCCATCGACCACGACACGCTCCCGGGCCTGGCTCAGTTGTTTCGCTGCCCGGTGGGCCGTCCGCGCCCGACTGTTTTGGCCCATCGCGCTGGCCGCTTGCAATCCCGCCTGGGCGGCGGCCCGGAGAGCTTGGTCATTGCCCCGTGGGAAAATCACGAAAAGCGCCAAAGAAGCGCGTCCATGGGCCGTCGGGAGTGGGGATGGCAGTCTCCGAGACGATGCGCACGGGTGCCGGGTAGGGCGCCAGCGCGATGGCCAGCGCGGTATCGATCCCGGCCGCCGCTCGGTCGTTATGGACCAAGACACCAACGCTCTCGAAACAAAAGACGTTGGCGGGGTTGATCGCGACGCTCAAGACCGCCCCGGCAAGGGTCAGGGCCACGCGTGCCTCGCTGTTCGCACGGGCGAACGCACAAAGCCTGTCCGCCGAGGCCGGGTCGAGGACGATCGGTCGGAGATTTCCATAGGACGGTCGTGCGCCCGCGACGCGCAGGTCAGCGATCGTCGGCACGTCGTCGAGGATCATCGCGCTCCGTCCGTACCAGGTCGGCAAACAGACGGTTCCCGGGCTGAAACCGCCTCGGCACCCAGACAAGGTTGCATGGAGCAGCCGAACCTTCAGAAACCCGTCGGCCATGAACAGGCGCGGCATCAGGGCCGGATCTGCGACTGGTCCGAGATCGGCCTTGATCCAGCCGGGGGTGCCCTCCCAGTCGGCGGGAACGTGCGGCGTATCGGCCGCGTCGAGCGGCTCCACCACAAAGCTCAGGTCGAGCCCCTCGGCCCGGTCGCGGAGCGCGGTCACGACCGCGTCGCGATGGGCGAGCTCCGTGAGCAACACATACCGCCGACCCTCATCCGCCGGAGCAGCGAGGGCGAGGAACACGAACACCGTCGTGACGACACCGCGTATCCAAATCATGGTGCGGTCGATATCACGGCGGCCCCCAGCGCCGCTAGGCAGAACCGCCGCGAGCGGCTATTCAGACGCCAGTTCAAGGGATCCCGATGACCGACCGCCTGACGATCCGCCGCCCGGACGACTGGCATCTGCACCTTCGCGACGGCGCTATGCTGGAGGGCGTCGTCGGCGCCTCGGCGGCAGCGGTGGGCCGGGCGCTCGTCATGCCGAACCTGGTTCCGCCGGTCGCGACACGGGCGGACGCATCGGCTTATCGCGCGCGGATCCGCGCGGCACTGTCGCCGGATGCGGAATTCGAGCCGCTGATGACGCTCTATCTGACCGAAGCAACCGATCCGGACGACGTCGCCGCCGCGGCCGCCGACGGGACCGTCGCCGCGGTCAAGCTCTACCCTGCCGGCGCGACCACGAACTCGGCCGAGGGCGTCCGCGACATCGCCCGGGTGCTTCCGGTCCTCGAACGAATGGCCGAGATTGGCCTGCCGCTCGCCGTCCACGGCGAAGTGACCGACCCCGAGGTTGATATCTTCGACCGTGAGGCGGTGTTCCTCGATCGGGTCCTCGGCCCGCTCCGCGACCGGCTGCCGGGGCTGCGGATCGTCCTCGAACACGTGACAACCGCCGAGGGGCTCGCCTTTGTCCGCGACGCCGGGCCGGTCGTCGCCGGGACTATCACCGTGCATCATCTGGTGCTCACGCGGAACCACCTGCTCGCCGGCGGGATCCGGCCGCATTACTATTGTTTGCCGGTTGCCAAGCGCGAACGCCACCGCCGGGCGCTGGTCGCCGCGGCGACCTCGGACGAACCTTCGTTTTTCTTCGGCTCGGACAGCGCACCGCATGCGGACGGCGACAAAGAGACCGCCTGCGGCTGTGCCGGATGTTTCACGGCGCCCGTGATGATCCCGCTGCTCGCGCAGATCTTCGACGAAGCAGGGGCGCTCGACCGGCTCGAAGGGTTCCTCGCGACACGCGGCGCGGCGTTCTACGGCTTGCCGGCGGCGGACACGCAGGTGCGGCTCGTGCGGTGCGCCCCGTGGCGCCCGGAGCCCAAGATCGAGACGGGGGCGGGGCCGGTCACGGTCTTCGACCCGGGCTTTCCGCTCAGCTGGCGGATGGAGGCCGCATGACGTTGGAAGACACCGTGACCGCCGCGCAAGAGATCGCTCGGCTTCTGCTGGAAATCCGGGCGGTGCATTTTCGGACCGATCCGCCTTACCGGCTGACCTCCGGGCTGGCTTCCCCGGTCTATATCGATTGCCGGAAGCTCATTTCGTATCCAGAGGCGCGGGGGGCGGCGATGGATCTGGCCGTGGCGGCGCTGCGCCGTCATCCGGGCGAGGACGCCTTCGATGCGGTTGCCGGCGGGGAAACCGCGGGGATCCCGTTCGCGGCCTGGATCGCGGAGCGAATGGGTCTGCCCATGCTCTACGTCAGGAAAAAGCCGAAGGGCTTCGGCCGGGGCGCACGGATCGAGGGGGATCTGCGGGAGGGCGCGCGGGTGCTCTTGGTCGAAGATCTGGCAACCGACGGCGGGTCGAAGCTCAGCTTTGTGGAGGGGCTGCGCGAGGCCGGGGCGACCTGCGAGCATGCCTTCGTGCTCTTTTACTATGACGTCTTTCCCGAAGGCGCGGCGCGTCTGGCGGAGGCCGAAATCACGCTCCATCGGCTCGCGACCTGGGCGGCGGTATTGGCCGAAGCGCGGAGACAAGAGGCGTTTCCCGTCGAGGTCCTCGACGGCGTCTCGGCATTTCTAACCGACCCGCATGGCTGGTCTGCAGCCCATGGCGGCGCCCCGGATGCGCCGACGTGAAAAAGACCGGCGGCCGACGCAGGCCGGTTTGCCAATCGAGATCGAAACACGAGACCCGCGCGCCGCAGGTCCCCCCGCTCGGGCTCCCGGCGACCCCCCGCGCCCCCCCCCCCCCACTTAGGGTTTTAGGGCCCACCCGTAGCCGCGCATGATCTAGGCGCGCCCAGACGC
>JBHJGX010000111.1:0-6092 GCA_050331395.1 Paracoccaceae bacterium
ATCCGGTCGACCCGAGGCGCCCGGCTCACATCGGGCTCAGTCGAGCACTTGCAGGGCATGCAGCCGCGCATAGAGCCCTGTTCCATCCCGCAAGCTTTGATGGGTCCCGCTCTCGGCGAGCTGACCGTCCTCGATCACATGGATCACATCCGCATGGCGCACGGTCGAAAGCCTGTGGGCGATCACCAGCGTTGTGCGGCCTGCCATCAGCCGGCCGAGTGCCTCGGTCACCTCGCGTTCGGTTTCGCTGTCCAGGGCCGAGGTCGGTTCGTCGAGCAAAAGGATCGGCGCGCTCCGCAGCATCGCCCGCGCGATCGCCACGCGTTGGCGCTGGCCGCCTGAGAGCCGCGCCCCGTTCTCGCCGAGCTCGGTGTCGTAGCCTTTGGGAAATCCCAGGACGAAGCCGTGGACATTGGCCGCCCGTGCCGCCGCCTCGACCTCCCGATCCGTCGCGTCTCGGCGGCCGAGGCGGATGTTGTCCCGCACCGTCCCCTCGAAGAGATAGGCGTCCTGGCTCACATAGGCGATGGCGCCCCGCAGGCTGTCGAAGGTCACGTCGCGCAGGTCCTGTCCGTCGATCAGAACCCGCCCTTTGGCCGGGTCGAAGAACCGCTCGATCAGCGCGAAGATCGTCGACTTACCCGCGCCCGACGGGCCGACAAGCGCGGTGATCTTGCCGGCGGGGGCGGTGAGCGAGAGGCCCTTGAGCGCGATCGAGCGGTCCGAATAGCGGAAGCGCACCCCGTCGAGGCGGATTTCCCCGCCGCTCACCCGGAGCGGGCGTGCGTCTGGCCTCTCGGCGATCTTCGGCCTGATATCGAGCAGGTTATAGAGCATCTCGACGCCGACGAGCGCGGCGTTCAGGTTGATGTTGAGCCGGGCGAGGCGTTTGGCGGGCTCGTAGGCCATCAGGAACGCCATGATGAACGAGAAGAACGCGCCCGGGTCGCCGCCGCCGTCGATCACTCGCCACCCGCCATAAAAGATCACCGCGGCGATGGCGAGGCCGCCGAAGCTCTCCATCAGCGGGTTGGTGGCCGCGCCCACCTGGGCGATCCGGTTCGCCCGCTCGCGCACGCCTTCGACCGCGTCCTCCATATCGGCGCGCATCGCGGGTTCGAGCCCGAACGCCTTGACCACGCGGTTGCCTTGGGCCGTTTGCTGGATCGTCGTGACGACCTTGGCCATGGAGAGGAGTTCGGCGCGCGCGACCGCCTTCACCTTGCGCACCAGAAGCCATTCGCCATAGGCGATGGGCGGGCCGACCACGAGCGCGATCGCCGCGAGCAGCGGGTCTTGCACCAGCATCACGATGCCGAGCGCGATCAGCGTGAAGAGATCTCGCCCCATGCTGGTGACGACCATATTGATCGCCTCGCGCGCGGCGCGGGCGCAGTGCGAGAACTGGGTGGCGAGCGTGCCGGTATTGATCCGATCGAAAAAGTCGATGCGGTGGCGCTGGACGTGGTCGAAGAGGCGCATCTGCACCTCGGCGACGATACTGTTACCGATCCGGCTGAGGATCACCGTCTGGAAATAGCTCGCCACCCCCTTGGCGATGAAGATCGCGGCGACGGCGCCGGCGATCACCGGGACCATCTCGGCGTTTTTGGCGACGAAGATCTCGTTGATCACGTCTTGGATGATCCAGGCGGTCAGGCCGGTCATGGCCGCGACCACGGCCATGAAGCCGAGGGCGACCGCATAGCCCTTCCAGTGTCGGAGTGCGTTCTCGAGGAAGAGGCGATTGAGGAGGGTGATGGCCAGCTGGAATTCGACCTGGGCCGACTTGTCCTCGGGGCCTCGCGGGCCGCCCGGTTCAGGCATGGCGGCCGGCCATGCGCGGCCCGATCGGGGCCGTTGCGTGTCGGGTGGCGGGCCGAGGGTCGGGTAGGCCCGCCCGGAGCTGCCGGGCACAGGCCCGCAAGGTCGCGGCGGCGGCCGGGATAGAGACCTCCGCCCAGGTAAAGCGATTGTCCGGATAGTGTCCCGTCCAGTCGCGATAAGGTGTCAGCCTGAACGGCAACGGATGATAATTGGGGTATTCGGGTCCGTACTCCGCATTGGCCGAGTAATGGGTCGCGATGACCTCGGTTCCCGCCTCCAGGCATTCGCGGATATTGAGCCCGTAGCCCTCGGCCCGGTGGAGCGACAGAAACACATCCGCCTCCGCCTGGAGCCCGGCGATCTCGGCGGCCGACATCTCCTGCTCGAAGACCTGGATGTTGCGCGCCGCGCCGATCATCGCCCGAAGCTCGTCGAGCACGAGCCGGGTGCGTTTCGACACGCGCACCTTGATGAGGAGCCGGTGCTGCGGATCGGCGCCGAAGGCGGCTTGCCACGCGGCGACATGGGCCCACGGGTTCTTTCGCGCCGGGCAGGAGCAGAGATCCATGATCGCGAGGCCGAGAAACGCGCCGTCGGGGATGCCGAAGCGCCCGCGGTCGAAGGGCGCGCGGTGGGGCGTCAGGGTCACATAGTGCGGGCGCACGATGACCGGCACGCCGTCCGCATGGCTCGCGATCGCGGCGCGGCTGTACTCGGACGGGGTCCAGATCTCGTGCACCACGTCGAGGGCAAAGCGCCAGTCCTCGGGAAAGATCGGCGTCTCCCAGACCCAGAGGCCGGTCCGCCGCGCGCCGGCAACCCGCTCGGGCGGCAATGCCGAGAGCAGCGTCGCGTAAGTGTTGGGCGCGGAGAGCAGATAGAGCCGGCCGACATCGGGCCCGGATTGGTGGACGAGGCTCGCTTTGCGGCGGGTGAGGTCCTGGAGGTCGATCACCTCGAGCGCCGGATGCGCCGCGCGCAGGCGTTTCAGCTCGTAGGCGGCGGCGCGGCTGAGCCCGGTGGTTGCCGAGAAATCCCCGAGCGCCAGCGCGATCCCCTGGCCCGACGGCTCCGCCGCTTTGCGGTAGGGCGCGATGGCGTCCGAATTCTCGCGCATCCAGCGTCGCCTGCGCCACGGCATCCGGGCGTGCCGCCACAGCGTATGGACCGTCCAGCGGGTCCGGCTCCTCGGCCACCGTCGGAACACCCGTTCTGGATCGTCCGTCTGCTCGTCCAAGCGTCTTTTTCCAAGCCCTGGGCGGCGCTTCGGCCGCGTTTCACCCGGGATTGAGTGACCTGTCCCGCCGCTCCGGTTCTATCGAATGGCCGGGGGGGCGTCCAGCAAACTCTTTACCCGTGTCCGCGGCTCGGTTGGGCGGCCGGAGCGACCGGGTCGGTCGGTGGGTCGGCTTCGGGCTCATTGAGGAGCGACGCGGCCATCCGGTCGAAGGCCACGACCGAGCGCGAGAGATCGTAGCGCTCCTCGACCCGGATCCGGGCAGCCCGCGACAGGCGCCGCCGCCGCTCTGGCTCGGCAATGAGCCCGCGGACCGCCTCGGCCAGGTGAGCCGCGTCGGGCACGGGCAGCAGCACCCCGGCTTCGCCGACCACTTCGATAAAGCCCGAGGCGCGGGAGACGACGACGGCAGCCCCCGACGCCATGGCCTCGACGGCGACCCGGCCGAAGCTCTCCTCGCCTTGGGTTGGGGCGACCGCGATCGCCGCGCGGGCCATATGCGCGCGCACCGTCTCGTGCGGCACGTCCGAGAGCACGCTCACCCGGGAGCCGAGGCGGGCGAGCACGGCCTTCACCTCCTCGGCATAGGCGGCATGGTTGGAGGCGGAGGCGATCAGGAACTCGGCCCGCCAGTCGAGCTCGGCCGCGAGCACGGCCTCGAGCCCGAGCGCCGCTTCGAGCACCCCCTTCTCGGGCGCAAGCCGACCGCAAAAGAGGATCACCGGTTCCTTGTCGGTCCCGGCCGACCAGAGCCCGGCATCGACCCCGTTCGGCGTCACGAAAAGCGGCGGACGGATGCGCGGCCAGTTCTCGACAAAGCTCTCCCGGCAGCGCTCCGAGACGAAGGCGATCGCCGAGAGCCGGTTGAAAAGCATCCGTTTCCAGAACCCCGACAGACGGTTCCGCGGCGGGTTCTGGAAATTGTGCCGGACGAGCGCGACCGGGACGTTCCGGAACCGTTGGGCGAGGCGTGCCGCCGTCGGGAGGTGCTGATGCGCGACGATCAGATCCGGGTGCGCCTCGGCGAGCAGCCGTTCGAGATGGCCTTTGGATCGGCCCTTCGGCCAGAATTGCACGTCCACATCGGCAAAGGGGCGGTCGACCTCTTCGGCAAAGACCGTGATCCGATCGGCGAAGCGGCTCCAGATCGCGGTCTCGCGGATATGCAGATCGATCGAGGTCGCCTGATGCGGCGAGAAACGCATGTTCCGCGGCGCGACGAGCGCGATGCGGCCCGCCTGTCTCCCGCCGCAACGATCCGGACCTCGGCGAGCGCTCATGCGAAGGCGCCTCTCAGGGGCATGTCGGGGCCGTTCCTTCCGCGCTCCGGTGCCGGGTGCCGTCGGACCGCCGCGGCAAACCGGCCGATGCCGCGGGCACGCGATCGGGTCCGGCCCTTGCGGGTATGGCGTAAAGACACGGCGCTTGACAACACCCGCCCGCCCTCGACCGGCTTTCGGGCATTCAGGCTTTCCGGGCCAGAAAGAGGTGCGATCGGAACCCGCTGTCGCGTCCGGCCGCGTGGTCCTCCTGCACTTCGAGGGGGGCGAGACCGGCGCGGGCGAGGATTGCGAAGACGGCCGGTTGCGGGAGAACGTGCATCTCCATGCCCTTTTCTCCGGTCGCCGCGTTCTTCGCGGCCTCGAACCGATAGCCCCGGCCATGGGTGACCACCTGAAAGAGGGCAATACCGCCCGGCGCAAGTCGGCCGAGCACCGCGTCGAGGATCGCCGCTTGCACGGGTGGCGGGTTATGCTGAAGCACGATGCGGCTATAAAAGAAGTCGACCTCGGGCAGGGTCGCATAGTCGCCGACTTCGCGCATCTGCCGGAGCGTGACATTGTCGAACCCGGCCGCGTCGAGCTCGGCCCGGGCGATGTCCAGATGGCTCGGGCTGATATCGACGCCGGTGACCGTGCCGAAGCGCCGGGCGAGGGCACGGGTCGCGCGGCCGACGCCGCAGCCCACTTCGAGGGCGCGCATCGCTTCCGGCTCGGCGCCCGGGACGCGGGCGAGGGCGGCATCCATCAACAGCCCCTCCACCTCCGCCGAGGCTTCGAATTCGGCCCGGTTCGCCTCGAGGTTCTCGGGCCGAAACGCCTCGTGGGTCAGGACCGACCAATGCGCCGCCGTTTCCCCGAGCGCGGCCCAGGAGGCGGCGACGCGCGCCCAGAGCCGGTCGCGGATTTCGCCCTCGGTCTCGATGTCGATCGTGGGCACGGGCGGCAGGATCCCCTGGCCCTTTGGCGCGGCGGGCGGGATAGGCGGGGCATCCGGGGCATCCGCGGCATCCGGGGCGGGCGGCGCGCGCTCGGTGAGATCGGGTGCCGTCCGATCGGCGGGGGCATCCGGTTGAGAGAGCCCGGCGACGGGCACGTCTTCCTCTTCCGCCTCTTCCGCGCGCGGCGCTTCGGCCGCCGGGCCGGCACGACCGCCGCTCGACCGGAGCGCGCGGAGGAGACCGTCGAATTCCTCGCTCTCCAAGAGTGCCCGGCGCAATGCCGCCTCGCTCGGATGGCGCCGGTGGAAGGCGACGACCGAGTCGTTTTCCGGCGCGCGTCCGAGGATCAGCCGGTAGGCGTCGATGACGGTGGTCTCGTTCAACATGGGACAGTCTCCTGCGGGCGGGCGGCGCCGTGCGGCTCGGGACCGCTGCCATACCCGGTGTCGGCGCGCGGCACAAACCGGATCCTCCCGGCCAAGCCATTGATTGGAAAGCTTTTACGTTTTGTTAGGACCGGCTCGCTACGCCGGCGTCCGAGCTGTGCCATCGCGTGACATTTGAGGTTGCCAATGTACAGCAAACTAAATACGTTCTCGGCAACCGTGTCAAAAGCTGGCAAGAGCATGGCCGGGATCGTGGGGACCAGAGGATAAGGTGAGAACGAGATGCTAGACGAGATCGAGCTTCGCGACGGTTTGGGCCGGATTTTCCGTCAGGATCCGGCGGCGATCGACCAGTCGATTGTGGACATGTTTATCGACTTTCCGTCGCTGGACGCGGCCTTCGAGGCGGCGGCGGTCTCGG
>JBHJGX010000112.1:0-7903 GCA_050331395.1 Paracoccaceae bacterium
CCCCCCCCCGCCGGCGGCCGCGCGCGCCGCGCGCCCGCCGCGGGGGGGGGGGGCGCCGGGGCCGGGGTCGCACGGCCCCCCGGGCCTACAGCCACGGGCGACCGCGCGAAACCCCGGAGGCGATCTGCCGGCACGAGCGGGGCGTCCGATCGGGCGGCTTCGCCGAACCGGCCAGGGATTTCGGGCCTGACCCGGGCCATGGACGTCCGCACGGCCTGGATGCGGCGGCAAAATCGCGTAGGCTCGCCGGCGAAGCCCGGAGCGGAGGAACGCTATGCATTGGCTCGTGGATCTCGACCGCGCGGTCGGCGAGGGGCTGGTCGGCCCCGAGAGCGCGGTGGCGCTCAAGGCCCGCGCCCGGGACGAGGCCGTCCGGCTCGCGCTCAATCTGGTGCTGATGGGCGGGATCCTGGCCGTGCTTCTCGGGGTCTTCGCGCTCTTCGACGGGCCCGAAGGCCTCGCGGTGACCGGCGCTTTGGTGGCGCTCGCCGGCATCGGCGTGCGGCTCAACGTCGGCGAGGGCGCGGCGGTCCCGGCAAACGCGGCCGTGGTGATCGGCGCAGGATCGGGCGCGGGCGGCGCGGTCGGGCTCATCGCCGAGCAGACGGGCTCGCTCGGCCCCGCGATCGCGCTCGGCAGCGCGATCGCCCTTTTGGGCGTCGCCCTCAGGCTCCGGGTGCCGCGGCTCGCCACGCCGGCCGCTTGGATCGTGGTGATCGGCGCGGGGGCGCATTTGACCGGGGTCTTCGGGCTCGAGGGCGCCCCCGAGCTCGCCTGGGTCGCCCTCGCCTGGGCGGGCGTGGTCCTCGGCGCGACCGGAGCCTTCCTCGATATCCGGCTTCTGAGCGCCCTCGCCGTCGTCGCCTTCGCTGCCACGCTCTCGGATACGGGCTACTCCCACGCGTCCTATTCGCTCGCCGTCTACGAGCCGACCCTCGTCATCCTGATGATGGCGGCGATCGGCGCGGGCGCCTACGCACTTTCCGGTCGGACCGAGCGGATCGCCCGGCACGCGCGGATCGTGGGGCTGATGGCCTTCGTCTGGGGCAACATCGCGTTCTGGGTCGGCTCGCTCTGGGGCGACCGGATCGGCTCGGAGATCCTCGGACCTCGGCGAAGCGCCTTTCCCGACACCGATGCGGGCTGGACGGCCTATCACGCGGCCGGGGAGGCCCATCTCGCCCGCCTCGTGGAGATCCCCGACACGGCCTTCGCGATCCTCTGGGCGGTGCTTCTCGTGGCAACCGCGCTTTGGGCGGGTCTGACGGCGCGCCGCTCGATCATGAATGCGGCGGTGACCTTCGGCGCGATCCATCTCTATACGCAGTGGCTCGAACGGTTCGACGCGAGCCCCGGCAGCATCATCCTGGCCGGAATTTCCGCGATCCTCGCTGCCTGGGGGGTGCGCGAGCTCAATCGCCGGCTGCCGGCGAGGTGAGGCTGGGAGGGTGAGAGGCTGGACCGCGACCCAAGCGGAACCCGTTACGGCTGCTTCCTTCCGGACCTGACCGGGTTGGCGGATCGCCTGCCCACGCCAACCTCTCAAGGGAAGAAATACGCGCTCGAGCGCAGCGAGACAAGGGCATGCCTCACGCGCCCGGACAGCCGCCCCGCGCGCCGCGCCAAGGAGCCCGCGGCTTTTCCGCAGGGAGAGATCCGGCGCCGTTGCGACCGAACGCGCTTCGTGCTCTAGACAATCGGAGCGCGAGAGGCCCGCTCCATGTCCGTCGTTCTCCCCGTCACCTTCGCCGTCGGCGGCCCGAAGCTCGATCGGGCGACCCATCTGCGTGCCTCGGCCAGCCGGCTGATGCGCGATCCGCATGCGACAGTGCTGATCCTGCATTCGGGGCGGCCGCTGATCGCACAGGGCGACGGCTGGCGACGGCTGGCCATGGTGCCGCCCGGCAAACTGGTCCTGCAGATGGTGCGGGAGGATCCGGTCTTTCTCGGCCTGATCGACGAGGCGCCTTGGTTTGCGGCCGACCTGTCGCATTTGCCCGAAGAGCGGGTGGAAGCGGCCTTCATCGCCGGGGCGAAATTCCTCGATCTGCGATCCGTGGCCGGCGAAATCGTTGCCGCCGAGGCCACGCTCGCGGCGACCGGCAAAGGCCTGCTGGGCTGGCACGCGACCCATGGTTTCTGCGCCCGCTGCGGAACCCAAAGCGTGATCGAGGACGCCGGCTGGCGGCGGCGGTGCCCGGCCTGCACGGCGACCCATTTCCCGCGCATCGATCCGGTGGTGATCATGCTAGTGATCGATGGCGATCGGGTCTTGCTCGGCCGACAGCACGGCTGGCCGGACCGGATGTACTCGCTCCTTGCCGGGTTCATGGAGCCCGGTGAGACGATCGAGGACGCGGTGCGCCGGGAGACCCAGGAGGAAGCCGGTATCGAAATCGGCCGCGTCCACTATCTCGCCTGTCAGCCCTGGCCGTTCCCCTCCTCGCTGATGCTCGGCTGCGCGGGCGAGGCGCTCAGCCGCGAGATCGCCATCGACCATCAGGAACTCGAAGACGCGCTGTGGGTGGCCAAGAGCGATATGCCGGACATTCTGGCGGGAAAACACCAGCGGATCGCGGCGCCGCGCGCCTCGGCGATCGCCCGCGTGCTGCTGTCGGCATGGGCGTCGGGGGAAGTGCCTCCGTTTTGAAATGGGCGCCGCCGCCAGGTCGCCCGGATCTCAGATCCGGTCGACCCGGCGGCCCGCGGTCCCGCTCACATCGGCTTGCCGGGGCGGCCGCGCA
The DNA here is from genome assembly GCA_050331395.1 of Paracoccaceae bacterium. Classification (GTDB taxonomy): domain Bacteria; phylum Pseudomonadota; class Alphaproteobacteria; order Rhodobacterales; family Rhodobacteraceae; genus Thermohalobaculum. The sequence goes on from JBHJGX010000112.1 coordinate 2,745, forward strand.
GCAGCCCGCCCATCACGAGCGGGGTGAAAAGCATTGGCAGCTGGAAAAACGCCACATAAAGCGCGAAGGCCGGATCGGGCGGCATCGCGGCCAGGTAAAGCGCGACCGTCCGGTTGCCGAAGACCACACCGGCTGCGCCGGCCCGGTCCGAGCCGATCTGCCCGCGCGCGAGGGCGGCCACTGCCGCCTGGGTGCCGAAATTCACCAGGAAAGCCAGCGCCAAGGTTCCGAGCGCGAAGCCGGGCCGGGCCGCGATCAGCGCCCAAACCCCATCGAAGAGTGGGATCACGAAGACGAGCATCGCCAGCGCCTGCACCCCGTCGAAGGCCCGCGCGCGCGCCGCGATCCAGTTCGGGCCGAGCCGCCGGCGGAGCATTAGGCCGATAACGGTCCCGGTGCCGATCATCGCTGCGGTGCGGAGCGTGAGCGCGAGCGGATCGACCGGCACCGCCTCGCCGAGCAAAAGCCCGATCACCAGCGGGCCGACGAAGGGCGCGGCAAGGCTTGCGACCACCGTGAGCTCGAGCGCGAAGACCGCATCGAGGCCGAGGAGCAGGCAAAGCCCTGCCGCCGACGTGATCGGCGGGGCCGCGCCCGTATAGACGACCGAGGCAAGGCTTTCGGCATCGAGCCCTGCCGCGCGGCCGAGGCTCCAGCCGACGAGCGGCGCGGCGACCAGGAGCCCCGCCGTCCAGGCTCCGAGGCGCAGGAGCCGGCCGCCCAGATCCCGCCGCGCGACCAGGCCCGACAGATCGAGCCGGGTGATCGCGAGCGCGAAAATCAGCACCACGAAGGCCGGCAGGAGCGGCCGGAGGAGGCTCGAGAGCGCCGGCAGCAGCATGGCGATCAGCACGCCGACCGCGAGCACCCAGCGCGCCCGCGCGCCGAGCCAGTCGAGTGCTTCGGTCAATCGAAGCGTCCCGGGCGGTAGGGGGCGAGGTCGAGATTGGGCCGGCGCCCGGCAATCAGATCGGCGATCAGCCGTCCGGTCTTCGGCCCTTGCGTCAGGCCGAGATGTTGTCCGCCATAGGCGCACCAAATGCGCCGCGCCTTGGGGCTTTCGCCGATCACCGGCAGGCTGTCGATGGTGGAGGGGCGGTGGCCGAGCCAGATCTCCTCGCCCTCCCAGGTGAGCCGCGGATAGATCCGCGCGATCGCCCGGCGTTGCAGGCGCGTCGGGCCCGGCGAGGCGCCGGCGTCGAGCCCGCCGAATTCGGCGAGACCCGCGAGCCTGAGCCCGCTTGCCATCGGTGTGATGGCGAATTTCCGGTCGGCGAGCAGATAGGGCGCGGGCGGCCGGTGGCTCGGCGATTTGAGGACCAGGTGATAGCCCCGTTCGCTTTCGAGCCCGGGGTCGTGGCCGAGCGCGCGCAGGAGCCGTCCGGACCAGGCGCCGGCGGCGAGCACCGCGTGGTCGAAGCCGTGCCGCACCCCGTCGAGATGGACCGCGGCTGCGTCCTGTCCGGGGGCGAGCGCCGTCACCTCGCCCTGGAGGAACGCGCCGCCTTCGCGCCGGAAGTGGTCGAAGAGCGCGGCCACATAGGCGCCCGGATCGCTCAGATGGGCGCTGTCGCGATATTCGATGCCGAACGTGTAATCCGCGCCCAGGTCCGGGTCGCGGGCGAGGAGCGCCGCCCGGTCCAGCGGCGTGAAGGCGAGGCCGGCGGCGTCTCGGAGTGCGCGGCCGAGGCGGTCGCCCTCCCAGTCTGCGCGGGTTCGGTAGAGATAGGTGTATCGCCCGGGCTCGATAAAGCGCTCGGCGCCGGTGCCGGCGGCCAGCGCCCGGTGGGCCTCGACCGTGTCGCCGATCAGGGCGGCGAGCGCGCGGGAGATCCGTTCGACTTCGTCCCGGCGCCCGGCCCGAAGATAGCGCAGGAGCCAGGGCAGGAGCCGGGGCAGATAGGCCCATTTGAGAAAGAGCGCGCCGTCCGGGTCGAAGAGGAGCCGCGGCGCCTTGGCGATGAGCCCGGGGCCCGGCACCGGGACGACGCCGCTGTTCGCCAGGATCCCCGCATTGCCATAGCTCGCCTGCGCCGGGTCGCCGGGGCGGATCCGGTCGATGAGAGTGACGGCATGGCCGTCGCGGCGGAGCCATTCCGCCGTCGAGACCCCGACAATGCCCGCCCCGATGACCGCGATCCGCATGCACCCTCCGCCCGCTTCGGATCCGAGGAGGCGCCGGGCCCTGGCGCATGTCAAGCGGAGGCCGGGGATTGGCGCAAAAACGGATGCATCCGCCCGGCAAATCGGTCATCATCTCGCCGCACGGTGGGGTCTTCCAGGCCGCAGACGAGGGATCAGGGGACAAAAATGAACAAACGCGACGAACTCATCGAGAAATATGCTGCCGACCTCCGCGAGAAATGCGGTCAGGAGCCGGATATGGAGCTTTTGCGCAAAGTGACGATCGGGCTCGGCCCGACGATCTACAATGCCGATAGCTCGACGGTTGCGGCATCGGACCCGACCGAAGTCGATCGGCTGAAGCAGAATTTTTTGGTCAAGAAGTTGGGTCTCACCGACGGGCCGGAGCTCGATGCGGCGATCGACGCGGCCTTCGAGACATACGGCAAATCGAACCGCACCAAATACCGCGCGGTGCTCTGCTATTTGCTGACGAAGCATTTCGGCAAGGAGGCGATCTACGCCTGATGGGGGCTGTGTCGGGCGCCATCGGGGCGTCCGTCACAAGAGCCGTCGCGAGAGCCGTTCCGGGGGCAGAGGCGGGCGGACGCTCAGACCGCGAGCGAGTGCCGCGCCGCGCTCCCCGGCAAATAGGCGTCGAACTCCGCCGCGATCAGCCGGGCATGGGAGCGCCATGCCTCGGCGATCCGAAATCCGTCGCGCCAGGGCTCGAGCGCGCCTGCGGGCGCCGCGCTGAGAAGCTGGGCCACGACCCGCCGAAGCGGCCGGGCGAGCGCCCCGTAGCGGGCCTCGATCCGGGCAAAATCGAGCGCGAAGCTGCAGAGCACCTGCTCGATCGCGTCGCGGCGCATGGCGTCCTCGTGACTGAGGCGGATGCCCTTCTTGACCGCCAGATCGCCGTTGTCGATCCGGAGCTGATAGGTCGCCGTCACCGGGTCGTTCTGTACATAACCGCCCGGCAGCGCGCCGATCGCCGACGCGCCGAAGCCGAGGAGCGCGTCGGCCGGATCGACCGTGTACCCCTGGAAGTTCCGCCGCAGCGTGCCGTCGGCCGCCGCCCGGGCCAGCGCGTCCTCGGGCTTGGCGAAATGGTCGATCCCGACGGCGACATAGCCCGCCGAGATCAGGATCCGGTGCGCGAGCGCCGCTTGCGCCCGCCGCGCGGCGGTGCCGGGCAAGGTTTCCTCGCGGATCATCCGCTGGCGCTTGGCCATCCAGGGCACATGGGCATAGCCGAAAAGTGCGAGCCGGTCGGGGCCGAGGCCGATCACCCGCTCGACCGTGTCGGCGAGGCTCGCCTCGCTCTGCCCCGGCAAGCCGTAGAGGAGGTCGATATTGATGCTGCCGCAGCCCGTCGCCCGGAGCGCGGCGATCACGTCGCGGGTGAGCTCATAGCCCTGCGCCCGGCCGATCGCCGCCTGCACGTCCGGGTCGAAATCCTGCACGCCGATCGAGGCGCGCCCGAGCCCGAGCGCCCCGAGCGTCTCGACCCGGTCGGGCGTCATGTCGCGGGGGTCGATCTCGACGGCGAACTCGGCGCCTTCGGCCCCGGGCCAGGCCGCGACGAGCGCCGCATGGAGCCGCGCCAGGTCCTCGGGCGCGAGGACCGTCGGCGAGCCGCCGCCCAGATGGATCCGCGCGACCGGGCGGTCGGGCCCCGCATGGGCCGCGACGCGGGCGATCTCCGCCAGGACGCGATCCAGGTAGCGCGCGACCGGCGCATAGCGCTTGGCCCCTTGGGTCCGACAAGCGCAGAACCAGCAGAGCTCGTCGCAAAACGGCACATGCACGTAAAGCGACAGCGCGGCCTTCGCCGGGAGCGCCTCGAGCCACTCCACATAAGTGATCTGATCGACGGCCTCGCCGAATTGGGGCGCGGTCGGATAGCTCGTATAGCGGGGAACGGCCCGTTCCAGCGCGGCGACATCGAAGGGGGTGGGGGTGCGTGTCATGGGCGAGCCATGGACCCTGCGACCCCTTGGGCGCATTGACCCACGTCAACCGGCCCTCCACAGTGTGGAAGCGAAAGGAGAGGTCATGCCGAGCACGAAACACTCCGCTGTCAAAGGCGTCGGCACGCACCCCGTGCATTGTGCGGACTGCCCGATCCGACATCGCGCCGTCTGCTCCACCGTGCGCGACGAAGACCTGAACGCGCTGAATTCCATAAAGCATTACAAGACCATGCTGCCCGGACAGGAGATCGTCGCGGCGGGCGAGACGCTGTCCGCGATCGGGTCGGTGGTCGAGGGCGTGGTCAGCCTCTCGAAGACGATGATCGACGGGCGCCGGCAGATGGTGGGACTGATGTTCCCGTCGGATTTCATCGGCCGTCCGAACCGACCGGTGGCGCCTTATGACGCGGTGGCGGTGACGCCGGTGAAGCTCTGCCTGTTCGGCCGGGCCCAATTCGAGCGGCTCCTGCACGAGCGCCCCGAGATCGAGCAGCGGCTACTGGAGATGACCCTCGATGAACTCGATTCCGCGCGGGACTGGATGCTGCTCCTCGGCCGCAAGACCGCGAAGGAGAAAATCGCGACATTCCTGACGATCCTCGGACGGCGCTCGGCGGCGATGAAGGCCGAGGATCCGCGCGACGGCATCACGTTCGAACTGCCGCTCACGCGGGAGGCGATCGCGGATTATCTGGGACTGACGATCGAGACAGTGAGCCGGCAGATCACGCAGCTGAAGAAGACAGGGGTGATCGAGCTGGTCGATGCCCGCCACGTGCGGGTGCCGGACGTGACGCGGCTCTTGGATGCGGCCGGCGAGGATGCGGACGGCGGTTTGATCTCTTGATGCCCTGACAGGGCGCGGTGGATCGGCGGCCCTCGGGCTCGGTGGGGACACCATTGCATGCCCCGCCCGTTAGACCGAGAGGCCGGCCTCGGGGGGCGTGGCGCCCCCCACCCCCCGGGCCCGGCCCTGCGGCCCCGGCCGCGCCCCGCCCCGCACGTAGCCCCCAACCCTCCGCCCCGTGCCCCCCCCGCTGGCGCCCTTTGGCGTTTAAC
>JBHJGX010000113.1:0-25433 GCA_050331395.1 Paracoccaceae bacterium
ACACCGCGACCCGCGAGACGTTGCTGGGCGAGATGGTATCCGGCCGGATGCCGCCCCGCGGCCGCGGGACGCCGCGCCGCACAGGCCTCAGCCCTCGGGCTGCTTCGTCGTCCGGAGATAGGGCAGCTTCTGCTCGAACCCGCCGAACTTCTCCCGTGCCTCGTCATCGGAGACCGCGGGCGTCACGATCACGTCCTCGCCCGATTTCCATTGCGCCGGTGTCGCCACCTTGTGCTTGGCGGTCAGTTGGATCGAGTCGATCGCGCGCAGGATCTCGTCGAAGTTCCGGCCCGTGGTCATCGGATAGGTGAGCGTCAGCTTGATCTTTTTGTCCGGGCCGACGACGAAGACCGAGCGCACCGTCGCGTTGTCCGCAGGTGTCCGGCCTTCCGAGCTCTCGCCCGCTTCCGCCGGCAGCATGTCGTAGAGCTTGGCAACCTTGAGCTCCGGATCGCCGATCAGCGGATAGTCCACCGGATTGCCGGAGATCTGTTCAATATCCGCTTTCCACTTGTTGTGGCTGTCCACCGGATCTACGGAAATGCCAAGGATCTTGGTGTTTCGCTTTGCGAAGTCGTCTTTGAGGCCGGCCATATAGCCGAGCTCGGTCGTGCAGACGGGGGTGAAATCCTTGGGATGCGAGAAGAGCACCGCATAGCCCTCGCCGACCCAGTCGTGGAAGCTGATGGTCCCGTGGGTGGTCTCGGCCGTGAAGTCGGGCGCGGTATCGTTGATGCGCAGCGTCATGGGGTTCTCCCGGGTTTTTCAGGTCTGGCAGGGCCCGCTCGGAGCGCGCCGGCCAAGGTCTGACCGACGGACCGCCGGCCTCCGCATCGCATGATCTGGGCATCGTCCGGCTCACATACATGTGATGCCCGTCACATTGCCGAAGATGCCGCGCGTGTGAGCCGGGATCGTTTGCGTTTCTCGTGGAATTGGAGGATGTTCCGCACGCAATGGGAGAGCGGGCCCGGTCATGAGCTTCGATATCGTCTTCGACTATCGCTTCGACACGGACGGGTTCTTCGACAATCCCGACGCGCGCGCCGCGCTCGAGGAGGCCGGGCGCATCTGGTCGTCGATCATCGGGGACGAGTTCGAGGACATCCCCGCCGGCGCGACGTTTTCGGTCCGCAATCCGGCAACCGGCAATCTCGTGGAGGTCACCACCTCCGAGGCGATCGACGACGTGGTGATCTTCGTCGCCGGGACCGACCGGATCAACGGACTTGGGCTCGCTGGGCCGACCGGGATCGACCTCGAAGGCGACCAGTTCACGTCGCGGGTCGCCAACGATTTCCGCGACGAGGGCCCGGTCGGCGACTACGAGCCTTGGGCCGGGCAAATCGCCTTCCGCTCAACGGCGGCGTGGAGTTTCGCGCTGTCGGGTCCGCAACCGGGCCGGGTCGATTTCCTGACCGTGGCCCTCCACGAGATGGCCCATGTCTTCGGTCACGGCACCAACGAGACCTATGCCTCCCAGGCAGGTCCGCAGGGTTTTACCGGCCCGAACGCGGTGGCCGAGAATGCGGGCCCCGTGCCGCTCACGGCGGATCTGCATGTCCGCGACGGCTTTCGCGGCGGCACGGTGCTGATGGACCCGACCGTGTCGGTCGGCGAGCGTAAGACACCTACTCCGCTCGATCTCGCGATGCTTGCCGATATCGGTTATGAGATCGACGGGTTCGACACCGTCGGCAGCCAGCCGCCGCTCGCGACCGAGGGGCCCGAGCAAATCCTCGGCAGCGCCTTCGACGACCGGATCGACGGGCTTGGCGGGGCAGACAGGATCTTCGGCCAAGGCGGCGCGGATCTCCTGGTGGGCGGCGCGGCGGCTGACCAGATCGACGGGGGCGACGGCGCGGATACGCTGGCCGGCGGGGCCGGCGACGATCTGCTGATCGGCGGCGACGGCGGCGATCTCGTCTCGGGCGGCGACGGCGCGGACGAGCTTCAAGGCGGCGCAGGCGCCGACAGCCTGATCGGCGGCGCGGGCGAAGACCGGCTCTTCGGCGGCGATGGCGCGGATCTCTTCATCGGGCAGATCGGCGGCAGCGTCGACCGGGTGAACGATTTCACGCAAGGCGAAGACCTCCTTAGCGTGCCGGCCGAGGCCGGGTTCGCGACCCCGGCGGACGCGCTGGCCGCGACGACCCGCCCCGCCGCCAACGTGACCGAGCTCGTCTTTGCCGGGGGCGGCGGGCTTTTCGTCTTTCATGAGAGCACGCAAGGGCCGACGCCCCTGACGGCGGCGGATTTCACCATCCAGACGGTGGCCGAGCCGCCGACCCTCGCCGACGCGCTGACAGGCACCGAGGGCCCGGACGTCCTCGGTGGCACCGATGCGGACGATTTTATCTTTGCGCTCGGGGCCGACGACACGATCCTCGGCAGCGCCGGCTCGGACAGCATCGACGGCGGGCTCGGCACCGACCGGGTGAGCTATGCGGCCAGCCGGGCGGAGGTGGCCCCCCTCATCGACGTGACCGGTGCGGTGATCGTATCGAAACCAGACGGCACGATAGACCGGCTCGAGAGCGTGGAGCGGATCGACCTCACGGACGGCGATTTCATCTACGATCTGCAGAGCCCGAACGCAGCCGACACCTATCGGATCTATAACGCCGCCTTTGCCCGCACGCCCGACGAAGCCGGGATCCGCTTCTGGACCGATGCCCTCGACACTGGCGTCTCCCGGCGCGCCGCCGCCGATGCCTTCGTCGAGAGCGCCGAATTCGCGCTGCGCTACGGCGAGGACCCGACCGACGCCGAATTCGTCACCGCGCTCTACAACAACGCGCTCGACCGGGATCCGGACGCCGAGGGCTTCGCGTTTTGGTTCGACCGCTTCGCCTCCGGCGTGACCCGGGCCGAGATGCTCATCGCCTTCGCCGAGAGCCCAGAGAACCTGGCCCGCACCGCCCCCGATATCGAGAACGGCTTCTTCGTCACCACGCCCGAGGATCTGCTCGGCTAAGGGATGAGCGTCTCGAGGGCCGAGCGCATGGGCGGGGGGATCGGCACCGGCCGCCGGGCCGCACGATCCACGTAAACATGGGTAAACGCCCCGGCCGCAGCCGCCTCCGGGTCCGTGCCCCGAAAAATCCCGACCGCATAGGTCACGGAACTCCGACCGATCCGCGTGACCGCCAGACCGCCGTCGATCCGGTCCGGAAAGGCCACCGGCGCGAAGTAGTCGCAGCGTGTGCCGGCAACCAGACCGATCGGATCGGCTTCTCCCCCGATCTCGAGAAGCCCCTGCTCGACGAGCCAGCCGTTCACCACCGTGTCGAAAAAGCTGTAATAGACGACGTTGTTCACATGCGCATAGACGTCGTTATCCATCCAGCGCGTGGTAATCGGGCGCCAGTATCGGTAGGCCGTGCGGCGCGGCCGCTCCGGGCGGTCGCCGGTCTGGCTCACGTGAAGCCTGCCGGGTCCTCGGCCCCCGCAGGAAGCGCCGGTGCCATCTCGGGCCAGCTGTCGGCCCGGGGATCGGTCCCGCGGGCCGGATTGCCGCGCTCGCGATAGGGGGTGCGATCGAAATGCGAGCGGTAGCATTTCGAGAAATGCGACGGCGATGTGAACCCGCAGGCAAGCGCCACGTTGATCACCGACATATCGGTTTGCAGCAGCAGATTTCGCGCCTTCTCGAGCCGAAGTTCCATGTAATAGCGCTTGGGCGAACGGTTCAGATATCGCCGGAAGAGCCGCTCGAGCTGACGGGTCGACATATTGACCGACCGGGCGAGCTCCGCCGGAGACACGGGCTCTTCGGTCGAGCGTTCCATGGTCTGGATGATTTGCACGAGCTTGGGGTGGCGCACCCCGATCCGCGCCGGCACCGAAAGCCGCTGATTGTCCTGAGCGCCCCGGATCGGCGTATGGACCAGCCGGTCTGCCACGAGCGAGGCGAAATCGGGCCCGTGATGCTCGCCGATGAGAAAGAGCATCATATCGGTCGCAGACGTGCCGCCCGCGCAGGTGATGACCTGGTCCTCGATGCAGTAGAGGAGCGTCGAGAGTTCGACCTCGGGGAAATCCTCGGCAAAGGCCGATTGGTTCTCCCAATGGATCGTCGCGCGCTTGCCATCGAGAAGGCCGGTGCGGGCGATCACATGCGCCCCGGTGCAGACGCCGGCGATCCGGGCGCCGAGGCGGGCTTGTTTGCGAAGCCAGGTGAGGACGGGCCGCGCCTCGGCCCGGACGAGATCGAGCCCAGCGCACACCACGACGGTCGTCCCGCGCGGCTGGTCGATGAGCCCGGTATCCGCCGAGATCGTCGATCCGTTGGAGCAGGACACTGCCCCGCCATCCGCCGAGACGAGTGTCCAGGTGTAGAGCGTGCGCTGGGCCGCCCGGTTGGCCGACCGCAGCGGCTCGATCGCCGCAGCAAAGGCGATCAGCGAGAATTGCGGGCAGAGCAGGAACGCAAAGTTCCGCGTCGTGTCGAGTTGGCTCACCTCGAACCGCACTCCTCCATGGGCCGGGTCATCCCCTTGCCATCACATCAAAACGTCACCCTGTCCCTCCGCTCGGGCGGCGTCAAGGACAGCCGCGCCGGGCCCCGGCGCCGTCTCGGGGCGCGGGACTAGCCACCGCGCGCCCGCTCGGTTATTCCGTCGCACGAGCCCGAAGGAGGATGCGATGACCAAGCCTTGGAGCAAAGACAGCTGGCGCAACCATACCGGCCTGCAGATGCCCGATTATACGGATGCGGATGCGCTGGCGTCGGTGACGGATCGGCTCTCGAGCTATCCGCCGCTGGTGTTTGCCGGCGAGGCGCGGAACCTCCGGAGCCGGCTGGCGGATGTGGTCGACCGGAAGGCGTTCCTGCTGCAGGGGGGAGACTGCGCCGAGAGCTTCGGCCAGTTCACCGCCGATTATATCCGCGACACCTTCCGGGTCATGCTGCAGATGGCGGTCGTGCTGACCTTTGCCGCGCGGGTGCCGGTCGTGAAGGTCGGACGGATGGCCGGGCAGTTCGCCAAGCCGCGCTCCTCGCCGACCGAGAAGAAGGGCGATCTGGAGCTGCCCTCCTATCGCGGCGACATCATCAACGATATCGCCTTCACGCCCGAGGCGCGGATCCCCAACCCAGAGCGGATGGAACGCGCTTATCTTCAGGCCGCGGCCACGCTGAACCTGCTGCGGGCCTTTGCGACCGGCGGCTATGCGGATCTGCACCGGGTGCAAAGTTGGAACCTCGATTTTGCGCGCGGCACCCCGCAGGCGGAACGCTATCAAGAGCTGGCCGGGCGGATCTCCGGGGCGGTCGATTTCATGTCTGCCTGCGGCGTCACCCCGGAGAGCGCCGAGACGTTGGCCTCGGTCGAGTATTTCACGAGCCACGAAGCGCTGCTTCTGCCCTATGAGGAGGCGCTCACCCGGATCGACTCCACGAGCGGCCTGCCGGTCGCGGGCTCGGGCCATATGATCTGGATCGGCGATCGCACGCGCCAGCTGGACGGCGCGCATGTGGAATACTGCCGCGGCGTTCAGAACCCGATCGGTCTCAAATGCGGCCCCTCGCTCGAGGCGGACGACCTCCTGCGGCTGATCGACCGGTTGAACCCGGAGAACGCGGCCGGTCGGCTCACCCTCATCTGCCGCACGGGCGCGGGCAAAGTCGAAGCGCATGTGCCGGGCTGGGTCCGCGCGGTCGAGCGCGAGGGCAAGCGGGTGGTTTGGTCCACCGATCCGATGCATGGCAACACGGTGAAATCCGATAGCGGCTTCAAGACCCGGCCCTTCGACGCGATCCTCACCGAGGTGCGTGAGTTCTTCGACGTCCACGCGGCCGAGGGCACCTATGCGGGTGGCGTGCATGTGGAGATGACCGGACAGGACGTGACCGAGTGCACGGGCGGGATCTCCGAGGTGACGGATGCGGATCTGTCGAGCCGCTATCACACGGCCTGCGACCCGCGGCTCAATGCGTCGCAGTCGCTGGAGCTCGCCTTCCTGATCGCGGAGGAACTCGAGCGCGTGGTGCCCGAGGAGACCAAGCGCGCGGCGCTCGCCGGGTGAGCGAGGGCGCCGGGGCCGTCGTCGTCCTGACGGCGTCGGCCGAACGGGGGCTCTGGGACGCGGATATCGCCGCCGCCGCGCGGGAATTGGGTCTCGAGGCCGAGACGCCTCGGCGGCTCGGTCCGGCCGGAGCCGAGATCGGGGTCAGCGCTCCGCCCGAACGTTTGCCGGCGCTCGTCGGCATTGACGTGAACGTCGTTCCGGCAGTTGGGCGCCGAAAGCGCCTTTTGATCGCGGATATGGACGCGACCATGATCCCCGTCGAGTGCATCGACGAAGTGGCCTATGCGGCCGGGGTCGGCCCAAAGGTCGCCGAAATCACCGAGGCCGCGATGGCGGGCGAGCTCGATTTCGAGGGCGCGCTCCGCGCCCGGGTCGCCCTCCTCGAGGGGCTCGCCGAAGCGACGCTCGAGGCCGTCTATGACGCGCGGGTCGCCCTCAACCCGGGGGGGAGGACGTTGGTGCGCACCATGGCGGAGGCCGGCGCCGCCACCGCGCTCGTCTCGGGCGGGTTCACCTTCTTCGCCGAGCGGGTCGGCCGGGCAGCGGGCTTCGCCGAGACGCAGGCGAACCGGCTCCTTGCCGCGGAGGGCCGGCTGACCGGCCGGGTCGCCGAGCCGATCCTCGGCCGCGCCGCAAAGCTCGAAGCGATGAGCCGGATGCTCGCCCGTGACGGCCTCACGCCGTCCGAGGCCTGTGCCCTCGGCGACGGGGCCAACGATCTCGCGATGATCGAAGCGGCGGGGCTCGGGGTCGGTTTTCGGCCGAAGCCGGCGCTCGCGGCGCGGGCCGACGCGGTGATCCGCCACGGCGATCTCACCGCGGTTCTGCATCTGCAAGGCATCCATGCCGACCAATTCGTCCGCGACTGACACCTCGACACCTGACAACTGCTGACAAGCCTGCGAGGCGCTGTCGCACATGCTCGCGACGGAGGGGGCGGTCCTGCTATATCTCTCGTCGAGCAGTCCTGGAGGATCCGATGCGCTATATCCGCCGCCCGCGCTGGGCGATCAGCGAGAACAAGACCACCCCCGAACATGTCTTTTGGAACCGCCGCGCGATCCTGGCCGCCGGTGGCGGTCTTGTCGGCCTTGGCGCCGCGGCGACCGTGTTCGGGACGGGCGGGGGCATGGCGCCCGGCGCGGCCGCGGCTGTCCCCGAGGAGCCCTTCACGCCCACGCCCGCACGAAACCCTGCCTATTCCTCGGCGGGGCGCCCGGTGACGGACGAAGCGCTCAACACGACCTATAACAACTTTTACGAGTTCGGCAGTCACAAGCGGATTTACGAGGCCGCACAGGCGCTGGAGACCGATGGCTGGACGATCAAAATCGACGGGATGGTTGAAAAACCGTTCGAGATCGGCGTCGAGGACTTGCTCAAAGAGATGCCGATCGAGGAGCGGATCTATCGCCATCGCTGCGTCGAGGCCTGGTCGATGGTCGCTCCCTGGATCGGCTTTCCCCTCGCCAAACTCATCGAACGGGCCCAGCCGACCTCGAGCGCCAAGTTCGTGGTCTTCGAGACCTTCGAAGACAGCTCGATTGCCCGCGGTCAGCGGCAATTCTGGTATCCTTGGCCCTATACCGAAGGTGTGACCGTGGCGGAGGCGATGAACGACTTGTCGTTCATGGTCGTGGGCGCCTACGGAAAAGTTCTCCATAAGCAGTTTGGCGCACCGATCCGGCTGCATTTGCCGTGGAAATATGGCTTTAAGTCGATCAAATCGATCGTCGCCATGCGCTTTACCGATACCCAACCGGTGAGTTTTTGGGAGAACTTGCAGGCGAGCGAGTACGGCTTTTGGGCGAACGTCAACCCCGAGGTCTCTCATCCGCGCTGGAGCCAGGCGAGCGAGCGCGTGCTCGGCACCGACGAGCGGGTCCCGACCGAGCTTTACAACGGCTACGGGCCAGAGGTTGCGCATCTCTACGACGGGATGGAAGCGTCGCTCGGCGATCGACTGTGGCGCTGAGGTAACGGCTTCAGGTGTTTCGTGCTCGGCGTCGTCGCGCGCCAATTCTTGACACAAAAAAAAAGCCGGGCGCGAAGCCCGGCCAGTTCAACAGGGAGGTATCACAACCTAGGGCGCCTCGACGCCCCAACCGCGAAATAACGCGAAGTTTGCAGCGAAACAAGCTTTGCTGCGCCGCAGCAGGGCAAACCCGCTATGCGCTTTCTGCAACTCTCGATGTTGCCTCCCCGCCACGCTGGAAACTGTCGATCTCGGCGAGCAGGAAATCCCGGAAGGCGATCACCCGCTGCGAGCGCCGGAGTTCCTCCGGATAGGTGAAATAGACGGGGATCCGCGGGCTCTCGTTGCCGGGAAGAACGACCCGAAGCTCCGGATAGTCTTGCACGATGTAATCGGGCAGCGCCGCCACCCCGAGCCCGTTCACCGCCGCCTTCAACACGCCGAAATAGCTGTTGATCATCAGATGCGGGTGGCGGTCGGTCGGCAGATAGGCCCGCAGCCAGTCCGATGCTTCATGGGGCTGCGGGGCGTCCGGGCTATAGGACACGAGGCGGTGTTGGCAGAGCTCGGCCGTGCTGGCGGGCGCGCCGATCCGGGCGATGTAATCGACGCTCGCATAGAGGCGCATGGTCACCTCCATCAGCTTACGGCGGATCAGATCGGCTTGGTTGGGCGAGGACATCCGGATCGCCACGTCGGCCTGACGCATGGGCAAATCGAGCACCGCCTCGGTCAAGATCATATTGACCGAGAGGCTCGGGTGAAGCGCGAAGAGCTTGTGCAACCGCGGCGCCAGCCAAAGCGTGCCGAAGCCCGTGGTCGCCGTCACGGTCAGATCGCCGAATACTTCGTCTTTGCTGTCGCGGATCCGCGCCGCGGCGGCGTGGAGGCGCAGGCTCATGGCCGACGTCGCCTCATAGAGAAGCTCGCCCTGCTCGGTCAGCAAAAGCCCGCGCGCATGACGGTGAAAGAGCGTCGCTTGGAGTTGTTCCTCGAGCCCGCGGATCTGCCGGCTGATCGCCGACTGGCTGAGATGCAGTTGTTCGCCCGCATGGGTCAGACTGCCCGCGTCGGCAACGGCGTGAAACACCCGAAGCTTGTCCCAATCCATCGAATTTCCCATAAGGCTCGCACCTGTGATCGGTCGTGGCGTGTCGCCGCCGCGGTCCGGTCCCCCCGCGCCAACGGCTTCAATATAGGTCGGCGGCGCTCTGCGAGGTATGGGCAACGATCATGCAAAGCACCCGGCGAAGGATTGGCACGGCTTTCGGGGCGATTTTGTGTCTGCTGCTGCTCTGCGGACACGGTTTTGCACAGGGCTCGTTGCAAGGCGGATACAACGGGGTTGGAGAAGCCGATGGGGCCCGTCTCGAAGTGGCACCTGAGGGCGACGGCTTCACCGGACGCCTGCGCCTGCCGGGCGGCGGATCGGCGGCCTTCGAGGCGGACCGGCGGGGCGAGCTCGCCCATGCGGTGTTCGATCTGAGCGGGCGGACCGTTCTCATGGAGATCGTCCCGCTGCCCTACGGCGCCGAGGTGTCGCTCATCCCCTTCGACGGCGAGGGTCGGCTGGTGGTCGCGGAGGCCCGGCTCCTGCCTTTTCTGCGCGACGGGCTCGACGCGCCGGAAGCGCCCGAGGGCTATGTGGATCCGCCGCCCGCCGGCACGCCCAATATTGCCGCCAACAGCTTCCTCGCATCCTATGCGTTTTGGCGCCCCGACGGGGTGGCGGCGGGCTACGAGGCGCTCTCGCCCAAGTTTCAGACCTTGATGCGGCTCTTCCCAGCGGTGCAGCTCGATGTGCTCTGGAAGCTCTGCCTGTCGCGCGCGGCGGACCGGGCGCTCGGGGTCGCGCTTCGCGGCATCAGCGTCGGATGCGCCGAGATCGTCGACGGTATCGCGCGGTCCCAGCAGAGCGGCCGGTTCGATGCCTTCAAGACCGAGGTCGCCGACCAGCGTGACACGCTGCGGCTCTCGGTCCGCTGCGCCGATGGCTATGTGGTCGCCCGGAGCGATTGCGAGCGGGTGGCCCGCGACGTCGCGGCGGCGGCGACGTCGCTCGATTCGGTCGAGACCATTCTCGCGCGCTACCGCTAGGCTCAGGCGTGGGTGCGCGCCTCGTGGCCCTTGCCGTTGGTCATGCCGCTCGAGAGTGACCGGCCCCACACGTCGAGTTCCGTGAGGATCGGGGTGAGCGCTTGGCCCTTCTCGGTCAGCCGGTATTCGAGGCGTCGGGCGCCGGCACGGACGGGGCGCTTTTCCAGGATGCCTTCGTCGACGAGCCGCGACAGCCGGTTGGACAAGATGTTGCGCGCCATGCCCAGACGGCGTTGGAACGTGTCAAAGCGCGTGATGCCGTTCAGCGAGGCCCACAGGATGAGCAGGGTCCAGCCGTCGCCGACCCGGCGGACGGCTTCGATCATCGGGGCGAAGCTCGCGGTCTCTTCGGCATCGGCCATGGGTTTCGGATGCGGGGCCATTCGGTTTCCTCCTTTGCGTGCGTTTTGTTGAGCCTTCTTCCATATTCTGAAAACTGTATCCAAATTTGCGTTCAATCAACAATTCTCGAAAACAATGAGTATTACACGGGAACGGGTCGGGAAACCGTTTTCGGACCTGACCGGAAAGGAGTGGACGCGCGGATGGGTCTGGATCGAAAAGTGTTAATGGTCACAGGGGCTTCAAGCGGGCTCGGTGCGCATATGACGCAGTTTCTCGCGACCCGCGGCGCACGGGTCGCGGCGGCGGCGCGCCGGCTCGACGCCCTGGAGCGGCTGGCAGATTCGCATTCTGCAATCGTTCCGATCTGCCTCGATGTGGGCGAGAGCGAATCAGTTGCCGCTGCCGTCTCTGCGGTCCTTGATCGCTTTGGCCGCCTCGACGGCCTCGTGAACAACGCGGGGATCGCCTGGGGAGGGCGAAGCCTCGATATGCCCGAGGAGGACTGGAGCCGAGTGATCGATGTGAACCTGACCGGCGTTTTCCGGGTCGCTCAGGCGGCGGCGCGCGCGATGGCCGAGACGGGTGGCGGCGCCATTGTCAACACGGCCTCGATCCTCGGCTTCGGCACAGGCGCGGGCGTCGCGGCCTATGCGGCCTCCAAGGCCGGCGTCGTCCATTTGACCAAGCTGCTTGCCCTCGAATGGGCGCGCCACGGGATCCGCGTGAACGCGCTCGCCCCCGGCTATTTCCCCACCGAGATCAATCGCGCGTTCCTTGAAAGCGCGGCCGGTGAGGAGCTCAAAAAGGCGATCCCGATGCGCCGCTTCGGTCGGTTCGAGGATCTTGACGCGCCGCTCGAACTCTTGCTCGGCGAGGGCGGGCGGTACATCACCGGCGTGACCTTGCCCGTCGATGGCGGCCATCTCTGCCGGCCGCTATAGCCGATCCCCCGCGCTTGCCAAGCGCCCCCCGGCATGTTCGGCTCGAAAAAACACCGGAGGAGCCCATGGATTTCACCCTCGCGCCCGAGGCCGAGGCCTATCGTGCAGACGTTGCCGCGTTCGTCGCAGAGCGGATCCTGCCGCTCGAGGACGATCCGGAGAACTTCTCCGATCATGGCAATATCCCCCGCGACCGGCTGAAGCCGCTCCAGGCCGCGGCCCGCGCGGCGGGCCTCTGGACGCCGCAAGTGCCCCGCGAGATGGGCGGGCTCGGGCTCTCCTTCGCGGCGCAGGCGGCTTCCTACGAGGAAATGAACCGCTCGGTCTTCGGGCCCGTCTGCTTCAACGCGGCCGCCCCCGATGACGGCAATATGCGCCTCCTCAGCCAGATCGGCACGCCCGAGCAGCGGGACTGGTGGCTTGCGCCGATCGTCGCCGGCGAGATGCGGTCGGCCTTTGCGATGACCGAGCCCGCCCCCGGCGCAGGCTCGGATCCGGGCATGATGCAGACGCGCGCGGAGCGCACGAACCGCGGGTGGCGGATCTACGGCCGCAAATGGTACATCACCGGTGCAGGCGTGGCCGAGCGCTTCATCGTCATGGCCCGGACCTCTGAGGATGCGCGCAAGGGACTGACCGCGTTTCTCTTTTCGGCGGATCAGCCCGGCTGGCGGATCGAGCGGCGGATCGGCATCATGGGACCCGAGGAGCATGGCGGCCATTGCGAGCTCGTCTTCGACGGGCTCGAAGTGCGCGACGAGAACGTCCTGCTCGAGCCGGGCGACGGGCTCAAGGTTACGCAGATCCGCCTCGGCCCCGCACGGCTCACCCACTGCATGCGCTGGCTCGGGCTTGCCAAGCGCTGCATGGAGATCGCCTCCGACTACGCGCGGGAGCGCGAAGGCTTCGGCATCCGCCTCGCCGACCGGGAGACGGTGCAGGTCAAGCTGGGCGCGCTGGCCCATCAGATCGAGGTGGGTCGGCTTCTGACGATGAAAGCCGCCTGGCTTCTCGACCAAGGCGACCGGGCGAAGACGGCGATTTCCATGGCCAAGGTCCAGGTCGCGGAGACGCTCCACCGCGCGGCGGACGACGCGATCCAGATCTGTGGAGCGAAGGGGTATTCAACTGACACCGTGCTTGAGTGGATCTATCGCTATGCCCGTCAGGCCCGGCTCGTCGACGGCGCGGACGAGGTGCACAAGATGGTGCTGGCGGGGGCCTATGCGCGGGAGGGGCGCGAGCTCTGGCGCTGGGGCGTCTGATGGAGCTCTACGGTGTGCGGATCTTCGTCTCGGATATCGGAGCGGCGGCCCGGTTCTATGGCGAGACCCTGGGGCTCGCGGTCGCGTGGGATGCGGGCGACGCGGTCGGGTTCGCCGCCGGAGCCGGGGTGCTGATCGTCGAGCAAGAGCGTGACCCGGCCCTCGTCGGCCGGTTCGTGGGCGTCTCGCTGATGGTCGAGGATATCGCCCGGCGCCACCGCGACCTCTCGGAGCGCGGGGTCGCCTTTCTCGGGCCGCCCGAACGTCAGCCCTGGGGCGGGACGCTCGCACATTTCCGCGATCCGTCGGGCAATGTGATCACCCTCGTCGAATAGGCTCAGAGCCCGGAGGCAAACCGGGAGATGCGCGCGGCCAGCCCGTGCGCGTCGGCGTGATGGGGCATATGGCCCACACCGTCGAGGAAGAGGCCCTCGGCCTCAGGCAGGCGCGCCGCGAGCGGCCGGCCATGGATCCGAGCGGGCACGATCCGGTCGGCCTCGCCGTGGACGACGAGCGCAGGCGCCCGGATCTCGCCATAGCGCGGCGCCATCTCGCGGATTTGGGCGTGGAGCGCGGTCAACATCCGGGCGTTTGTCCGCAGCGTCTCGGGCCGGAGCGCGAGATCGATCCCGCCTTCCGCAAAGTATCGCTCGGGCACGGGTTGCGGCGCGAAGATCCCCTCGAGCGCGCGTCGAAGGCGAGCCGAACCGATCAGCCTCGGCGCGAGGGCGGCGGCCGCCTGTCCGAGGATCGGCGCCGCGAGGAGCGTGTACTGGGTGTCGAGCGCCCCGCCCCAATCCATCGTCGCGCCGGCGAGGAGGACGAGCCCCGCGATCCGATCGGGCTCGGCAAGCGCCCAGTCGAGCGCAAGCGCCCCCGCGTAAGAGTGCCCGACGAGGACGAGCCGATCATGACCCGTCTGCCGGAGCGCTGCGCCGATGGCCTGGCGTTGGACCGAGAGCCGCCAACCTTCGCCAAGCGCCGTCGAATATCCGAAGCCCGGACGGTCGACGGCAACGACCCGGTGCGCCTCGGCGAGCGGCGGCAGGATCGACAGGGTGAAATCCCGGAGATTGCCGCTCGCCCCATGGAGAAGCACGAGCGTGGGCTGGGCCTCCGCGACCCCGGTTCCGGCCCCGGCCTCATAGAGATGCAGGCGGGCGCCGCTCACCGCGACGAAGCGGCCGAGCGGCGGGCTCGTCTGCGCGCCTCGCCGTGGGCCCTTCTGATTGTTGCGTCTCATTCTCGCTCCGCTGCCCCTCGCGCCTTAAATGAGGGAAAGTCGCCTGCAAGCAAGGGCGCTTGCGGTAAAGGTCAATATCATTTACCCATAACGGGCCGGGGCACACGCACCGACAGGAGGACGCCATGGACCTGCGCGAGGTAAAGCTTTCCGACCGGTACGATCTCGAGACATCGCCGGTGCTGCTTTCGGGCACCCAGGCGCTCGTGCGCGCGACCCTCATGCAGCGGGCCCGCGACCGGGCGGCCGGGCACGACACCGCGGGTTATGTGACAGGCTACCGCGGCTCGCCGCTCGGCGCCGTCGACGGCGCCTTCGAGGCCGCGCGCAAATATCTCGAACCCGCGCCGGTTCGCGTGGCGCCCGGACTGAACGAGGACCTCGCGGCGACGGCGTTATGGGGCAGCCAACAGGCGCATCTGCGCGGCGAGGGCAAACACCAGGGCGTTTTCGGCCTCTGGTACGGCAAGGGCCCCGGCGTCGACCGCACGGGCGACGTGTTCCGGCACGCCAATCTGGCGGGCACCGCGCCCCTCGGCGGCGTCCTCGCGGCGATGGGCGACGACCACACCTGCGAGAGCTCGACCACCTGCCACCAGTCCGAGATGGCCTTTATGGACGCGATGATCCCGGTCCTCTCGCCGGCAAGCGTGCAAGACCTCCTCGACATGATGATCGCGGGCTGGGAGCTCTCCCGCTTCGCCGGCACCTGGGTCGGCGTCAAAGCGATCAAGGACATCGTCGAGGCGACCGCCGTCGTGGACGGGGATCCGCACCGCCTCGCCCTCGCCCGCCCAGCCGATTTCGAGATGCCGACGGGCGGGCTCGGCATCCGCCTCGGCGACACTCCGCACGCCCTGGAGGCGCGGCTCGTCGATTACAAGCGGTTCGCGGCCCAGGCCTTCGTCCGGGCGAATGGGCTCGACGGCCGACGGCTCGGCCCGGAGCGTGCCCGCATCGGCCTCGTCGCGAGCGGCAAGGCCTGGACCGATCTGCTCCACGCGCTCGAGACCCTGGGGCTCATGCCCGCCCTGGAGACGCTCGGCATCAGCGTCTATAAGGTCGGGCTCGTTTGGCCGCTTGAACCCCATCGCCTGACCGACTGGGCCCGCGGTCTCGAAAAGATCGTCGTCATCGAGGAAAAACGCGCGATCATCGAGACCCAGGTCAAGGAGGTGCTCTACAACCTCCCCGATCGGCCGCGGGTCGTCGGTTGGAAAGACGAGGCGGGCCAGGTGCTTTTCTCGGCCAAGCTCGATCTCGACCCCGCGCGTGTCGCCCGCGGCCTCGCCCAGGCGCTCGCCGACGAGGGGATCGCGCACCCGCCGATGGCGGACGGCCTCGCCAGGATCGAGCGGGCCGAGACGCCCGTCCCCGAGCTTGCCGAGCGCAAACCCTGGTTCTGCGCCGGCTGCCCGCACAACACCTCGACGGCGGTCCCCGACGGCTCCCGCGCCTATGCGGGCATCGGCTGCCATTACATGGTGCAGTGGATGGACCGGGAGACCGAGGGCTTCACTCATATGGGCGGCGAAGGGGCCAACTGGATCGGCGAAGCGCCGTTCTCGACCCGGGCCCACGTCTTCCAGAACATGGGCGACGGGACCTACAACCACTCGGGCCTGATGGCGATCCGCGCGGCGATTTATTCGGGCGCGAACATCACCTACAAGATCCTCTACAACGACGCTGTCGCGATGACCGGCGGGCAGCGGAACGAAGGCGGCCTTTCGCCCCGCCAGATCGCCGAGGAGACACTGGCCGCGGGCGCCGTCCGGGTCGTTGCGGTGGTCGAAGCACAGGAGGTCATGCCCGAATTGCCGCCCAATGTCGCGGTCTTTCCGCGCGAAGATCTGGCGCGGGTGCAGCGCGAACTCCGCGAGACGCCCGGCACGACGATCCTCCTTTACGTGCAGACCTGTGCGGCCGAGAAGCGCCGGCGCCGGAAGCGCGGCCGGTTCCCCGATCCGGACACCCGCGTCTATATCAACCCGGCCGTCTGCGAAGGCTGCGGGGATTGCGGCGTGCAGTCGAACTGCGTGGCGGTCCTGCCGCTCGAGACCCCCCTCGGCCGCAAGCGCCAGATCGACCAATCCGCCTGCAACAAGGATTTTTCCTGCCTCAAGGGGTTCTGCCCGAGCTTTGTGACCCTCGAAGGCGCCCTGCCGAAGGCGGCCGAGCCGGACGCGCTCCGCCTGCCCGCCCTGCCCGAGCCGACGGTGCCGGCCCTAGACCGGCGCTGGAACCTGCTCATCACCGGGATCGGCGGGACGGGCGTGGTGACCGTAGGGGCGCTCCTCTCCATGGCCGCCCATCTCGAGGGCAAAGCCGCCTCCGAGATGCAGATGGCCGGCCTCGCGCAAAAGGGCGGCGCGGTCGCGATCCACTGCCGGCTCGCCCCCCGGCCCGAAGACATTTTCGCAGTGCGCATCTCGGCCGGCGAGGCGGATGCGGTGATCGGCGGCGATCCGGTGGTGACGGCGGCACCGAAGGCGATCTCGACCATGGCCGACGGGCGCACCGGCGTGATCTACAACACCCATGAGACGGTGACGGGTCAGTTCACCCGCGACCGGGAATTCGCCCTGCCCTCGCGGGAGCTCCGCGCGCAGATCGAGGCCCGGGTCGGCGTCGAGGCCCTCCGCCCGATCGCCGCGACACGGCTCGCCGAGCGGCTCTTGGGCGACGCGATCTTCGCGAATGTGATGCTGCTCGGCGCGGCCTGGCAGGCGGGTCTCGTGCCGCTCTCCCGGGCGGCGCTTCTCCAGGCGGTGCGGCTGAACGGGGCGGCCGTTGAGAAGAACACCCGCGCCTTCGAGATGGGGCGCTGGGCAATCGCTTTTCCGGAGGAGGCGGCCGCGCGGCTCGGGGAGCGCGCGATGGCGCGCGAGGAGACGCTGGCCGAGAAGATCGACCGCCGGGCCGCGTTTCTGCGGGACTATCAGACCGCGCGCCTCGCCCGACGTTATCGCGCCTTCGTCGAGCGGGCCCGCGATGCCGGCGGCGATGCGCTCGCCGAGGCCGTCGCCGAGGGCTATTTCAAGCTTCTGGCCTATAAGGACGAGTACGAAGTCGCCCGGCTCCAAGCGACGCATCTCGCCGAGGGGCTCGCGGCCGATTTCGAGGGGGTCCGCCGCATCACCTTCCACCTCGCGCCGCCGCTGATCTCCCGGCCCGACGAGACCGGCCGGCCGCGCAAGATCGCCTTCGGCCCCTGGATACTGCCGGTCTTCCGGCTGCTCCGCCACGGCAAACGGCTTCGCGGGACGCCACTCGACCCGTTCGGCTGGACCGCCGAGCGCCGTGCCGAGCGCCGGGCGATCCGGCGCTACCGCCGGACGATGAGCGGGGTCTTCGCCCGACTGGGCGCCCGGCCGGACCGGCTCGGCCTCGCCTGCGAAATCGCCCGCCTCCCGCTCTCGGTCCGCGGCTTCGGCCCGGTGAAAGCCGAGGCGGCGGCCCGGGCGGCCGAGGAGGAGAGACGCCTTCTTGCGGAGCTCGACGCAGAGACCGCCCCTGCCCCGGTGGCGCAGGCGGCCGAGTAGGCCCCGCCCGCCAAGCGGTGCGATCTCGGCTCCCCGCCGCGGGCCCACGGCCCGCCACGCCGTGCGGGCGTCGTCGCGGCGGCGGCGCCCGCTCGCGGGCGCCCTCAGTCGAAGCCGGAGACCCCCATCACCCAGAGCCAGACCGTGACCGTCACCACGCTCAGGCCCGTCGCGAGGATCACCGTCGAGGCAGCCGTCCCCACCGCTCGGTCGTACATCGCCGCAAAGACATAGCCGTTCACTCCCGGCGGCATCGCCGCGATGATGACCGCCGCTTGGACGAAAGGCGGCTCGAGTGCAAAGACATGCGCGGCGAGTGTCCAGGCGAGAAGCGGATGCAGCCCGAGCGAGAGGGTCGCGACCATCGCCGCCTCGCCGATCTCGGCGCGCATCCTGTACCGCGTCAGCACCCCGCCGAGCGCAAAGAGCGCGACCGGCAGCGCCGCCTCGGCCAGCATATCGATCACCGCCGCCACCGGCTCGGGGATCGGCACCGCGGCGAGATTGAAGGCGAAGCCGACCGCGATCCCGACGGTCAGGGCGTTCCGAAACATCGCTTTGACCGTGCGCCCGAGGGCGGCGCGGATCGGCGCTCCGTCCCGCCGCGAGAGCTCCATGGTCAGGATCCCGAGCAGGTAGCAAAAGGGCGCGTGGAAGGCGACGATCGCAAAGACCGCGGGCATGGCGGCGGCGCCGAAGGCCCGCTCGGCGATCGGCAGGCCGAGCAGCACCGAGTTCGAGAAAAGCGCCGAGAAGCCGATCGCGACGGCCTCCCCCGGCCGGCGCCGCCAGACGAGCCGGGCGAACAGGATCCCGGCTGCGAACGAGACCGCCGCCGCGCCGTAGAAGGAGATCAGGTGCCGGGGATCGATCGCCGTGCCGAGATCGAGCCGATAGATCGCCCGAAAGAGCAGCACCGGCACCGCGATCTGCGTTGCGAACGAAATCAGCGCATCGACGCCCGCATCGGGAAAGATCTTGAGCCGGACCGACGCCGCGCCGAGACCGACGAGCAGAAAGACCGGCAGGACGATCACGAAAAGCGCGCCGGCGACGCTCACCGGCCGGCCTCAGAGCGCATAGTCGAGCCGGAGCCCGTCATGGGCCGGGCGCACATGGGCGGGCGTCTCTGCATCGAGCCGAGCATAGTCCAGGTCCACATGGAGGTTCGTGAGCACCGCCCGCTGCGGCTGCGCGCGCGCGACCCAGGCGAGCGCGGTCTCCACATTGGCGTGGCTCAGATGCGGACGATAGCGCAGCGCATCGACGATCCAGCAATCGAGCCCCTCGAGGAGCGGCCAGACCTCCTCGGGCACGTCGGAGATATCGGGCGTGTAGGCGACCGGCCCGACGCGCAGGCCCATGGCGAAGATATCGCCGTGCGGCACCCAAAAGGGCGTGACCGCGATGCGCCCGCCCGCGCCCGCCACCTCTACCGGCCCGTCGATCAGCCGCAGATCGAGGATCGGCGGATAGGCGGAACCGGCCGGCGTCTCGAACACATAGCCGAAGCGCCGGCGCAGCGTCTCGGCGGTTGCCCGGTCGGTCAGCGCGGGCAAGAGCGCGCGACGGTTGAAGACCACCATCCGCAGATCGTCGATCCCGTGGATGTGATCCGCATGCTCGTGGGTCAGAAGCACCGCGTCGAGATGGCCGGCGCGGGCGTCGATCAGCTGGTGGCGAATATCCGGCCCCGCATCGACGAGGAGCGTCGTGGTGCCCCCGCGCCCGGTGCGTTCGACGAGGAGCGCACAGCGGCGCCGATAGTTGCGCGGGTCGTCCGGGTCGCAGGCGCCCCAATTCGGCCCGTCGAGCCCGATCCGCGGCACCCCGCCCGAGGACCCGCAGCCGAGGATGGTAAAGCGGAGCCGGTCGGCCATCAGGCGGCGGCCCGGTCGGCCCGTCCGCCATGTGCGGCCGCCTTGGCGAAGAGCCGCTCGAAATTCCGCGTGGTGGCGGCGGCGAATTCCTCGACGCTCACCCCCATGGTCTCGGCCCCGCGCGCGGCGGTCAGCGCCGTATAGGCGGGCTCGCAGCGTTTGCCGCGGTGGGGCGGCGGCGCAAGATAGGGGCTGTCGGTCTCGACGAGGATGCGCTCGAGCGGGGCGGCCGCAAAGATCTCGCGGAGCGCGCTCGAGCGCGGGAAAGCCGCGATGCCGGACATCGAAAGATAGAAGCCGAGATCGAGGGCTGTCCGGGCGAGCTCGGGCCCGGACGAGAAGCAGTGCATCACGCAGCCAAAGGCGCCGGCCGCGTGCTCCTCGGCAAGGATCCGCGCCATGTCCGCATCCGCGTCGCGGGCGTGGATAATGAGCGGCAGCCCCGTCCGGCGGGCGGCCTCGATGTGGAGCCGCAGGCTCTCTTGCTGCGGCGCCGCAGTCTCGGCCGTATAGTGATAGTCGAGCCCCGTCTCGCCGATGCCGACGAATTTCGGATGCGCGGCGAGGGCGACCAGCTCCTCGACGGTGGCCATGGGCTCTTCGGCCGCCTGCATCGGGTGGGTTCCGGCCGCGTAGAAGACGCCGGAATGGGCTTCGGCGATGGCGCGGACCTGAGGCTCGAGGCGAAGCCGCGTGCAGATCGTCACCATGCGCGTCACCCCGGCCGCAGCGGCGCGGGAGATCACATCGGGAAGCTCCTCGGCCAGCTGGGGAAAGTCCAGATGGCAGTGGCTGTCGACGAGATGGGGGGGCATGCGCACGCTTTCGGTCTGCGGGCCGGGCGTCGGGACCGCCTGCGCGAGGGGCCGAGTGGTCAGCGACCCGCCCGCGCTCCGGCCAATACGGCTTCGAGATCAAGGAACGTATCGAGGATCGTCTGTGCAGCGTCAAGATTGACAGCACGCGCAGCGGCGGTCCGTGTCGCGATGCGGGAGAGCGCTTCGGCGAGCCGGGGGGCGGCAGCTGGGGCGAGATCGCTGGCAAGACGCGCTTCGGCCGGGTCGACGGGGTCCGAAAGCCCGCCCGTGACGGCCGCCCGGGCGAGCCGCGCGAGCAGGAGCGCCGTCAGATCCGCCGTGAGCGTGAGCCGGTCGCCCGCACCCCGGCCCGCGGTCTCCTCGGCGAGGGCGACGAGGGCCGGCCGGTCGAGGCCGCGCTCCGGGTCGAAGAGCCCGGCAAGACGGAGATAGAGCGCGGCCCCGTCGTTCCGCGACAAGAGAAGCGCCCGGCCGACCGATCCGCCAGCGAGCGCGGCGAGCGTGCCCGCCTCCCCCGGCGCGGGCGTCGCCCCCAGATCCGCGAGCGCGCGGGAGAGCGGCTCAGGCCCGAGCGGCGCCAGATCGAGCCCGCGGCACCGCGACCGGATCGTCGGCAAGAGCCGGCCGGGCG
This sequence comes from Paracoccaceae bacterium, assembly GCA_050331395.1. Classification (GTDB taxonomy): domain Bacteria; phylum Pseudomonadota; class Alphaproteobacteria; order Rhodobacterales; family Rhodobacteraceae; genus Thermohalobaculum. Next base: position 20,774 of record JBHJGX010000113.1, read on the forward strand.
CATGCGCGACCAAGAGCAGAACAGTGCGCGCCGGCGGCTCTTCGAGCACCTTGAGAAGCGCATTCGCCGCCGCGCGGGTCATCTCGTCCGCCGCATCGACGATCACGGCCCGCCAGCCGCCATCGGCGGAACGCAGCGACAGGAACCGTTTGACCTCGCGGACCTCGTCGACGCCGATCTCGGCGCGGACGCGTCCGGTCTTCGGGTCGGCCGACCGGCGCAGCACCTTCAGACGCGGCTCGGCCCCGGCGAGGATGCGCCTTCGGATCGGACAGTCTTCGGCCGCGTCAAGCGTATCGGGCGGGGGCGCGCCGTCGGGCGTCGCGAGACGCGCCCGCGCGATCCGATAGGCGAGCGTGGCCTTGCCGATCCCCCGGGGGCCGCGGAGGAGCCAGGCATGATGGAGGCGCCCGCCCGACCAGGCGGCGAGAAACCGGGCCTCCGCCGCGCCTTGCCCGTAGAGCCTCGATGTCTCGCAGGGATGGGGGGCGTCGCCCTCGCGGTCAGGCTCCTCGGGCGTCTCGGCCATGCTCAGCGGGCGAGGACCGGCAAATGCGGCGCGAGGCAGGCAACGGCCGCGGCAGTGACCTCGCCCTCCGGACGGTCGGCATCGATCACCACGACCCGATCGGGCTCGGCCGCCGCGATCTCGAGAAACCGCGCCCGGGTCGCCCTGTCCACGTCAAGACCGCGGGTTTCGAAGCGGTCGGCGTCGCCCCGCGCCGCCCGGCGCGCAGCGGCTGCCTCGGGCGCCAGATCGAAGAGAAGCGTCAGATCCGGATCGAGACCGATCATCAGATGGTGGAGCGTGTCGATCTTCCCGCGAAGCGCGGGATCGGCGCCTTGATAGGCGCGGGTCGAGTCGAGGTACCGATCGCAGACCACCACCCTCCCCGCCGCGAGCGCCGGGCGGAGTACCCGCTCCACATGGTCCCGCCGCGCGGCGGTGAACAGAAGAAGCTCGGTCTCGGCCGACCAACGCGCCCCGTCGCCGCCAAGGAGAAGCGCGCGGATCGCCTCCGCCCCTTCGGACCCGCCGGGCTCCCGGGTCTCGACCACGTCATGTCCGGCGTCCCGCAGCCAAGCTGCAACGCGCCGGGCCTGGCTCGTCTTACCGGATCCGTCGATGCCCTCGACGGTCAGAAGGAAGCCCCGACGCGGCGCGATCTGCATCGCGGTCAGCTTCCCCCCGCAGGCTCGGCCGTCTCGGTCCCGTCGCCGGAGAGGATCCGCGAGACGGCGAGATGGGCCGCCGCCTGCACCCGGGCGATGAAGCCGCCCCGGCCGACGGTTTCGGTGGCGACGAGCGGGACTTCGACATCAGCGAGCCCCTCGACCCGGATCAGCACGGCACCGAGGGCCGCCCCCGCCTCCACCGGCGCTTCGAACGGCTCACGATACCGGGCGATCAGATCGGGCGCGGCGCCAGTGCCGATTGGCAGGGTGACGATCACGTCTTCGGCCGGGGCGAGCGGCACCCGGTCGCGCTCACCGATCCATACGGAGGCCTCGAGAAGCGGCTCGCCGGCCGCGAAGAGCCGACGCGTTTCGAAGGCCCGGAACGCCCAGTTGATCAGCCGCTCGACCTCTTGCCTGCGCGGTGCGGCGGTCGCGAGCCCGGTGACGACGATGAGCACCCGCCGGTCGCCCCGCTTGGCGGAGGCGACGAGGCCAAAACCCGCCTCCTCGGTGTGACCGGTCTTGAGCCCGTCGACGCCGAGCCCTTCGCCCAGGAGAGGGTTGCGGTTGCGCTGGGTGATGTCGTCCCAGGTGAACTCTTCCTCGATGAAATAAGGGTAGTAGGCCCCGTATTCGCGGATGATCCTCTCGCCGAGCCGGGCGAGATCGCGCACGGTCATCACATGCTCGGGATGCGGCCAGCCGGTCGAATTGACGAAATGCGAGCCCGTCAGCCCGATCGCCTCGGCCCGCTTGTTCAGGAACGCGGCGAAGGCCTCCTCGGTGCCGGTGAGCGCTTCGGCGAGGGCAACGGCCGCGTCGTTGCCGGAGTGGACGACGATGCCCCGCAAGAGGTTCTCGACCGAGACGGACTCCCCCTCGCGGATGAACATCTTCGAGCCGCCCATCGACGAGGCCCGCGCCGAGGTCCGGAATTGGTCCTCGAGCCCGAGCCGGCCGCTCTCGAGCGCGTCGAAGACCACCTCGAGCGTCATCAGCTTGGACATGGAGGCGGGCGGGATCGGCATATCGGCATTTTTCTCGAGCAAGATCGCGCCCGAGGACATGTCGACGACGATCGCCGCCTCGGAGGGCGTACTCTGCACGACGGCCCGCGCCGGCAGGACAGCGGCGATCGTGGCGACGAGCACGAACATGCCCGTCGCGATCCGGCGGAGGAGCGCGGCCCACAGCACCGGAGCCCCGCGTAAGATGCGATCGATCATCTCAGTTCCGGACGGGCAGCGCGTCGTTCGGCCCGATCCGCCGGATCGTCCGGAGCGCCGCCTGGCGTTCCGAAGAAGTGGCATAGGGCCCGGAAACCACCCGCGTCAGCGTCCGCCCGTTCAGCGTGAGCGGTCGTCCTTCGGCCGGCAGTCCCGCCTCGCGGATGGTCCGGATCAGACGCTCGGCATTCGCCTGCACCCCGAAGATGCCCGCCTGGATGAAGGGGAGGTTGAGTTCGGACGCAACCGCCTCGGTCGGTTCCTCGGGCGCCGGGTCGGTCGGCTCGACCGCGGCAAGCTCGAAGCTCTCGGCCTCGGGGTCGCGGGCCTCCGCCGGCTCGGCCGTCTCGAGCGCGGGCGCTGCTGGCGCGACTTCGCCCGCCGGCGCGTCGGGCGCCGGTGCCGCGGCGATCTCCGAAGGCGCGTCGTCGGTCGCAGGTTCGGAGACGGGCCCCTCCTCTTCGGACGCACCCTCGGGGTCTGCCTCCGTCGCCGCGTCGACAATGTCGCGCACCTCCGGTTCGGGCAGGTCAGGCTCGCTCGCCTCCAAATCCGGCACCACGGCGTCGTCGACGGCGAGGTCGGGCGCCTCAGGTTCGGGCGCTTCGGGCTCGGACACTGCGATATCAGCCGCGTCTACCTCTGGCGCACGCGGCGCGACCGGCTCGGGACGGCTGCCGGTCGGCGGGATCGGAGACGGCGCCGGCTGGAAGCGGAAGGTCTCGCCATCGCTCGGCGCCGCCGCGGTTTCGGTCGGCTCCGGCGTCTCGGCGGCGGGCTCGGGCTCGGGCTCAGGCTCAGGCGTTGGCTCAGGCGCGACCTCGGGCTGCGGATCGGGAACGAATGGGAAGCCGCCGGGTATCTGGGGCGCGGTCGAAGCGGTGGTCTCGCCCGCGTCGTCGGTCTCTGCCTCCGCCTGGGGCGCGGCGGGGCCTGTCGACAGACGCGCGAGCGGGTCCGCCGGCTCTGCCGCCTCGGCGCGCGCCACCTCCATCTCGGTCTCCGACGCCGCTAGGCTCGCGCCTTCATCTTGGCCGGCCGTGGGCTCCGGCGCGACTTCCTCCGCCGAGGCCGTTTCCGACCCTGCGGGCTCTGCCGCGGCAACCGTCGGCTCCTCTGAGACGGGCCGCGGCTGCCGGGTGATTGCGACGATCTCGAGCCGGACCTCCTCGTTCGGTTCCATGCCGAGCGCGCTCGCCGCGTCGGAGGACACAAGAACGGCCGGCCCGCGATCGTTCGCGTCACGCCGGAAGAGCGCGCCGTCCACGGCAAAGCCCGTGGCGGTGTTGAGGATCCGCACCCGCCGGGCGCTCTGCGCCGCAGGATGGGCAACCCAGATGCCCTGCAATGTGCGGGCGCCGTCCCATTCCGCGATGCCGGCCGCCTCGAACTCCTCGGGCGCCGGACGAAGGCGGGGATCGATCTGCGCATTGGGCCCGGGTTGAACCGACCGCGCCGAAGCCGCTTGCGTCGCCTGTGCGCCCACGTCGCCGACCGCGCTCGTGCCGGACACACTGCCTGGCGTGGTGGCCAAGCACCCCGTCAACAGGGCGACCGCGCTCACCGACGCGCCGCGCGCGATGATCCGCCCCACTTTCTCTCGTCGATCGTACCCGCTCAGCATGGTCTCGCCACCTCTTGGCCCGTATTTCTTTGCTTTTCCGGACCATACCCCAACGCGTTCGCAAATTGAAGCATGCACGACAGGGGACCGCAGCGTGGCTTTACGGAGCGTCCGCGCGCGGATAAGTCCTGACGCCGACGGCGCCCCGACCCGAGTGCCGTTACGGAAGGGTGGCAGAGTGGTCGATTGCGGCGGTCTTGAAAACCGTTGAACCGCGAGGTTCCGTGGGTTCGAATCCCACCCCTTCCGCCATAAACCGGTCATAAGACAATAAAATGCTGGAAATATTGCCGCTCTGAATTCTGTATTCCACATTTTGTTCCGCGCTTGAGCGTTTGATTGACACGACGGCCCAGCCTGTTTCCGCGACCGCTCGTTCCTGTGACCCCCCGCATGCACTTGAGGCTTTGAGTGGCTAAGTCGCACTCGGGTTCTCATTGGGCAAATCATAAGTCACCGCCATTTCGACTGATACGAGAGTTCGCCATTCGCTAGAGCGGTTTCCAGGCTCCCCGAGTCGTTGAGGGGATTCACGGATGCGGTTTGGTGTGCGATTCTGCATCGACACAAGATGTGGAGGCGGGAGCATGTCGCGAGCGTATTCTGCGGACCTCAGGGAGCGGGTGCTAGA
>JBHJGX010000114.1:0-42265 GCA_050331395.1 Paracoccaceae bacterium
GGCCTGGGCTCGGAGAAAGTCGAGATTGCACAACCGGCCCGTATCGAGCAGCGGAAGCGCGGTTTCGAGGTGATCGCAGACCGCGCCGGCGATCCGCTTGGCCTTCTGAAAGCCGCCGCCGGCGCTGGTCACGGTGACAGACACGCGATGCTCGGCTCCGCGACTGGTCTTAGTCGAGGCGTCCCGGACCTGTTCGGGACCGAGCGCGACATAGGTCTCCGGCAGAGCCCCCTCGGCGGGCATGTCGACGATCGGCACGCCGACGAGGGCCTCCGGCACGGCGTCATCGGTCAGGCGCTCAAAGAGTGCACGCTGGAGAGCGGCCGCTGCTGCGTAGCTCATGGCGCAATCTCCTCGACGGCGTTGCACAGAAGATGACGGCCTGAAGAGTCCGCCTCGGTGACCGATAGGATGCGATAGACGCGACCACCCTCGCGGAAGCGGTGTGCAGCGGTGGGTCGCGACGGCGCGCCGTGGGGCGCGGCGCGAACGACGATCCGGTGGTTCACACGTGACACGAGGGCCGCGCCGAGCGTTGCCTCTCCGGCTGGCGTCGACCGGATCTCCGCCCAGAGCCGCCCCCGCTCGGCCCAACTCTCGGTATAGCCGCCCGAACCGTCCGCCACACGCTCCGGCACTTCCAGTGCCAATTGCCGGTTGAGCCTCGGCGCGGTCATGCCTGCGCCCCGCCGATGATCCGCACGGTGCGGTATCGCTCGATCAGCGACGTCACGGTGAGGGGCATGTTGCCGTCGCGCGCGGCACTATCGCCACGGTTCTCGTAGAAGTACGCCGCAAGGATCAGCACGGCGAGTTGCAGGTCCGAAGGCAGGTTCTCCCTCTGATCGGCAAATCCGGCCGTGAAGGTAATCTGCGCCGTGCCGCCGGTGGGGATGCGAGGAAGGCGATGGCAGTTCCCGCGCAGGAGCGGTCGCTGACTGTCCCGCACCAGATGCACGCAATTCATATCGTAGGGCGCAAGATCGCCGTCCCGCCCCACAAGCGTCAGGCTCGTCACCTCTGACACCGGCGCGATGGGCAAAGCCTGCTCATGGTCCGAGCGCCAGGCGCTCACGATCCACCGGAACCCCCGCGCCAACAATGCCTTGCCGGTCCGTGCCTCGATGGCCGCCAAGGCCGCGCGCAGCATCACTTCGAGAACGCCTTCCTGAAGACTTTCGTCGCCAAATCCCGACGCTGTGCGCAGATGCTCGCGAAACGCCTGCACGGGTAGGTCGAACACCGGGATCGTACTGGTCTCGACAAGGTTCATCGGCACTCTCCAAACCTCACTGCCAAAAAGCGGGGGTGGGGCATGCACCGACCGTGTTGCTCGGACAGAGGGAGCAGCTAGACAACAGGGTCGCATATTTGCTTTGGTGCATGCCCCGTATCGGGGCGAGATCGAGCCCGGCCCGATCCGCTGCGCTCAGATCACGCGCTGAACTTCAGCAGCTTGATCGCGGCGAAATCGCTGACATCGCCGCCGACGCGCTTGGTCGCGTAGAACAGAACATGGGGCTTGGCCGAAAATGGATCGCGCAGAACACGCAGGTCGGGCCGCTCGGCGATGGTGTAGCCAGCGGCGAAGTCGCCAAAGGCGCTCGCGGCGCTGTCGGTCTCGATGTCCGGCATCTCTTCCGCGATCAGAACCGGGTAACCCATCAGGCGCGCCGGTTCCGCGGCGGCCAGACCGTCTGCCCAAAGGAAGCGCCCATCGGCATCCTTCATCTTACGCACGGCCCCGGCGGTCTTGGAATTCATCACGAAGCTCTCGTTGGCGCGGTAGGGTGCGCTCAGGGCGTAGACCAGCTCGATGATCGAATCCGACGCGTTGGTCGAGGCGAAGTCGCCGGCATTGCCGGTCTTGACATAACCGATGCTGCCCCACGCCCAGCCAGCGTCATCGACCTGCGCGTGGGTCAGGAAACCCTTCGGCTTTTCATTGCCATCGCCATTGATGAAGGCATCGGCCTCCGCCCGGGCGAACTTGTCGGCGATGCGCCCGGCGAGCCAGGTCTCGACATCGAAGGCAGCGTCGTCCAGCAGCCGCTGGCTGGCCTTGGGCAGAGCGCTCAGCTCGTAGAGCGGGATCTTGATCCGGTCGATCTGGGGCGACGCGGTTTCCGAAAGCGAACCCGTCTCGGACGCCCAGCCATGACCGATATCAGCGTGATCGACGAGCACGTCGTAGGAGGTTGCCTCGACATTCACGACCGTCGCAACTGCGCGGATCGAAGCGGTGGAATGGACCACGCTGCGAATCGTCTCGGCGGTCTGCGGATCGACAAGATAGCCGCCATCCGAGGCCACGGTCGTCAGGCTCTTGCCTTCCAGCTCCAGTCCTCGAAGCGCCGCGTCAACGCCGTTGCGCAGATAGCCGCCAAAGGCCGACTTGTGGCTCAGGTCCAGTTCGGCCGCGACGGACAGCGCCGGGCGCGCGGCAAGGGCAGTTTTGCGATCCAGCATGGTCAGTCTCTCATCCTGTGCTTGGAGGGTTTGGGTAATCTCGGCGCGAAACCCGCTGAGATCGGACAGCAAGCCAACCAGCGCGGATTTGACCTCGCCAGCTGCCGTCATGCCGTTCGGCCCGCCGGTGTCGGGTGTGGTCATCTCAGGCTCCTTCTTGGAATTTGCGCAGGCTCAGGCCGCGCCGGTCAGCGCGCGTCGGGCGTCCTGCAAAGCAGTCGCCAGATCGCGCAAGATATCGTCCTCCCGGGCCTCGGCCTTCGCGCCGATCCGGGCTTGCGGAAGCATCGGAAAGGTCACGACGGACACTTCCCAGAGGTCGAGCTCCGTCAGCAGCCTCCGGCCCTGCTCGTCGCGCTGGGCCATCACGGTGCGATAACCGATGGACAATCCGTCAAGCGCCCCAGCCTCGATCAGGCAGGCAGCTTCGCGGGCGCGCGAAACCTCGGTCACCAGCCGGCCCTTCACGTAGAGACCGCGCTCATCCTCGCGCACCTTGTCCCAGATCCCGATCGGCTGGGCCGGATCGTGCTGCCAGAGGAACTTGACCCGCCGGCCCTCGGCGGAGAGCCGGGCGAGCGAGGCGCGGAAGGCCCCGGGCGCCACCACGTCGCCCGACTGGTCGGGCACGCCGAAGAGCGAGGCGTAGCCCTTGAGCCGGCCCGCCTCGGCCGCGTCCGGGTCGAGCAACTGGTCGAGGCGCACGAATTTGGTCTCGAGCCCGCGCAGGGTCTCGGCTGTCAGCATGGGATCTCCTCTCAGGCGATGGGGCGGGGCGGCAAACCGAGGAGCGCGCGCTTCTCGGCAGGCTCGAGGAAGTCGGCATTGGCGATCCGCTTCCACTGGGCGTCGCGCTCGGCGCCGAGGGCGGGGACCTGGTCGAGATCGGGCTCGAGCGCGAGCCGCATTCCCGCGCCCTCGCCGAGCCAGCTCGCCATCGCGCTGCCGAGTTTCCGCACCAGCGGCAGAACCGTCTGGCGATAGAAGGCGCGGTTCGCTTCCTGATAGTTCGAATAAGTGTTGTCGCCGGGCAGGCCGAGCAGCATCGGCGGGATCCCGAAGGCGAGCGCGATGTCGCGTGCGGCCGCGTTCTTGGTGGCAAGGAATTCCATATCCGCCGGCGAATAGCCCATCGGCCGCCAGTCCAGGCCGCCTTCGAGGAGCATCGGGCGGCCGGCGTTCCGCGCCCCTTGGTGATGCTCTTCGATCTCGCGCGAGAGGCGTTGGAACTGCTCTTCGGAGAGCGGCCCGTCGCCGCCCTGAAAGACGATTGCGCCCGAGGGCCGGGCCGCATTGTCCAAAAGCGCTTTCGTCCAGCGCGCGGCCGCGTTGTGCACATCGATCGAGGCTGCGGCGGCGGCCAGCGGGCTCAGCCCGTAATGGTCGTCGAGCGGATGGAACGACCGCACATGCAGGATCGGACGGGCCTCGGGCGTAATCTCCCAGCGGTGCTTCGCGCGGCCGACCGCGTATTCGTAGGCCGCCGGCCAGCCGTCCTCGCCCGGGATCACCCGCATCCGGTCGGGGCGCAGCGTATGGAGCTCGCGCGGCAGCCCGGAGCTATCCGGCGCGGCCGCTTCGAGATAGGCATTCCCGGCCAAAAGGATATGGCCGTAGACATGCTCGAGAAAGCCGCGGCCGTCCTGGCCGGGATTGGGCTGGGCGAGGAGGCGGATCACCGGGTGTTCGGTCCGCCGCTCGCCGTCCTCCGAGAGCAAAAGCGGGATCGCCGCCGCCGCCTCGGCCACCATGCGCACGGCACGGAAGCCAACGACGTTCTCCGCATAGCAGGTGCGGGTGAGCGAGACCTGGTCGCGCGGGGTCCAACAGGCCCGCCCGGTGCCGTGGAACGCCATCACCGGCCCGGCCGCCGAGGCCTTTGCCTCGGCCGGGCGCGCACCGGCGCGGACCGGCGGGGCGGCGGGGCCCTGCCGGCGGAACAGTTTGAACATGCGGGGTCTCCCGACTGTGGGGGTCAGAGGCGGCGGGCGCGGGGGCGGCCGGGCTCGCGGTCGAGAACGAGATCGGTCAACGCCCAGACGAGCGCGTCGAGCCGGTCGGGGCTTTTGATGCCGCCGGCGTTCTTCTGGGTGAAACGGCACATCTCGGCTTCGAGTTCGGGGAAAGCGCCCACATGGTGGATCCGCCCCTGCTCGTAGAGCGCGGCGACCGGCTCGGCGCGGAGGCGCTTGCCGCGGGTCGCCCGGACGGCGCGGAAGCTGATCTCCGGGGCGACCTGGCGGAGCACTTGCTCGACCAGATCGCCGCCTTGGTTCACTTCGGCAACCACCCGGTCCGCTCCAAATGCGTGAAAAGCTTCTGCAGCGCGGCCTGCCCAATCTCGCGGAGTTTGACGCGCACGAGACCGGTCAGCCAGGACATAAACATGTGGAACATCGGGCTCTCCTTCTGAGCGGACATGGCGGATCCCGGCGACGACGAGGCCGCAGGCATCGGAGGTGTCTTTGGACGTGACCGGCGGGTCGATGGCGACGACCACCCGGTCGAGCTCGGGCGCCGCGGCGACCCGGGCGGCATCGATGAGGCGGGGCGTCCAGAGCGCGCCCTCGGGTGCCTCGAGGAGGGCGCCGTCGAGTTCTTGCCGGCCGAGCGCCGTGCCGCCGTAGCGGGCCTCGAGCGCGGCGACGAAACCGGGCGCGAGGTGGCGGGCATTGGCGGCGGTGCCGGCGCGCGTGGTCACGGTCCCCGGATCGGCGAGGATCTCCCGGAGAACCGGATTGTCCCGCGGCGTTGTCGTCACGACCTGGCGCGGGTCGTCGCCGAGGCGGAGGCAGAATTGGAGCATGTCCCAGGCCTCCCGGCATTTGCGCCATTTCGCGAGTTCGTCTGACCAGGCGGCGTCGAATTGCGGTCCGCGCAGGCTTTCGGGGTGGGCGGCCGAGGCGATGGTCGCCTCGGCCCCGTTCGGCCAGACGAGCCGGTTGCGGCTCGCGATCAGTGTCGGGCGACGGTCGGGCGGCGAGCAGGCGAGAAGCCCGCTCTCCCCCTCGACCATAACCGCGCGGGCCTGCTCGATGGTCTCGCCGAGAAGGCAGACGCGGCGCGCCCGGCCGGGATCGCGGGGACCCGGGCCTTCGACCATTGCGCGGACCCATTCGGCGCCCGCCCGGGTTTTGCCTGCACCCCGGCCGCCGAGGATCACCCAGACCCGCCAGTCGCCCTCGGGGGCGAGCTGGTGGTCTGGATGCGCCCAGACGCGCCAGAGATAAGGGAGCGCCCGAAACGCGTTCTCCGACAGGCTGTCGAGGAACGCGGTCCGCGCCGCCTCAGGCAGCGAGGCGATCCAGGCGGCGGGCGATTTCGTCACGCGCGGCCTCCAGGTCGAGCATCTGACGGCGCTCGGCATCGGTATCGCGGCCGAGCTTTTGTTGGATCTCCAGGACCTTGAGCAGAGCCTGTTGGTTCTGCCGGATCAGGTCCCGGACTTTGTCGACGCGGGCCTCGTCGATCGGATCCACATCGGACTGGAACAGCCGGTCGATCTCGAGTTCGAGGAAGGCGGCGACGTCGGCAAAGATCCGGCGCGCCCGGTCCAGCGTCTGGTCGACGGTTTCGTGCGTGCACGTATCACCCCGCCGACCAACCATATCGTTGATCGTCGTTCTCACGGCGGTGCCCTTTCTTGGTTGAACGGGCTGGCCCCCCGGCCTGCCCGGGTAAGGCCCGGCCACCGCAGACGCGGCGAGGGGCGCAGACCAAGAGGGAGAGGCCGATCGGGGCGTTGGCGAAAGCCGGGAGGGAAGCGCCGCGGGTCGTTCAGACCCTTTTATCGCAGCGTGTTTGAGGGGGTACTCTGGAGCGCACGCAAAGTCAACAAGAAAATTGTATATAACAAGTAAAGATGGTTGCTGATTATTTATGAATTGGTAACTTTCGGCCGATGGCGCCCTGCAGGCAGTGGCCGAAGAGCAGCCAGCCGACAAGGCAGCCGAGTGGCGGAAAAACAAACGACGTCAGCAAGTTGGCCACATAGGCAGCGGTCAGGATCGCGGCCTCGAAAGGTCGGAACCCGGCCGCGCGGGCATGGGCGATCTGAAACGCGGCGCCCACCAAGAGCACGTGCGTCTCGTAAGGGTAGAGCCGCGGCGTCGCGATGGCCGTTGCATAGCAGACGAGCGCGGCCTTGAGCCCGGGCGCCACGCGCGGGTCGGCCCAGATCCGGGCGGTCAGCGCGACCGCGGCGAGACCGGCAAACCCGTGGATCGCGAGCGCCGGCCCCGACGGTATCTCGACCGCGCGGAGGAGCCCGAAGAGCGTCACGTTGAGCGTCGCGTGTTGAACGAAGGCGTCCCCGCCCGCGGCACTTCCGGCGAGGCCGGCGACGGCCCGGGCGATCCCGTCCGCGAACCCGCTCCAGGCGGCGGCGCCGAAGACCGCCGCGCTGAGGCCGGCGAGCGCCAATCCGACCGCGGCGGCGACGCTTAGGCTCTGCCAGCGGCCTCCGGCGATGAGGGCGACCGGAAGCGCGGCCAGGAGCGTCGGTTTCAGCGCGAGAAGCGCGAGCACCGGACCCGCCACGGCCGGGCGCGGCCGCAAGACCGCCGCCCGCACGGCCACCGCCAGCAAGGCTGCGGTCAGGAACCCGGTCTGTCCGCCGGCGACGACGAGCAGGGTCGGCGCGGCTGCGGCCGCCGCCACGAGGGTCCGGGCCCCCGGCAGCACCTGCCAAAGCGCAATCGCAAACGCGGCCGCGGTCAGCACCGTCCAAAGCGCCATCGCCGGCCAGAACGGCAGCGCGGCAAAGGGGGCGAACACCGCGAGCATCGGCGGGGGATGCAGAAACGGCAGGTCGCTCGCCATGACGACGCCGAGCGCCTCGCCCTGGGCCGCCCGCGCGAGCGCCCAGTCATAGGCCTCCGCGCCGCGGCCCTCGAGCGCCAGGCCGCCCGCCGCCCAAAACGCCGTGAAATCCGGCCGGTCCGTCAGGCTCGCCCCGGTTCCTGTCGCTTGCCAGACGGGCACGAGGTAAAGGCCTGCGACGACCAGGTTGAGGACTGCGAGCACCGCAAGCAGCGCATCGAGCGGACGGAGGCCGGGCCGCTCAGGGCTGGGTTTGGGGGCGTTGCCGTTGGAACTGGCGCCAGGCGCGGACATTGGCGTTGTGCTCCGTGAGGGTGCGCGCAAAGGCGTGCCCGCCCGTGCCGTCGGCGACAAAGTAGATGTATTCGGTCTCGGCCGGGTTCAGCGTGGCTTCGATGGCGGCCCGGCCCGGATTGGCGATCGGGGTCGGCGGCAGCCCGTCGATCCGATAGGTGTTCCACGGCGTGAGCTGGCGGAGCTCGGGCCCGGTCGGCGGCCGGTCGAGCGCCCCCTGGCCTTGGATCGCCCCATAGACCACCGTCGGGTCGGTCTGGAGCCGCATGTCCCGGCGGAGGCGGTTGATGAAAACCGATGCCACCTCGGGCCGTTCGGCGGCAATCGCGGTCTCCTTCTCGACGATCGAGGCGAGGATGAGCGCCTCCTCCGGCGTCTGGACGGGCAGGCCGTTCGCCCGCGCCGCCCAGGCCTCCGCGAGGATCCGTTCCTGGGCGGCCTGCATCCGGGCGATGAGCGCCGCGCGCTCGGTTCCGCGGTCGACGAAATAGGTGTCTGGGGCGAGGCTCCCCTCGGGCGGGATCTCGGCCACCTCGCCCGCGAGCGACGGCGCCGCCTCGAGAAGCCGCACCACCTCCCAGCTGGTCAGACCTTCGGGCACCACGATGCGGTATTGAACGTTGGAGCCCCGGGTGAGGAGCGCGAGCGTCTCCGCCATGCTCGCCCCGGCCGGCACCTCGTAATCGCCGAAGCGGATCGCTGTCGCTTGCCCCGTATACCGGGCGCCGAGGCGGAAGAGCGATTGCCCCGGCAAGAGCCCCCAGACCGACCGCTCCGGGAAGAGACCGGCCTGCCCGGTGAGTTCGGTCACCTCGTCGAGGGTCGCGCCGCGGGGCACCTGGATCCGAACGGCGGTGTCGTGGGGCCCGTCGGCGCGGAACTCCTCGACAGCCCGGCCGATCAAAACCGCGAGCGCAAATCCCGCCGCGATCACGAGCGTCAGAACATTGGCGGCCACGTGGCGCATCGCGCTCTCCCTTAAGCGGCCCCTCAGACCGCGCCGAAGATCACGCTCGCATTGGTACCGCCAAATCCGAAGCTGTTCGAGAGGGCGATCTTGATCTCGCGCTCCCGTTTGACGAGGGGGGTGAGGTCGATGGGGGTCTCGACCGAGGGGTCCTCGAGATTGAGCGTCGGCGGGGCCACTTGGTCGCGGATCGCGAGGATCGAGAAGATCGCTTCGATCGCGCCGGCCGCGCCGAGAAGGTGGCCCGTCGAGGATTTCGTCGAGCTCATCGTGACCCTGCCCGCGTGGTCGCCCAGGAGCCGCATGACCGCGCCGAGCTCGATTTCGTCGCCCATCGGCGTCGAGGTGCCGTGCGCGTTGACGTAATCGATCGCTTCGGGCGTGAGCCCCGCGTTCTTGAGAGCCGCTGCCATCGAGCGATAGCCGCCGTCGCCGGACGGGGCGGGCGCCGTGATGTGATAGGCATCGCCCGAGAGGCCGTAGCCCAGCACCTCGGGATAGATCTTGGCGCCGCGCGCCTCGGCATGCTCGCGCGCCTCGAGGATGAGGACGCCCGCGCCCTCGCCCATCACGAACCCGTCGCGCGCCCGGTCATAGGGCCGTGAGCCCGCCTCGGGCCGGTCGTTGAACCCGGTCGAGAGGGCCTTGCACGCCGCGAAGCCCGCCAGGGAAATCTCGCAGATCGGGCTTTCGGCACCGCCGGCCACCATCACATCCGCATCGCCGAGCGCGATCAACCGCGCCGCATCGCCGATCGCATGGGCGCCCGTAGAGCATGCCGTGACGACCGCGTGATTGGGCCCGGTGAAGCCGTGGCGGATCGAGACATGTCCCGAGCAGAGATTGATGAGCGCGCCCGGGATGAAGAATGGTGACACCCGCCGCGGGCCTTGCTCCTTGAGCGTGACCGCGGTCTCGGCGATCGACTCGATGCCGCCGATCCCCGAGCCGATCAGGACACCCGTGCGCGCCTTGGCATCCGGGTCCTCCGGCGCCCAGCCGCTGTCGGCGACCGCCTGATCCGCCGCGGCGAGAGCGTAGACGATGAACCGGTCGATCTTCCGGCGCTCTTTTTTCGACACCCAGTCGTCGGCGTTGAAAGTCCCGTCCGTCCCGTCGCCGAGCGGGATCTCGCAGGCGATCTGGCAGGGCAGGTGGCTCGCGTCGAAATGGCCGATCCGCCCCGCGCCCGAACGGCCCGTCAGCAGCCGCGTCCAGGTTTCCTCGACGCTGGCGGCAAGCGGGCTCACCATGCCGAGACCCGTGACCACAACCCGACGCATCGCGCTCTCCTCAGCTTCCTCTGCGGCAGCCTAGCGCCCCCGCCGTCCGTGCCAAACAAAAGCGCGGCCTCCGGTCCCCCGAAGCCCGCGCCGGATCGGCAGACGCGCCCCGCCTCAGGCCGCGGTTTTCTCAGAGATAAACGTCACCGCATCGCCGAAGGTCTGGATGTTCTCGGCAGCGTCGTCGGGGTTTTCGATCCCGAACTCTTACTCGAACGCGATGACGAGTTCGACCGTGTCGAGACTGTCCGCGCCAAGGTCATCGATAAAGCTCGCTTTTTCGGTGATCTTGTCTTCCTCGACATCGAGGTGCTCGACCACGATTTTCTTGATGCGCTCGGCGATGTCGCTCATGCTCTCTCCTTAGCGTGTGGCCGTCGGCCTTGTTGTTCTATGGCCGATTGGCCCGTCGTGTCCCAAGGGCGGCAAGGGAGGGCGGCCGCCTGCGCTGCGGCGAGCCCCGTTCGTCCGGCCCGGCCGCGCCCAAATAAGATGCGCCTCCCCTTAGCAACAAGATTCTGGGAGCGCAATTGCCCGCCCTGCGCGAGATTGGATGCCCGCTGCGCCGGAACCGATTGTCCCGGCGCGGTCGGTGTGTTAGGCCCGTGATCTATCCATTGGGAGGGACTCATGTTTCGTACCGCCGCCGGCGCTCTGGCGCTCACGCTCATCGCCGGTACGGCACCCGCCGCGATCGTCTTCTTCGACGACCGCACGGCCTTCGACGCCGCGACGGCCGGCATCGCCTTCACGGTGGACGATTTCGGCACCGACGTGCCGCAGGGCAATCCAATCACCTTCGCCAGCGGGGTTTCGTCCGAAAACAGCGCGCCACCCGCGTTTACTGACAACTCGATTTCCGACGGGCGCTATGTGAACGCAACCGATGGCGATGGCGATGGCGCATCCACATCGATCGTGTGGACCTTTCCTGCCCCGGTGACGGCCGTCGGGTTCGACTACGCTGACGTAGCTGTCAACCGGCTCGCCATCCTTGTCGACGGGACGGAGCGCGCAATCGCCCTCGGCGCGGACAGTCAGACAGGTGACACAGCGGATAACTTCTTCGGCTTCACCAGCATGACCCCGATCGAGATGGTTACGTTCGGTAACCTTACGCCACGTGACGACATCTTCACGCTCGACAACCTGCAATTCGGGGCGGCTGCGAGCGACCCGGACGGCGCGGTTGTTCCCCTCCCCGCCGGCCTGCCGCTCCTCCTCGCGGGGCTGGCCGGGCTCGGCCTCGTCGCGCGTCGCCGCCGCTAAGGCCCCCGCAGACGGGCCTCAGAGCATCGCCATCCCGCCGTTCACATGGAGCGTCTGGCCGGTGACATAGCCGGCCGCGTCGGAGGCCAAAAAGACCGCCGCCGCCGCCACGTCCTCGGGCCCGCCCATGCGCCCGGCCGGGATCTGGCCGAGGATGCGCCCCTTTTGCTCGTCGCTGAGCTTCGCAGTCATCTCCGTCTCGATGAAACCGGGCGCGATGCAGTTGACCGTGATCCCGCGCGTCGCGACCTCGGCGGCGAGCGCCTTCGACATCGCCGTCACCCCGCCCTTCGACGCGCAATAGTTGCCTTGTCCCGGGTTGCCGGTATGCCCGACCACCGAGGTGATCTGCACGATCCGGCCCCATCTGGCGCGCATCATCGGGCGGAGCACGGCGCGGGAGAGCCGGAAGACCGCCGTCAGATTGACCGCAAGGACGGCATCGAAATCCGCATCCCCCATGCGCATAAACAGTTGGTCTCGCGTGATCCCGGCGTTGTTGACCAGGATATCGAGCCCGCCCGTCGCCTCGGCGGCCCGGCCGGGCAGCGCGTCGACAGCGGCGAGATCGCTCAGATCGCAGGGGGTCACATGGGCGCGGTCGCCGAGTTCGGCCGCAAGCGCCTCGAGGGGCGCGACCCGGGTGCCCGAGAGCGCGACCGTGGCGCCGGCGCCGTGAAGCGCCCGGGCGATCGCGCCGCCGATCCCGCCCGATGCGCCGGTCACCAGCGCGGATTTGCCACTCAGATCGAACATTCGGGCCTCCCTTTCATTTGGCGGAGGCCCATGCCACGGGGAGAAGCCCGCGGCAATCCTTCAATGTCGGCGGCCGTCGGGGACGCGCTTGGGGGGTCGGAACCTCAGGCGCGACGGCGGCCGGCGGCAACCAACGCGCCAAGCCCGCCGAGAAGCAGCAGCCCCGCCGCTGGCAGCGGTATCCGGCTGACCTCGATCTCAGCGATCCGAATGCCGCGCTCTGTCGGGTCCGCGGGCGGGCCGAACACGATGAAGCTCGTTGTCGGGTTGGCCAGCAACCCGTTGAAGTCGCCGCCATCGAAGACCGTTTCCGCGGGCCCGTCGCCTGGGACGGTTTCCGTCTGGGTCGCGAAGCCGGGGTACAAGATCGACACGCTCTCGTCGCTCCCGCCCGTCTCGACGATGGTGATCGAGTCGAGCCGCACCAGCCCGTCGAACTCGAACAAAAAGAATTCTTGCGCTGAGATTTGGCCGCCACCGGGCGTGCCACCGCCGCCGATGCCGGCGCCCGCGCCGTTCGAATTCGGTGCGGCTGGAACCGAGGTCGTCGCGCCGGTCGACAAAAACGCCGAGGCGTTCAACGTCAAGCCTTGCTCAGTGAAGGTGGTGGTAACGACGTTCTGGAAATTGAACGTGATCGCTGTGGCTGGCGAACACACCAACATCGCGGTCAACACCGCAAAAACGTTACGAATCGGCATCGATTTCCCCTCAAGTTGACACTAGTTGTGTATCACGCGGGACGGAAAGCAGCAACACCTTGTCGCAGCGCAGCGTCGTCCTGCGGCCACCGACGCGTCAGGGGGAGAGCGCTTCCGCCAGGGCTTTCACGTCCTCAGGGGTTGCCACGCTTTTCGGCGCGATCGCTTTGTCGATCCGCTTGATCATCGCCGAGAGCGCCTTGCCCGCGCCGATCTCGATAGTCTCGGTCACGCCGTCGGCCGCCATCCGCAGAACGCTCTCGCGCCACCGCACCCGGTGGGTGACCTGCTCGACCAAAAGCCCTCGGATCGCCTCCGGGTCGCGCACAGGCTCGGCGGTCACATTCGCAACCAGGGGCACTGCCGGCTCGGCCAGCGCCACGTCCGCCAGCGCCGCCCGCATCGCCTCGGCCGCGGGCGCCATCAGCGGCGAGTGGAAGGGCGCCGAGACCGGCAGGAGCACCGCGCGCTTCGCCCCGTGCTCCTTCGCGAGCGCCACCGCCCGCTCCACCGCCGCGCGATGGCCGGAGACCACCACTTGGGTCGGATCGTTGTCGTTCGCCGCCTCGCAGACCTCGCCCTGCGCCGCTTCGGCCGCGACAACCACCGCCCGCGCGTAGTCCATGCCCAAAAGCGCCGCCATCGCGCCCACACCGACCGGACAGGCGGCCTGCATCGCCTCGCCCCGGAGCCTGAGGAGCCGCGCCGCATCGCCAACCCCGAGCGTGCCCGCCGCACAGAGCGCGGAATACTCGCCGAGCGAGTGCCCCGCCACGAAGGCCGCATGGCCGATCGCCACCCCCTCCGCTTCGAGCGCCCGAAACGCCGCCATCGAGGTCGCCATCAGCGCAGGCTGGGCGTTTGCGGTCAGGGTGAGCGTGTCCTCCGGACCCTCCCAGACGGTCTGGGACAGCGCCTCGCCGAGCGCCTCGTCGACCTCGTCGAAGACCGCGCGCGCCGCCGGATAGGCCGCGGCCAGCGCCTGCCCCATGCCGATTGTTTGCGCGCCTTGTCCCGGAAAGATGAATGCCCGCATCGTTGCCTCCCGTGCTGGTCTTGCGTGCTTGCGCGGGCAGGGGCGAAACTGTCAAGAACGCCGCATGCCGTCCGTCAAAGGAGCGTGTCGATGCCACCGAGACCGCCGCAGATCCGCATCTTCGTCTGGCTGATCGCGGCCACAATCGCCATCGACCTCGTTGCACTCAATGTCTTTTGGGAGCAACTGACGCTCGGCAATTCCGACGACTACGTGATCTTTTACTTTCTCGGGACCACCGCGGTGTCGTTGATCTTCGTTTACCTGATCGCAGTCAGGCGGAGCGTGATCGGGCTTTGGGTCTTTACCGGCTTGATCCTCGTGGGCGCGGCGATCCTGATCCCGGGCCTCATCGAGATCGCCAGTCGGTTCCCAGGGCTTGCCGCGGTCCGCGGTGTCCAGGCGCTTGGCCAGCTGGCGGCGCTCCTTTGCCTCTTCGCGCCGGCATCTCGGGCCTGGATGCGCGCCTGAAGGCCAGATCTTTGCAGCGGGGCTTGCCGGATCCTGCTGGGCGATGTAACCGAGCGCTCTCCCGAGGACAGCCATAGGGCCGCGCCGCTCCGATCCGGGCCCCGGGAGGTTCGCTCCCGGATTGCGAAGCGCGGAGGACGGAGAGGGCGATGCCGCTCTACGAACACACGTTTATTGCGCGTCAGGACATCTCGAACGCGCAGGCCGAAGGGCTCATCGAGCATTTCGGTCAAGTTCTCACTGACAATGGCGGGACTATCGTCGGCACCGAATATTGGGGCCTGAAGACGCTCGCCTATAAGGTGAACAAGAATCGCAAGGGCCATTACGGCTATATCCGGTCCGATTCGCCCCCTGAGGCGGTTCAGGAGATGGAGCGGCTGATGCGCATTCACGACGACGTGATGCGTGTGCTGACCGTGCGGGTCGAGGTCCACGAGGAAGGGCCGTCGGCTGTGATCCAGGCCCGGTCGAGCCGTGATGATCGGGGTGGCCGGGGTGGCCGCGACCGGGATCGCGGAGACCGCGGCGACGGGCGGGATCGGGACGACCGTCCACCTCGCGGGGACCGCGACGACCGTCCGCCGCGGGGGGACCGCGACGACCGTCCACCTCGCGGGGACCGCGACGACCGTCCGCCGCGCCGGGATCGCGACGACCGCCCGCCGCGCGACGGCGACCGACCGACCGCAGGGGAGTGATAGACCATGCGCAGACCGTTTTTCCGCCGGCGCAAGACCTGCCCGTTCTCGGGCGACAATGCGCCTAAGATCGACTACAAAGACGTGAAACTCCTGCAGCGGTATGTATCCGAGCGCGGCAAGCTCGTACCGAGCCGTATCACTGCTGTATCGTCTAAGAAACAGCGCGAACTCGCGCGGGCGATCAAACGGGCACGGTTCCTCGCGCTCTTGCCCTATTCGGTGCAGTGAGGAGGCGGCGATGGACGTGATCCTGTTGCAGCGGGTCGATAAGCTCGGCCAAATGGGCGAAGTCGTTAAGGTCAAAGACGGCTATGCGCGGAATTTCCTGCTTCCCCAGGGCAAGGCGCTCCGGGCGTCCAAGGCCAACATCGCGCGGTTTGAGGCCGAGAGGGCGGATCTCGAGGCGCGGAACGCCGACAAACGCGCCGAGGCGGAGCGTCAGGCGGCGGAGCTCGACGGCCGTCAGTTTGTGATTATCCGCAACGCCTCCGAGGCGGGCGCGCTCTACGGGTCGGTTGCTCCGCGGGATATCGCCGAGGCGGCGGCGGACGCGGGTTTTGCCCTCGACCGGCGTCAAGTGATCCTCAATAAACCGATCAAAGAACTCGGGCTCCACGACATGCGCGTCGAATTGCATCCCGAAGTCATCGTGACGGTAACAGCCAACGTCGCCCGTTCCGCCGAAGAAGCCGAAGTCCAGGCGTCGGGGAAGTCGATCCAGGAACTTCGCGCCGAGGAAGAGGCCGCAGCCGAATTCGATATCGCCGAGCTTTTCGACGATATGGGTGGGGCCGCGTCCGACGATGGCGACGACGACGATCGGCGCTCGGGCCCGGTGGATGTGCCGGAGGGGCGGGGCGGAGACCAACCCGCCGACTGAGGGTCGCCCAGACCTGCGATCGCGACACGTTTTCGGGGCCCGGCGGACACGCGCGGGCCCCGTTGTCGTTTCGGTTACCCCCTCAATTTGGCCGTCATTCTGTCATCTGTCTGCCATGAGCCGCTGGCCCGCCGGAATTTTCCCCGTTTTCCCCAGTCTTATCCACATGATCGAAAGAATCGGGGATAAGCCTCTGTCAACCGGTCCTCGGCGCTGCCCATCCGACGCGTGCTCCGCTAGACTTTTGTAACAATTCGATGACAACTCGGAGCGTCCACCCCGATGGCTGACGGCAGTCGACCCGCAGAACCCGAAGGCTTGCCCCATAATCTCGAGGCCGAACAGGCCATCCTCGGGGCGTTGCTTCTCAATAACGACGTCCACGAACGCATTGCCGGGTTGCTGGAGCAACGTCATTTCTTCGAGCCGGTGCATGGGCGCATCTATGCCCTCGCCGCAGAGCGGATCGCCAAGGGGACGCTCGCCTCGCCGGTCACGCTCAAGCCGCTGCTGGCCGAGGACCAGGGCCTCGCGGCGCTGGGCGGCGTCGGCTATCTGGCGCGGCTGGCCGAGGCGACCGTCTCGATCATGGTCGTGCGCGACTATGCGACCGTCGTCCGCGACCTCGCGCTCCGCCGCGAACTGATCTCGATCGGCGAGCAAATCCAGCACAATGCCCGCCGGGTCGAGGGCGACACCGATCCTTCCGAGCAGATCGTGACCGCCGAGAAGGCGCTCTACGAGGTTGCCAAATCCGGCACTTACGGCCGCGGCTTCATGGATTTCGGCCGGGCGCTGACCATCGCCGCGCAGGCGGCCGAGGCCGCGCATCAGCGCAAAGCCGGGCTCGCGGGCATCTCGTCGGGGCTTCGCGAACTCGACCGCAAGCTCGGCGGGCTCCGGAAATCCGATCTACTGATCCTCGCTGGGCGCCCGTCCATGGGGAAGACCGCGCTCGCCACCAATATCGCCTTCAACGTCGCCCGGCGCCGCGAGATCAAGCGCGGCGAGGACGGCAAGGACCGGCTCGTGGCCGGCGGGGTGGTCGGGTTCTTTTCCCTCGAGATGTCGGCCGAGCAGCTCGCCAACCGTATCCTGGTCTCGGAGGCCCAGCTGCGCTCGGCCGATCTCGCCGAGGGCAAGCTTGGCGAAGGCGATTTCAAGCGCTTTCTTCAGGTCGCCCGTGAGCTCGAGAAAATTCCGCTCTATATCGACGATACGCCGGCGTTGCCGATCTCGGCTCTGGCGGCGCGGGCTCGGCGGCTCGCGCGCACGGACCATGGGCTCGACGTGCTGGTGGTCGACTATCTGCAACTTGTGCGGCCGGCGAGTTCCAAGGGCGAGAACCGGGTGCTCGAGATCTCGGAAATCACCCAAGGGTTGAAGGCGCTGGCGAAGGAACTCGAGATCCCGATCATCGCGCTCTCGCAGCTGTCGCGGCAGGTCGAGGCCCGGGAGGACAAGCGGCCGCAACTGGCGGACTTGCGCGAGTCAGGCTCGATCGAGCAAGACGCGGATGTGGTGATGTTCGTCTTCCGGGAAGAATACTACCACGAACGCTTGAAACCTGCCGAGGACAACGAGAAGTTTTCTGAATGGATGCAAAAGGCGGAAAAGCTGCACGGCCGGGCCGAGGTGATCATCGGCAAGCAGCGGCATGGGCCGATCGGCACGGTCGAGCTGCATTTCGAGGCGAAATACACCAAGTTCACCGACCTCGTGCGGGAGAATTCGGGCTATCTACCGGACGGTCAGCCAGGCTATCAACCGGAAGGTGGGGAGTTTCGGTGACGCAGGTCGCCCGGTGAGCCTCACCGCCACGCTGACGATAGATCTGGGCGCCATCGTCCGAAACTGGCACGCGCTCGACAGGCTCTCGGGGCTGGCCGAGACGGCGGCCGTGCTCAAATCCGACGCCTATGGCTGCGGGATCGACCGGGTCGGGCCTGTGCTGGTCGCCGCGGGGGCCCGGACGTTCTTCGTGGCCTTGCCCGACGAAGGCGCCGCGCTCCGCCGTGCCGTGGGGCCGGGGCCGGTGATCTACTGCTTGGCAGGCTACCCGACCGCCGCAGCGCCGCAGGAACGCGCGCTTTTTGCCGAGGCCGCGATCCGACCTGTGCTGAATGCGCCCGAGCAGGTGGCCGCGTGGCAGGCGTCTGGCGCGCCGGGGCCCGTGGCCGTTCAGCTCGACACGGGCATGAACCGCCTCGGTCTCGAGCCGGCCGAACTGGCCGCCATCGGCCTGCCCGCGGGCACGGCGCTCGTCCTCAGCCACCTGGCCCGCGCTGACAGCCCGCACGCGCAGAACCTGGAGCAGCGCGCGGCCTTCGAGGCGATGACTTGCGGTCTGGGCGGCGCGACGGGGCCGGTCTTGTCCCTTGCAGCAACGGGCGGGACGCTCCTCGGGGCCGCGTTCCGCTATGCCATGGTGCGCCCCGGGATCGGCCTCTTCGGCGGGCATCCGTTCGACGCGGCGGAACCCGTGGTGCGCCTCGAGGCGCCGGTCCTGCAAATCCGCGACGTCGCCGAGGGCGAAATCGTCGGCTATGGCGGCGCTTGGCGGGCCGCGCGTCCCTCTCGGATCGCGACCGTTTCGGCGGGCTATGCGGACGGGATCCTCCGGGCGGCGGGCAACCGGGCCGTCGCGGAGGTAGCTGGCCGCCGCTGCCCATTCGCCGGGCGGGTTTCCATGGATCTTGTCACGCTCGATGTGACGGATGCTCCCGACCTATCGGTCGGTGACCCTGTGAACTTGCTCGGCCCCGACCTGACGATCGATCAGCTCGGCACGGCTGCGGGCACCATCGGATACGAGATCTTAACGAGCCTCGGCGCACGGTATCGGCGTCGTTACCTTGACTGACCGGGCCGGCGCCCGCCCTTGGCACATGCGCACGCGGGTCCTATAGACACGACACCAGAGTTCGGAGCCGTCCATGCCTGCGCTTGCCGCCGTCCAGGGCTTTCTCGCCGCCATCGGAGCCGCCGTGCTCGGGCTCTGCCGGACGACCGGTCAGGTCGCGCTCTTTGCGGCCGAGGGCCTCAGCCATGTGCTCCGCCCGCCCTTCTATCCCGGAGAGATCGGTCGGCAGCTGCTTCGGATCGGCTATTTCTCGCTGCCCGTCGTCGGGCTGACGGCGCTTTTTACGGGCGGCGCGCTCGCGTTGCAGATCTATGCAGGCGGCGCGCGGTTCAGCGCCGAGGCCGTGGTCCCGTCCATCGTGGCGATCGGCATGGTGCGCGAGCTCGGCCCGGTGCTCGGCGGATTGATGGTCGCGGGGCGGGTCTCCGCCTCGATCGCCGCGGAGATCGGGACCATGCGGGTGACCGAGCAAATCGATGCGCTCGTGACACTCAGCACCAATCCGATTAAGTATCTGGTGGCCCCTCGGCTGGTGGCGGCGACACTGGTCTTGCCGCTTCTCGCACTGGTGGGCGATGTGATCGGGATCATGGGCGGGTTTTTGGTCGGCGTTCTGCGGCTGGACTTCAATCCGTCGGTTTACATCAACACGACCTACGAATTTCTCGAATTGGAGGACGTCACCTCGGGCCTCATCAAGGCCGCGGTCTTTGGCTTTATCATCGCGCTTATGGGGTGTTTTCATGGCTTTATGTCGGGCCGCGGCGCTCAAGGCGTCGGCCGAGCGACGACGAATGCGGTCGTCAGCGCGTCGATCCTGATCCTCTCGGCGAATTACGTGCTGACCGAAGCGCTGTTCCCCGCATGACGCCGAAGATCGAGATGTCCGGCATCGCCAAATCCTTCGGCGAGAAGCAGGTGCTGCGGGGCGTGGATCTGTCGATCGCGCCCGCCGAGAGCCTGGTGATCATCGGCGGATCGGGGACGGGCAAATCGATTACGCTCAAATGCGTGCTCGGCCTCGTGCGTCCGGATGCGGGCCGGATCACGGTCGATGGCGCGGATGCGATCCGGGCGCGCGGCCGAGCGCGCGAGCGGCTTCTCGAAAAATTCGGCATGCTTTTCCAAGGGGCGGCCCTCTTCGACTCGATGACTGTCTGGGAGAACGTGGCGTTCCGTCTTCTCCGCGGGCGTGGGCGGCTGCCGCGGGCCGAGGCGCGCGCGCGGGCCATCGAAAAACTCGCCCGCGTCGGCCTCGATGCGGCGACCGCCGATCTCTTTCCCGCGGAGCTCTCGGGCGGCATGCAAAAGCGCGTCGGCCTCGCACGGGCCATCGCGGCCGAACCCGACATCATCTTTTTCGACGAACCGACGACGGGCCTCGACCCGATCATGGCCGACGTGATCAACGAGCTGATCCGCGAGATCGTCACCGAGATGGGCGTGACCGCAGTCACCATCACCCACGATATGAGCTCGGTCCGCAAGATCGCCGACCGGGTCGCCATGCTCCATGCGGGCGTGATCCAGTGGGACGGCCCCGTCGGCGAGATCGACACGACCGAGAACCCCTATATCCACCAATTCGTCAACGGCCTCCCGGACGGCCCGATCGCCACCGTGCGCTGAGGCGATGGCGGCGGGGCGGTATATCCCGGAGCGGCTCGAGCGCGCGATCGCCGCGCATGATGCCCGGGCGCGCCGGGCGGCCGCGTGGTCGGTGAGCGGGCAGTCGACCTTGCTCGTGAGCGCGATCCTGACGCCGGCGCTCCTCGGGGCGGGCGAGTTTTGGGTGATCGATCTGCGCCCGGGGGTGCTCCGGCTGGCCGCCCTCGGCACGGCGACGGTGGCAGCGGTGGCGGCCGGGTTGACGATCGCGGCGGGCTGGCGGGATCGCTGGGTGGCGAACCGGACGCTCGCGAATGCGCTGACGCAGGAGCGGGTGCTCTACGAGACCCGGGCCGGCGCCTATGCGGGGCTCGGGGACGGCGACGCGCTCGCGGTGTTGGTGGAACGGTGCGAGGCGCTCTTGGCCGAGGACGTCACCGGCTGGTCGGTGGGCAACGGACGGGCCTTGGCCAAGGGGCGCGCCCCTTAGCCGTGGCGGCGCAGCCGTGCGACCCGGGCATTCGCCCCGGCGACGACGGCGCCGAAGCCGAGCCGCACGAGCCAAGGCACCCGGTTCCACGCGCCTTCGGTCCGATCGTAGAACTGCCGGGCGTCCTCGAAGCTGCCCCAGACGCGGCCGCGGAGCGCGGGCACGAATTGGGAGAACCCCGGAAAGACGTCGGTGCCGTCCCGATGCGTGCCCCAGCCGGCGGTCCGACCTTGGGCGCGGAGGCGCGCCTGGGCCGCGCGAAAGAACGGACGGTCGAGTATGTGGCTGTCGAAGGCGATCGGGCCGTCCGGTCCGTCGATCACCACATAGGCGTGATCGAGATAGGGCGTCCCCGGCTCGAGGATGCCGCCGAAAAGCCGCGCGTCGACCTCGGCAAAGACGAGCCTCGCCGCGTAGCCGGCCTCGCGGAGCAGCCGGACGAGCACCGCACTCTTGGTCACGCTATAGCCGAGCCCGCGGATCCAGGTCTCCGCCGGCGGCTCGTCCCAAAAATGCATGCCCCAGCCGAAGCGAAGCTCGTCACGCACCCGGTCGTGGAGGAGACGGGCGCCCGCAAGGCGGTCCGCATCGACGTTTTTCGGCGAAGCCTGCGCCGACGAGAGCAGCTGGGCCAGCGGCAGAAGCGCGCGGGCGGCCTGCAATGGCCGATCAAAAAAGGGTTCGGATGCCGAGGGTTGAACGAAAGGTTGCGACACGGACCGCACTCCCGGGCTGACAAAAAAAACGCACCAAGTCCATTCAGAAATGTGGCATCAACCCTGCCGGGTAAAGTGGGCTATTAACCACTTATCAACAAATGAGGCCGCGCAGATGCAATCTGTCCTGATGATCACCGGGCTCTTCGCGGGCATCTCGGTCTGCATGGCCTGCCTCTATTCCGTCGGGCAGGCGATGATGGAGGAGGGCCGCACCCGCTGGGCCAACCTCGCGCAGGTCATCGCAATTCTCGCGGTCATGGGCGCGCTGCTCGAACGCGAGGTGGAGATCGCCCGCGTGCTCGCTTTGCCGTTATTCCTGACCGCGGTCTGGGTCTTCGCCGTGGAGCGCGGCTGGTTCCGGATCTTTCCGATCCTGACGCAGATCTTCGCGGGCGTCGTGCTTGCGGGCTACGTCGCGTTCTGATTCACTCCGGCCGAACGCCGAAGGGGCATCCCGTGGTCAAGGCCCAAATCCGATATCTCTGCCGGTCCTGCGGCGCGGTTCATGCGAAATGGGCCGGCCAGTGCGCAAGCTGCGGCGCGTGGAACAGTCTGGAGGCGGACGAGGGGCTCTCGGCCGCGAGCCCGGCCACCAAGGGCCTCGGCCGGAAGCGGGGCCGGGCCGTTGCGCTCGAGGGGCTCTCGGGTGGCGGGGCCGCGCCCGTCCGCGCCGTCTCGGGGATGGCGGAGCTCGACCGGGCGCTCGGCGGCGGGCTGGTCCCGGGCTCGGCGCTCCTCGTCTCGGGCGATCCGGGCATCGGCAAGTCCACGCTACTTTTGCAGGCGGCCGCGGCCTTCGCCGAGCGGGGCGTCGAGACGGTCTATCTTTCCGGCGAGGAGGCGGCCGAGCAGGTCCGGATGCGCGCGGGACGGCTCGGGCTGAGCGACGCTCCCGTCAAGCTCGCCGCCGAGACGAACCTCCGCGATATCCTCACCACGCTCGAGGCGGCACGTCCCGGACTGGTCGTGGTCGACTCGATCCAGACCCTCTGGCTCGATCAGGTCGAAGCGGTGCCCGGCTCGATCTCCCAGGTCCGCGCCGCCGCGCACGAACTCACCGCCTTTGCCAAACGCCACGGCATCGCCGTCGTCATGGTCGGCCACATCACCAAGGACGGCCAGATCGCCGGCCCCCGGGTCGTCGAGCACATGGTCGACACGGTTCTGCATTTCGAGGGCGAGCGCGGGCACCAGTTCCGCATCCTGCGTGCGGTCAAGAACCGCTTCGGCCCCGCCGACGAGATCGGCGTCTTCGAGATGACCGCAGGCGGGCTTGCCGAGGTCGCGAACCCGTCGGCGCTTTTCCTCGGCGAGCGCGGGACACCGAGCCCCGGCTCGGCGGTCTTCGCCGGCATCGAGGGGACGCGGCCCGTTCTGGTCGAGTTCCAGGCGCTCGTGGCGCCCTCGCCACTTGCGACCCCGCGGCGCGCGGTCATCGGCTGGGACAGCGGACGGCTCTCGATGCTGCTCGCGGTGCTCGAGACCCGGGCGGGCGTCTCGTTCTCGGGCGCGGAGGTCTATCTGAACGTGGCCGGCGGGCTCCGGATCGCCGAGCCGGCGGCGGATCTGGCGGCGGCGGCGGCGCTTCTCTCGGCGTTGACCGGCGAGGCGCTGCCCGATGGCGCGGTCTTTTTCGGCGAGGCGAGCCTCTCGGGCGCGCTCCGGCCGGTGGCGCAAACCAAGGCGCGGCTCAAGGAGGCGGCGAAACTCGGCTTCACAGCCGCCTTCGCGCCTGCGCAAAGTGCGCAGGCCGCTGGGGCGCACGAATCGGCCATGGATCTGCGGCGGGTCGGCGACCTGCCGGGGCTCGTGGCGGAGCTGTTCGGCGCGCGCGCGGCCTGACCGCGGCGGGCCGGCGCACGGGCCCGGGCGGGCATAGACGGGCAAAAACGGGCACAATCGGGCAGACACCGATAACGGGGCAGGACGAAAGGAGCGGGAAATGGACTTCACCATTGTCGACGGGGGCGTCGGCGCAATCACGCTGATCTCGGCGGTCCTCGCCTATTCAAGGGGCTTCACCCGCGAGGTTCTGGCGATCGGCGGCTGGTTGATCGCCGCCGCGGCGGCGGCCTTCCTCACCCCCATGGCGGAACCGCTGATGCGCGAGATCCCGGCGGTCGGACCCTTCCTCGCGTCGTCCTGCGTGCTGTCGGTCATCGCCGCCTTCACGGTGATCATGGCCGTGGCCTTGCTGATCATGGCGGTCTTCACGCCGATCTTCTCGAACCTGATTCTCGACAGCGTGCTCGGGCCGCTCGACCGGGTGCTCGGTTTCGCCTTTGGGATCGGCAGAGGGGTGCTCTTCGCGGTGATCGCCTACATCCTTTATGTCGAGCTCATCGGCGATCCGGCCGATTGGGACGAGCTCGCGAACTCGCAGACGGCCCTCTATATCGGCGAGATTTCGACGACGATCCGCACCAATTTGCCGACCGAGCTGCCCTCCTGGCTGACCGAGCGCATCGACGCGATGATGGCGCCCTGCACCGGGGCCACGGGTGGCGAGCCGGTCGAGCCGCTGCCTGTCGAGAGCTGAGATGATCGCGGCGCTCCGACAGCGGGGATGGCGTCAACGGCGGCGGATCCTCGCGGTCGCGGGCGTGCTCGGGATCGCCGGGCTTCTGGCGGGCGAGGGCGTCGTGGGGCTCCTCCTCTATGGGCGCTTGGGCGGGGTCGCCCCGGGGTTGGTCGTGGGGCTGGCGCCGGCCCGGCGGCGCTTCGCGGACAAGATCGCGGTTGCGCTCCTCGCCGGCGTGATCGTCGACGGGGCCTTCGACGCGGTCCTCGGCATCGGCCCGACCGTCACGTTGGTGACGATCCTCGCGCTCGGCGCGATCTTCCTGTTCGAGGCCGAACTCTTCAACATCGCCGCCGGGGCTGGGCCGACCGTCTTCCGCGCGCGCCGGGTCGTCCGGCTGCCACGCGACCGGGTCTGGCACCTCCTCGTCGCACAGGCGGGAGAGCCGTGGGAGCCCGCGGTCGCCAGCATCGACATCCAGCAAGGCCCCGCCGGCGAGCGCCTTCGCCGCGGCGTCTATCGCGAGGGGGGCCCCATGGGCGGCTTCGTCCGATACGAGCGCACCGTCGAGGAGGATCCCCAGCGCTATCACCTCTCTGAGGCGTGGTTCGAGCATCCGCTCATGCCCGAGGCCGATCTCTCCGACATGCAGGCCGCGACCGGGACAGTGCTCGACGAGATCCCCGAGGGCACCGTCGTCTCGCTTTACGAGGGCGTGCCGAGCTATGGCGCCTATCTCCGGGCGCTCGCCTGGCTCGACGACATGATGGCGGATCATCTCGATCACTTTGCGGCGATTGCCGAAGAACGCCCGGATTTTTCGTTCAAAGCGGCGGATTCAGGCTTCTGACCGGCGCTTGGAAATCGGTCCGGTTGTCCATAGGTACGGCGTCTCTGGCCGGGTACCGGTCCGCGGGCTATAGTCTCACCTTGCACGCGGGTCCGCGGCGCAATTTTGGGGGCCGAGTATGACGGATCACGCAGACGCCAGCCGACCGGCCCATCCCTTCGACGACACGCTTCACGAGGAATGCGGGCTCTACGGGGTTTTCGGCGCCGAGGATGCGGCTAATTACGTAGCGCTCGGGCTCCATGCCCTCCAGCACCGGGGGCAGGAGGCCGCGGGCGTCGTCTCCTATGACGGCGAGAGCTTCAAGACCGTGCGCCGGATCGGCTATGTGCGCGATAACTTCACTAAGCGCTCGGTAATGGACCTGCTGCCCGGGCGGATCGCCCTCGGGCACACGCGCTATTCCACCGCCGGGCATAAGGGGCAGACCGATCTCCGCGATGTCCAGCCGCTTTACGCGGATTTCGCCATGGGCGGCTGTGCGATCGCGCATAACGGCAACCTGACCAATGCGGAGCAACTGCGGGCCCAGCTGATCGAACGCGGTTCGATCTTTCAGTCGGGCTCCGACACCGAATGCATCGTCCATCTGATGGCGCGCTCGATCCAGAAGACGATCACCGACCGGATGAAGGACGCGCTCCGTCTCGTCGAGGGGGCGTTTTCGATCATCGCGATGACACGGACCAAGATGATCGGCGTCCGCGATCCGCTCGGGGTGCGGCCGCTCGTGCTCGGGCGCCTCGGTGAGGCGTGGATCCTGGCCTCCGAGACGTGCGCGCTCGACATTGTCGGGGCCGAGTTCGTGCGCGACGTGGAACCCGGCGAGATGGTCATCGTCACCGCCGAGGGCGTCGCCTCGCACCGCCCGTTCGAGACCGCGCGGCCCCGGTTTTGCGTCTTCGAATACGTCTATTTCTCGCGCCCCGACAGCCTGATTGACGGGCTCTCGGTCTATGAGGCGCGCCGTCGGATCGGCCGGGAACTGGCGCGCGAGGCCCCGGTCGAGGCCGATCTCGTCTGTCCGATCCCCGACAGCGGCACGCCGGCGGCGATCGGCTATGCCCAGGAAAGCGGCATCCCTTATGCGATGGGCATCGTGCGCAACCAGTATGTTGGCCGAACCTTCATCGAGCCGACCGATCAGATCCGCGACATGGGCGTCCGGCTCAAGCTGAACGTCAACCGGGCTCTGGTCCGGGGCAAGCGCGTGGTTCTCGTGGACGACAGCGTGGTGCGCGGGACCACCTCGCGCAAGATCAAGGAAATGGTCCGCGAGGCGGGCGCCTCGGAGGTGCATTTCCGGATCGCGAGCCCGCCGACCCGCTGGTCCTGTTTCTACGGCGTCGATACCCCGGAGCGGAGCAAGCTTCTCGCCGCGCAGATGGACGAGGAGGGCATGGCCCGGCATCTCGGCGTCGACAGCCTGGCCTTCGTTTCGCTTGACGGGCTGTACCGGGCCTGCGGGCATCCGGGCGGGCGAGACCCGGCCGGGCCGCAATTCTGCGATGCGTGTTTTTCCGGCGATTATCCGATCGATCCGTCGGATGCGCGGCTGCGAGGGCAGATGCCGCGGCGCGAGCCGGTTACGGCCTGAGAGATTGTCAGACAATGGGGTTTTCCTCTGATAACTGGCGTCTGACATCTGTTTTCGCGGCCGAGCAAAATGTCAGACAATCGGATCGGCGGCGGAAACGGGTCGGTGTGAATGTCTGACATGGCGGGCAAGGTCGCTCTCATCACGGGCGCGTCGCGGGGCTTTGGCCGGGCCGCCCCCCGCCGCCGCGCCGCGGGCGGTGGGGCTGTGTTCGCGCTCGCCCGCACCCAAGGCGGGCTCGAGGAGCTGGACGACGAGATTCGCGCGGCGGGCGGGGCGGCGACGCTCGTGCCCCTCGATATCCGCGATGACGAGGGGCTTAAGCGGTTGGGAGCCGCGATCCATGCGCGGTGGGGACGTTTGGATTTTTGGCTGCATACAGCCGCCCATGCGACGCCTTTGTCGCCGGCCGAGCATATCCTGCCGAAAGAGTTGGACACGGCGCTCGCGACGAATGTCAGATCTTTATCGCGTCTGGTCGTCATGCTGGATCCGCTGCTTCGATTGTCTGACAATGGTGTGGCGGCGTTGCCCGTCGAACCGGAGGTCGGACATCCCTTCGGTGGGCTCTGGGGTCTGACAAAGGCCGCGCAACGGGCGCTTCTCGAAAGCTGGGGGGCCGAGGCCGAGCGCAGGTTCCGCGTGTTGACGCTCCTCTGCCCGCCGATGCCCACCGCGTGGCGCGCGCGGTTCCACCCTGGCGAGCCCCGCGACCGGCTGACGCCGACCGACACCGTCGCCGCACGCCTCGTCGAGCGGTTTGCGGCTGCGCCCGCGGGCCGCCCCCTCGATCTTCGCTGATCTCTGAGCTCAGACGCGCCCGTCGCTCGAGAGCAGAATGGCCACCGGTCGCATGCTCGGCAGCTGGGCGAAGACGATGGTCGCGACCGAGAGCGCCGGCACCGCGACGAGCGCCCCAGTGATCCCCCAGACCGCGCCGCCCGCGAAGATCGCGATCAGGATCACGAGCGGTGAGAGATTGAGCGAGGTGCCCATCAGCCGGGGCTCGAGCCAGTTGGAGCCCGCGATCTGGATCACCGCCAAAAGCGGCAGCGTCATCAGAAAGGGCGTCAGGGTCGGGAATTGCACGAGCGCGACGGTCGCCGGGAAGATGATCCCGATCAGCGAGCCCACGGTCGGCACGAAGCTCGTCACGAAGATCACCACCGCCCAAAAGGCTGCGCCATCGACGCCGACGATGGTGAGAAGCGCGAAGGTCGGGATCGCCTGCGCCGCGCCGATGATGCATTTGACCCCGAGATAGGTCTCGATCTCGCGATTGATCCGGCCGATGGTCGCGACCAGCGCGTCATGGGCGCCCTGTTCCGGCGCGAGGGCGTGCAGCTTGTCGCCGGCCCGCCCCGCCTCGACGAAGAGAAAGAGCACATAGACGAGGATCACCACGAGCGCACCGACGAAGCCGACCGCGGTGCCCGCCAGGCTGAGGGCGATGTCGGTGACCTGGATGTTCTGGGTCAGCGCCTGAAGGTCCAGGGCCTCCCCCATGCCGACCGCCTGGCCCGCCTGGCGGAGCATTTCGCGGAGGTTCGCCTCATAGCTCGGCAGGTTGGCGCGGAACCCCGAGAGCGAGGCCGAGACGAGGACGCTCAGCCCGGCGATGGCGATGAGGACGGTGAGCGCGGCGGCGAGCTTCTCGGCCCCCCGCGCCACGGCGGCCGGGCCCCGGAGCGCCCGGGCAAAGACACCGGCGACCGCGTTCAGCAGGAACCAGAGGAGCACGGCGATGGTGAGCGGCTCGAGGACCGGCCGGGCTTCGATGAGGAGCCAGAGCGTCGCGGCGACCCCGACGGCGGCGGCGGCGTAGGACCGCGGGGCGATGGGCGCGAGGCCGCGTCCGGTCTCGTCGCCGGCCATCTCAGAGCCGCCCGTTGATCACATAATCGAGGATGCGCACCACCTGCTCGGGCGTCTCGGCGACGGCGTTCGCGGCCTCGTCCACCTCCTTGAGCGCATGGGCATGATCGGGCCCGTGCAGGATCACGAGCGGCTTGCCGAGGGCGGCCGCATAGCCCGCGTCGAAGGCGGCGTTCCACTGGCGGTATTGCTCGCCGAAGCGAACGACGACGATGTCGGCCTGTTCGATGAGCGTGCGGGTGCGGATGGCGTTCAGCCCGGCGCCCTTGCGGTCGTGCCAAAGTTTCTGCTGCTCGGCCCCGAGGATCGCCACCCCGCAATCGTCCGAGGCGGCGTGGTCGGTCACCGGCGCGTGGAAGCTGACGGGCAGCGCGCGGGCGGCGGCGCCCTCGGCAATGGCCTCGCGCCAGTCCGTGTGGATCTCGCCCGACAG
Organism: Paracoccaceae bacterium; assembly: GCA_050331395.1. GTDB lineage: Bacteria > Pseudomonadota > Alphaproteobacteria > Rhodobacterales > Rhodobacteraceae > Thermohalobaculum. The sequence goes on from JBHJGX010000114.1 coordinate 28,608, forward strand.
ATAGACGTCCCAGGTCATGCAGGCTCCCCTCTGTTCGGAGAGAGGGCTAACACGGGGCGCGGCCCGCTGAAAGCGTTTAGGGCGTGCGGTCGCGCTCGGCTTCCAGGCGGTCGAGGCGGCTTTCGATCCGGGCGAGCGTCGCCAGCACCTCGTTCCGATAGTCGTCGGTGGCGGCGTTGGCTTCGGCCGCGTGGGCGTCCTGCATCGAGTTGACGATGAGGCCGACGAGCAGGTTCACCACCGCAAAGGTCGTGATCATGATAAAGGGCACGAAGAACGCCCATGCCCAGGGGTGGGTCTCCATCACCGGGCGCACGATGCCCATCGACCAGCTCTCGAGCGTCATCACCTGAAAAAGGGTGTAGGCGCTCTCGCCGATGGTGCCGAACCAGTCGGGGAAGGTCGCCTTGAAGAGCTTGGTCGCCATCACCGCGCCGATATAAAAAATCAGCCCCATCAACAGAAAGACCGAGCCCATCCCCGGCAGCGCGCTGACAAAGCCCTGCACCACGCGGCGGAGCGACGGCGAGACCGAAAGAATGCGGAGCGCGCGAAGGATCCGCATGGCGCGGAGCACCGACAGCCCGTCATTCGACGGCACGAGCGCGATGCCGACGATCAGCATGTCGAAGATGTTCCAGCCCGAGCGGAAGAAGGCCAGGCGGAAGGCGATCAGCTTGAGCACGAGTTCGACGACGAAGATCGCCAGGCAAATGCGGTCGATGGCGATGAGCGCGGGGCCGGCGGCGGACATGACGCTGTCCGAGGTCTCGAGCCCGAGGACGAGGGCGTTCAGCAGGATCACCGCGAGGATCGCGTTGCGGATCCGGTCGCTTTGCAACCAGGCGCCGAGGCGGTCGCGCCACTCGGCGGTCGGGGAGGCGGCGGGGCTGTCGGTCATGGCGGACCCTCCGGGCCGGGCGCTTCGGTTTGGTCCTATATAGGCGAGGGACCTCGGGCAGGACCACCGGGTCGCCGCTCCGTGGCTCGCGGGTTGGGCGAAATATCCGGAAAAAATTTGAAGGGCCCTTTAGGCGAGATTTCCGCGCGATTTTCGTTTTCGCTAGGCCGGCGTCTTTGAAACTTTCGTGCTTATCTGGAGCTATTTTCGCAATCTTCGGGGAATTCTGCACTGTGGAAGTGTTTCGAGTGATCTGATCGGGAAGCCTGAGCGAAACAAATGGTCGTTCTGGGGCCGCTGCAACTCTTAAGAAAAAATGTGGATTGTTTCAGTCGGGTGCGCCGCTACCTCAAAATCATCCGCAGCGAAAGGAGCAAATCATGCTGGGTATTCTTGCCGCTCTCAAGTTCTCGGCCATCATCGCCTTTGGTCTGCAGCAGATCTGGGCGGTCCGCCGGTCGCGCTGAGCCTAAGTTCGAAACGTCGACACGTGAAAAGGCCGCCTCGCACCGGGCGGCCTTTTTCATAAGCTTGCCCATGGCGGGCTTCTCAGGCGCTCACGCCCCATTGCCAGGTCTGCGGCAGCGCGACCTCCGGTCCCCGTACCGCGAGGGTTTCGACCTCTGCCGGTGTGGGCAGGGATCCTAGCGGCAGAGCGTCCTCGATGGCGATCAGGGGCACCCCGCTGCCCAAATCGCCGAAGAGCGCGATGTGCGAGACCCGCCGCGCCATGCTTGCGGCCCGCTCGAGATGCGGCGACAACAGAGCGCACACGCGGTCGGCATCCGGGGCGGCGAGCGGACCTGCAATGGGCACGCGGAACGGGCGCGATCCACCGCGGCGATTGATCCGGCGGCCCGGTCGTTTTTGCGGTGCCCCCCGTCGGCGGGGGTCGCGAAGCTGCCCGACCGCCCGCTCGATCTCGTCGGTCAGGATCCGCAGCGCAAGGCTGGTCATCACGGGCTCGAACCCGACTTGGGAGAGCGTACCCCCCCACCGTGTGAGCCGGAAGGCCGGCAAATCGAAGGCGGGACACCGGTCGAGTCCGGTCTCAAGCGCCTTTATCAACCCATAAATCGATACATCCGGCGGCAGCGTAAATCTGACGCTCAGCTCGCCGATCAGCCCGCTAGCCATGATCTCGCTGTCAGCCGGCACCGCAGCCAGCGTCTCCGCGAGCGCACGACCGGTGCGTTCGCCGGTCGCCGAACACCGCCCGGTCCAATCGCGCCCGAACGCGCCCAGCGGATCGTCCGCAGAGGGCACCCAGGCGAGTACATACGCACGACACTCGCTCATCGTTACACATCCCCATCGCTTCCCTAATAAAGCGTTTACAGATGCGCCCGACGGGCGATGTGAGAAACGTCACACTTTCGGCTGCGGCCTACCCCGCGGCTCTTGCGCTCGCCGGATTGGCCGAGGCCATGCCTCGCTTGGCCGGGCCGAGCGCTTGGTGCAAACTCTGGATGCGCCCCGTTCCGGGGACGGACCCTGACACCGCCACCCGCGTGCCCCTGCGCGCCCCAGACGGAGATCCCATGGCAGACGGCCCCGGCCCGCGTCCCGACCCCGCCTCGCCCCGCGCGCCCGGAGACCGGGTCGCCCACACCACTTGTTATATGTGCGCCTGCCGCTGCGGTGTGTCGGTCTATGTCTCGGACACCGACGACGGCCCGCGGGTCAGCCATATCGAGGGCAACCGCGCCCACCCCAAGAACAAGGGCGTCCTCTGCGCCAAGGGCTCGGCCGGGCTCATGCAGCACCTCTCTCCCGCCCGGCTGATGACGCCGCTCAAGCGCACCGGTCCGCGCGGGTCGGGACAGTTCGAGGCGATCTCCTGGGAGGAGGCGCTGGCGCTCGCGACCGAATGGCTCGGCGAGATCCGTGGCCGCGATCCGAAGCGCCTCGCCTTTTTCACCGGCCGCGACCAGAGCCAGAGCTTCACCGGCTTTTGGGCGCAGCAATTCGGCACGCCCAATTATGCGGCGCATGGCGGGTTCTGCTCGGTGAACATGGCCGCGGCGGGGATCTATACGCTTGGCGGCGCGTTTTGGGAGTTCGGCGCGCCGGACTGGGAGCGCACGCGGCTCTTTCTGTTGTTCGGCGTGGCGGAGGATCACGATTCGAACCCGATGAAGGCCGGGATCGGCGCGCTCAAGTCCCGCGGCGCCAAGGTGATCGCGGTGAACCCGGTGCGTACGGGCTACAATGCCGTCGCCGACGAATGGGTCGGCATCACGCCAGGGACGGACGGGCTCTTTGTGCTGGCGCTCGTCCACGACCTTTTGCGGACGGGCCGGGTCGATGTCGACTATCTCGCACGGTGGACGAATGCGGGCTTTCTGGTCGACCGTCGGCCGGGGCCGAGCTTCGGGCTCTTCGTGCGCGATGCCGACGGCAAACCGCAAGTGCGCGACCGCAAGACCGGCCGCGCGGTGCCGTTCGACCGGCCGGGCGTGATCCCCGAGCTGAAGGGCGAGGGGCCCGGGCCCGATGGCGGCCGCGCGGTGCCGGTCTTCGAACTCCTGGCCCGGAAGTATCTCGAGCCCGAATTCGCCCCCGATGCGGTCGCCGCCCGCTGCGGCGTCGCGCCCGAGCAGATCCGCCGGATCGCCGCCGAGCTCGCCCAGGCGGCCTTCGACGACGCGCCCTTTCTCGCCGAGCCCTGGACCGACTTCCGTGGCGAGCGCCACGAGGGCTTCCAGTCGCGGCCGGTCGCGATGCATGCGATGCGCGGGATTTCGGCCCATTCGACCGGGTTCCAAACGGCCCGCGCGCTCCATCTGCTGCAAACGCTCCTCGGCGCGGTCGAGACGCCGGGCTCGTTCCGGTTCAAACCGCCCTATCCGAAGCCCATGGAGGCGCATCCGACGCCGCATTGCATCTGCCAGCCGAACTGCCCGCTCCCGGGGCCGCATCTGGGCTTCCCGCGCGGACCGGCGGATCTCGCGCTTGCCGATGACGGCACGCCCGCCCGCATCGACAAGGCGTTCTCCTGGGAGGCGCCGCTCGCCGCCCATGGGCTCATGCATATGGTGATCTCGAACGCGGTCGCGGGCGATCCGTATCCGCTCGACTGTCTGTTCCTCTATATGGCGAACATGGCCTGGAACTCGTCGATGAACTCGGCCGCCGTCATGGAGATGCTGACGGCGACGGACGAGACGGGCGCTTATAAGATCCCGAAGATCATCTATTCCGATGCCTACTCGTCCGAGATGGTGGCCTTTGCCGATCTGATCTTGCCCGACACGACCTATCTCGAACGACATGACTGTATCTCGCTGCTCGACCGGCCGATCTCCGAGCCCGACATGGCCGCCGATGCGATCCGCTGGCCCGTCGTGCCGCCCGAGACCCAAGCGGCGGGCCGCGATGTGCGCGGGTTCCAGTCGGTGCTTCTGGATCTCGGGGCGCGACTGTCGCTGCCGGGCTTCGTGACGGGCGACGGCACGCCGGCCTACGCGGATTATGCGGATTACATCCAGCGCCACGAGCGGCGGCCCGGCATCGGCCCGCTCGCCGGCTGGCGGGGTGAGAACGGCGGGGCCGAGGGCCGGGGGACGCCGAACCCGCGACAGCTCGAGCGCTATGTCGAGGCGGGCGGGTTCTGGACTGCCGAGGTGCCGCCGGCGGCGCGCTTCCTCAAGCATGTGAACGCGGACTATCAGGACTGGGCCGTGCGGATGGGCTTCTACGACGCGCCGCAGCCGGGCGTGGCCCAGCTCTATGTCGAGCCGCTCCGGCGGTTCCAGCTCGCCGCCGAAGGCCATGGCGACCGCCAGCCGCCCGAGCATCTGCGCGACCGGATCCGCACCGCTTTCGATCCGCTGCCGGTTTGGTGGGCGCCCTTCGAGGAGGAGGCTGTCGCCGCAGAGGACTATCCGCTCCATGCGATCACCCAGCGCCCGGCCGCGATGTATCATGCCTGGGGCTCGCAGAATGCGTGGCTCCGGCAGATCCACGGGGAGAACCCGCTCTTCGTGCCGGGGCAGGTCTGCGATGCCCACGACCTCCGCGACGGCGATTGGGCCTGGGTGATTTCGCATCATGGACGGATCCGCGTACCGGTTCGGCGGATGGAGGCGGTGAACCCGCACACGCTCTGGACTTGGAACGCGATCGGCAAGCGGGCTGGGGCGTGGGCGCTCGAGGCCGGCGCGCCCGAGACGACGCGCGGGTTCCTCCTCAATCACCTGATCCACGAGCTCTTGCCGCCGAAGGGCGACGGGATGCGCTGGATGAACTCGGACCCGGTGACGGGGCAGGCCGCCTGGTACGACCTCCGCGTGCGGATCGAGAAGGCCGAGCCCCCCGCGGACGGCCGCGCCGAACCCGCGCTCGAGCGCCAGGTCTCGCCGGTTGCGCCGGCACCCGCTGCCCTCGCCGTCGCCAGCCCGCGCGGGCGCACCTGATGGGCGGATCGGCAAGACCTGTCGCGGCCGGGCTCAGGCGACGGCGCCAAGCCGTGATCCCCGAGGACGGGAGTGACCGCGCCGCGCGGTTCCGCGGGATCCTCGCGCGACGCCCAGGAGAGCGCTGAGCATGGTGCCGGCCCTCCTTCCGCCCGAAAGCCAGGCGCTTCTTTGGATCCTTCTCGGCCTCGCCGGGGGGCTCGTGCTCGGGGCGGGGATCTGGCTCCGCCGGGCACAGGCGCGCTATGTGGCGCTTCTGCGCGAGGAGGGCGACCCGCTCGCCGACCGGCCGGGGACCAAGGCGTTTCGCGGGCAGTTCCAGGCCTGGCTGTTGCGCCGGAGCGGTCCCGTCAGCCGGGTCGGGCGCACGCTCCTCACGGTCGTGATGTTCGCGGTGATCGCGGCGGCGACCGGTTGGTCGCTCTGGAGCTTTGTCGCGTCCTGAACCCGCTCCGCCCGTCCCGCGCGCCCATCGAACCGTGGGGAGACCCGGCGACAGCCGGGCGGGCCGAGGGAGCGCGCTCCGCTCAGCGGCATTTCCGCCCCCGGGCCTTGTGCCGCCGGCGCAGCCCGGCCATGCTGCGGCTATCTTCGAAACCACGCCCGCGAGACCGCCATGACCGATCTGCCCGAGCGGACCGAGCGCGCGCTCGGCCTCGTCATCGATCTCGATATCTGCGTCGGCTGCCATGCCTGCGCGGTCAGCTGCAAGGCCTGGAACACCGGCGGCGCCGGCGCACCGCTCTCGGACCAGGACCCTTACGGTGCCGAACCCACGGGCACCTGGCTCAATCGGGTCCATTCCTACGAAGTCATGCCGAAAGCGGGCCCGGCGCAGCTCGTGCATTTCCCGAAAAGCTGCCTGCATTGCGCCGACGCGCCCTGCGTGACGGTGTGCCCGACCGGCGCGTCCTATAAGCGGGCTGAGGACGGCATCGTGCTCGTCAACGAAGATGCCTGCATGGGTTGCGGGCTCTGCGCCTGGGCCTGCCCTTACGGCGCGCGGGAGCTCGACCGGGCCGAAGGCGTCATGAAGAAATGCACGCTTTGCGTCGACCGGATCTACAATGACGCGCTCGATGAGGCTGACCGGGTCCCCGCCTGCGTCAAGGCCTGCCCCGCCGGCGCGCGGCATTTCGGCGATTTGCAAGACCCCGAGAGCGCCGTCAGCCGGCTGGTGGCCGAGCGCGGCGGCCTCGATCTGATGCCCGAGCAGGAGACCCGGCCCGTCAACAAATACCTGCCGCCGCGCCCGCGCGATGCGGCGCTCCGCGAAGGTCCGGGGGATCTGGCGGCGCTCGCCGAGCCGGCGGCGACGGGCTTCCTCGGCTGGCTCGACCGGGCGCTGGCGCGGCTCGAGCCGGCGGAACCGGGCGGCACGGTTGGCACAGGTGGCACGGTTGGCACAGATGGCACGGGCGGATCCGGACGGGCGGAGCCCGCGGAATGAACCCGGCCCCCTCGCTCATCGTCTTTACGGTCCTCTCGGGCGCGGGCCTCGGGCTGATCGCTTGGATCGGGCTCGGCCTCGACGGCGGGCCGGCCTTTGCCTGGGCCGCGCCCCTCGTCGCGCTCGGGCTCACGGCGATCGGCGGTCTCGCCTCGGTCGCCCACTTGGCGCGGCCCGACCGGGCCTGGCGCGCCTTCAGTCAGTGGCGGTCGTCCTGGCTTTCGCGCGAGGCGGTGTTGCTCGCGGTGACGGTGGCGCTCTTTGCCGTCTATGCGGGGCTTTGGGCGCTGGCCGGGCTTCGGTTCTGGGGTCTTGGCTGGCTCGTCGCCCTCCTCGCGCTCGCCACGGTTTATGCGACGGCGATGATCTATGCGCAGCTGCGCACGGTGCCCCGCTGGTCGGTGCCGCCGACGCCCGAGCTTTTCATCGCGCTCGCCCTCGTCGGCGGATATCTGGCGGCGGGCGCGCTTGCGGGGCTGACCGGGGGCGCGGCCCATAGCGGGCGCGTGGTCCTTGCGCTTGCGGTGGCCGCCGGGATCGCGATCTGGTGGCAGACCCAGGCCACGGGCGCGCGGCGGTCGGTCCAGGGCACGACGCTCGCGACGGCGACAGGGCTCGAGGGGGCGCGGATCCGGGCCTTCGAGCCGCCCCATACCGGCTCGAATTACCTTCTCGACGAGATGGCCTTTCGGGTGGGTCGGCGCCGGGCCTGGCAGCTGCGCTGGCTCGGGGCGGCGCTCGGCTTTCTGGTGCCGGGGGCGGTGGCGCTCCTGTCGCTCGCGCTCGGAGACGGTGTGCTGGTCGTCGCCCTTATCGCCCATCTCGCCGGGGTGATGGCGCTGCGCTGGCTGTTCTTTGCCGAGGCCGAGCACGTTCAGGCGCTCTATTACGGCGTTGGGTCCCGCTGAACTCCGGCGTCGGCCGTGCTGCCCCGGCCGGACGCCTCAGCTCGCCGCCGGCAGCGTGTGCAGCCGTTCGGCCGCGGCGAGACGGTCGCGGATCACCTGATATTCGCCCGGGACCCGGCGCCGAAAGCCCTTCAGCAAGAGTGCCTCGAGCACGCCCCTATCGAGCGAGGCGAACGCCGCTTCGACGGCGCTTTGGAGTGTGGCGACCTGGGCTCGGCGTCCGGTGATGTAAGGCAAGCCCGGCGTAGGCGCGCTCCAGCCGATCACCCGAAGCCCGGCCGCCTTGCGGTCGTGACGAAGCGCGAGCGCAAAGCTCACGGCGTCGATCGCGGCCACGCCGGCCCGGCCGCTCAAGACCGCCTCCATCGAGGCCGCATGGGAGCCCGTCATCACCGGCAAGGCGAAGAAATGCGCTCCCGCCGCCTCACCTGCCAAGAGCGCGACCGCAGACATGAGCGCCCCGTAGCCCGATTGGCTGTCGCGGGCGTTCACCGCGGGGCGGGCGCCTTTCAGATCGGCGAGACCGGCCGCCCGGCTCTCGGGACCGACGACGATGGCGCTCCGATAATCGCCCGGTTCCACGCCGTCGATGGCATAGGCGGGGGAGCCGAGGAGCCCGACCCGTTGCGACAGCGCCCGGATATAGGGCAGCCCGCAGGTCTGGCCGAGCACGAGTTCCGGCGCGCTCCACAAGACCCGGTTGGGCCGGTCGCGGGTCAGCGCCTCGGGCGCATCATGTCCCCGGTCGCGGATCGCTTCCCGCAGCCGCGCCCAAAGCAAGTCGGTCTCGGCGCGGATCTCGGGGCGGTCGTACATGCTGAGCGCGGCGAGACCGCCGTGGCGACCCCGGGGGGTTAAGGCCCAATTGGGTCGCGATCTGCGGGCATGGTCGGACAGGGCTGCACGTCCCGGCAAAGCGTGTGAGGCGTGGACCGTGCGGCGCTGCGGCGGTCCGTGTCAATGCCGATCCGCGACCCGTCGTCCCTCCCCGGGATAGAACGGATGGGGCACCGGGTCTTTGGCGCGGAGCAAATGCGCCCGGAAGACCGCCCAATAAGACGGATAGACGTAGTGTTCGTTCATGGCGAGGATCCGGGCGCGGTTCTCGAGATAGAGGCGCGGGAGCGCGTACCATGGCGCGCCGGGGCATTGGTGATGCACCGCGTGCAGGTTGTTGTTGAGAAAGAGGAGCGCGAGCGGCCCGCGATCCTCGACGATCACCGTGCGGCCGCGGGCGGCTTCATGGGCCCGATGCTCGAGAAACGTCCGGATCTTGAGCAGTCCGAGGCCCAGATAGCAGGCGGCGAGATAGGCGGGCGCCGAGACCGTCCCGACGGTGCCGAGCCAGAGCGCCACCGGCACGAGCGCGGCCGCATGGAGCGCCCAGGCGCGCCGCACGGACCGGTCCCCGCCGAGAGCCGCCCGAAGCTCGTCCCGCCAGAAGACGGCGAGGCCGATCGCCGGGCCGAGCAGGATCCGCCCGGCAAGCGTATTATTCCAGAGCAGCAGCCGGCGCTGCCAAGGGGCGAGCCGGACCCAGACGTCGGGGTCGAGATAATTGCTCTCCGGGTCGTCATAGGGGTCGGTCAGCCGGGCGTCCCGGTGATGGGCGAGATGCAGATCGCGAAACCGCTCATAGGGCAGGGCAAGCCCGATCGCCGGGAAAACGAGCGCATCGCTCGCCGTCTGAGAGGGCAGCGGGTGGCCGTGGATCACCTCGTGCTGGAGCGATGAGTGGAGCGCGAGGACGACGGCGAGCGCGGGCACGAGCAGCGCGGCCGGGATATGGGCGCCGCCCGCGGTCAGCCCGGCCCAAGCGAGTGTGGTGCCCAAAATCAGGGCAACGGTCGGCCATTCGATGGGTTTGCTGTCAGACAGGATGGATGTGGTCATGAGTTGCGCATAGCACGCGCGCGCAGGCAGGGGTATTGCGCGTGTTTGCTGTGCAAAGCGAGAAAATGCGTGTACACTCAGCATTGCTGCGGTTTCGCAGCATCTGGTGTGCAATCGCGGCGGGGGCCCGAATGAGCTTGCCGAAAGACAGCCTCGCAGCGGTGTTCCGCGACCGCCTCCATGCCCTGGTCGAGGCGCATCCGGGCGGGCTCGCGCGGTTTGCCAGGGATGTGGGCATCGACCGCTCGGCGCTCAGCCAGTTTCTCGATCCCGAGCAGGCGCGTTTGCCGCGGGCCGAGACGCTCCGCCGCCTCGCCGAACGCAAGGGCACCTCGACGGACTGGCTGCTCGGGCTCGCGAACGCCCAAGAGGGCGGCCAGGAAGTCGCGTCCTCGGTCGCCATCGAGACCGAGACCGGCCGGGCGGAGGACGCCAGCAGGGCCGAACCGCCGCTCGCGCGCTGGCACCGGGAGGCGGAGGGCGGCAAGATCCGGTATGTGCCCGCCTATCTGCCCGATCTCTTCCGTCTGCCGGGTCTCGAGGGTGAGGCGGTCGGGGAGGGCCGGGCCGAGGCCCGTGCCCGCTATGCGGCGGATATGCGCGACAACGCGATGGTCCGGGACACGGATGTGGAGATCTGCATGGGCCGCCAGGTGCTCGAGAGCTTTGCCGCCGGGCATGGCATCTGGCAGGGCGTCGCGCCCGGGTTGCGGCGTGACCAGCTGCGGCACATGGGGCGGGAGAGCGAGAAGCTCTACCCGGCGGTCCGGCTCCATCTCTTCGACGCGGCGCGGACCTTCTCGGCGCCCTTCACGGTCTTTGCGCTCAAGCGCGCGGCGGTCTATCTGGGCCGGCAGTATCTGGTGGTTACCTCGGCCGAGCAGGTGCGTCAGCTCGCGCGGCATTTCGACGAGATCGTGCGCGAGGCGGTGGTCCCGCCCCACGAGGTGCATCTGACACTCGCGGAGTTGGCCGAACGGGTGCCGCGCGCCGCCGCGGCCTGAGCGGAGTGGCCTGAGGGGTGACGAGGGGTCACAGGCACCCCGCCGCCAGAGCCCTTTCGCCGAGGCGCGAAACGCGCATAGGCTCACCTCGGCGAGCTAAGGAGGCGGCGATGACGGCAGAGGCGCGGGTTGTGGTGATCGGGGGCGGCGTGGTCGGCTGCTCGGTGCTCTACCACCTGACGAAGCTCGGATGGCGGGACGTGATGCTGATCGAGCGCTCGGAGCTGACGAGCGGATCGACCTGGCACGCGGCCGGCGGGTTTCACACGCTGAACGCCGACACGAACATGGCCGCGCTCCAGGGCTACACGATCCGGCTCTACCGCGAGCTCGAGGAGCTGACGGGGCAGTCTTGCGGGCTGCACCATGTGGGCGGGCTGACCCTGGCGGCGACGCCGGAGCGGCTGGATTTCCTGAAGGCCGAGCGCGCCAAGCACCGCTATATGGGGCTCGAGACCGAGATCGTCGGGCCGGACGAGATCGCCCGGCTCTCCCCGATCACCGACACCACGGGCGTGCTCGCTGCGCTCTACGACCCGCTCGACGGCCTTCTGGATCCCTCGGGCACGACCCTGGCCTATGCCAAGGCCGCCCGCGCGGCCGGCGCCCGGATCCGGCTTCGCACGCCGGTGACGGCGACCCGGCCGACGGCCGAGGGCTGGGAGATCGAGACGCCCGAGGGTACGATCCGCTGCGAGCACCTGGTGAACGCGGCCGGGCTCTGGGCGCGGGAGGTCGGCCGGATGGCAGGGCTCGCCTTGCCGCTCCACCCGGTCGAGCACCAATACCTCATCACCGAAGAGATCCCCGAGATCGCCGCGCGGGCCGACGAGCTGCCCCATGTGATGGATCCCGAGGGCGAGAGCTATCTGCGTCAGGAGGGCAAGGGGCTCTGCATCGGCTTCTACGAGCAAGCGATGAAGCTCTGGGCCGAGAACGGAACCAAGCCGGATTTCGGGCACGAGCTCTTGAACGACGATCTCGACCGGGTGGGCGACAGTCTCGCGCAGGCCTTCGCCCGCTATCCGGTGCTCGGGCGGGCAGGCATCAAGCGGGTGATCAACGGGCCCTTTACCTTTGCGCCGGACGGCAACCCGCTCGTCGGGCCGGTGCCGGGCCTGCGGAACTATTGGGCGGCCTGCGCGGTGATGGCGGGCTTCAGCCAAGGCGGCGGCGTCGGCCTGGCGCTCGCCGAATGGATGGTCGAGGGCGAGACCTCGCGGGACGTCTTCGCCATGGATGTCGCGCGCTTCGGCGAAATGCGCACCGGACATCCGGATCTCTGGGCGACGCCGGCCTACACGCGGGCGAAGGTGCGGGAGAACTATCAGCGGCGGTTCTCGGTCTCCTACCCCAACGAAGAGCTGCCGGCGGCACGGCCCCACCGGACGACGCCCGCCTACGGGCTCTGGGACCGGCACCGGGCGGTCTTCGGCACGGGCTACGGTATGGAGGCGGTCAACTATTTCGCGCCCGAGGGGGAGGCACGCTGGGAGACGCCGTCCTTCCGCCGCTCGAACGCCCACGCCGCGGTGGGGGCCGAATGCCGGGCGGTCCGCGAAGCGGTCGGGTTGAACGAGATCCACAATTTCGGCAAATACCGGGTCACGGGAGCGGGGACGCGGGCCTGGCTCGAGCGGATCATGGCCGGCCGCATCCCGGCGCCCGGCCGGATCGCGCTCACGCCGATGCTGAGCCCCAAGGGTCGGGTGATCGGCGACTTCACCGTGACCTGTCTCGACGAGACCCGCTTCCAGCTGACCGCCAGCTTCGGTGCGCAAGCCTATCACATGCGCTGGTTTGCCGCCCATGCCGCGCCCGGCGTCGAGATCGAGAACGTGTCGACCCGGCTCCTCGGCTTCCAGATCGCCGGTCCCCGGGCGCGCGAGCTCCTCGCCCGGGTGGCACGCGACGATGTGTCCGGCAACGCGCTGCCCTTCCTCGGGGCGCGTGAGATGACGGTGGGCCTCGCCAACGCGCTCGTGCAACGGGTGAGCTATACGGGCGATCTCGGCTATGAAATCTACGTGCCGGCGGAGGACCAGATCGCCCTCGGCGAGACGCTGCTGGCGGCGGGGGCGGATCTGGGGATCCGGCCCTTCGGCATGCGGGCGATGATGAGCCTCAGGCTGGAAAAGGGCTTCGGCTCGTGGATGCGCGAATTCCGACCGGATTATTTGCCCGGCGAATGCGGCCTCGACCGATTCTGTGCGTGGCGGCGCGAGGGCTGGATCGGCGAGACGCCGGCGCGGGCAGAACGGGCGCGCGGTCCGGAGCGGCGGCTTTGCACCTTCCGCGTCGACGCGGACGGCGCCGATTGCCAGGGCGACGAGCCGATCTGGGTGAACGGGACAGGACCCGAGCGGGTCGCGGGCTTCGTCACCTCGGGGGGCTATGCGCATTGGGCGGAGACCTCGGTCGCGATCGGCTTCCTGCCGCCGGACCATGCCCGCGAGGGTCAGGGCGTCGAGATCGAGATTCTCGGCGAGCGGCGTCCGGCGACGGTCTTTGCCCGGCCGCTTTTCGATCCGGACGGCGCCCGGATGCGCGGATGAGACGGCGCTCGGCGGGCAACCCGCCTCGCGGCCGACGCCCGAGTTGACAGATCTTGAGTTGATCGCGGCCGCCCGCGGCGTGGTGCGCCGGCGGCGGAGCCACCAGGTGGAGATGGGCCAAGTCGGTGCGGCGATCCTTGCGGGCAGCGGGGCGGTCTATTGCGGGGTCTGCATCGATGCCCCTTGCGGGATCGGCTTTTGCGCCGAACACGCGGCGATCGCCGCCATGGTCACGGCCGGCGAGAGCCGGATCCTCGCGGCGGTGGCGGTGAACGAGGCCGGCTCCGTGCTGCCGCCCTGCGGGCGTTGCCGGGAGTTCATTGCGCTCCTCGACGCGGAGAACCGTGCGGCGCGGATCCTTCTGGCGGGCGGCCGGACGGTGACCTTGGCCGAATTGATGCCCGATCACTGGATCGACGCCAAATCGGGCGGTGGCTGGCAGTAGGACGGTGCGCCCCCGGTCGCCCCGCGCTCGATCCCGGCCCCCCGCCGCGCCCCGCGCCCAACGGGGGCCGGCGCGCCCATGCCG
>JBHJGX010000115.1:0-21869 GCA_050331395.1 Paracoccaceae bacterium
GGGCCGTCCCGATGCCAGCCCCGCGCGCCGGTGTCGACTGGGAGCCCGCGGCGCGCTTTTCCCAAACGTCAATTCCCCGCAGACACCAAGCGCCGGCTCTCGAGCGCGCCTTCGAGCCAGCCGAGCCGCATCTCCGGCACCGATTTAAGCAGCAGATCCGTATAGTCGTCGAAAGGTGGCGACAGCACTTGCGACTTCGGCCCGAAGCGCACCACTCGACCCTTGTACATCACCGCGATCGAATCGGCGATCGCCCGCACCGTCGCGATATCGTGGGTGATGAACAGATAGCTCACCCGCGTCTCCCGCTGCAGATCCATCAAGAGCTTCAGCACCCCTTCGGCGACCAGCGGATCGAGGGCCGAGGTCGGTTCGTCGCAGAGGATTACCCGCGGTTCGGCCGCGAGCGCCCGGGCGATGCAGACCCGTTGCTTCTGCCCGCCGGAGAGTTCCGCCGGATAACGCTCGGCAAAACCCGATCCCATCTCGATCTGATCGAGGAGTTCGGCGATCCGTCGCCGCCGCGCCTCGCCGGCCATGCCGAAATAAAACCCGAGCGGCCGGCCGATGATCTCGGCCACTGTCTGGCGCGGGTTCATCGCCGTATCGGCCATCTGATAGATCATCTGGATTTCGCGCAGCTGGCTCTTCGAGCGCTGCTTGAGCGCGGGGGGAAGCGCCTCGCCGTTGAAGCTCACCCGACCCGCCGAGGGCGGCAAGAGCCCGGTGATTACCCGCGCCGTCGTCGATTTGCCCGAACCGGATTCGCCGACGACCGCAAGCGTCTGGCCCTCGGGCACATGCATCGAGACATTGAAGAGGACCTGCAGCCCCGCCCCGTAGGCCGCATCGATCCCCTCGAGCGCCAGCACCGCGCTCGATTGGTCCGCCGCTTCCTCTTTGATATCCGAGCGGATCGACAAAAGTTCCCGCGTATAGGTCTCGCGCGGGGCCTCGATCACTTGCTGAACGGACCCGTATTCGACGGTATTTCCGTGGCGGAGCACCATGATATCGTCGGAGATCTGGGCGACCACGGCAAGATCGTGGGTGATATAGATCGCGGCGACCTGCGTTTCCTCGATCGCGGCCTTGATCGCGGCCAGCACGTCGAGCTGGGTGGTGACGTCGAGTGCGGTGGTCGGCTCGTCGAAGACGATGAGATCCGGCGAGGGGCAGAGCGCCATCGCTGTCATCGCCCGCTGCAGCTGCCCGCCCGAGACCTGATGGGGAAAGCGCTCGCCGAAGCTGTCCGGATCCGGCAGGCCGAGGATGCCGAAGAGATAGCGCGCCCGCTCCATCGCCTCGCGCCGGCCCATCAGCCCGTGGCGAAGCGTCGCCTCGATCACCTGTTCGCCGAGTCGGTGCGCCGGGTTGAAGGCCGCCGCCGCCGACTGGGCCACATAGGTCACGCGCCGCCCGCGCACCCGGCGCATCCGCGACTTGGAGAGCGCCAGGATGTTCTCGCCGTCGAGCAGCACCTCGCCGCCGGTGATCTCGACCGAACCGCGCCCGTAGCCGAGCGCCGAGAGCCCGATCGTCGACTTGCCCGCGCCGGACTCGCCGATCAAGCCCAGCACTTTGCCCTTCTCCAAGGTGAAGCTCACGCCATGCACGATCCCGATGGGCTTGGGCGGTTCTCCGGGCGGATAGACGGTCGCGCCGATCTTGTGATAGCGCACCTCCAGGATCGTGTCGAGCGGCTCGTTCCGGCGGTGATCCTCGGCCATCAGGCGCGCCCTCCCTTGAGGCTTGCGGTCCGGTTCAGCATCCAGTCGACCACCATGTTCACCGAAATCGCCAGGATCGCGATCGCTGCGCCGGGATAGAGCGCCGCCGGGACCAGGAAGATGATCCCGTCCTTGTTGTCCTTGACCATGCCGCCCCAGTCGGCCGCAGGCGGCTGGATGCCGAGCCCGAGGAAGGACAACGTCGACAGAAAGAGCACGGCAAAGGCGAAGCGCAGCCCGAACTCGGCGATGAGCGGGGTCAGCACGTTCGGCAAGACTTCGCGAAAGATGATCCAGCGCCAGCCTTCGCCGCGGAGCCGGGCGGCCTCGACGAAATCCTGCACCACCACGTCGATGGCGACGGCCCGGCCGATCCGGTAGACCCGCGTCTGGTCGATCACCGCCATGACGGCGACGAGGATCACGATGCTCTGCGGGAGCGCGGCAAGCACCACCAGCGCAAAGATCAGGGTGGGGATCGCGAGAAGCATGTCGTTGATCCGGCTGAGGATCTGGTCGGTCCAGCCGCCGATCACCGCCGCGGTAAAGCTGAGCAGCATGCCGATCGCAAAGGCCAGGAGCGAGGCGGCGAGGGCGACGGTGATCGTCGTCTGCGCGCCGTAGATGAGCCGCGAGAGCATGTCCCGGCCCAGATTGTCGGTTCCGAGGAGGCAGACGCCGGCGCCCGCGTCACTCTCGCAGGCGGTCCAGGCGGCCTGCCAGACATCGCCGACGATCTCGCGCTCGCCAAAGGGGGCGACGAGATCTGCGAAGACGGCGAAAAAGGCGAAGATCAGGCAGCCGAGCGCGCCGATGCGGGCGGACCAGGGCATGGAGCGGACAAGCTTCAGCATGGGCGCGTCATTTCGGGTGCCGAAGCCGCGGGTTTGCGAGGATCGCCCCCACATCGGCCAGGATGTTGAGAAGGATGTAGACGCCCGCAAAGACGAGCCCGCAGGCTTGGACGACCGGAATATCTCGGATCGACACCGCGTCGACAAAGTATTGGCCCATGCCGGGATAGGCGAAGATCACTTCGACGACTACGACGCCCACGACCAGATAGGCGAGGTTGAGCGCGACGACGTTGATGATCGGGGCGACCGCATTCGGCGCTGCGTGCTTATAGATGACCCGCATCGGCGCGAGACCTTTTAGGTCGGCCGTTTCGATATAGGCGGATTCCATGATGTTGATGATCGCCGCCCGGGTCATCCGCATCATGTGCGCGAGGACGACGACGACGAGGGTGGCGGCGGGCAGCGCGACGAGCTGGATGTTCTCCCAGATCGACGACCGGGTGTCGGGTATGATCGGCGGGCCGTCGCCGATCCCGAATTGGATCGCGAAGAAGAAGATAAAGAGATAGCCGACAAAGAATTCGGGCATGGAGATCGCCGCGAGCGACACTATGTTGATCAATCGATCGGGGATCTTGTCGCGAAAAAAGACGGCGACCATGCCGAGCCCAATGGCCAGCGGCACGGCGATGACGGCCGCGACGGTGGCGAGGAAGAGCGTATTCGACAGTCGCTTGAAGAGTTGTTCATTGACGCTTGAGCCGTTGGCCCAACTCGTGCCGAATTCGCCGGTCAGCACGCCGCCAAGCCATTCGAAATAGCGGAACACCACCGGCTCATCGAGGCCGAGCTTAATCCGCATGTTCTCGACTGCCTGGGGCGAGGCGGACTGACCGAGGAAATTCTGCGCGAAATCGCCGGGCAGGGCTTCGACGCCGATGAAGAGGAGCGCAGAGATCCCGAGGAGAAGGAGGGCGCCGATCCCGACGCGCTGGAGGACGAGCCGGACCACCGGGCTCATGCGCGCGCTCCAAAGTCGGTCGTCGGGTCCGGCCGATCCGGCCGCCGTCGCGAGATGCCCATGGCTGACACGTCCCTGTCGCGGTCTGTTTTTTGTGCTCTTCAACTCAGACTGCCCAATGGGCGGCCAGGGCGCAACGGCTAAAACGCGCCCGCCTTGGCAGGCGCGTCACAGTCCGTCGCGGGCGATCTCCTCCTTGCGCCGGGCGACGAAGGCTTCGAGCGCCTCGCGCCGGGCCGGGTCCATCTCCGGCGGAGCATACTCCGCAAGCATGGTCTGCCAGCGTTCGGTCGCGCGGATCTCGGCCGTTTTCGCCCCATCCGCCTGCCAGCTCTCATGGTTGCGCCAATCCGAGAGCTTGCCCTTATGGAACGCGGTTTCGTAGCGGGCGAGCGTGTGCTCGGTCCCGAAGAAATGCCCCCCCGGCGGGACTTGCGCGATGGCGTCGAAGCCGAGGCTCGCTTCGTCGACGGCGGGTTTCCGCAGGAACGCGAACATCTGCTCGAGCATGTCCACATCCATCACGAACTTCTCGAAGGACGCGCAGAGCCCGCCCTCGAGCCAGCCGGCCGCGTGGTACCAGAGATGGGCCCCGCCCATCGCACATCCCCAAAGCGCCATCATCTGCTCCCAAGCCGCCTCCGCATCGGCGGCGTTCGAGGTTGCGACCGGCGAGGCGCGATAAGGCAGACCGTAGCGCCGCGCAAGCTGCCCGGAGGCGACGAGCGCCTGGACGTGCTCGGGCGTGCCGAAGGCGGGGGCGCCCGATTTCATGTCGACATTCGAGGTGAAGGCTCCGTACATCACCGGCGCGCCGGGCCGGACGGCCTGAGCGAGGCAGACGCCAAAAAGCGCCTCGGCGGTCTGTTGGGCGAGGGCGGCGGGGAGCGTGACCGGGCTCATGGCGCCCATCAGCGTGAAGGGCGTGATCGCAGCCGCTTGCCCGTGCTCGGCCATGGCCACCAGCCCGTCGGCCATCGCGTCGTCGAAGCGCCGGGGCGAGTTCACCGAGATGATTGTGGTCACGCCCGGGTCGGCGGCCATGGCCTCGACGCTGATCCCGCGGGCGAGTGCCATCATCTCGATGCCGTCGACGGCGCGGGCACGGCCGATCGCGGTGCAATGGTAGCTCCGGTCCGAGAGCGTCAGATTGGCGAGGTAGCAGTCGAGATGGCGGGTCTCGGCGTCGAGTTCGATGGGTGCGGCGACCTGGTTGCCGATCATGTGGACCGCATCGGAGAGATGGGTCAGCCGGATAAAGTCGCAATAATCCTCGAGGTTCGCTTGGCGCCGGCCGCGGATGCGGTCGTGCACGGCCGGGGGCCCGGCGACGAGGCTCGTCACCACGTCTCGGCCACCGAGATGCACCCGGTGCTCCGGGTTGGCCGGCGTGAGATCGAAGGCGGCGGGCGCGCGGGCCACGAGCTCGGCGACGAGGCCGCGGTCGAGACGGACGGTCTGGGTGCCTTCGTCGACCTCGGCGCCGGCGGCCGCGAGGCGCGCGCGGGCATCGGCCGAAAGGAGTTCGATGCCGAGCTCCTCGAGGATGCGCATGGCGGTCAGATGGATCGCTTCGATCTCGTCTTCGTCGAAGAGCGCGAGCGGCGCATAGGGGTGCGCGATCCGGGCGAGCGACAGGGTTGGTGCGCTGGCGCGGCGCGCGCGGGTCCCGCGGCCCGCTCGGCGCCGGGCTGCCGCGGGGGCGCCGGGCTCGGATGTCGTCATCGTCATGTCATCCTCCCTTGGATTTCCTGTTACATTGGCGGAAAGCCATTGAGCACGACGCACAGATACCCGACAGATCAGGCCAGAAATGACGTCCTCGCCCCGACCGCCGCGCGCCGCTGCCGTCCCCGATGCCGCGGCGGACGCGCGCCCCGTGACCCGGATCGGGTTTTTGCTGTTGCCGGATTTCGGGCTGCTCTCGATCGCGACCGCGCTCGAGCCGTTGCGCAGCGCCAACCGGCTTCTGGGGCGGGCGCATTACGGCTGGCGGGTCTACGGCGATCTGCCTGCGGGGGCCGAGGCGACCGAGGCGCCGGGCAGCGTCACCGCGTCGAACGGGCTGGCGATCGCGGTGGACGGCTCGCTGAGGGACCTGGCCGAGGAACTGCCGGGTCTCGATTTCCTGTTCGTCGTGGCGGGGCTGCGCACCGATCCGCCGCGGCGGGCCCGGCTGAACGCGGTGCTGGCGCAAGCGGCCCGGTCGGGCATCGTGCTCGGCTCCTTGTCGGCGGGAACCTTCGTGCTCGCTCGCGCCGGCCTCCTCGACGGCTACCGCTGTACGGTCCATTGGGAGTTCCAGGCGGCGTTCGAGGAAGAGTTCCCCGAACACGAACTGACCGACGGGCTTTATGTGATCGACCGGGACCGATGGACCGGCTCGGGCGGGGTGACCGGTCTCGACATGATGCTGCAGCTGATCGCGCGCGACCATGGCGAGAGCCTCGGCCGGTCGGTGGGCAACCAGTTCCAGATCGACCGGATGCGCAACGCTGCCGCCCATCAACGCCCCGGCAATCTCGCCCGGCTCGAGACCCTGCCCGCGCCGTTGCAAAAGGCCGTGCAACTGATGCTCGGCCATCTGGAGACGCCGCTCCGGATGCAAGAGATTGCGGATCTCTCGGGGCTCAATCTCCGGCGCATGGAGCGGCTCTTCAAAACCCATCTCGACCGGGCGCCCGCGCAGTTCTATCGCCGCGTCCGGCTCGAACGCGCCCGCGAGCTTCTCCTTCACAGCAACCTCTCGGCGCTGGAGATCGGCGTTCTGACGGGCTTTTCCTCGAGCTCCCACTTCGCTATGGCCTATGCCCGCGAGTTCGGCGCCCGCCCCTCGGAGGAGCGCCGGAACGGATAGAGGCGCCCGTGAGGCGTTCCCCTCGGGCACGACCCGCGGGCAACAGGGAGAGGGACGAATACCCATGACGGCGAAACCCAAGGTGCTCGTCACCCGGCGCTGGCCGGGCGCGGTCGAAGCAAAGTTGTCCGAGCTCTACGACGTCACGCTGAACGCGAGCGACGAGGCGATGGCGCCGGAGGCGATCCGCGCGGCCCTCGATGCCTATGACGCGGTCTGCCCGACGGTGACCGACAAGATCACCGCCGAGGTGATCGGCCGCCCGGCCCGGGCGAAGGTGCTCGGCAATTTCGGGGTGGGGTTCAACCATATCGACATCGATGCGGCCAAGGCGGCGGGGCTGACGGTCACCAACACGCCGGGCGTGCTGACCGATGCGACCGCCGATATCGCCCTCACGCTCCTCTTGAACGTGTGCCGGCGAACCTTTGAAGGCGAGACCATGCTCCGCCGGGGGGATTGGACCGGCTGGCGGCCGACACAGCTGATGGGCGTCGGACCCCAGGGCAAAACGCTCGGGATCATCGGCATGGGCCGGATCGGCAAGGCGATGGCGAAACGCTGCCACCATGCGCTCGATATGGCGGTGGTCTTCTACGACGCGTTCCCGGTTGCCGATCCGGGGGTGCCGGCGGAACAGCTGCCGAGCGTGGAGGCGGTGCTCGAACGGTCGGATATCGTCTCGTTGCATTGCCCGGGCGGCGGCGAGAACATCCATCTGATGAATGCCGAGCGGCTGGCACGGATGAAACCGGGGGCGATCCTGGTGAATTCGGCGCGCGGGGACATCATCGACGAGGCGGCCCTCGTTGCGGCCCTCGAGAGCGGGCATCTGGGCGGGGCCGGGCTCGATGTCTTCGAACGCGAGCCCGCGGTGACGGAGGCGCTGAAGGCGATGGGGAATGTCTGCCTGCTCCCCCATCTCGGCAGCGCGACCCGGGAGACCCGCGAGGCCATGGGCATGACGGTCCTCGACAATCTGGCGGCCGTGTTCGAAGGCCGGGAGCCGCCCAACCGGGTCGCCTGAGCGCGCCCGCGCCCCGCCGGGCCCCGCCCGCCCGGGCCGTCACCGGACCCGGCCACAGGTCCAGCGCCCCCCATCGGCCCGGCGGGGCGCGCGCGCGCACGTTGGGCCGAGCGAAAAGCCCCACTGGTTCCGGCAGCGTCTCCACCCTGTGTGGCACACACGACCTGTCAGTGTGACCAAAGAACCGGGGGAACTCCAAATTTGGGCGTCTCCGGGATCGGCAGCGCTGGCACCACCGCTGGATCTGTGACCATCGAGCGGTTGGCCGATGACGCCGATGACATGGCCCGCATTCCGCTGCCGGCCTCGTTGCCGCTGCTGCGCGCGGGCTTGGGCGGTCTGTTGGTGATGCGCCGCATGACGCGCTGAGCGATCGGAGGGCGGGCCGGGCGCCGGTCCGCCTTCCCGTGCCATAGCCAGGTGCCATGCCTGCCGGGCTGCGCCAATGGTTCCGGTGGCGGCTCGGCTGAGTGGGACCCTCCGGGCTCTGTCATATGGCTGACAGGGGACAGGGGTCCGGTTTCAAGAGCGTCCGGATCGGGTCCAATAGGAATATGCGCGGGGGCGGTCGAGCCCACGGGTCAACGGCCCGGTCAGCATGGGAGAACTGGGACGATCTTGCGGTGAGCGTCGTCGCGGAGCCCACAATGGCCCGAATAGCGGGGAGAAGGTCAGCATAAGGCAAGACAAGGCGGCACCATACAAACTGACCAGGTTCATCTGGCGAAGGCGCAGCGTTGATCGCTCGGCTATCAATGGGCAAGGTCAAATGAACGCTCAGGCAATTTTTTGCCGCTTCGGCTTTTGCAATCGCCGGACTGCACGGCACAGCCAGCGCAGCCGTGTTCATCCCGCTCGAGACCCGCACCCTCGACTTCGAGGCGTTGGCGCTCGGCACGCTCCCGACATTCCGATCGCCCGACGGCGTCGTCGGCTCCGTATAGGACGGCGATTTCCGGTTCGACCGGGGAGAGGTATCGACCGGCGGCGGCCTCGGCCCGGCCACACCGTCCCTCCTGCTGGCTGGCCTTGGCGCATTCGCGCTTTCACGCCGAGGCTCGTGACACGTCCCCGCACGGCCGCGACCCGCGCGTGCTGCAGCGACATGGACGCTTGCACCATGCCGCCGGTCCCAGTGGTTTGTGAGAGATCTGGGCGAGCCGCCTTTCGCGGATATTCCAGACTTGCCCATAGAGCCCGGTTCTCCCAGCGAAGATGCGCTGTCGCCCATGGGTCCGCCGCTGGTGGCGCGCATCCGGGCGGCCGGCCCGGGGCCTCATCTGCGCGTCGTGCCCCATGACAAGGACACCGTCTCCGCGATGATCGAGGGCGGGGTGCTGGACCTCGCGATCGGGCTGAGCGCGCTGACGGCGACCACATCGGGCGCGATCACCGCCTCGGCGGCTTCGACGCTGCCCTGCCCGAGAAACGAGAGCACGAAGCGCTCGGCAACGGCGCGGGTGCCTGTCTCGGCGCGGGCGGAGAAGGGTCTCATGGCGGGCCTCACGGATCGGTGATGCGCCGCATGTGGGCGCCCGGGACGCATGGCTATGCCCAGATGAAAATCTCTGCCATCGACATTGCGGGGGAACCTGCACGAGATCACTTTGTCGGCATGACCGTTTTGGGCGCATATTTCAGTTCAGGAGTTTATGTCCGGTGTGTGAAGCGGAACCAACGCTCGTCCCATCCCCACACCGGAAACACTTTCCAATGGCGAGTTAGCGTATCGGGTCATCACCAGTAAGGCATCCGGCCAGGCCGACGAATGTTGCCATGGTCGCTGGCCTGCTAAAGTGTCCATCCGATGAAATTTATACAGAAAGGAAAGACGCAGCATGTCAGCCAGGAATTCCGACGGGCGCGTCTACGCGTTCGGATATAGCCCTGCAGCGGTTGGTTTGATGGAAAACCGAAGCGCCGCAATGAACGCGGGTTTCTTGTTGCCGGAACTCACGGAGGAGATGTCAGTTCTTGATATCGGATGCGGACCCGGATCAATTACTGTTGGTTTGGCCGAACGGGTTCCCGCCGGCAAAGCAACCGGGCTCGACATCGAGCCCGGTCAGATCGAACTGGCCAACGCCCGCGCCAAAGATGCCGGGCTGACGAACTGCGCTTTCGACGTTGGGAGTGCTTTGAACTTGCCCTATCCCAATGCCACGTTCGATGTCGTGTTCGGCCATACAATATTGATGCAGTTCGCTGACGCGAAGCCAGTAATCGAGGAAGTCAAACGTGTTCTGAAGCCTGGCGGACTCGCTGCGTTTCGTGAGCTCGATTTCTCCGCAAGTCTGTTCGGTCCGCCGGGAAGCGCAATTGAAACCGTATGGCAAACACTTCGACGTTCGATCCTCGAAAATGACGGCTATCCCGATATCGGCCGCGACCTTCCGCGCCTTTTCGTCAATTCGGGCTTTCGGGTTGTCTCGGCAAAGCCAGTATATTTCAATGCTCCGACGGCCAATGCGCGTCTGGCTTTTTATGCGGCGATGGGTGGCCTTTGGCAGCAGGCCGACTTCGTCAGCGATGCGGTGAAAGCGGGCTGGTTGACCGACGACGAGCGCGCGGATGTACAGGCCAGGCTGAAATTGGAGGCCGACGACATGGGGGTCCTGTCTTCAACTTCATACGTTGAGGTGCTGGCGCGGCTCTCGAGCGAGGCTCAGATCTCCGAATAGGTTGCTTCCGGGCTCACTGCGCCCTTTCTCCCTACCGGAGGATGCGCCAAACCCCAACCGTTTCTGTCACAGGCGAGAACGCCAAGCTGAAGCGGCTCTACGCGGATGCCATGCTCGACATGGCCGGGTTGGGAGACCTTCTCGGCCGGCCTGTGACGCCCGCTGCCAAGCGGACCGCGGTCGCCCTTCTGGTGCAGAACCACGTGATGAGCGAGCGGCGGGCGTGTCACCTGGTGGGCGCCGACCGGACAAGGATCCGCTACCAAAGCAGGTGCCCCGACGCCGTCCATGCCGGGCGGGCGGGGACGCACTTGCCGGGAAGCGCCAATGGATCAGGCATCGCGTCCCTGGCTGGCCATGGGGGGACCATGCCCGTTCGTTGCAGGGCCACGGGCATCGCTCCCCGAACCTCAGCGACGGCGGGCCACCAGAGCCCCGAGGCCAAGTGCACCCGCAAGCAGCGGCAGCGTCGCCGGGATTGGGATCGCAGTCGTGTCCGCGATAAAGGCAGGATCGGCGAAAACTCCCGGTGTCGTGGGCTCGGCGACAAGGCTGCTCGTGGTGGTGAAGAAAGACGTCCCACTCGCCAGTGCATCGATGGTGCCGACTGCGCTACCAGAGATCGTGCTGTCAAACCGGAATTCTATATTGACGACCTGGTTCGACGCGGCAGTGAACTCCCTGCTCGCACTCAGGATAAGGTCGTCGACACTCTCGTTCGCAGCGCCGGAAATCTGGAACACCTCGTCCGAAACGCCCTGTAACCCAAGTGTCGCGGTGAACACTGCGAACGGGTTCGCAATGTTTCTCGGCTCAGGCTGCACATCGTAAATGACATCTATGGCGAAGAGGGCGGTCAGGGTGCCCGTGCCGCTGACAAGAAGCTGCGGAACGAACTCGGCCCGTGAAACCGCCTGGCTGGACGCATTGCCCTGTTCGTTCTCGGTGGGCGTGACGAGCGTATCCACGCTCGATGCCAGGGAGCGCAGCGTGCCGGTGCCCGCGTCGACCGAGGCTTCCGCCGTGTAGCCGACGGTGCTGTTCACGGTCTCGCTCTCCTCGACCCGGACGCTCGACGTGAGGGCCGTGTCCGTGGTGCCGTCGGCGGTGGTTTGCTGCTCGGTGGTCTGCGTGCCCCCGTTGAAGGCGGAGATGTTCAGATTGCCCGAGGCGAACGTGATGATCGACAGCGCCTCTGCACCCGACGCAACAACACAATTTGCGAATATCGCCAAGATTATTAATGCTCTCACGACCATTATCGTCCCAATGTAAGTTTCTCACTTGAGGGAATATTATCACACAGGCATGGGTCAACCCTGAATGCGAGCCCGCAATTCTCGTGGTCTTTGCCGGGGAGAGGTGCCGTGCCCAAAGGGGCGGCGCCCGTCGCCCGGACCATCCCCTGTCGGACGGTCGAGCGCGGCCGCGGCGCTCACATCTGCGGCACTTTCTCGGCTGCGGCGGAGCGCGCGACCGTCTCGGCGATGCGTTTCTCGCGCGTCTCGGGCCGCTTGGCCCGGGCCATCCAGCGCAGGACGTTGCGCCGGTATGAGGGCGCGGCCGCGGTGAAGAAACGCTCGGCCGGGGCGCTCGCCGCCTCGAGCGTCGCCGCGAACGGATCGAGGAGGTGCACGGCGAACTCGGCGCGGTGGGCGTCGTACCAGGCCTTGCTGTTGTCCGCCTCCAGTGCCTCGAGCAGTGCGAAGGATCGTGGGCTGTAGGTCATGCGGGGTCTCCGTCGTGGGCCGGTGCGCCGCCCCTCAGAAGAAGCGGGTGAGGCGGACGAGGACATGGTCGTCCTCGGACAGCGGTTCGACGAGCGGATCACCCGAGCCGATGAAGAACCGACCCTCGACCTCCAGCAGCATCCGCTCTCCGATCCGGCGCTGCAACTCGACCGAGCCGACGGTGCCGCCCGTCTCAACATCGACGATGGCGCCGGCCAGCAGTTCCGTGTCCTGCACGTCGTTGAGCGTAACCCGGGCGCCCGCGAAGACGTCGTTCTCGAAGAGGGTGATTGGCGCCCGCGTCTCGTCGCGACCGTCGTAGAGGTATTCGCCGATCAGGCCGAGATCGACGCCGGAGCGGCGGATGTCGAAGAAGGTGTACTCAACCCCGCCGACGGCACTGGCGAAGGTATCGCCGGCGGCGTTGGCGCCGACCGCCTCCAGCTTCAGGAGCCAAGGGCCGGAGGTGTATTGCAGGTCGAGCCCGCCCTGGACGAGGCGCGGGTAGAAGGGCTCGAGCCGGGTGCCGGTCGCGTTCGGGGTCAGGATCGGGTTGCGGCTGGTGCCGTAAAAGCCATGCAGGCCGAGGTCGAAATCGCCGAAGCGGCCCGTGTAGCGCAGGGCAAAATCACCCGCGAATTCATCGCCGCTGCGCTCGAAGAGGGCCGCGTCCTCGTCGACAGGCAGGGGTGTGCGCAGGCGCCCGTCCTCGCCGGGGAGTTCCCGCTCGCGGAAGAAGGGCAAGTAATAGGCCTCGAAAGTGCCGAAGTCGGTGGCGCGGCCGATCCGGATCATGGGCTGGCCGAGCTTCTCGCCCTCGTCGAAATCCTCGACCGTGTCGAACTGGTTGATGATGTCGACGACGTTCCGGCTCTCGGCGACACCCCAAAACACCTGGGAGACACCGGCCAGGAAATCCCAGTCGCCGACCCGGTGCGAGACGCTGCCCTCGCGCAGATCGAAATAGGTCCGTTCGTCGTCCTGGTGGTCGAGCCTGAGATACGGCTCGACCAGCACGCGGGTGTCGCGGTCATCGCTCGTCCAGCGCAGATCGCCCGACAGGATCAGCGCGCCCTGCACCCGGTCGAACTGCCCCTCGAATTGCGGCTCGGCGGCGAAGAACCGGCCCTCGACGGCGACCTCCGGCGAGAGGCGGAACGTGCCTTGGGCCGCGGCGCCGCCGGTCGCGCCGAGGGCGAGCAGCAGGAGGCTGGGGGCAAGCGCGCGCGCCATCGCGGGGCGCCCCTCAGAGCCGGTCGAGGATCGAGGGCTCGAAATCGCGCTCGTTGAGCGAGACGCCGAATTCGAAGTCCTCGTAGCGGAGCACCGTCGTCTTGCCGGTCAGGTGGTTGGTCATGGTCTGCTCGTGGCTGCGCCAGTAGCCTTCGGGCGACTGCCGGTAATCGCCCAGTTCCAGCGTCTTCAGGAGCCGCCCGCCGCGGTCGAAGAACTCGATCCGGCGCGACTGGAAGATCTCGGTGTCCGTGTAGCAGTGAAGCTTGGAGTAGCCCGAGCGCTCGTAGCGCGGCACGCATTCGACGACGTCGAGCTCCAGCCCGGTTTTCTCGTCCTGGATCGTCTCGAGATAGGTGTAGTCGTACTTGCCGAGTTCGCTTGCCGTCAGGCCCTCGAAGGCGAACTCAGAGCCGACGAAGGGGCCGGACTTATTGGCGGACGAGATCCGCTTGGTACGGCGCAGGCCCGGCAGGTAGAGCCACTGATCGTCGGACTCGAGGATCTTGGCGTGGCTGAGGAGGGCCGTGCCCTCGACATCGGGCGGCGAGAAAAAGCGCGTGAGGCTCTTGTCGCCCTCGCCCTCGCCGGCTTTCTCCAGCGTGTCGATCCGCATCTCGCGCGTGGTGGTGCGCCCCGACGGATCGCTCAGGGTCATGGTCAGATCGACGGTGCTGGTGCCGAAGCCGGCGTCGGTGTTGTCCAGACGCGCGTGGATGGCAAAGCCGCGCTCCTTGGGCGAGAGGCTGGCGAAGTCCTCGGCCGGGGCTGCCAGCGGCAGGAGCGCAAGGACGGCGGCGAGACGGGCGGTGTGACGGATCATGGGAGGGTCTCCTCTGGGTGACGGCTTAGGAGGGGGTGGCGTCGGTCTCGGGCGGGACGGTCGTTGGCGCACCGGCGCGACCGCCAGCCAGCACCAGGATCGCGGGCACGAGAACGAAGTTGACGATCATTGCGAGCACGATGCTGATCGCGGTGAGCAGTCCGAGATCGGCGTTCAGCTTGAAGGTCGAGGTCGCGAGCAGCGCGAAGCCCGCGGCGAGGATCAGCGTCGTGAGGAAGATCGCCTGTCCTGCCGTGTCGAAGGCGTAGCGGATCGCCGCCTCGACGCTGGCGCCCTGGTCGCTCCGGGCATGGGTGTATTTCGAGAGGAAATGCACCGTGAAATCGACCACGAGGCCGACCGCGACGGCGCCCACCGCGGCGATCGAGAACCCGACGGTGCCGACCAGCACGGCCCAGACCCCGAAGGCGGCGAGGATCGGCAGGGCGTTCGCCACGAGGCTGAGCGCGCCGACGGTGATCGAGCGGAAAGCGAGCGTCAGGATCACGAGGATCGCTGCGACGAGGTAGAGCGCGCCCTCGAAGACGGCCTCGATGTTGCGCTCCGCCACGAAGGCAAACAGCTTTTTGGAGCCCGTGACCGCCAGGTCATAGCCGCCGCCGTTCTCGGCGAACCAGGCCTCGGCGCGGGCGATGAAGGCGCGGGTCTCGTTGGTCGAGATGTCCCTCATCGTCGCCGTGATGCGGGTGGACTGCCGGTCGATGTCGACGCGGTTGTTGAGGTCGAGGCCATAAGGAAGGCTGAGTTCGTAGACGAGGAGGTACTGGCTTGCGAGCGCCTGATCCTCGGGCAGGCGGTAGAAGGCCGGATCGTCGCCGTTCAACGTCCGGTTCAGCCGCTTCATGATGTCCGACAGCGAGAAGACATGGGCGACATCGCCCTCCTGCACGCGCAGCCAGTCGGTGAAATCCTCCAGCACGCGCAGGAAATCGGGATCGACCACCTCGCCGGGCGCGCCGGGATCGACGACGAACTCGATGGTGTCCGAGCCGAAATAGGGATCGCTCGCGTCGATGGCCTGGCGGAATTCCAGGCTTTCGTCGAAGTACTGCGACCACTGGTCGTTGATCTCGATGGTCGGGATTGCGGCGATGGCGAGCCCGGCCGCGACGACCGTGCCGCCGAGGGCGAGGCGCGGCGCGCGGATGACCGCCTCGCCGAAGCGCTCGAAAAACCCCGTGCGTCCCGCATCTGCCGGCCGCGGCGCGTAGCGCATCGGCAGGATCGCGAGCATTGCCGGCAGGAAGGTGACCGAGAGGACCCAGGCCGCGGCGATACCGGCTGCCGTCATGGTGCCGAGGTGATGAAAGGGCGGGCTGTCGGAGAAGTTGAGCGTCAGGAACCCGATCACGGTGGTGATCGAGGTGATGGCGATCGGCAGGAAGTTAAGGCCCACGGCGTCGATGATGGCCTCGCGCTGCCCGGCACCCCGGCGCATCCGGCCCCGCACGCCTGCGATGACGTGGATCGCATCGGCAACTGCGATGGTGAGGATGATGATCGGCGCCGAGATCGAGATCGGGGTGAGCTGCACGCCCGCGAACCCGCCCGTCCCCATGCCGACCATCGTGGACAGGAGAATGAGCACGAGGCTCGCGACCACGCCGGTGATGGTGCGCAGCGCCACCGCCATGACCACGAGGATCAGGGCGTAGACACCGGGGATCAGCGTCGCGCTGTCGCGCACCCCCGCCTCCTCGAAAGCCGCCCCCAGCGAGGCGACCCCGGTGATGTGGATGGTGTGGCCGGGATGCGCGGCTTCGATCCGGTCGCGGATGTCGCGTGCGACCCGCTTTACCTCGGACGAGATGTTCGGCACGTCGCCCGGCAGTTGGACCGTGGCGTTGACGAGCGTCGCCTCGCCATCGCGGGAGACCACGAAGCCGTTCAAGAGCGGCTCTGCCATCGCGACGGCCCGCACCTCCGCCAGCCGGGCGGCGTCGAGTTCCGCCGGATCGAAGACAAGGTCCTCCACGATCAGGTCGTCGCCCACGCCGCGCGTGTTCTGGAAATTGGTCAGGCTGTCGACGCGGCTGACGTAAGGCAGCTCGATCCAGGCCGCCTCGGTCAATGCATGCACGGCGCGGAGCGTGTCCTCGGTGAAGACGTCGCCGCTCTCTGGGATGACGACGAAGACGGTGTTGTCGGGCCGCCCGAAGGTCGCCTGCGCCGCCTCGTTGGCGATGAAATCCGGATTGTCGGGCCCGAAGAAGACCCGGTAGTCGCCGGCGAACTGCAGACCCGCCGCGCCATAGCCGACGCCGAGACAGAGCGCCACGGCAAGCGGGGCGACGATCCAGCGGAACCTGATCGAGACGGTGGCGAAGGCGCGCCCGGCGCGCTCCCAGAAGCCGGCTTCAGTCATCGCGACCCTCTTCATGGACAGTACTGTATCGTCCATATGTCAGGGGCATTCGATCCGGCAAGGGAGGCTGGCCAAAAAAACGCGCGATGGCCTATCCTGGGCCGTCGCCCGGAAAAGCACGTGATGAGCACCGACCCCCATGAGCCCGGGAGCCCGCCGGATCGCATCGTCAAGGCGGCGCGGCGGCTCTATTTCTCGCAGCCCGTCGCCACGGTCTCAACCGACCTGCTGGCGCGCGAGGCCTCGGTCTCGAAGACCACGCTCTACAAGTACTTTCCCGACACCGACGACGTGCTGCGCGCCGTCGTCGAGGGCGAGGCCGCGCGCTTCGAGGCCGGCGTGCCGACCACGGTCGATGGGCCGGACGCCCTCTGCGACGCCCTGGTGCAGTACGGCGCGCGGCTCCTCGGCTTTCTCAACGAACCCGAGATCCTGCAGTTCGGCCGCCTGATGCACGAGGAGGCGCGGACGCATCCGGATGTCGCGCGCACCTTCTACGACGCTGCCTATGGCCGGACGCATGCGCGACTTGCCGCGTTGATCGGGCAGGGCCTGACCGCCGGCTACCTGCGCTCGTCGCTGACAAGTGCGGAGCTCGCCGAACAACTCATCGGCATGTGGGAGGGCCCGGCTTATGTCCGCGCCCAACTCGCCCTCACCGACCGCCCGTTCGAAGATCCTGAGGACTGGGCCGCCAAGTGTGTTGCCACCTTGTTTGGAAAAACCACCGAACTCGATCAAGAGAAGGGCAAGGGTGTCTTAGCCACGAGTTCGCCTAAGTGATGGGAGAACAAAAGCTTCTTTAGATTTAGAAACAAAACTCGAAAAATATTTTTGGGCGTTCCGGTATTATTTTGAGTGATATTGAAAAAAGAAGCGGGGCCCAACAGAAAATGTCAATCAGAGAAAATTCATAACTTAGAATGTTCATAGATTGAAAATGATCGGCCGACATTCAATCATTTCGACCGTCGATCACGACGGACGCTTCTCAAGTCGCCCATCACGCTGGCCTCCATCGCCTTAGGGGTCAATCGGCGTGCAATCGTGCCCCCGGATCGGCGGCACCAGGCGTTCGATCTGCGCGCGGTCTGCCTCGTGTCGTGGAGGCAGCTTGAGCGCGTGGAGAAGCGTCTCCCGCGGTTCGTCGATAGCTAAGCTTGGCGGATCGGCCGCGGTCTCGAAAAGCCCGCCGCCGGGGGCCCGGAAAGAGTTCTTTGGCCGGTTATCTTCGTCGAGCCCACGGACACCCACGATTTGCCCTCTGTGCGTTCTGACAGAAACGCCCGATGCGGAAGGTCGAAGCCGCCCGTCGCGGTTGGTCCCCCACTGCCGCAGATTGGCTCTGAACCGGCACGCTGCGGTGCAGCAGATCAGAATTGGCACGCGATGCAGATCCGGACATTGAACGGCGGGGGCATTATGCATGGGCCGGCGCGGTGTCGGCGCTTGAGCTGCGAGGGCTCGATGGAGGCCAACTGGTGACCGGAACCCAACTTCCGTCCGTCCGACCGACGCGCGCGCCGTGGAACCAGGACCGGCTCATCGGCCAAAAGCGCCCTTAGCAGCCGAAGCAGGTCTGGGCGATCCGCGCGCGGCTCGAACTCGCGGGAAACCTCCGGGATTTCACCCTCTTCAACCGCGCGGTCG
The DNA here is from genome assembly GCA_050331395.1 of Paracoccaceae bacterium. Taxonomy (GTDB): domain Bacteria; phylum Pseudomonadota; class Alphaproteobacteria; order Rhodobacterales; family Rhodobacteraceae; genus Thermohalobaculum. The sequence continues at coordinate 17,939 of JBHJGX010000115.1, forward strand.
GCATACTGCAAACTTCGGGGCAAAAAAGTTGTTGTGAAGCGGTTTAGGGTCCCATCGTCCGCAAGCACGTCATGGCGAACGCACGGGAATGACCGCCGCTGCATGAGCAGCGCGCCTTGTGACGCTGGGTTAAGTCCGCAAAAAACTCTGGCGCGGTATTCCGAAGGCCTTCGGCTTGCTGCCAACAAGATATCCAGAGTGCTTTGACGGTGTCCGGTGCACTCCGGCCTGACTTATAAATTCGAGGGGAGATCCCGTTTGCCGAAAACCACGACAGGAGCCGCCGGCGCCGCCAGGCGGTCGCATCGGGCGGATGCGATCGCGGCAGCCTTCGAGACCTGCTATCTCGACTACCAGTACATCTTCGTCGAGTTCCTGATCGATCACCTCGTCGATGCCGGGGGCGCGTTCAAGGGCGACTCCCAGGCGATGCTCGTGCTTGCCGTGCTGGGGCAGGCGAGGCTCGGGGCCGTGCGTGCCGCATCCCCGGCTGACGACGCGCCTCCGGATGTGAGCCCGGCGGCCGAAAGCACCAACGCCTCGCGGATCGCCGACATCACCGGCATTCCGCGGCAGACGGTCCGGCGCAAGCTCGAGGCGCTGGCGGAGCGCGGCTGGATCGAACGGGATGCCGAGGGCGCCTATCGGCTGGTCTCGACCGATGGTCGGTCGGCGGCGAGGCGCGATCTGTCCGACACGGACCGTCGCGCGATGCAGCGCGTGGCACGGCTGGTGGCGGACCTCGAGAGCGTGATCGAACGGCACGAGACGCTGATCGGCAAGAGCCGCTAGGCTGCGGCCGTCGGCAGGTGCTCAGAATGAGCAGGTGCTTCCGTTAAACGGCCGCCGTGAGAGCTACCCTAGCGTCGAGGCGTGGCACCGGAGGCGCAGATGTTCGACCCGAAGACGTTCCGGCTCGACGGACAGGTCGCGCTCGTGACCGGCGCCGGCGCTGGGATCGGCCGTGGCATCGCCCGCGTGTTCGCAGGCGCCGGAGCGTCCGTCGTCGTCAGCGATCTCAAGGCCGAGACAGCGGAGGCCGTCGCCGCGGATATCGGGGCCGCAGGTGGCAAAGCGACGGGCATTGCCTGCAACGTCACGAAGGAGGCCGATCTCGAGGCGGCGGTGAGCTGCGCTGTCGAGACGTTCGGCGGGTTGTCGATCCTCGTGAACAATGCGGGCGGCGGCGGACCAAAGCCCTTCGACATGGCGATGGACGACTTCCGCTGGGCCTATGAGCTCAATCTCTTCTCGCTCTTCCGGCTGACCCAGATGGCGGCGCCGCATATGAAAGCGGCGGGGCGCGGGCCGGTGCTCAACATCTCCTCGATGGCCGGCGAGAACAAGAACAAGCGGATGGCCTCCTACGGCTCCTCGAAGGCCGCCGTGAACCACCTGACGCGCAACATCGCCTTCGATCTCGGCGCAATGGGCGTGCGGGTGAACGCGATCGCTCCGGGGGCGATCAAGACCGACGCGCTCGCATCCGTGCTGACCCCCGACATCGAGAAAGCGATGCTGAAGCACACGCCGCTCGGGCGGCTCGGCGAAGCGGAGGACATTGCCTATGCGGCGCTCTTCCTCTGCGCGCCGGCTTCGTCCTGGATCAGTGGGCAGGTGCTGACCGTCTCGGGTGGCGGCCTGCAGGAACTCGACTGAAGGAGGGACGCGATGCCATTCGATCCATTCGCGGAGTTCCGGCTCAACGGCCACAATGTGATCATCACGGGCGGCGCGCAGAACATCGGCGCCGGGATCGCCAAGACGCTTTCGGGCGCCGGCGCCAAGGTGATGATCGCCGACCTCAACGGCGAGAAGGCCGCCGGGACCGCCGCCGGGATCGCGGAGGAGACCGGCAACGACTGCCGCGGCATGGTCTGCGACGTGACCGACGCGGCGCAGATCGACGCGGTGGTGAAGGCCACCGCCGAGGCCTTCGGCGGCATCTCCACGCTTGTCAACAATGTCGGCTGGGGCGGGCGGCAGCCCGATCCGGCGGCGATCCCGGAGGACGAGTTCGTCGCCTCCTACAGGCTCAACACGATCAGCGCCTACCGGATGAGCATGGCCTGCCTGCCGTATCTGGAGAAGGCCCGGAACGCCTCGATCACGAATTCCGGCTCGTTTTCTTCCGCCGTGCCGGCTTACGACATCCTGCCCTATGCCACCGCGAAGGCGGCGCTCAACCAGATGATGGTCTCGCTCGCGCACATGCTGAACAAGCGGGTGCGGGTGAACTCCGTGCTCATCGGCACCGTCATGACAGCGGGCTATGGCGACGCCGGCATCTCGCCCGAGATGCAGGAGAAGCTGGCGCAGCCTGACAACCTGACAGGCCGCCCGGGCCGGCCCGAGGACATCGCCAACGCCATGCTCTGGCTCTGCTCGCCCGCCGCAGGCTGGGTCAGCGGCCAGACGATCAACATCCACGGCGGCGGCGGCGTGGTGCGGCTCTTCGGCGAATGACGGCCCACGCGAGAAAGGGAACGACCATGACCCGAGCGTTGCGCCTCGCCATTGCCGCCTTCGCAGCGATCCTTCCGTGGCAGCCCGCGACGGCCCAGGAGACCGCCACACCGCTCACCGACGAGCAGGTCTACGTGATGATGTTCGTCGACCAGGGGCGGTCCTACGGCTACCAGACGATGATGGCGCGCATCCAGCTGGAGACCGTCAAGGCCCAGCTCGCGCGCGACGCGGCGATCCTCGCGCAGAACGAGGAGCTCTACGCGAAGGACGCCATCCCGCTGATCGAGCTCGAGATCTCTCAGCTGAAAGACGCCTGGAACCGCGAACAGCTCATCGTCGCCGAGAAGAGCCTAGACTATGTCAGCGCCGAATACGCGGCGATGACCCAGATGGCCCGCCATTTCGGCGGCGAGCCGATGACGGTCGAGGACCTCTATGCGAGCTTTCATCGCGGCTGGGAGGCGGGCTGCGACAAGGGGCCAGACGAGGTGGTCGCGATGAAGGCGTGGGCTGACTACGCCGAGAAAGCGCTCGAGCGGGCCCGCCAGCTCAACAGCCGGGGGAACCTGGCCCTGAGCACGGTTCTCGAGAGGGAGGCGCAGCTCGAGATCGCGCGATCGAACTATCGGCATCGCGAGGCCGGTCTCGAAAAATGCCGCCGTGTCCTGTTTCCGAGCCTCGATCAGATCATTGCGATAGGCGAGCGATAACCGGTCGTGCCGTCCCAGCCGGAGGCCCCATGTCCACGACATCCACGCAGTTCTCTGCCCCCTACGCGATAGCGACGGCCGCGGCCGTATCCGGCGCGATCAATGCCCTGATCAACGGCGCGATCCAATGGTATCTGCTCGCCGGCCACGAAGCGCTGCCGCTTACAGTCGACGGCATCACGAATGATGAGCACACGGTCTTCGGCGCGGCCGTGCCCCTCGCAGTCAGTCTCGCGATGATCCTCACGGCCGTCGCCTACACGACCGTCAAGGCGCCGAAGCCGGCCTTTTACCCGACCTTCCTTTGGCTGGTGGTAAAGCACGGCTTCTTCACGCTGGGCATCCTCGTGACCTTTGCCGTTCTCTGGCAGCGGATCCTCGGTTCGATCACCGTGTCACTGCTAGTGGCCGTCGTCATCCTCGGGCTGGTTGCGGGACTGGCCGGGGGGATCGTTAACTACATGACCATCCGCGCTGCCACGGAGCGAACGCCGTGAGCAGCACCACTTTCCCGTTGGCTATTTTTGATCATCCTCCCCGGCGACATGGTCTGCGGGGTCGCCACGCGCAACCGTCAATCTGGAGACACACCGAATGACATCCTTCAGAATCGGGCTCCTCGCCCTCTGCCTCGCCGTCACGCCCGCCATCGCGCAGGACGACGACGACCAGTCCTTCGACGATGCGCTCAAGGAATTCGGCTATGCCGGCGGCGCCGCGTGGCAATGCGCCGAAGACGAGGACAAGGGCGA
>JBHJGX010000116.1:0-10860 GCA_050331395.1 Paracoccaceae bacterium
GTGTTCGTGGACCCGGGCGAGCCTCGTGGCTGTCGCTTGAGTAGCGCGGTGCCTGTTTCGGTGTGGTGGCCTCCCTTTCGAGACGGGGGGGGTGGCGACGCGAGGCTCAGTCCTCCGGCTCGGTGGTGAACCGCAGCGGATAGCCCGCCCGGACGCCCGCCTCGTTCGCCTGCTCGGCCTTCGTCTCGGCCACGTCCCTGGTGTAGACCGCGACCACGCAGGCCCCGCGGGTATGCGCGATCATCATCACCCGATAGGCCTGATCTTCGGTCATCCGGAAGACGCCCTTCAGCACGACCACGACGAATTCGCGGGGCGTGAAATCGTCGTTCCAGAGGATGACCTTGTGAAGCTTGGGCGGCTCGGGCTTCGGCTCGGTCTTGCCGGCGAGCTTGGGGCGCTCCTTGACGCGGGTGTCGTCGTCCATCTGCGCCGCTCCGTTCGGGGGCTTCCTGCGGGGTCGTTTGCGGGCCGCGCCTCGGCCGGTACCTCCCCGTGATATGCGCGGCAGACCCTGGAAATCCATCGCTGGAGGCGCTTGCCCGCCGGCGCCCTTGGCGCGGCCCGGCCCCGCCCCAAATCGAGCGCTCGAACGTGCCGCAAAAGGAGACCCCGATGATCCGCTTTATCGCCCCCGTCCTCGCGACGTTACTGCTCGCCCTGCCGGCGCTCGCCGCCGCTTCGCCGATCTCGGGGGCGCGGCAGTTGACCTTCGAAGGCGCCCGCGCAGGCGAGGGGTATTTCTCGGCGGACGGCACGCGGATGATCTTCCAGAGCGAGCGCGAACCCGACAATCCGTTCTATCAGATGTATCTCCTCGATCTGACAACGGGCGATGTGGAGCGCGTCTCGACCGGCATCGGCAAGACCACCTGCGGCTGGATCCATCCGTCGGGAGAGCGCGTGCTCTTCGCCTCGACCCAATTCGACCCGGAAGCCGAGTTGAAGATGGCCGCCGAGCGCGACTTCCGGGCCTCTGGCCAGACCCGCCGATATGCCTGGGACTACGATCCGACCTACGAGATCGTCGAGACCGATCTGGCGACCGGCACCGTCACCCGGTTGACCGACGCCGAGGGCTACGATGCCGAAGGCGCCTATTCCCCCGACGGCCGCCGGATCGTCTTTGCCTCGAACCGTGCGGCCTATGCGGCGGATCTCTCCGAGGAGGACGCAGCCCGGCTCGAGCGGGATCCGAGCTATTTCATGGATCTCTACGTGATGGACGCGGACGGATCGAACCTGCGGCAGTTGACCGATGCGCCGGGCTATGACGGCGGGCCGTTCTGGTCGGCCGACGGCACGCAGATCACGTGGCGACGCTTCTCCGAGGACGGCGCCCGGGCAGAGATCTACACGATGCGCGCGGATGGCACCGATGAGCGCCGGATCACCGATCTCGGGGTGATGTCCTGGGCGCCCTTCTTCCACCCGTCGGGCGATTACATCGTTTTTGCCACGAACCTGCAGGGCTTTGCGAATTTCGAGCTCTATCTCGTCGACAGCGAAGGGCTGCGGGAGCCCGTGCGCGTGACCGACCGCGCGGGGTTCGACGGGCTGGCAACCTTCGCGCCCGGCGGCGACCGGATCAGCTGGACCTCGAACGCGACCGCGGGCGGGGGAAGCCAGATCTTCCTCGCCGATTGGGACGACAGCGCCGCGCGCGCCCTCCTTGCCGAGGCGCCGCTCCGCGACCGGGCGGAAGCGCCGGCCATGGGAGAGACCGTCGCTGCGATCCGGGAGGCGGATCTGAGGCTTCACGTGAACGCGCTCGCCTCAGTGGAGATGGCAGGTCGGCTGACCGGGACCGAGGGCGAACGGCGCGCGACCGCATATGTCGCCGGCGCGTTCCGGGCCCTCGGCCTCGCGCCCGAGGGAGCCGACGGGTTCTTTCATCCCTTCGATTTCACTGCGGGCGTCTCGCTTGGCGAAGGCAACCGGCTGACGCTGTCAGGCGACGGCGCGGCAGAGGCGCTCGACCTCGACCGGGCCTGGCGTCCGCTCGCCTTCTCGGCGCAGGGGCCGCTCCCGGGCGGCGAGGTGGTCTTCGCGGGCTACGGCCTCGAAGCGCCCGCCGAAGGCTCGGCCGCGGCGCGCGACAGCTATGCAGGGCTCGGGGTCGAGGGCAAATGGGTACTCCTCTGGCGAGGGCTTCCGCCGTCCCTCGAGGCGGACGAGCGCCGGCGCCTCACGCGGTTCGCCGGTCTGCGGTACAAAGCGGCGGTCGCGAAGGCGCGAGGCGCGCGTGGGGTGATCTTTGCCGTGCCCTTCGAGGAGGGGTTTGACGATACGCTGCCGGCGCTCTCGCACCAATCGCTCGGCCGCGCCGAGATCCCCGCCGTCGTCGTGAACCGAGCGACGGGCCGGGCGATGCTGGCGCGCCTCGGCACGGACCTGTCCGAGATCGTCGAGGCAGTCGACGCAGGCGAGGCCGCAGGCGCGCCGATCCCCGGCCTCGGCGTCGCAGGCGAGATCGCGCTTCGGTTCGAGACGGGGACCGGGCGGAATGTGCTCGGACGGCTCGATCTCGACGGCCTACCCGCCGGGGAGGGCCTGCCGCCCGTGCTCATCGGGGCGCATGTGGACCACCTGGGACGGGGTGAGACGGCGGGCTCGCTCGCACGGGGCGACGAGGCGGGCCAGATCCATTTCGGTGCCGACGACAACGCCTCCGGCGTGGCCGCAATTCTCGAAGTGGCCCAGTACCTCGCCGCCGAGCGGGCGGGCGGCCGGCTCGTCGGGGCGCGTGACATCGTCATTGCCGCCTGGTCGGGCGAGGAGCTCGGGCTCCTCGGGGTGAATGCCTGGGTCGACGATCGCCAGCGGGCGGCGGGGGCCGACAGCCTCGCCGAGGCGATCTCGGCCTATGTCAATCTGGACATGGTCGGCCGGCTCGAAGACCGATTGGTTGTCTCGGGAACAGCCTCTTCACCGGTCTGGGCGCGGGAAATCGAACGGCGGAACGCGGTCGTGGGGCTGCCGATCCTGATCTCGCCGACGCCCTATCTGCCGACCGATGCGACCGCGCTCTACAGCGCCGAGGTGCCGATCCTGTCGCTCTTCACCGGGGCCCATGAGGATTACCACCGCCCCTCCGATACGCCGGAGAAATTGAATTACGAGGGCTTGGCGAAGATCGCCCGCCTGGTGGCCCTGGTCGCAGGATCGCGCGCGGAAGACGCGGCCGAACCCGACTACGTCGACGTGCCGCGGGAGAGCGGGAGCGGCGGCGGGCGCATGGGCAGTGTCTATCTCGGCACGATCCCGGACTATGCGGATGAGAGAGTGGCCGGCGTGCCGCTCTCGGGCGTGGTCACGGGCGGGCCGGCCGAGGCGGCCGGGCTTGCCGACGGCGACGTGGTTGTGGGTCTCGCCGGCGAGGAGCTGTCGGATATCTACGATCTGGTGCGGACCCTAAACGGCCTTCGCCCGGGGGAGACGGTCGAGATTACGGTTTTGCGCGACGGCGAGCGTGTGACGTTGCCGATCACGCCGCGGAGCCGCAACTGATAGCGGGCCGGGCGGGCTGACCTGCGCGGGTTGGCCGGGTCCCAGGGCACGCCGAACGACGGTTACATGGCCGCCTGCGCGCCGCACGCGCCGACCGCATATCGTCTGCGCCCACCCTCGCTGGTGCTCCGCGCCCACCCTGCGTTATGCTGGTCGCGGCGACGTTAAGATTGAGCGAACCCTCCGGCCATTTTCGTGCAACGGCCGTGCGGCTTTCGGCCTCGATGTTCGCTCTCTGTTCACATTAATTGGGCCATTCTGACGTGGGTGGGCGCGGGCGCGACCCTTGCCATGTGGGTTTCGGACCATTCCCTGGTCGGTTGTCGGTTGTCGGTTGTCGGTTGTCGGTTGTCGGTTGTCGGTTGTCGGTTACGGCCCATCCCCGAGCAGACGTCAATCACAGAAGCGCACTGGCTTCACGTGCCCTCGCCGCCTCGGTTATGACCCAATTCCGAAAGGCCTGGACCTTGGGCGCAGCGCGTTTCGCGGAAGGATAGACGAGGAAATAGCTAAAGGCCGTGCTTTGGGCCTTTTGCTCGAGAAAAGGTCGCACCAACCGTCCGGCTTCGAGGTCCTCGGCTGCAAGCGCCCGCCCGGAGAGCGCGACGCCTTGGCCGGCGATCGCCGCGCCGAGGGCGAGACTGTCCACCGAAAAGCGTGGGCCCCGCGTGCCGTCGACGCCGCGCACGCCCGCGGCCTTCAGCCACATCCGCCAGTTCGGGGCGGCGTCCTGTTCCATGGTCCAGACGACGTGCAAGAGCGTGTGGCTGGCCAGATCAGAGGGTGTCCGCAGCGGCGGATCGCCGGTGACGAGCGCGGGGCTTGCGACCGGAAAGCTGACCTCGTCGAGGAGCCGCTCCACCTCGAGCCCGGGATATCGTCCGCGTCCGTAGCGGATCGCCAGATCGACCCCGTCGCCGTGAAAATCCGCCGGCGTGTCGGTTGCATCGATGCGAATGTCGAGATCGGGTTCGGCTTCGCGCAGCCGATCCAATCGCGGCACCAGCCATTTGGACGCAAAGGACGGCGCCACGCTCACGGTGATCACGCCGGGCTGGGCGTCCGCACGGATTGCCTCGACGCCCTCTGCCAGCCGGTCGAAGCCGTCGGTCAGCGCGCCGAGCCCGGCCCGTCCGGCCTCGGTGAGCCGGAGCGCCCTGGTGAGGCGTTCGAAGAGCGGCGTGCCGAGGTGGTCTTCGAGGGAACGGATCTGCTGGCTGATCGCGGCCGGCGTGACGTTCAGTTCTTCGGCCGCGCGTTTGAAGCTCTGATGGCGGGCGGCGGCCTCGAAGGCGCGGAGCGCGTTGAGCGGCGGCAGACGGCGGGCCATCGGGCTCTCCCACAGAAAAGATTTTCTGATTTATATAGCCAGGACTTCTCGTTTGTGAAGGGCTCCATCGGCGCCGATATTGCGGATCAGATGCAACAGTCGTCGGGAACGCGGAGGCGATAGCAAAGAAAAGCTATCCTCTCCCATGACCAGACCCAAAGGAAAGGACCCGGATCATGCATATCGGACACGCCTCGCTCTATGCCCTCGAAGGCTTCGACGAACACCTGCGCCCGTCTCCGTTCAACCCGTCACCGTTCAATCCGTCTCCGTTCAACCCGTCTCCGTTCACCCTGTCTCCGGGGCTCGGCCGGTTCGCTTGCCCGATGCGGCCTGAGCCGGCTGCGCCCGCGACCTAAGGGAGGTTTCCATGCCCAACGATCTGTCATTCACTGCCGCCGCCCGCGCGCTCCCCCCGGCGCCCGATCGGGTCACCGCCACGCTCCACTACCTCCGCCGCGACGGCACCCGACCGGCCGTCGATATGCGTCTCGACCCGGAGGACCGCGACCGCGCCCTCGCCGCGGATCCGCGCCCCGTCGAGATCCGGAACGGCTGGCTCCGCCCTGCCGCCGATCTCGAACGCGAGGGGTTCACGCTCGTCGAGCGGCCAACGGCGCTCCGCGATTTCGACGACGAGGACGCGATCGGGCAGGTCTATCGCCCGGAGGCCGCCCGGCTGATTGCCGAGATCTCGGGCGCGTCGGAGGTGCATGTCTTCGATCATACGCTGCGCCGCGGCGCGGGCGAACGCGGCCCCTCGGGCCGGCCTCCGGTGCGCCGGGTGCATAACGACTATACTGAGCGCTCGGCCCCCCGGCGGGTCCGGAATCTGCGCCCGGACGCAGCCGGTCGGCCGTTCGCGGTCATCAATCTCTGGCGGCCGGTTTCGGGGCCCGTGCTCTCGGCGCCGCTCGCGCTCGCCGAGGCGGGATCCGTGCCCGCCGCCGATCTGATCGCGACCGATCTCGTCTATGCGGACCGGGTGGGCGAGATCTTCCACGCCGCTTGGAGCGCGCAGCATCGCTGGGTCTACTATCCGAGGATGTCCCGGGACGAGGCGTTGATCTTCAAAGGCTTCGACAGCCGGACCGACGGGCGCGCACGGCTATCGATCCATACGGCCTTCGACGACCCGACGACGCCTGCGGACGCGCCGCCTCGCGAGAGCATAGAGATCCGTGCGCTCGCCTTCTTCGACTGACGGGCCGCACGGGCGGCACGGGCGCCGTCAGCCGACCTGACGGATCCAGTCCTGAAGGTTGTAGTAGGTGGTGACCCGGGCGATCCGCCCGCCATCGACGGCAAAAAAACTCCCCGCGGGCAGCCGGTAGGTTTGGCCGCGGGCCTCGGGCAGGCCCTCGTCGGTGGCGAGATAGGTGCCGTCGACCAGGAACTCCGCCGCCGCGCGGGTGCCGTCATCGGCCACCATCACGACGATCTCCGAGAGCCGCTCGCGATAGCAGCGGGCCATATGCGCCGAGAACGTCTCGAAGGCGGCCTTACCGGAGCGGAGGGCGCCTTGGTTCACGTCGTGGGCGACGTCTTCGGTGAGGCACTCGAGCATCCCCGGCACGTCGCCCCGGTTAAAGGCGTCGAAATACCGCTCGATGAGGGCGCGGGTCTCGGCGGCGGCGGCCATGGGCAATCCTCCTGGTCAATGGCCTTCGGTTTACCGGGCGTCTCGGCCCGCGCAAGCGGCCAGATGCGACCGCTCTCGGTTCCCCTGCGCCATCGCCTCGCGTTCGGGGTCTCGACAGCGGACCGCCCCGGCGCGATAACGCGTCCTCAAGCCGGAGGCCGCCCGTGACCCCACCGATCCGCATCGCCCCGTCGATCCTCGCCGCCGATTTCGCCGCGTTCGGCGCCGAGTGCCGTGCGGTCGAAGCCGAGGGCGCCGACTGGATCCATATCGATGTCATGGACGGGCATTTCGTGCCCAACATCACCTTCGGGCCCGAGACGGTGCGGGCCCTGCGTCCCCATGTGACGAGCGTGATGGACGTCCACCTGATGATCGCGCCGGTCGATCCCTATATCGCCGCCTTTGCCGACGCCGGAGCCGATATCCTGACCGCCCATGCGGAGGCGGGCCCCCATCTGGATCGCACGCTCCAAGCGATCCGAGCGGCGGGCATGAAGGCGGGTGTCGCGCTCAACCCGGCCACGCCCGCCGAGGCGATCGCCCATGTGCTCGACCGGATCGACCTCGTTTGCGTGATGACCGTGAACCCGGGCTTCGGCGGGCAGTCCTTCATCGCCGCAATGCTGCCCAAGATCGCCCGGCTCCGCGAGATGATCGGGGCGCGGGAGATCCGACTGGAGATCGACGGGGGCGTGACCGTCGAGACCGCGCCGCTCTGCGCCGCCGCAGGGGCCGATGTGCTGGTGGCGGGCTCGGCCGTCTTTCGCGGCGGGAGCGTCGCCGATCCCGCAGCCTACGGCGCCAATATCCGTGCGATCCGGGCGGCGGCCGAGGCCGCGCGCGCGACCGCGTAACTTCAGAGAGGAGACCCAGAATGGCGCTCAAAACCACCCCGATCTGCGACTTCGGCTGGAAGGCGCCGGAGTTCTCGCTGCCCGATCTTGACGGGCGCACCCGGAGTTTCGCCGATATCGCCGGCCCCAAAGGCACGCTCCTCGTCTTTCTGTCTGTCCACTGTCCCTATGTGAAGGCCGTCGAGGCGCGCATCGCCCGGGATGCGGCCGACCTCGCCGCCCTCGGCATCGGCGTCGCCGGGATCTCCTCGAACGACGCGACCAGCCACCCGATGGACGGCCCCGCCGGCATGCGCGATCAGGTCGCCCGCGCGGGCTTCGGCTTTCCCTATCTGCGTGACGAAGACCAATCGGTCGCCCGCGCCTACGATGCGGTCTGCACGCCCGATTTCTTCGGCTTCGACGCGACGGGCGGGCTCCAATATCGCGGCCGTCTCGATGCTTCGAAGAGCGAGACCGGCCCCGAGGATCTCCGGCGCGACCTGTTTCTCGCGATGAAGCAGGTGGCCGAGACCGGCCGCGGACCGGACGAGCAGATCCCTTCGATGGGCTGCTCGATCAAATGGGCGGCGTGAGCCGGCCGGCCGTCATCGTCTTTGACCTCGACGGCACACTCGTCGACAGCGCCCCCGATATCCACCGGGCGGCGGTTGCCATGCTCGAGGGGCTCGGTCGGGCGCCGGTGAGCCTCGAGCAGACCGTGAGCTTCGTGGGCAACGGGGTCGGCAAACTCGTCGAGCGGTGCCTCGGCGCGACCGGAGGCGTGCCCGCGGACGGGACCGGGCCGGCGCTCGCGGCCTTTCGGCTGGCCTATGATCGGGCGCCCGCCGCGCTCACCCGGCCCTATCCCGGTGTCGAAACCGCGCTCGGGACCCTCGCCGCCGCCGGTCATCCGCTCGCGGTCTGCACCAACAAACCCGAGGCCCCGGCGCGGGAAATCCTCGCCGCGCTCGGGCTTGCGCCCCGCTTCAGGGCGGTGATCGGCGGGGACACGACCGGCGTTCTCAAACCCGACCCGGCGCCCTTGCTCGCGGCGATCCGTGCGGCAGGCCAGGGCCCGGCCCTTTTTGTCGGGGACAGCGAGACCGATGCGGCGACCGCCGAGGCCGCGGCCGTGCCCTTTGCGCTTTTCACGCGCGGCTATCGGAAGAGCCCGGTCGCGGCGATCCGGGCCGATGCGGCGTTCGACGATTTCGCGCGCCTGCCCGGGCTTTTGGCCGAGATCCGCGCCGCCTGAGCGCCCCCTGACACCTGCATCGCGCCGCGCGCGATCTGACAACTGTCGGCTGGCCCGCGCTCGCAGTCGGTGACATGGGGTTGTCATCCTAGTGAAATCCTATAGCCTTGATCGAATAAACTCAGCGCCCGAACGTCCGGGCGTTCCGTAGACGTGTGCGATCGGAGACGAAAATGTATCATAAAATCCTGGTCCCCGTTGATCTTGCCCATGCGGATAGCCTGAGTAAGGCGTGCGGAACCGCGGCGCGACTCGGCAAGACCTTCGAAGCGCCCGTCGTCTATGTGGGCGTTACGGCGGCCACACCTGGGAAAGTCGCCCACAACCCGGCCGAATTCACCGAGAAGCTGGCAGCCCTCGTCAAGCGTGAGACCGACGCCCACGGCCATACGGGCGAACCGAAGACCGTGGTCAGCCACGATCCGAGCATCGATCTCGAAGACGCGATCCTGAAGGCCATCGACGAAACCGGCGCGGATCTCGTGGTGATGGCCTCGCATATTCCCAATCTGGCCGACCATCTCTGGCCGTCCCATGGCGGCACGGTCGCCGCGCGCTCGGCAGCCTCGGTCTTCGTGGTCCGCTGACAGAGCCCGGTCCGCAACGGGGCGGCCCGACCGCCCCCGAACCCGAAACAAGGAGGTCCCATGACCGAACAAACCGCCGGGGAAGGCATCCCCTCGCCCGACGGCGATGCCAACCTGATCGAGACCGACTACGAGATTGGACAGGATAATATCGAGACCAAGATCGGGCCCTTCGCGGTCGATATTCACAACCCGGTCTTTCTGATCTCCGGGCTCTCGGTGATGGCCTTCGTCTTTTACGCGCTGGCGCTGCCTGAACAAGCGAGCGAGATCTTCGGTTGGTTGCGGCCGACGCTGACCTCGACCTTCGATTGGTTCTTCATGGGCGCGGCGAATATCTTCGTGATCTTTTGCCTGTTGCTCATCGTCAGCCCGTGGGGAGCGGTGCGTCTCGGCGGCAAGGACGCGGAGCCGGAGTATTCGTATCTGGGCTGGTTCGCGATGCTCTTCGCCGCCGGCATGGGGATCGGGCTCATGTTCTTCGGTGTGCTCGAGCCGGTCTATCACATGGCGATTTCCGAGCCGCTCGGCACGCCCTCGCCGTTCGGTGAAGACGGCGCGCTGATCCCGGAAAATGTCGAGGCAGCCCGGCAAATGGGCCTTGCCGCGACGATCTACCATTGGGGCCTGCACCCCTGGGCGATCTATGCGGTGGTGGCCCTCGCGCTTGCGCTTTTCTCGTTCAACAAAGGTCTGCCGCTGACGATCCGCTCGGCCTTTTACCCGATCCTCGGCGAACGCGTCTGGGGCTGGCCGGGCCATGTGATCGACACGCTTGCGGTCTTTGCGACGCTCTTCGGCCTGGCGACCTCGCTCGGCTTCGGTGCGCAGCAGGCGAATGCGGGCCTCGAATACGTCTACGGCGTGCCGAACACGATCGAAATGCAGGTCTTTCTGATTACGGCAATCACGGCTGTGGCGCTCGTCTCGGTGATGCGGGGCCTCGACGGCGGTGTGAAGGTGCTCTCCGAAATCAATATGGGCGTCGCCGCGGTTCTTTTGCTTTTCGTGCTGCTCGCCGGCCCGACGGCGCAGATCTTTTCGGATTTCGTCTCGGGGCTCACGGCCTACGGGACGGAACTGGTCGCGCTCTCGAACCCGATCGGCCGGGAAGACACGGGCTATAGCCAGGGCTGGACGGCGTTCTATTGGGCATGGTGGATCTCCTGGTCGCCGTTCGTGGGCATGTTCATCGCGCGGGTCAGCCGCGGGCGCACGGTGCGCGAGTTCATCACCTGCGTGCTGATCATCCCGAGCCTGGTCTGCGTGCTCTGGATGGCGGTCTTCGGCGGCGCCGCGATCGACCAGGTGCTCTCGAACCCGGGCGGATCCGCGGTCCAGGCCCAGGTCATCGACAGCTACAGCCCCGAGCTCTCGCTCTTCGCCATGCTCGAGGGGCTGCCGCTCGCCGCGATCACCTCGACGATCGGCATCGTGCTGGTGATCGTCTTCTTCGTCACCTCGTCGGATAGCGGATCGCTGGTGATCGACACGATTACCGCCGGCGGCAAGGTCGATGCGCCGGTCTCGCAGCGGGTCTTCTGGTGCACCTTCGAAGGGGCAGTCGCGATCGTGCTTTTGATCGGTGGCGGGTTGACGGCGCTCCAGGCGATGGTGATCTCAACGGGGCTGCCGTTCACGGTGGTGCTGCTGTTCCTTTGCTGGGCGATCCTGAAGGGGCTGATGGACGAGCCGCG
>JBHJGX010000117.1:0-18855 GCA_050331395.1 Paracoccaceae bacterium
CCGCGGCGCCCGGCCGATACCTAAAGCGACGGGTGGGGAAGCCCCGCATAATTCTCGGCCAGCGCGGTTTGCGCGGCCCGGCTTCCGGAGAGATAGGCGAACTCCGCCGCCTGGATCCGGTCGGCGAATGTCCCGTCCTCCGGGAAGGCATGGAGGAGCCGGGTCATCCACCAAGAGAACCGTTCGGTTTTCCAGACCCGGTCGAGGGCACGCTCGGAATATGCTTCAAGCCCGGTTTCGTCGCCCTGCCGAAAGAACATCGCCAGCGCCCGATGCAGGAGCGCCACGTCGCCCACGGCGAGATTGAGCCCTTTTGCGCCGGTCGGCGGCACGATATGCGCCGCGTCGCCCGCGAGGAACAGCCGCCCCCAACCCATGGGTTCGGCGACAAAGGAGCGTAGCGGCGCCACCGCGCGTTCGATCGCCGGTCCGGTCTCGAGCGTCGCCGCCGTCTCGGCCGGCAAACGCGCCGCCAGCGCGTCCCAGAACCGCGCCTCCGGCCAGTCCTCCGGGCGCTCACCGGCCGGTACCTGAATGTAATAGCGGCTCGTCCGCGGCCCCCGCATGGAACAGAGCGCAAAGCCCGCATCGTGCCGGGCGTAGATGAGTTCCTCGGCGGCGGGTCGGGTCTCGGAGAGGATGCCGAGCCAGCCGAACGGATAGACGAGTTCGTGGCAGCGCAGCGCGTTTCCGGGGATCGTCCGTCGGCTTGCGCCGTGGAAGCCGTCGCAGCCCGCGACGAAGGCGCAGTCGAGCGTCCGGCGCGTCTCCCTGTCCTGCCAATGCACCCGCGGCGACGCGGTGTCTGCGCCCTCGATCGCCACGTTCTCGGCCCCGTGGATCAGCCGCGCCTCTCGCGCATCGGCGGCGGTGTAGAGATCCCGGGTGACGTCGGTCTGGCCGTAGAGCGTGACCTCTCGTCCGGTGAGCTCGGTGACATCGATCCGCAGCCGCTCGCCGCGGAAGGCGATCTCGAAGCCCCGGTGGGGCGTGCCTTCGCGGGCGAGCCGTGCGCCGAGGCCGGCGTCGCGCAGCGCGCGCACAGTCGCGTCCTCGAGGACGCCGGCACGGACCCGGGCCAGCACATGCGCGCGCGAGCGCCGCTCAAGCACCACGCTGTCGATCCCGTCCCCGGCCAGGAGATGGGCGAGCAGCATGCCGGCCGGGCCTCCGCCGATGATCGCGACGTCGGTGCGCATGGCCGCTCTCCTTCAGTCCAAGAGCCGCGGGAGCGCGAGCGCGATCCCCGGTATCGCAAGAATGAGGGCGACGCGCAGGAGTTCCACCCCGAAGAAGGGCAGCACGCCGCGAAAGACGTCGCGCATCGGCACGTCGCGGGCGAGGCTGTGGATGATGAAGACGTTGAGCCCGACCGGCGGCGTGATCAGTCCGAGTTCGACCACGATGAGGGCGAGGATCCCGAACCAGATCTTGAGGTCGTTGGAGGTGAGGCCATAGGCGGCGGTCTCCGCCGTGACCCAGTCGCCGCCGTTCAGCTCGACGAGGACGGGCCAAAAAAACGGCACGACGACGAGGATCATCGAGAGGCTTTCCATCACGCAGCCGAGCAGGATGAGGACGGCGAGGATCGCGACGAGTACGGTCCACGGGTCGAGGCCGGTCTCCGCCGCCCAGGCCGAGACGAGCGCTGGGAGGCCCGCGCGGGCGAAGAAGCCCTTGAGCACCTCGGCGCCGAAGAGGATGAAATAGATCATCGCCGAGGTGGAGGCGGTTTCCAGGAGCGCCGTGCGCAGGCCCCGGCCCGTCAGCCCGCGCCCGAACGCCCGGAGCGCGAGGCCGTAGAGGAGCACTGCGGCGACGCCGACTGCGGCAGCGGGCGTCGGCGTGAAAAGACCGAGCCCGAGGCCGAGGATGATGGCGCCGAAGAGCCCGATGACGGGCAAAAGGCGCAGGAGCGCGGTGCGGCGCGCCGGGCCGGTGACGGCGGCGGCCTCGGGCGCGAGGTGGGGCGCGCGGCGGACGCTGACGAGGATGACGGCGACGAAAAAGCCGACCGCGAGGAGCCCGGGCAAAAGCGCGGCCTGGAACATCTCGATGACCGACGCCTCGACGATGATCGCGTAGATGACGAGGGCGATCGAGGGCGGGATCAGGATCCCCAACGTCCCGCCGGCCGCCAGGGCTCCGGTCGCGAGCCGCGGCGCGTAATGGAGGCGGCGGAGTTCCGGCAGCGCGACTTTGCCCATGGTCGAGGCGGTGGCGAGCGAGGATCCGCAGACCGCACCGAAGGCGCCGCAGGCGGCCACGGCGGCCACCGCGACCCCGCCCCGCATCCGTCCGGCGAGCGCGTTGATCCCCTCGAAGAGATCCCGCGAGAGGTTCGCCTGCGCCGCGAGATATCCCATGAGCACGAAGAGCGGGACGACCGACAGGTCGTAATTCGCGACGGTCGACCAGGTCAGCGTTTTGAATGTGCTGAGATAGGGCTCGAACCGCAGGAACGGCGCGACGATCGAGAGCGCATAGTTTCCGCCGATGCCGACGGCGAGCATGGCGAGGCCCACCGGCACTCGGAGCATGAGGAGGACGAAAAAGACGCCGAGGCCCGCGAGGCCGACGAGTTCACGATCCATTGGAGGGCGCTCGGCCGGCCCGGCGGCATTGCTCGGCGGCGATCAGCGCCCAAAGCGCCAGCGCGACAACGCCGGGGATCAGGAACGGCCATTCGGGCCAGCCGAGGATCGGGGAGAGCGTGTTGTCCGCGCGCGTCTCGCGCGCGCCCGAGCCGAGCCAGACGGCCAGAAAGGCGGCCGCGACCGCGGTCACGCCGAGCCACAGCCGGTCGAGCCCGGCGGTGACGCGCGCGGGCAGGGCGCCGACGAAGAGTTCGACCGCCACATGGCCGCGGACGAGTTGGCAATAGGGGAAAAAGAGCAGCACCGACGCGCCGGTCACCAGCCCGACGAAATCCTCGTAACCGGGGAGCCCTGCCACGTCGCCCGGCAAGAGCCGGTCGGCGGCGAAAGCGCCCGCATTCCAGCTGGTGACCGCGGTGACCGCGAGAAGGCCCACCCCACCCGCAAGCGCCAGCGCTTCGGCGGCCCGGGCGAGCGGACCGCGGACGGCCTCGGCCGAGAGACAGCTCACTCGGCGGCCGCGATCGCCGCGCGGGCAGCCGTGACAAGCCCTGCGCCGTCAAGCCCTGCCGCCTCCGCCTCGGCGATCCAGCGGGCGACGACTTCCTCGCCGAGCGCATCGAAACGGGCCTTTTCCTCGGCCGAAAGCGCGACGATCTCACCGCCCGTTTGGCGCTGCATCTCCTTGCCCGGCGCCTCGACCCCGTCCCAAAGGGTGCCGATCTCCTCGGCGATCGCAGCCCCCGAATGGGCGTCGATCACCGCGCGCAGATCCTCCGGCAGGGCCTCGTAGCGCGCGCGGTTCATTGCGAACAGGAAAACCGCCGTGCCGAAGCGGCTGCCGTCCGCGCCTTCGACCGAGGCGTCGGTCAGCTCATGGAGCTTGAGGGGCGGCATCACCTCGAAGGGCACGAGCGCGCCGTCGACCACGCCCTTGGAAAGCGCCTGCGGCAGCGCCGGCACGGGCATGCCGACGGGCTCGGCCCCCCAGGCCTCGATCATCCAGCCGCCCGTCCGCGACGGCGTGCGCAGCTTGAGCCCTGCGACGTCCTCAGGGCGGCGCACCGGGGCGCCGCGCACATGGAGCGCATTGCCCGCATGGGTGTGCACGAGGATCGGGTGCACGTCTTCGAAATCCGCTGCGATGTCGTCCATCACTGCTTGGATCGCCAGCGTCGTCGCCCGGGCGGAGCCCGTGTGCACCGTCGGCAGCTCGAAGACCTCGACCCGCGGGAAGACCCCGGGCGTGTAGCCGGGCAATGTCCAGACGATATCCGCAAAGCCGTCGCGGGCCTGGCGATAGAGCTCGGGCGGCTTGCCGCCCATGGCCATGGACGGGAAGATCTCGATGGCGATCCGCCCCGCCGACGCTTCCTCGACCCGGCGCGCCCAAGGCTCGATGAACTGGGCATGCGTCGGCGAGCGCGGCCCGAGGAAATGGTGGACCGTGAGCGTGACCTCTTGGGCCGAGGCGGTCTCGAGGCCGAGGGCCAGTCCGATGGCGAGGCCTTGGGCGAGAAGCGCGCGGATGCGCATGGGCGGTCTCCCTATTCTGTCGTTGTCCCTCCGGCTCTCAGGCCGGCGATGCGAGGCCGGGGACGGGCGCGACGAGGGCATCCTCGGCCGCCGCGACGGTCGCCGCGACGAGACGCGCCGCCGATCCGGTATGGGCTTCATAGGCCGAAAGTGCCGCCCAATCGAGGGGCACATCGGTCAACGCGGCGAGACGCTCGGCGAGCGGCCCGCCGAGGCCGAGTGCTTGTTTCACGAGGGCCTGCGCCTCCGGCAGCGGCATGTGCTCGGCGAGCGCAAAGGCAAAACCCTCGGCCAAGACCGCACCGCCCGTCGCATCGAGGGTCGCACGCATCCGCTCGCGATCGGGCTCCAGGGTCTCGACGAGCGCCGTCGCATGGCTGAGCGCGGCCCCGGTTGCGGCCAGCATGCCGGGCAAAATCAGCCATTCGAGCGCCCAGGCGGTGGTGTCCCGCTCCTCCGCGTGGACAAGCGCCAGGTGGAGCGTGCCCAGATCGCCCGCGGTCTTTCGCGCGAGCGTCACCAGCGTCTCGGCAAGCACCGGGTTCGCCTTTTGCGGCATGGTCGACGAGCCGCCACCCGTGCCGGCGCGGATCTCGGCGATCTCGCTGCGGGCGGCGAGGGCGAGATCGGCGCCGATCTTCCCGCAAGCGCCGGCGACGAGGGAACACCAGGCGCCGGTTTCGGCGAGGCCGTCGCGCTCGCTGCACCAGGGTTTCGGCGGGGCGAAGAGGCCGAGCTCTCGGGCGAGATCCGCGGCGAGCTCGGGCGCTTCGGGCCCGAGTGCCGACTGGTTTCCCGAGGCCCCGCCGAGCTGCACGACAAGCACTCGGGGCGCGAGCTCGGCCAAACGCTGGCGATGGCGAAGAAGGGGCCCGAGCCAGGCCGAAACGCGAAGGCCGAAGGTGGTGGGGGTCGCGATCTGGGTCCGGGTGCGGCCGGCCATCGGTGTCTCCGCGTCCCGGACCGCAACGGCAACGAGCGCGCGGACGAGCGCGTCGAGGCGCGCGAGGAGCCGGCCGAGCGCATGGCGCAACCCGAGGGTGAGCGCGGTGTCGAGGATATCCTGTGACGTCGCGCCGCGGTGAAGCCAGGCCCCGGCCGGTCCGGCCGCCGCGCGGGCTTTCGCCACGAGCGCGGGCACCGGCACGCCGGCGGCAACCGTCCCCTCGGCGAGGTCTTCCGGCCGCGGTGGCGTCGAAGCGGCCCGGGCGATGGAAGCCACGGCCTCGGCCGGGATCAGCCCGCGGCACGCTTGTGCGCGCGCGAGCGCAGCCTCGACCGCGAGCATCCGGACGATCCGTGCCTCGTCGGCGAAAATCGCGGCGATTTCGGCATCAGCGAACAGCGCCCCCTCGAGCCGGCTGACGGGCGGCGGGAGCGCCATGGCTCAGACCTCGACGCCCATCTCGGCATAGACGGCCTTGGCCCGGGCAAGCGCCGTATTCGCCGCCGGGGCACCGGCATAGACGGCGACGTGGAGGAGGGCCTCGCGCACCTCGTCAGGCGTTGCGCCCGTGTTGGCGGTCGCTCTCAGATGCAGCTCGAACTCGCCCCAGTGACCGAGGGCGGCGAGGATCGCCAGCGTCACCAGAGATCGTTCCCGCAAGGCGAGCCCGTCACGGGACCAGACCCGCCCCCATGGACCCGCGGTAATATAGGCCTGGAACGGACGGTCGAAGTCACGGGCGCCCTCGGTCGCCCGGTCGACATAAGCATCGCCGAGCACGCGCCGCCGCGTGGCGAAGCCCCGCGCGAGATCGTCCTCACGCTCTCGGTCTTCGGTCCCCATCGTTGGTGCCTCCGGCTGCGTTATCTTGGCAGAGTGCCGCCTCTTCGGCGGAGAGACAAGCACTGCACCCGCAAACGCAGGGCTGCGAACTCATGTGACAGCAGGTGACGTGTTGCGGATTGGCTGATTCCATGTGTCCTCCTGATTCGGAGGCGTGGGGCGAGCATGATCGGCGAAGAGGCGTTCGGAGCGAAGTCGCGGCTGGGGGTTCTGCTGGAGCATTTCAGGCGGATCGAGGATCCGCGCGACGTGCGCCGGATCCTGCATCCGCTGCCTGAAGTGCTGCTGCTGGTGGTCTGCGGCACGATCGCCGACTGCGACGACTACGAGAACATCGCCGCCTGGGGCGAGGCGCATCTGCCGTTTCTCAGGCGCTATCTTCCTTTCGAGCACGGTGTCCCCGGCGAGCGCTGGCTGACGATCCTGATGAACCGGGTGGACCCGGCGCTGTTCTCGGCCGCCTTCACCGCCTGGGTGCGGGCGAGCTTCCCGGGCCGGGCGGACTTCCTCGCCATCGACGGCAAGACCTCGCGGCGCAGCCACGACCAGCGGGCCGGCACCGCCCCCATCCACCTCGTCTCCGCCTTCGCCACCACCGCCCGCCTGGTGCTGGCTCAGGAGGCCGTGCCCGACAAGGCGAACGAACTTTCCGCCATTCCCGTGCTCCTGGAGCGGCTCGGCGCCGACGGCGGCCTTTCCGGCGCGCTCGTTTCCATCGACGCCATCGCCACCAACCCGACCGTCGCCGCCGCGATCCGGGCAGAGGGTGCCGACTATCTCCTGGCGGTCAAGGCCAACCAGCCGACGCTGCGCGCCGAGGTCGAGGCCGCCTTCACGGACGCCGACCCGGCCACGCTGGAGACCGCCGTCCATGTGGACAAGGGACATGGCCGCGTCGAGGAGCGGCGGGTCGCCGTCCTCCGTGAGGTCGACTGGCTCACCACCGACCGCCGCTTCCCGGGCGAGATGCGCCTGCCAGACGTCGCCGCCATCGTCCGCGTCGAGACCGTCGCCCACCTCGCCGGCAAGACCAGGACCGACACGCGCTACTTCATCTCGTCCGCCAAGCTCACCGCCGAACGGGCCGCCGAGGCTGTCCGCGGTCACTGGGGCATCGAAAACCGCCTCCACTGGGTGCTCGATGTCCTCTTCCGCGACGACCAGTCCCGCCTCAGAACCGGTCACGGCGCCACCAACATGGCCGTCGTCAGGCACTTCGCCCTCAACCTCGTCCGCGCCGCCATCGACAAGAAGTCCCTGAAGACACGGCGAAAACTCGCAGGATGGGACGACGAATACCTTGCCGCGCTCCTCCAGAACTCACCCCGTTAACTTGGATTCGCAGCCCTGCCCGCAAACGCCCGAAACCGAGCGCGAAGACGTATGGTGAGCGCGCCCGCCGCGTCGGTCGACCGCCTCTCGGAGGCGGGCGACCTCAGCGGCGCGGCATTCCGGGCCGAATGCGTGGGGGCGTCCATCGCCCAGCCTTGTTTTTCAGCCCGCCACCGACGCGACGCGGGCGCAGATATCATCGACCACCCGTTCGAGGAGTGCTGCATCCTCGGCCTCGCCCATTACCCGAATGACCGGCTCGGTTCCGGATTTTCGGATCACGAGCCGCCCGGCCCGGCCCAATTCGCGTTCGCCCGCGCCGATCGCTGCGGTGACCTCCGGATCGTCGAGGGGCCGCGCGGCCGGGTTGAAGCGCACATTCTTAAGGAGCTGGGGCACCGGCTCGAAGAGCGCGCAGACTTCCGAGGCCGGGCGGTCGCCTTCGGTCAATGCGGCGAGCACCTGAAGCGCGGCCAAGAGCCCGTCGCCCGTGGTCACAAAATCGCCGAGGATCACATGCCCCGATTGCTCGCCGCCCAAGTTGAACCCGTGGGCGCGCATTTCCTCGACCACGTAGCGGTCGCCCACTTTGGTGCGCCGAAGCCCGATGCCTTCCGCCGAGAGCGCCCGTTCGAGGCCGAGATTGGACATGACGGTTGCGACAAGCGTGCGGCCTGCAAGCGCCCCCGCCGCGGCCATGCGCAGTGCGATGAGCGCCATCAGCTGGTCACCGTCGATGACCCGGCCCTTCTCGTCGATCAGATGCACCCGGTCCGCGTCGCCGTCGAGGGCGATGCCGAGATCGGCGCCGTGGTCGACCACGGCGGCCTGCGCTGCCGCCGGGTCCGTCGAGCCGCAATTCAGGTTGATGTTCTCGCCGTTCGGCGCCGTGCCGAGGCGGATCACGTCGGCTCCGAGCTCCCAGAGCACCTCGGGCGCCGTGCGATAGGCGGCGCCGTTCGCGCAATCGACGACGATGCGCAGGCCCTTGAGCTGCCGGCCGCGGGGAAAGCTCGCCTTGCAGAACTCGATATACCGGCCGCGGCCGTCGTCTATCCGGGTGGCCCGGCCGATTTGTCCGGGCGGCACCAGATGGCTGCCGTTCTCCATAAGCTCTTCGATTGCCTGTTCGACCGCGTCCGAGAGCTTGAAGCCGTCCGGGCCGAAGAGCTTGATCCCATTGTCCTCGAACGGGTTGTGGGAGGCCGAGATCATCACCCCGGCATCCGCTCGCAACGACCGCGTCAGCATGCCCACCGCAGGCGTTGGGATCGGTCCTGTCTGGAGCACGTCCATGCCGACCGAGGTGAAGCCCGCCGTCAGCGCCGTCTCGAGCATATAGCCCGAGCGGCGGGTGTCTTTGCCGATCACGACGCTGTGGCGGTGGTCGCCGCGGGTAAAATATCGCCCCGCCGCCTGGCCGAGACGCATCGCCACCTCGGCGGTCATTGGGTGGGAGTTCGCCCGGCCCCGGATGCCGTCGGTTCCGAAGTACTTCCTATTCATACCCAGCCCTTCTGGCTTTCTGCCGCGCGGATCGCTTGCCAGACGGCCAGCGCCTCGCGAGTTTCACGGACATCGTGCACCCGCAGGATCTGCGCCCCTTCGGCCGCGGCCGCCAGCGCTGCAGCGACCGAGCCCGCCACCCGCCGCTCCGCCGGGACGACGCCCGAGAGCGTTCCGACGAAGCGTTTGCGCGAGGCACCGAGCAGCACTGCCGTCCCGAGCGCCTGAAACAGCGACAGCCGCCGGATGAGCGCGAGGTTATGCGCCATCGTCTTGCCGAAGCCGATCCCCGGATCGACGGCGATCCGGTGCCGCGGAATGCCCGCCGCTTCGGCCGCCGCCAGACGCCCTAGCAGGAAATCGTAAACATCGAGCAGCACGTCCCCATAATCGGGCGCGTCCTGCATGGTGCGCGGGTCGCCTTGTGCGTGCATGAGGATCACGCCCTCGGCCCGCGCGGCGACCGCGGCCATGGCCGGATCGTGGGTCAATCCCGAGACGTCGTTGACGATCCGCGCGCCGGAGGCGAGGGCGGCGTCCGCGATGGCGGCCTTCCGAGTGTCGATCGAGATCGGGACAGGGCAGCCGGCCCGGGCGAGCCCGTCGATCACCGGCAGGACGCGGCTCAGCTCCGCTTCTTCGGCGACGGGTTCGGCGCCTGGCCGGGTCGATTCTCCGCCGATATCGAGGACGTCCGCCCCGGCCTCGACAAGGCCGAGCGCGTGCGCGACCGCCGCCTCGACGCTGTCGTGCCGGCCGCCATCGGAGAAACTGTCCGGCGTGACGTTCACGATCCCCATGATCCTTGGCCGGTCGAACTCGATGCCGGCGAGGGCAGGTCGGGCGGTGGCGATCCGCTCGACCGCCTCGGGCGCCTCGGGCCAAAGAGCCTCGATCGCGACAACCGGCAAAACCTCGACCCCATCGCGGGAGATCACCTCGATTTCGGCGAAGCCGAGCGGCCCGCCGGCGATGGGAAGCGCCTGCGGACGGTCGAACGGACAGGGAACAGGACGAAAATATCGAATGACAGACATGCGGTTCGCTTAACGCAGGGTCCGCCCGTCAGCAATGCGCTTATTTAGCGACATAAGAATGTGATATAATTTGTGATATGCACGCAGGCTGTGCAATATTGATTTCCACACTTAGCTGTCCCATTGTCCCCACATGCCGGGGCCGCCCCGGGGAAATGAAGCTGAGGAGAAGACCATGGCGAAAGCCTTCAAACCGCAGGTGCTGACCGCGAACGACCTGATCGAGGGCGATAGCGTCTTCCTCGGCCCGACCGGTTGGGGCCGTGACATCGCGATCGCGACCGTCGCCGCCGATCCGGAGGCGCTCGCCCGGCTCGAAGCCGCCGGCGCGGAGGCCGAGACGCAGAACTTGATCGTCGGAGCCTATGCGGTCGAGGTCCGGCTCGACGGCGGCGTCCCCGTGCCGGTCAAACGGCGCGAACAGATCCGCGCGGCGCGTCTGCCCACGTTCGACTATGCACCCGCACCGGCTGCGGTCGCCCGCGCCGCCTGAGGCGGCCAGCGCATCTCGGCAACCCGGCAGAACCGAACGCGCCCGGTCGGCCTCGCTGTGTTAGGCTCCGGGCAAGACAGGCAGGGGCGGAGGAGTGCGCCATGTATCGCTATGACGAGTTCGACCATCAATTCGTCGGCGAACGGACCGCGGAGTTCCGCGACCAGGTCGCCCGGCGGCTCGCCGGCCATCTGACCGAGGCGGAGTTCAAGCCGCTCCGGCTGATGAACGGGCTCTATCTGCAGCTCCACGCCTATATGCTGCGGATCGCCATCCCCTATGGCACGCTCGCAAGCCGGCAAATGCGCATGTTGGCCCATATCGCCGAGCGCTGGGACCGGGGGTACGGTCACTTCACGACGCGGCAGAACATCCAGTTCAATTGGCCAAAGCTGCGGGACGTGCCGGATATTCTCGACGCCCTCGCAACCGTCGAGATGCATGCGATCCAGACATCCGGCAACTGCATCCGGAACGTGACCTCGGACCCCTATGCGGGGCTCGCCCCGGACGAAGTCGAGGATCCGCGGATCACCGGCGAACTGATCCGGCAATGGTCGAGCCTCCATCCGGAGTTCACCTTCCTCGGGCGGAAGTTCAAGATCGCGGTCACGGGCTCTGCCGAGGATCGCGCGGCGATCATGGTGCACGACATCGGCCTGAGGATCGTCCGGAACCATGCGGGCGAGACCGGCTATCAGGTCTTCGTCGGCGGCGGTCAGGGGCGGTCGCCCTTCATCGCCAAAGAACTCCGCGCCTTCCTGCCGAAGGCCGATCTGCTCCCCTATCTCGAAGCCGCGCTCAGGGTCTATAATCTCCACGGTCGGCGGGACAACAAGTTCAAGGCGCGGATCAAGATCCTGGTCCACGAGATCGGCATCGACGATTATCGCCGTCAGGTCGAAGACGCGTTCGCCGCCATGGACAAAGCGGCCGTTGCCGCACCCGAGGGCGAGTTCGCGCGGATAGCCGCCTATTTCCGTCCGCCCGATCTGCCCGACCGAGACGACGATCCGGCCGAGACCGCGCGCATGGCGCGCCTCGATCCGGGCTTCGCGGCTTGGCTCGCGCAGAACACTTTTGCGCATCGGGTGCTCGGCTATGTGGCGGCAACCGTGTCGCTCAAACCCGTGGGCGGCGCGCCCGGTGACGCGACCGCGGAGCAGATGCGCGCAATCGCCGATTTGGCCGAACGCCATAGCCAAGACGAGATGCGGGTGACCCACGAACAGAATGTCGTGCTCCCGCATGTGGCGAAGGCCGATCTCTACGCGGTCTACCGCGCGCTCGCAGCCGCCGGGCTCGATGCGCCCAACCGCGGTCTCGTCACCGATATCATCGCCTGCCCTGGCCTCGACTATTGCGCCCTCGCCACCGCCCGGTCGATCCCGGTCGCCCAAGCGATCTCCGAGCGCTTTGCCGATATCGACCGGCAACGCGAGATCGGCCCGCTCGCGATCAAGATTTCGGGCTGCATCAACGCCTGTGGCCACCACCATGTGGGCCATATCGGCATCCTCGGCCTCGATAAGGCGGGGGTCGAGAGCTATCAGATCACCCTCGGCGGGGATGCCAGCGAGACCGCGGCGCTCGGCGAGCGGACGGGGCCCGGCTTCGGCTTCGAGGAGGTGCCGCAGGTGATCGAGACGGTGGTGGACACCTATCTCGGGCTGAGGGACCCGGGCGAGACCTTCCTGCAGACCTATCGCCGGGTGGGCATGGAGCCTTTCAAGGAGGCCCTCTATGCTGATTGATCGCACCGGCGCCATCGATGACGTCTGGCCGCGGATCGAGGCCGACGCCCCTCTCCCGGCCGAGGGGCGGGCCATCGTCGATTTCGAGCGCCTGGAAGAGGCCGCCGCGACCCATCTCGCGCTCGGCGTTCATCTGGCGAACACGGCCGACCCGCGGGGGCTCCGTGATCGGCTCGAGCGGATCGCCCTCGTCTCGGTCGCGTTCCCTTCCTTCGCAGACGGACGCGGCTTTTCGATCGCGCGGTGCCTTCGGCAAATCGGCTATCGGGGGCGGCTTCGTGCGGTTGGCCCGGTGATCTCGGACCAGTTCGGCTATCTGCTCGAAGTCGGCTTCGACGAGGTGCAGATCCCCGCGAGCGTGGCCGAGCGCCAACCGCTCGACCACTGGCTTCGGCAACTCGAGCAGGTAACTGTCGGCTATCAGCGGGGAATCCCCGGGCGGAAATCGATCCTGGAGGCGCGCCACGGCCGCTGACGGATCGCTCCCCACGACCCGCGTTTGAGGCGAGCTGCGAAAGGCGGTCGGGCAGCCGCCTATCCTTTCGAGGAGGTGCGCTCCCCCTTCGGACGCGACGGTCATCCCTCCGCGCCGTCGTTCGATGAACCCTTTCGGGGTATCGAGGCACCAACAGGAAGACGCGCCCAACCGGACCGGCGAGGCGCCCAATCCCAGGAGGTCCCGATGCCCGCCATTGCCGTTCTCGCCGCCAACGAGCCGTCCGCCCCCGCCCCGCTCGATCTGCCCGCCCCGGGCCGGTCCGACGATCTCTTCGCGCTTGCCGCCGTCTTCGCCGCCGTCGTCGGCGAGAGCGTGTGGCTTGCCGGCTATGCCTGCCCGGGGAACCCGCTCGCAGGTCTCACGGCGCTCTTCCCGATACTCGCCTTCGGGCTCTTCGCCCTCGGCCACGTCTCGCGGATCCTGCGTCCGGCGGCCATCGGTCTCAGCCTCGGCCTCGCGCTTTGCCTCGGCGTCGGTCTGGTCTGCAACTATCTGCCCGGGTGAACGGTCGAGTGGACGCGGCTCAGGCCTCGTCCTCGCCCTGCTCCGCGATCCAGGCGACCGAGACGACGCGCTCGCCCACGGCGGTGTTGAAGACCTTGACCCCGCCGGCGCTTCGCGACCGGAACGAAATCCCCGAGACCGGACAGCGGATCGACTGCCCCTGATCGGTCACCAACATGATCTGATCGTCGAGATCGACAGGGAACGACGCGACCAACCGCCCGCCCCGCATGCCCTTATCCATCGCCGCGACGCCCTGGCCGCCGCGACCGCGCACCGGATAGTCGTGGGTCGAGGAGAGCTTGCCGAGGCCGCGTTCGGTCACGGTGAGCACCAATTCCTCGGCTGCGGACATCTGCGCATACCGCTCGGACGGCAGCGCCACATCGGCGACCGCTTCTTCGGCCTCCTCGCGGTCCTCGGCCTCGGCCGCCTCCTCGCCGCCGCTGACCGCCCGGCGCATCCGCAGATAGGCGACGCGCTCCTCGGGGCTCGCCTCGAAATGGCGGAGCACGCTCATCGCCACGACCTCGTCGTCCGAAGTGAGGCGAATGCCGCGCACCCCGGTCGAGTCGCGTCCTTTGAAGACACGCACCTCGGTCGTGGGGAACCGGATCGCCCGCCCCTTGGCGGTGACAAGCATCACATCGTCGCTTTGCCCGCAAATCCGGGCTCCGACGAGGCGCACCCCCTCGGGCAACCGCATCGCGATCTTGCCGTTGCGCATCACATTCGCGAAATCCGACAGCGCGTTCCGCCGCACATCCCCCGCCGAGGTGGCGAAGACGATCTGCAACTGCTCCCACTCCTCTTCCGGTCGGTCGACCGGCATGACTGCCGCGATTGAGACCGTGGCCGGGATCGGCAGGATGTTGACGATCGCCTTGCCGCGCGAACTTCGCCCGCCGGGCGGCAACCGCCAGCATTTCAACTTGTAGACCATCCCGTCCGTCGTGAAGAACAAGAGCGGCGTGTGCGTGTTGGCGACGAAGAGCCGGGTGACGAAGTCCTCGTCCTTCATCGCCATGCCCGCGAGGCCCTTGCCGCCGCGCTTCTGCTCGCGGAATTCGGCCAGAGGCGTCCGCTTGATGTACCCGCCATGGGTCACCGTCACGACCATGTCTTCGCGCTCGATCAGATCCTCGTCGTCGAGCTCGCCCTCGAACGAGACGATTTCGGAGCGCCGGGGCGTGGCGAACTCCTCGCGGATCGCGCCGAGCTCTTCGCGCAGGATCGCCAGGATCCGCTCCCGCGAGCGCAGGATGTCGAGATAGTCCCGGATTTTGTCCGACAGTTCGGTCAGTTCGGCGCCGACCTCGTTCACGCCGAGCGCTGTCAGCCGCTGGAGGCGCAGATCGAGGATCGCACGGGCCTGCACATCCGAAAGGTTGTACGTGCCATCCTCGTTCATCGGATGGTTCGGGTCGTCGATCAGACGGATATAGTCGGCGATCTCTTCGGCCGGCCAGCGCCGCTCGCGGAGCCGGGTCCGCGCTTCGGTGGGATCGGCCGAGCTCCGGATCGTCGCGACCACCTCGTCCACATTTGCGACCGCCACCGCGAGACCGCAGAGAACATGCGCCCGCTCCCGCGCCCGGCGCAGGAGATGCGCGGTTCGCCGCGCGATCACGTCCTCGCGGAAGGTGATAAAGGCCGCCAGGATCGACTTCAGATCGAGCAGCTCCGGCCGGCCCTGATTGAGCGCGAGCATATTGCAGCCGAACGACGTCTGCAGCGGCGTGAAGCGATGGAGCTGGTTCAGCACCACATCCGCCGTCGCGTCGCGCTTGAGCTCGATGACAACCCGCACGCCGAACCGGTCCGACTCGTCCTGGACATTCGCGATGCCCTCGATCCGTTTCTCCCGCGCCATCTCGGCGATCTTCTCGATCATCGCGGACTTGTTCACCTGATAAGGCACCTCGTCGACGACGATGGCGAACCGGTCCTTGCGGATCTCCTCGATCCGGGTCTTGGAGCGGATAAGGACGCTGCCTCGGCCCGTCGCATAGGCCTTGCGAATGCCCGATTGGCCGAGGATCTGCGCGCCCGTCGGGAAATCTGGACCGGGCACGATCTCCATCAGCTCCGAGAGGGTCATGTCCGGCCTGTCGATGAGCGCGAGGGTCGCGTCGATGATCTCGCCCAAATTGTGCGGCGGGATATTGGTCGCCATGCCGACGGCGATGCCGCCCGCGCCATTGACGAGCAGGTTCGGAAACCGCGACGGGAGCACGGTCGGCTCCGTCTCGCGGTCGTCGTAATTCGGGACGAAGTCGACCGTGTCCCTGTCGATGTCCTCGAGAAGCGCCCCCGCCACCTTGGCCATCCGCACTTCGGTATAGCGCTGGGCGGCCGGCGGGTCGCCGTCCATCGAACCGAAATTCCCCTGCCCGTCGAGGAGCGGCACCCGCAGCGAGAAATTCTGGGCCATGCGCACGAGGGCGTCGTAGACGGCGACCTCGCCATGCGGATGCAAAGCCCCAATCACGGCCCCGACGATCCGCGCCGACTTTGAATAGGGCCGGTCGAACGTCTGATTGTTCGAATGCATCGAGAAGAGAATGCGCCGGTGCACCGGCTTCAGCCCGTCGCGCAGATCCGGGATCGCTCGGCTGACGATGACGCTCATCGCATAGCCGAGGAAGCTTTGGGTCATCTCGTCTTCGATGGCGATCGACGGGCCGTCATACCCGCCTGCGCCTCCTCCGGCCGGCGGCCCGTCACCCCCATCGCCGCCCGCCCCGTCGCTGCCCGCCCCGTTGCCGGTGTCAGGGATCGAGCCATCCCCCTGCGGACGCGCACCCGCGCCGCGCCCGTCTTCGTCGCTCTGGTCGTCGTCGATCACGCTGGAATCCGGTCCTGAGGCCGCCTGACGCGCACGCTGTGCGTCTTTTGCGAGATATACGACAGCGGCGCGCAGGGCGGCAAGGGCAGCCCCATTCCTAGCGCGGCGCGGGGCGGACGGCACCGGATCTGGGCTGGCGCAGCGACGCGAGACCGGTGTGGCCGAGCGCTCGATTTGGCCGTGCCCTTGCGGTAGGGGCACCCGGGCGGCGGTCGGGTCCGAGCCTGTGAGGGCCGAGCTTGCCCCAAGCGCGGCGGGCGGGGATCAGACGTCAGAACGGGATCTCGTCGTCCATTCCGCCCGATGGCCCGCCGCCGGGCGCACCAGGCCCACCGCGGTCACGTTCGCCGCCGCCGATCTGTCGGCTGCCGCCACCGGATCCGCCGCCATATCCGCCGTAGCCGCCGCCGCTGCCACCGGAGCCGCCGTCGCGCCCATCGAGAAAGGTCATCTCGCCGCGGAACTGCCGGAGCACGACCTCGGTCGTATAGCGGTCCTGGCCGCTCTGATCCTGCCATTTGCGCGTCTCGAGCTGGCCCTCAAGATAAACCTTCGAGCCCTTCTTGAGATATTGCTGCGCCAAGCGGACCAAATTCTCGTTGAATATGGCGACCTTGTGCCATTCGGTGCGCTCGCGCATTTCGCCCGACTGCTTGTCACGCCAGCGCTCCGACGTTGCCACACTCAGATTGCAGACCTGTCCGCCGTTTTGGAACGACCGCACCTCCGGATCCGCTCCGAGATTGCCGATCAGGATCACTTTGTTGACGCTGCCGGCCATGGGCGCCTCCTCGGTCTTTCGGGGCCGCTTCGGCCCGTTGGCGTGGTTGTCAGACCCTAGCGGTTCGCCTGCGCCGATGCCAGTGCCCCGACCGGATCCGAGGTCCGGCTCCGCTCCGATCAGAGGCGCTCAATCCAAAGGGGCAGACGCTCGACCGGAGGTGGAATTTTTGCGCTTTGTCACCTCAATCTCTGATGGTATCGTGATGTGGAAACAACCGTTATCGGAGTGAGCACATGCAGAACATTCGTTCAATGCTGGCCCTCGTGCTTGGCCTGTCGGTCCTCGGAGCCCCAGCTATGGCCCAGGACGTCTGGATCACCGAGGACCTGCCGGTTTTCGAATACGAATTTGACGGCCAAGCCTATTTGATTGAGCGCGATCAGGACGAAGAAGCGACGATCGAAGGCAGCTTTGCCAAGACTTCGCGGCCCTGCCCGCCATTCTGTGTCCATGCGATGGAGGCCGCCCCGGGCGTGACGACGGTCGGCGAACTCGAACTGATCGATTTTCTGGCCGTTGAGGTCGAAGCGGGCACCGGGCTCCTGATCGACTCGCGCTTGGCCAACTGGTACGACGCCGGGACCATTCCGGGCGCGATCAACATGCCCTTCAACCTGTTCAATCCGGAAGAGAACCCGTTCTTCGAACCGGTAGTTGGCCTCCTCGGCGCGCAGAAGCGGGGCGATGCTTGGGACTTCAGCGAGGCCAAAAAGCTTGCGCTCTTCTGCAACGGCGCATGGTGCGACCAGTCCCCGCGAGCGATCCGCAACCTGATTTCGATCGGCTATCCGCCCGAGAAGCTCTTCTACTACCGCGGCGGCATGCAATCGTGGCTGAGCATGGGCTTCAACACGATGCTTCCGGCCGGTTCCTGAGAAAGGAAGGCCCATGCGACGCATGATCAAGCTTATCCGCGCGCTAGCGGTTGCGACCCTGGTGTCCCCGGGTCTCCTGACCGCTGCGGCCGCCCAGTCGGCGGATGACCGCTTCGAGACGCAAGTGGAGCGGGTGCTCGACGACCTTGCCGCGATTTTCGCCGAAGAAGCGGCAGTCGCGGCTGGCATCGGAGTGTACGCTGCCGAGACCGAGCGAGCCCTTCGCGTGTCGATGCAGTCGCTCGTGGATACCGGGCTCGCGGCCGGGAAGACCGACCTGAAGATCGCCCGCCACCTGGCATTTGCTGCCACCA
This sequence comes from Paracoccaceae bacterium, assembly GCA_050331395.1. Taxonomy (GTDB): domain Bacteria; phylum Pseudomonadota; class Alphaproteobacteria; order Rhodobacterales; family Rhodobacteraceae; genus Thermohalobaculum. The sequence continues at coordinate 17,869 of JBHJGX010000117.1, forward strand.
AACGGTTCGGTCGGGACGTGCCGGACGCGTTTCGGACGGCCCGCGGCGGCGTGGATGTGGATCGCCTTCTGAGCGTGGTCTCGGGCGGCGATGCGGCGGCGACTGCGAGCCGCGACCGCGATTATCTCGCCGGGATCATCAACGAGGGCGACGAGACCACGGTGGGGGGCTTGCCCGAGCCCGCGTCGACTGCGGTCAGCGCGGTCCAGGAGCCGGTCGCCGAGCCGGTGGCTGCCGAGACCCTGCCCGCGCGGGTCTTCATCGAGAACGGAGAGCGGTATACGATCGTCGAGACCGGCGATACGCTTTCGGGCATCGCCGATGAGATCTACGGCGACTTCCTCAGGTTTCGGGCGATCTATGCGCTCAATCGCGATGAGATCGACAACCCGAGCTTGCTGAGAGCCGGACTGAAACTCCGCTTGCCGAACTAAAGGCGGCGGACGGTAGAAAAGCGCGGAAGACCGAGCTTACCCCTGGGCTTCCGTCTTTACGATATCGACCACCCGGCGACTCTCGGGCTCGATAACTACAATCTCAGACCCGACACGCGCATAGATCAGACCGGGCCCCGGCCAGGGCATATCATAGGCCCGCCAATCGAGCGTCACATGGGGCAGGCCTCTCGGCAGCCGTTCGCCGATCGCAATCGCAGGCTGGGCGGGACGAAAGCCGCGCGCGGGCATCAAAGTGGCCGGCGCGCCGGGATCCGGCGTTTCGTCCAGGGTTTCAGCCGGGCGTGCAGGCTCGGTGGGCTCGGGCGGCACCGGCGGGGGCACCTGGATGATCACCTGCTCGGGCGCGTCATTGAGACGGCCGAACCGGTCGACGATGATCGCGGTCTTGCGGTCATCGCTGGGGAGCTTGCGCCGATGCCGGTGGCCCGGACGTTTCGGGTTGGGCCGGCTGTGGAATTGCGGCCCGCCGCGGCCCAGGTGGGTGGCCGGCGTGGCCCCAGTCGCCCAACCCCCCCCCGACACGACCCCC
>JBHJGX010000118.1:0-12633 GCA_050331395.1 Paracoccaceae bacterium
GACGGTGACCCCCGTCATGCGCTGGCGTCGGGCGCTGGCGCCAGCGCGAGCAACACGAGCCCCTCGCCGACGGGCTGACCGGGCGCAGCGAAGACATCGGCGACGACACCGTCCCGCGTCGCGCGGAGGGCGTGCTCCATCTTCATGGCCTCGACGACAGCCACAACGGCGCCCGCCGTCACCCGGTCGCCCGGCGCGACCGAAAGCACCCGCAAGATACCGGGAAGGGGCGCGGCGATCTCGTCGCCCGAGACGGCCGCCTCCTCGGCGGAGCGGAGCGGATCCTCGAGCCTGAGCGTCAGCCGGCGCCCGTGCCGCGCCAAGGTCACTCCGTCCAGATCCTGGTGGATCTCGATCCGCTCGGTTCGCCCCGCCCGCGTGATCGCATGGCACGTTCCCCCTAATGGCTCGAGACCGAGCGCGACGGTCCCTTCGGGCGTCTCGGCCGAGATCGCGGCGCCCGTCCCCTTCGCACGGGTCGAGAGCGCGACCGTCCACCGCCCTGCCCCGTCGGTCAGATCCGCATGGGACCACCCTGCACCCCAGGCCCGCCAGCCCGCCAGCGGCCCGGGCGCCAGCAGCCCCAAGAGCGCCGCCGCCCCAAGGGCGAGATCCGTCGCCTCGGGCCGCGGGACCTCGGTCAGCCAGGCGATCTCCCGGTCGATCAGCCCCGTATCCAGCCGCCCCGCCCGCATATCCGGTTGAGCGACCAGCCGCTCCAGGAAGGCGAGGTTCGAGACGAGGCCCGCCAGATGCGTCCGGCCGAGCCCGCGGGCGAGCCGGGCGAAGGCCGCCTCCCGGTCTGGGCCGTGGGCGATCAGCTTGGCGATCATCGGGTCGTAATGGGGGCTGACGGTGTCGCCCGGGCGCACGCCCGCTTCGACGCGCAGATCTCCTGGCAGAGCGAGCGCCGCGATCCGTCCCGTCTGCGGCACGAATCCTCGGGACGGGTCTTCCGCATAAAGGCGCACCTCCACCGCATGGCCCGACATCCGGATCTCCTCCTGCCGGGCCGGCAACGGCGCGCCGGCGGCGACCCGAAGTTGCCACTCGACGAGATCGATACCGGTCACCGCCTCGGTCACCGGATGCTCGACCTGGAGGCGGGTGTTCATCTCCATGAAGAAGAACGCATCCGGCGTCATTCGCCCGCCATCGACGATGAATTCGACCGTGCCAGCGCCCTCATAGCCGACGGCGAGGGCGGCGCGGACGGCCGCCAGGCACATGGCCTCCCGGAGCGCGTCGGTCATGCCGGGGGCGGGGGCTTCCTCGAGCACCTTCTGGTGACGGCGTTGGGCCGAGCAGTCGCGCTCATAAAGATGCACCGCATTGCCGTGGCGGTCGGCGAAGCCCTGGACCTCGATATGGCGAGGGCGCTCGATGAACTTTTCGACGAGCACATGGGGGTTGGCGAAGGCGCCTGCGGCTTCCGAGCGCGCCCGCTCGAGCGCTTCGGAAAAAGCCTCCGGGTCATCCACCCGGCGCATGCCTTTGCCCCCGCCGCCGGCTGCCGCCTTGATCAGGATCGGATAACCGATCTCAGCCGCGCGCTCGGCGAGGAAGGCGGGGTCCTGCTCGGCGCCGTGATAGCCGGGCGTGACGGGGACGCCCGCTTGCTCCATCAGCCGCTTCGCCGCGTCCTTGAGGCCCATGGCCCGGATCGCGGCCGGCGGCGGGCCCACCCAAGCCAGCCCTTCGGCGAGGACCGCTTCGGCAAAGTCCGGGTTCTCGGACAGAAAGCCATAGCCCGGATGGACCGCGCGCGCGCCGGTGGCGCGGGCCGCTTCGAGCAGCCGGTCGCTGCGCAGATAGCTCTCGGCGGCCGGGGCAGGGCCGATCTCGACGCACCGGTCGGCCGCGGCGACATGGGCCGCCCCGCGGTCCGCGGCCGAGTGGACGGCGACGGTCTCGATCCCCATCGCACGCGCCGTCCGGGCGATCCGGACCGCGATCTCGCCGCGGTTCGCGATCAGCAGCGGGCCAAGTCGCATGGGCGATGCTCCCCCTCACGGGCCTTTGGCGCGCCATGCGCCGGCCATTGACGCAGCGCAAATGCGCGGTCCGGTTCGATGCTACGCAGTGTCATCGCCTCGAAATCAAGCGGCGGTATTGTCCGAGTACCGCCCGCTTGTCGGTTCCTTCGCGGCCGTAGAGATCCGAATGACAGGAGACAAGAATGCGAAATTTCGGCAGAAGTCTGGTATTGGGATCGGTTGCGCTCGCGACCCAGGCGATCTCGCAAGAAGCCATCGGCGAGCGGGTGTATAATTCCCGCTGCGCCGTCTGTCACGGGACGGATGGGCGGGGCACCGGCCCCTATGCCGAGCTGTTGACCGTTGCGCTCCCGGATCTCACTCGATTGGAGGCGGCCAATGACGGCGACTTCCCCTTCGAGCGGATCTACAAAACCATCGATGGGCGGTTCGAGCTCGGCGCCCACGGGACCCGCGACATGCCGATTTGGAGCGACGAGTTCAACGAGGCCGCCGTTGAGCGGTACAATCCGTTCTTCGGCTCGACCGATGCGGAGGCCTTCGTGAGCGGACGGATCCTCGCGCTCATCACCTATCTGCAATCGATTCAACAGTGAGCCGGAGAGGCGCGGAGCATACCGCGCCGAGACCACATCGTGGATCGGGCCGAGGAGCCAATCATGAACCGTTTTCTTGCCCTTTGGGTCGCGATCGCGGCCATCTCGGGCGCCTCTGCGGCCGATGAACTCGGCGTCCGGCTCGGCCGCAGCGAGTACGGCAAACACTGTGCCATCTGTCACGGGTCCGACGGCCGGGGCAACGGACCCTATGCGTTGTATATCAAGGCCGTGCCGTCGGATCTGACGCGTCTGGCCGAACGCAACGGCGGGCGCTTTCCGTTCAACCGCATCTACCGGATCATCGACGGGCGCACCGAGATCCGCGACCACGGCCCGCGGGAGATGCCGGTCTGGGGCTGGGAGTACAACCGCCTCGCGCGGCGGGACGCGGATGTGATGGACGGCATGATCGACCCGGAAGTCTTCGTCTCGGGTCGGATCCTGGGGTTGATCCGGTATCTCCAAACCATCCAGACGGAGTGAGGGCGCGCGGGACATCGGGCTCATGAGATCAGCATCTCGAAGACCCTCGGCACCGCCGCCCTGTCGACCGCCGGCTCACGCGGACCGGCGGCCGGGTCGCAGAAGCGGCCGTCCCGCTGACCGAGCCGGCAGTGTATCGCCTGGCTGCCCGGGCCAGCGCGGCTCGATGGCGGGCGATTGCGCGCCCCTGCCAGCATGCGGACGGGCCGCATCACCGTTTGGCCGCGCCGCGATCGCTCCATGCCGGGGCCGCGTGCCTGCACCGCGATCATGTCGCGCCTTGGCCAATGGTTACGGTCACTTCCCGCGCCGTCTCGTCCTCGGCTTCGCCATACCGCAGAAATGCCGTCGCCCCCCGGGTCAGCGGTTCGGCCTGAAGCGTCGGTGCGATTGCCGAGAAGAGCGCGTCCGCGTCCGGGCCATAGAGGTACAAGGTCGCATCAGACAGGTCGATGGCCACGTCGTGCCCGTCGAGCTCGCCGACATCGGTGTCCTCAAGCACCGCAATAAGCTTGGTCTCAAGATCATGGAGGGCCTCGAGGGCGATTGGCCCCTGGCGGATGTTCACTAAGACGGCGTGCTCGGTCATCCTGGGCTCTCCTTGCGGTTTACATTCGGAAGACGCCGAAGCGGGTGGCGCGGGCCGCGGCCCCGTCGGTCGCCCGCAGGCTGAGGGCGAGGGCCGTGCGGGTCTCGGGCGGCGCGAGGATGCCGTCGTCCCAGAGCCGGGCCGAGGCATAGAGCGGATGCGACTGCTCGGCGAATTGGGCGAGGATCGGCGCCTTGAAGGCCGCCTCCTCCTCGGCGCTCCACTGCCCGCCGGCGCGCTCGATCCCGTCGCGCTTCAGCGTCGCCAGGACGCCGGCCGCTTGGAACCCGCCCATCACCGAGATCCGGCTGTTCGGCCAGGTCCAGAGAAACCGCGGGGCATAAGCCCGGCCGCACATCCCATAATTGCCCGCCCCGAACGAGCCGCCGATCAGCACGGTGATCTTCGGCACTTCGGCGCAGGCGACCGCGGTCACGAGCTTGGCGCCGTGGCGCGCGATGCCCCCGTGCTCGGCGGCGCGGCCCACCATGAAACCGGTGATATTCTGCAGAAAGAGGATCGGAACCCCCCGCTGGCAGCAAAGCTCGACGAAATGGGCGCCCTTGGCCGCGCTCTCGGAGTAGAGGACGCCATTGTTCGCCAAGATCCCGACGGTCCGCCCGCGGAGCTCCGCAAAGCCGCAAACCAGGCTCTCGCCGAAGCGGCGCTTGAACTCGTCGAGCCGCGAGCCGTCGACGATCCGGGCGATCACCTCGCGCACGTCATAGGGGATGCGGGTATCGGGCGGCACGATGCCGAGGAGGTCTTGCGGGTCATAATCCGGCGGCGTGCCCGCGGCATCGGGCACGGGGCGAAGGTCGCCGAGGCTCGCGATCGCCCGCCGCGCCAGTGCGAGCGCGTGGGCATCGTCCTCGGCCAGATGATCCGCGACGCCCGAGGCGCGGGTATGCACTTCGCCGCCGCCGAGCGCCTCGGCCGTGATCTCCTCGCCGGTTGCGGCCTTCACGAGCGGTGGACCGGCCAGGAAGATCGTGCCTTGGTTGCGGACGATGATCGCCTCGTCGGCCATCGCCGGCACATAGGCCCCGCCCGCCGTGCAGGACCCCATGACCACGGCGATCTGGGCGATCCCGGCCGCCGACATCTGCGCTTGGTTGTAAAAGATCCGCCCGAAATGATCCCGGTCGGGAAAGACCTCGTCCTGTTGCGGCAGGTTCGCGCCGCCTGAGTCGACGAGATAGACGCAGGGCAGCCGGTTCTCTTCGGCGATCTCTTGGGCGCGGAGGTGTTTCTTGACGGTCATTGGAAAATACGAGCCGCCTTTGACCGTCGCATCGTTGGCGAGCACCATGACCTCGCGGCCCGCGACCCGGCCGATCCCGGCGATCACGCCCGCCGCCGGGGCCGCGTTCTCGTAGAGCCCGTGCCCGGCGAAAAGGCCGATCTCCAGGAACGGGCTGCCGGGGTCGAGGAGCCGCTCAATGCGGGTTCTCGGCAGGAGCTTGCCGCGGCCTTCGTGGCGCGCCCGAGCGGCCTCCCCGCCGCCGCCGAGCGCCCAACCGGCCGCCCTCCGGATCTCGGCGAGCGCGGCTTCGGCGGCCCGTCGGTTCTCGGCGAACTCGGCCCCTCCGGTGCGGATCTGGCTCTGGATCTTCATGGGCGCCCCCGGCTGTGGCCCTGGTGCCACGCTCGATCGCGGCTAGGCCACCGGGCCTCCCACCGGCTGCCGTGATCGGATATTCCAATTGTCTGCTCAGTCAGATCTGGGGGGCGGCAATGGTCGGCCTGCTGCCATCGCGAGAACGGACCGCCCTTCCGGAGCGCTGAGGGCCCGGAACCGCCGCGTCGCGTCGTCCTCTCCGATCCTGAACACTTGGCGGGCCCGAGCCCGCACGCCCGACCATGTATCTCCGCTTTGTCAGCGGCATCCGGCACCCTTATGCCGATGCCGAGCTCGGTATCTATATCGCCGCCGATGCGGTCCGCCGGGACGACCATCCCGATTGGCTGCAGGACGCGTTTCTCGAAGCGCTGGACGGTGCCTTCGCCGGCATGCGCGTGCCGCCTTGCGTCGGCGGGGCAGAGACGCGCGACGGGCGCCGTGCGCTCAGTTGGCTCCGCGCCGATAACGCGGCCCGGGTCGCTCGGATGCGCCACTTCGCCTGGGTTCTCGGCGAAATGGGCCTTCAGGTCGGCATGCTCAAAAGCCGGTCGCCGGGACGGATCATCTATTGCGACGCGGATCAGGTGCTCGCCGTGCCCCGGCAGCGGATCGCCCGGGCCTTCCCACGTCGCCCCCATGAGCCCCGTGGGTTGCGCGTTTGACTGACGCCGGTGGGCGGGCGCCTCGCGGCTCGGCTCAGACATTGCGCTCGGGCCGAGAGATCAAGCGCTTTGGGTGGAACTCGACCAGATGGGCGAGGGCGGCGGCAAGGCCGAGGCGGCAGCTCGCGCGGGCAAGCGGGCGGGCCTCCTCCTCGAGCGGGGCCACGCGCCTGGCACAGGCCGGCGCAATGCGGGCACGTCCGGTCTCGACGGCGTCCGCGAGCTGGGCCCGCTCAGACGGGGAGAGAAAGGGCGCCAAATGGCCGGCCGCACCGGACGCCTTGGCCGCGAACCGGTCCGCATGGGCATCAAGGCAGCCCGTAAGCGGTCCGAGCGCGTCGGCTGCCGCACGGCAGGGCCGGGCGAGCACGGCGAGGCAGTCCTCCCCCGCGGCCGCCGCCCCGATCCCCCGCGCCTCGAACGCCCGCTGAAAGCAAATCGCGGCCGCCGCCCATTCGGGCTCGGGCCAGGGTTCGGCCGCATGGACGAGGACCGCCGCAACCGCAACCGCAACCGCAAGCAGGCCGGCCGGCGCGTTCGTCGGTCGGCGCATCAGGCGGTCTCCTTAAAGAGCTCCCGGCCGATCAGCATCCGGCGGATCTCTTGAGTACCGGCACCGATCTCGTAGAGTTTCGCATCGCGCAGGAGCCGTCCCGTCGGGTAATCGTTGATATAGCCGTTGCCGCCGAGCGCCTGGATCGCCTCGAGCGCCACCTGCGTCGCCCGCTCGGACGAAAACAGCAAGCATCCGGCCGCATCCTGGCGCGTCGTCTCCCCCCGATCGCACGCCGAGGCGACCGCGTAGACATAGGCGCGACTGGCGTTGAACGAGGTGTAGATATCGGCAATCTTGCCCTGCATGAGCTGAAATTCGCCGATCGGCTGGCCAAACTGCGTGCGGTCGTGGACATAGGGCATGACGACGTCCAGGCAGGCGGCCATGATGCCGAGCGGACCGCCCGAGAGCACCACGCGTTCGTAATCGAGGCCCGACATGAGCACGCGGACGCCCTTGCCCTCCTCGCCGAGCACGTTTTCGTAATGCACCTCACAGTCTTCGAATACGAGCTCGCAAGTATTCGAACCGCGCATGCCGAGTTTGTCGAGCTTTTGCCCGGTCGAAAACCCGACCATCCCCTTCTCGATCAAAAAGGCGGTGATGCCTTTCGGCCCCGCATCCGGGTCGGTCTTGGCATAGACCACCAGCGTATCGGCGTCGGGTCCGTTCGTGATCCACATCTTCGAGCCGTTCAGCACGTAGCGGTCGTTCCGCTTCTCGGCCCTCAGGCGCATCGAGACCACGTCCGAGCCCGATCCGGGCTCCGACATCGCCAAAGCGCCGACATGCGCACCCGAGATGAGGCCGGGGAGATACTTGGCCTTTTGCGCCTCGGTGCCGTTCAGCTTGATCTGGTTCACGCACAGGTTCGAATGCGCGCCATAGGACAGCCCGACCGAGGCGGAGGCCCGGCTGATCTCCTCGACCGCGACCGTATGGGCCAGATAGCCCATGCCCGCGCCGCCATAGGCCTCGTCGACGGTGATCCCGAGCAGGCCGAGCGCCCCCATCTCCTGCCAAAGCTCCGTCGGAAAGGTATTCGTCGCGTCGATGTCGGCGGCCTGCGGAGCGATCCGCTCGGAAGCAAATCGTGCGACCGTCTCGCGCAGCGCGTCGATTTCCTCGCCGAGACCGAATTTCATGCTCGCATCGAACATCTCGTTTCCTCCTCAGTGGGTTTGGCGGCCGGAAGACCGCAGGCCCGGGCGACGAGGTCCCAGTAAAGCGCCTCGAGCCGGTCGGCCGAGATCGGTCCCGCGGCGCGGTACCAGGTCGTGATCCCGGTCAGCATGGCGATGATCGCCCGCGCGGTCACTTTGGGCTCGGCGACCAAGAGACTGCCCTCGCGTCGCCCGGCGGCGAGGATCTCGACCAGATCCCGCTCATACGCCCGCCGAAGCGCCTCGATCCGCGCAAAGTTGTCAGCGGTCAGACTTCGGAGTTCCATATAGCTCAAAAAGACCGCGTCGGGCCGGGGCAAGTGGTGGCGGATGTGGAACCGGGTGAACGCCTCGAGCCGAGCCGGGGCGGCGGCGTTCTCGGGCAGGCGCGCGCTCGCCCAGGCCGCCAGCAACTCGCGCATATGGCGGTCCAGGAGGCTCATCAAGATGCTTTGTTTGTTCGGGAAATAGCGGTAGAGCGCCGCCGCGCCGATGCCGATATCCTCCGCCAGCCGGCGCATGGAGAGCGCCTCGTAGCCGGTCTCCGCGATCAACCGGAGCGCGGCGGCGCGGATCGCCGCCTCGGTCTGTACGCCGTCAGAGCCTGCCCGCCGCGCCATGTTCCGACCTCCCGTCAGCGGACAGTCTAAGTGAACGCGCGTTCAATTCAAGCGTTAAGCGGCCCGCGGGGCAGGGCCCCCGCTCGAGCCCCCGCCACCGCGCGCCCCGCGACTTACTTCAGCATGTCGCCGACCTCGAGCAAGATCCACTCATTCGCGTCGGGGGCACCGATCTGCCGGCCGGTCGAGAACGGCAAATTGTTGTCGTTGCCGACGAGGATGTGCCGCTCGTCGACCCGATCGACGCTCTCGACCGTCACGAACGGAAAGGTAAAGCGTCCGTCCGCGCCGCCGATCCGGGCGATGCCATCGGGGTCTTCGATATCCATGAGATCCACATAGGCCAGCTTCTCGACCGCGGTGCCGGGCTCCCGCATCTCGATCAAGTAGACCCGCTTAAACTCGGCCGGGCGGAAAAAGCAGTCGAGACCGGGCGCGCCCTCGGGGCAGGCATCGGCCGGATCGCCTTCGCCGCCGTCGCGCTCGATGACGAGGCCGCGGGTCTCCGTGATCATGTTGAAATCGCCGATCGCGTGGCCGGGATCCTCGAGCGTGTAGCGCCAGGCGTTGCCGGTCCATGCGTTGGCGTCGATGTCGAATTCGAGCATCCGCAGATAGGCGTTGCCGTCCGCGTCGATTTCGGTGGCTCCGGCGGCGGCGTCCCAGATCGGCCCCTCGATCAGCGGGTAGAGCTTGGTGCCATCGACCGACTGGGCCATCCCCTCGAAGCCGCGGCTCCGGCGGACCTCGAAGCTTACCGCGCCAGGGAGATTGGGCAGGCGCAAGCCCGGATGATCCGGCGAGCGCAGCGTGCGGTCGCCAAGGCGCGTCTCGGTGACGAAGACCACCCGGCCGTCCCGGTCGGTCGCGAAGAGATAGGGCCCGAACTCGTCGCCGAACCAAATCCTATCGTGCACGCGCTGCACGGACTCGATGTCGAAATCCGCGCCGGTCAGATAGCGGGCCTCGGTGTTCTCGTTCTGGATCGGAAAGGGCAGGACCCGGTCCGGGTCCGAGAGGAAAATCGTCTCCTCGATGGCGACGCGGCCGGTCTCCCAGTCGGGGCGGATCACATGCGCCATCAGCATGGCGTCGGGGGAATTCGCTTTGGAGCCGAAGCCGTTGTCGGAGAGCGCGAGATAGCGGCCTTCGCCGAGCGATTGGACGCCGGAGAAGCCCTGGACCGGTTGCCCGACGAAGGGGAGCGAGAGGCCGGTCGCGCGCTTCGGCCCGTCGGCCGGGCCGATCCAGGTGCGCCCCTCGATGGCATAGAGTTCTTCGGTCCGGGTGTTGCCGGGCCCGGTGAAACGCCCCGAGACTGCGAGCGCGCGGGGCGCGTCGGCCGGTGGCAGCACGAAGGTCGCGGCCGGGATCTGGGCATGGCCGCGGAGCGTAGCGGTGACTTTTTCCGCTTGGGCGGCGGCCCCGCCGACGACGAGCGCGAGGGCGGCGGCGGTTGTCAGCAGACGGGTCATAGGGTCCTCCGGTCTCTGATTGGAGACAAAAGGTTATCCCTGACCCGTGTCAGACCCGCATCAGCGGAATGACGCCCAAATGACGTCCCTCAGCGGCCCCGGCGGGCGGCGAGGCCGAGCCCGGCGAGCCCCGCGAGCAGGAACGGCAGGGTGGGCGGCAGCGGGATCACGGTGCCCGACCCGGCCTCGGTGGCCTGATAGTCCCCGAAGAACGTTTCGGTTTGGTAGAAGCCTTCGGCGCCGGTCGCGCCGAAGCTCAGCCCCTCGGCTGCGCCGTTGTTGAAGTCGATCGAGCCGTCGGCGAAGCCATCGCCAGATCCGGAGAAGACGAGATCGCGGCTGCCGACCGGCCCGGACAGGATGACCTCGGTGCCCGTCGTCGTGTCGAGATCGGCGAGCGTGAAGGGCCCCTCGAAGCCCGGAAAATCGGCGCTGAACGACACGTTCGCCAGCGAGAAGAAGTCGAAGGTGCCGGTGCCGCCCGGATCGTCGAAGCTGATCGTGCCGGTGCCGACGATCGTGTCGATGACGCCGTCGCCGATGTTGTCCCCATCGAACACGATGTCGAACGTCACAGCCCCGGCCTGTGCCGCCAGCAGTGAGGTCGCGGCCACGGCCGCCATCAGGAATTTCATCGCAAGGTTCCCACACACCCAGTGTTTCAACAAAATCAAAATACCGGTGCGGTGGCCGATGTGGCAAGTCGATCTTTACTCGGCGGCAGGCGCGTCCTCGACCTGGATGACCGGTTCCATCTCGCGCAGACGATCTTCGGAGAGGTGGCACGAAATCACGTGGCCGCCCCCCATGTCCCGGCGCGGCAGCGGCTTGTCGCAGACCCCCTCCATCACATAGCGGCAGCGGGTCTGGAACGGGCAGCCGACCGGGCGTTTCAAGGGCGAGGGGAGCTCACCCTCGAGCACCACATGGCGCTTCTTCACATGGGTGTCGGCGATCGGCACGGCCGACAAAAGCGCCTCGGTATAGGGGTGATAGGGCGGTGAGAAAATCGCCTCGGTCGGGCCCTGTTCCATGATCTCGCCCAGATACATCACCACGATCCGGTCGGCCAAATAGCGCACGACCGAGAGATCGTGGCTGATGAAAAGCATGGTCGTCCGGCTCTCGCGTTGGATATCGGTCAAGAGCTTGGTCACCGCCGCCTGCACCGAGACGTCGAGGGCCGAGACCGGCTCGTCGGCCACCACAAGCCGCGGCCGCCCGGCGAAAGCGCGCGCGATGCCGATCCGCTGTTTCTGGCCGCCCGAGAGCTGGCGCGGCATCCGCGTCGCGAACTCCCGCGGCAGTTTCACCAGATCGAGAAGCTCGAGCATCTTTTCCCAACGCTCCGCATCGTTCTCGCCGATCTCGAAGATCTCCAGCACGCGGCAGATCTGGTCGCCGATGGTCATCGACGGGTTGAGCGTGTCGAACGGGTTCTGGAAGACCATCTGCACCTGGCTGACGGTCGAGGGCCCGCGCTTCTCGACGGGCAGCGAGCCGATCTCGAGATTGCCGAGGAGCACCTTGCCGTCGGTCGCCGTCTCGAGGCCCATGAGCACCTTGGCGAAGGTCGACTTTCCGCAGCCGGACTCGCCCACGATGGCGACCGTCTCGGCTTCGCGTGCGGTAAAGCTCAGTTCCTCATTCGCCTTCACCGTGCGGGTATCGCCGCCGCCGAACATGCCAGTGGACACGGAATAGTGCTTCTTGAGGTGATCGACGGTGAGCACCGTGTCGCCGATTTCGATCTTTTCCTCGACCTCCGCATCGGCGATGTCCGCCTGCCAGTCGATCTCGTCGATGCGAATGCAGCGCGAGCGGTGGCGGTTGCCCAGGTCCTTCATCGGGACGAGGCCGGCGTCGCATTTATCTTGGAAATGCTCGCACCGCGGGCCGAAATTGCAGCCCACCGGGCGTTCGTGCGGCAGCGGCAGCTGGCCCGGGATCGCAACGAGAGGGCGGGAGTATTTATCCGCGCCCGGTACGGGGATAGAGCGCAGGAGCCCCTTGGTATACGGGTGGCGCATCCGGTTGAAGACCGTCTCGATATCGCCCTCTTCCACCGCCTCGCCCGAATACATCACCGTAATCCGATCGCAGGTCTCAAGGATCAGCCCGAGATTGTGGGAGACAAAGACCATGGAGGTCCCCATCTCGCGGGCGAGCTCCTTGATCAGCTCGACGATGCCCGCCTCGACGGTGACGTCGAGCGCGGTGGTCGGCTCGTCGAGAAGGAGAAGCTGCGGACGCGACAGGAGCGCCATCGAGATAACGACGCGCTGCTGTTGGCCGCCCGAAAGCTGGTGGGGATAAGCACCGAGGATCCGATCCGGATCGGGCAGACGGACGGCGGAGACCATATCGGCGGCGCGTTTGAGCGCGTCGGTCTCGGAGATCCCTTCGTGGATCGTCAGCACCTCGGAGAGCTGCTTGCCGACCTTCATCGCCGGGTTGAGCGAGGCCATCGGCTCTTGATAAACCATCGAGATCTTCGAGCCGCGGAGATCGCGAAGCTCGGCGTCCGACATCTCGCCCATGTCCCGGCCCATGAACTTGATGGAGCCCGATTTGATCCGGCCGTTATTGCCGAGATAGCGCATGATCCCGAGCGAGACGGTGGACTTGCCGCAACCGGACTCGCCGACGAGACCCATGGTCTCGCCCGGCATCACCTTCATCGAGAAGTCCATCACGGCCGGGATCTCGCCCTTTCGGGTATAGAACGAAATGTTCAGATCCTGGATGTCGAGGATGGGGCCGTCATAGGCGGGCGCGTCCTCGGTCCGGGTCGGCTGTTCCATGGTGGCGGTCATCTCGCGATCTCCTTGCGATGGGCTTCGGTCGGCCGGAGGGCCGCGACGG
>JBHJGX010000119.1:0-6137 GCA_050331395.1 Paracoccaceae bacterium
TCGGTTCCGGATCCCCGCGATCCGGCGCTGGGGCTGCGGGTCTATGCCGAGGATCCGGCGGCGATCTTTGCCGAGGTCGGCGCGCGCGCCCCGCGCCCCGAGGAGGCGGCGGCGCAGCGTGTCCGTCATGCCATCCCCGAGACCGGCGTGGAGTTGATCCCCGAGGAGACTTTCATCTTGGAGGCCGGGTTCGAGCGCTTGAACGGCGTCGATTTCCGCAAGGGCTGCTATGTCGGCCAGGAGGTCACCGCCCGAATGAAGCACAAGACCGCGCTGCGGAAAGGGCTCGCCCGGGTCTCGGTCACGGGCACGGCGCCGCCCGGCACCGAGATCGTCACCGATGAGGGCAAACCCGCCGGCACGCTCTTTACGATCGCCGGCAGTCGGGGGCTCGCGCATCTGCGGTTCGACCGGGCGGACGGGCCGCTTCGCGCCGGCGAGGCGACGGTGCGGCTCGACGATCAGCCCTCGGCCGCCAAGAGCGCCGCGAGCCCCTCGCGATACGTGGGATAGGCCAGGCGGAGGCCGAGCGCGCGTTTGACCCGGGCGTTCGAGACCCGTTTCGATTCGGCGTAGAAGCTGCGCGCCATCGGGGTCATCTCCGCGGTTTCGAAGGGCTCTTCGGGCGGCGCCGGCCGGCCGAGGAGGGCGGCGGCGTGGGCAAGCACCTGTTGCGGCGGAGCGGCCTCGTCGTCGCACAGATTGTAGATCGCGCCCGGATCGGGATGGGCGATCGAGGCCTCGAGCGCTGCCGCGATATCCGTCACATGGATGCGGCTGAAGACCTGGCCGGGTTTGACGATGGCGCGTGCCGTGCCTGCGCGGACCTTGGCGAAGGGGCCGCGGCCGGGGCCGTAGATCCCGGCCAGTCGGAAGATATGGAGGGGCAGTCCGGTTTTGGCCGCGAGGTCCTGCCATCCGCCCTCGGCGGCGAGGCGCCACTGCCCGCGTCGGGTAGCGGGGCGGCACTCGGAGGTCTCGTCGACCCAGCCGCCCGCGCGATCGCCATAGACGCCGGTGGTCGACAGATAGCCCGCCCAAGCGAGGTCGGCTGCGACCCGCTCTAGGGCTGGCCCGAGGGCCGTAAGGACCGGGTCGCCCGCCTCGGTCGGGCCCGCCGAGAGCAGCAGATGCGTCGCGGCATCTAGAGCGTTGCCCGGGTCCTCGCCCGGCCAGACGAGCGCCTCCGCCCCGGTCTCGCGGATCGCGTTGGCCTTCTCGGGGCTGCGCGTTGTGCCGATCACCCGCCAGCCTTGCGGGATCAGCCGCGCGGCAAGGGCTTGCGCCGAGTAGCCGTGGCCGAACGAGAGGAGCGTGCCGCTCATGGCTTCGGCTCCGGAGGGCGGGTGCGCGCTGGGCTGTGGGGCATGGGCAGACACTCGGCCGTGACGGTTGGGGGGTCTCTCAGGAAAACGCGCCCGGTTGCAATCCGGTCGCCCGGTCAGTGTATGAAGGTGCCGTGCCGATCTTCAAGCTCACCGCTGCGGGTAAGGCCGGCAAGGGGCAGGCCACGGCTTGAGGGATCTGAGGGCCCTTCGCTCGGCCCGTCCTGCCTCAAATGCGCCCGGCGAGCCGAGCGACCGCCCAAACCCCGTGCTCGGCCACCAGCGGGTCCGCGTCAGCGGCGAGGAGCCGGGCGGTCTCAGCCAGCTCGGCGGATCCGGAATTGCCCACCGCCACGGCGACGTTCCGCAGAAACCGCGCCCGGCCGATCCGCTTGACGGGCGAGCCCGCAAACCGCGCCCGGAAGGCCCCGTCATCGAGCGTCGCAAGCTCGGCCAATAGCGGGGCCTCGGCCTCCCTCGGCGCATAGGCGGCATGGGCCTGGGCCGTGCGGGCGAATTTGTTCCAAGGACAAACCGCCAGGCAGTCGTCGCAGCCATAGATCCGATTGCCGATCAGAGGCCGCATCGCGCGCGGGATCGGCCCCTTGAGCTCGATGGTCAGGTACGAGATGCACCGCCGCGCATCGAGCACGTAAGGCGCCGGGAAGGCCGCGGTGGGGCAGATGTCGAGGCACCGTCGACAGGCGCCGCATCGGTCCGGGTGGGACGTGTCCGGCGCAATCTCCCGCGTGCTGAAGAGGGCGCCGAGGAAAAACCACGATCCGAGGCGCCGGGAGACGAGGTTGGTGTGCTTGCCCTGCCAGCCGAGCCCTGCGGCGGCGGCGAGCGGCTTCTCCAGCACCGGGGCGGTGTCGACGAAGACCTTGATCTCGCCGCCTGCCCGGTCGATCAGCCAGCGGCCAAGGCGTTTGAGGCGCTTCTTGAGTGTGTCGTGATAGTCTCGGCCCTGGGCATAGCAGCTGATCGCCGCGCGCTCGGGCCGGGCGAGGACGGCCATGGGATCCTCCGACGGCGCGTAGCTGTCGGCGAGCATGACGACTGTGCGGGCCTCGGGCCAGAGCGTCCGCGGATCGGCACGCCAGTCGAGCCGGTCGGCCATCCACCCCATCTCGCCATGGTGTCCGGCCGCGACCCAGTCCCGGAGCCTGAGGCCCGCCTCGGCGACCCGGTCGGGCGATGTGACCGCGAGATCCGCAAAGCCGAGGGCGTCTGCCTCAGCCGCAAGCAGGCTCCGCAGCGAGGCGGGCGCGCGGGCCTCCCGGGTCAAAAATCCAGATCGGCGTAGTGGGCGGGTGGCCGTGGGAAACCCGGCAGGTGGTCGGCCAGCGGTCCGCGGAAACAGGGGCGGGATTTCATCACCGCATACCACTCGCGCACCGCAGGGTAGCCGTCCCAGGGCACGTCGCCCAGGTAATCGAGGCAGGAGAGATGCGCCGCCGCCGTCAGATCGGCTACGGTCATCCGCGGACCTGCGAGCCAGTTATGCCCCTCGAGCAGATACGAGATGTAGTCGAGATGGACGCGGATGTTCTGGCTGCCGGCTTTGAGGCAGGCGCCGTCCGGCGAGCCGATGCGCGCGAGACGCTTGGTCACCCGCTCGAACACCATGTTCTCGGTCACTTCGCGATTGAACTTATCGTCGAACCAATCGACCAGACGACGCACCTCGGCTCGGGCCAGCGCGCCTTGAGGCAGCAGCGCGGGCTCGGCATGGACCTCTTCGACATATTCGAAGATCGGCACCGAGCCCGAGAGCGCCCGGCCCTTATCGGTCAGCAGCACCGGAACTCGCCCGGCCGGGTTCAGCCGCAGAAAATCGAGCCGCTTCTCCCAGGGCCGTTCCTCGATCAGCTCCACCTCGATCTTCTTCTCGGCGAGGACGAGGCGAACCTTGCGGCAAAAGGGCGAGAGCGGCAGGTGATAGAGGCGGTGCATGGGGTGCGGGCTCCGACGGGGCACCCGGTCTCTTTGCCGGGCGTCCGGGCGGCTGGCAAGGGGGGCGACCGGGGCTATTCCGGGGCGCCCTCATAGATCTTGCGCTCATCCATCGGCGCGACGCGGAGGATGTTGGTCGTCCCGGGCGTGTTGAAGGGCACGCCGGCGGTCACGATGATGTTGTCCTCGGGACCCGCGAACCCGTCCCGTTCGGCGGCGCGGATTGCGCTCACCACGGCGAATTTGAACCGGTCGACAGGCTCGGTCCGCACGCAGTGGAGCCCCCAGGCCAGCGCGAGGCGCCGGGCGGTCCTGTCGAAGGGCGTAAGCGCCACGATCGGCACGGCCGGACGCTCTCGCGCGGCCAAAAGCGCGGTCGTGCCGGAATGGGTAAAGCAGCAAATCGCCCGCACGCGGGTCGCCTCTGCCACTTCGCGCGCGGCGGCGGTGATCGCGTCGGCCACGGTCATCCGGTCGATCTCGCGCGCTGAGGCGATGATTTGGCGGAAGAGCGGCTCACCCTCCACGTTCCGGGCGATCGAATCCATCATCGACACCGCTTCGACGGGATACTGCCCTGCGGCGGATTCGGCCGAAAGCATGACCGCATCGGCCCCCTCGTAGATCGCGGTCGCGACGTCCGAGACCTCGGCCCGGGTCGGCATCGGCGAAGAGATCATGCTCTCGAGCATCTGCGTGGCGACGATGACGGGCTTTGCGACCCGCCGGCACTCGCGGATCAGGCGCTTTTGAATGGGCGGCAGTTCCGAGATCGGCATCTCGACGCCCAGATCGCCGCGGGCGACCATGACGCCGTCACAGACCTCGAGGATCTCATCGAAGCGGCGGACCGCAGCGGGTTTTTCCACTTTGACCATGATCGCGGCCTGATCGCCGACGATCTCGCGCGCCTCGGTGACATCTTCGGGACGCTGCACGAAGCTCAGGGCGATCCAATCGACGCCGAGTTCGAGAACGTAATCCAGGTCGCGCCGGTCCTTTTCCGTCAGCGCGGCGAGCGGCAGCACCACATCGGGCACATTGACGCCCTTATTGTTCGAGATCTCGCCGCCGGCGAGCACCTCGCACTCCGCATGGCCGGCGTCGCACGAGAGCACCCGGAGCGCGATCTTGCCGTCATTGACCAGAAGACGCGCGCCCGGTTCGAGCGCGGCGAAGATCTCGGGATGCGGCAGCGTCACCCGGCTCGCATCGCCCGCGGTCTCGTCGAGATCGAAGCGAAAGCGGGCGCCGCGGGCGAGCTGAAGCGGCCCGTCGCCGAAGCGTCCCACCCGGAGTTTGGGGCCCTGCAGATCGCCGAGGATGCCGATCGGGCGCTGGAACTCGTGCTCGATCTCGCGGATCAGCGTGTGGCGCTCGGCGATTTCCGCATGGCTGCCGTGGCTCATGTTGAGGCGAAACGTGTCCACGCCGGCCTCGAAGAGGGCCCGCAACGTCTCTCGGGTGCTGCTGGCCGGGCCGACCGTGGCCACGATCTTCACGTTACGCTGGCGTCGCATCGGCGCTCTCCCCTCCCAAGCACGGGCGGTATCGCTCCGCGCCGCGACTATCCCCCGCGACCCGCCCGCTTGCAACCGAAGATCCCGGCCGGTTGCCGGGGGGGCGGTCGGACGATAATCTGCACCAGGTTTTGGGCGGGGGATCGAATGACGTTCGAACCGGTGGAGATCGTCCCGCAAAGCCGGGCGGAAGGCGCGCTCGTCAACCTCGTGCTCGTTTGCGATCACGCCACGAACCGGGAGCCGCCAGGGATCGCGCTCGGCTTGCCAGCGGCCGAGATGGCACGGCACATCGCCTATGACATCGGTGCACGGGGCGTCACGCTCGGGCTCGCCGAACGGTTGGGCGCGGGCGCCGTGCTTGCCACGTTCTCGCGGCTGGTGATCGATCCGAACCGGGGCGACGACGACCCGACGCTTGTCATGAAGCTCTCGGATGGGGCGATTGTGCCTGGAAACCGGGCGGTCGATGGGGCGGAGGTGGCGCGCCGCCGCGCGGCCTATTCCGCGCCCTATCATCGGGCGATAAGCGGCGCGCTCGACCGGGTGATCGCGGGCGGCGGCCGGCCCGCGCTCGTCTCGGTCCATTCCTTTACGCCGCAATTCCGCGGGCGACCGCGGCGGCCCTGGCATGTGGCGCTCCTTTGGGACCGGGACGAGCGGCTGGTGCGGCCCCTCTTCGGCCGGCTGCGCGCAGCGCCGGATTTGGTGGTCGGCGACAACGAACCCTATACAGGCCGCCTCGAAGGGGACTGCATGTGGCGCCACGGCACCCGCCGCGGCGTGCCGCATGTGTTGATCGAGATCCGCAACGACCTGATCGCCGAGCCGGCCGGAGAGGCGGCCTGGGCGACGCGGCTCGCGGACCCGATCCGGGCCGCGGTTGCCGAAGCGACGGGCTTGCCCGAGGGGGCGCCCGCGCCCACCTGAGCTGTGGAATTGCGATGGAGGAGCGCGATGAGCGAAGCCCAGAAGACCCCCGGAACGCGCGAGACGCCGGAACTGAGCGAGGTCGAACGCGAGGCGGTGGAAGCGGCCGTCTTTCGGCGGCTGCGCGACCATCTGCGCGTGCGGACGGATGTGCAGAACATCGATCTGATGACCCTTTCGGGCTTCTGCCGGAACTGCCTGAGCCGCTGGTACGAGGAGGCGGCGGCCGAGCGGGGCGCGGCGCTCAGCAAGGCGCGGGCGCGCGAGATCGTCTATGGCGAGCCCTATGAGGACTGGCGGGCCAAGCACCAGACCGAGGCGAGCCCGGAGGCGCAGGCGGCCTTTGCCGCGCGCCATCCCGAAGGCTGAGCTCCGCGGCTAGGGGTCGTCGGCTCCCGCCCGCCCT
>JBHJGX010000120.1:0-21879 GCA_050331395.1 Paracoccaceae bacterium
GGCCGAGCGCCCCGTCGCCGCGCAGCGCAGGCGCCAGCCGATCCAGACCGAGCACCGCGCGCGCCGGCAGAAACCGCCCGACGGGCCCGGGTACGACCGTGCGCGCCGCGATCTCGGCCGGGACGCGCCGAGCGATCGCCTCGGCGAGGCCCGCGGCCTGCGCCAGATTGCCCGCCCGTCCGTCCGTCAGCGTCCAGATCCGCAGCGGCGCACCGCCGGGGATTTTCTTATCCCATTCAGCCATTTGCGAATATTGCGCGATGCCGCAATTTTATTGCCTTTTCTGCCGGTCGGGCATACATCGATCCGCGGGCAAGTGGCACGGACCCGTGCCTCGGCGCAAGAGAGGAGCCCCCGTTCATGGCGCATAAGCTCGACCCGATCGACCGGCAGATCCTCCGCGAACTGCAGGACGACGGCCGCATGACGAATGTGGAGCTCTCGCGCCGGGTGGGTATCTCGGCCCCGCCCTGCCTTCGGCGGGTGCGCGCGCTCGAGGATGCCGGGCTGATCGAGGGGTATCACGCGCGGGTGAACGCCCGCGAGCTCGGCTTCGAGGTGATGGTCTTCGCGATGGTCAGCCTGAAGAGCCAGGCGGGCGAGGATCTCGTCGCCTTCGAGGAGCGCGCACGATCCTGGCCCCTGGTGCGCGAGTGCTTCATGCTGAACGGCGAGATCGATTTTCTGCTCAAATGCATGGCGCCCAATCTGGTGAGCTTTCAGAACTTCCTGACCGATGAGCTGACCGCGGCGCCGAATGTGGCCTCGGTGAAGACTTCGCTGGTGATCCGCCCGGCCAAAGACACCCCTGGCGTGCCCTTCGAGATCCTCGAGCCGACCCCCACCCCCGCGTGAGGTCCGGTCAGTCCTTCGCATAGGGGTTGTCGCCCTTTCGCAAGGTGAGGCGGATCGGCACGCCCGGAAGCGCAAAATCCCGGCGCAGCCCGTTGACCAAATAGCGCTCGTAGCTCTCGCTCAGCTCGTCGGCGCGGGAGCAGAAGACGACAAAGCCCGGCGGCCGCGTGCGCACCTGGGTCATGAACCGAAGCTTGATCCGTCGTCCGCGCGGGGCGGGCGGCGGATGCGCCTCGACCATGGCGCCCAGCCAGTCGTTGAGCTTAGAGGTGGTCACCCGGCGGTTCCAGATCTCGTGCATCTCGAGGATGCCCGTGCGCAGCCGGTCGAGCCCGCGCCCCGTCAGCCCCGAGAGCGTGACCACGGGCACGCCCTTCAACTGCGGCAAGAGCCGTTCCGCCTCCTCGCGAAGCTCCTTCTGGCGCGCCTGCTTCTCGTCCTCGAGGTCCCATTTGTTGATCGCGAGGACGACCGCCCGCCCCTCACGCTCGGCGAGGTCGGCGATCCGCAAATCCTGGGTCTCGAAGGCGCCGTCCCGGTCCATGAGCACGACGACCACTTCGGCAAAGCGGATCGCCCGGAGCGCATCGCCCGTCGAAAGCCGATCGAGGGTCTCTTGCACCTTGGCCTTTTTGCGCAAGCCCGCGGTGTCGTAGATGCGAAATCGGCGCCCGCCCCAGTCGGCCTCGACGGCGATAGCGTCGCGGGTGAGCCCAGCCTCGGGCCCCGTCAAGAGCCGGTCCTGGCCGAGGATCGTGTTGACGAGCGTGGACTTGCCCGCATTCGGGCGCCCGGTGATCGCTATTTGAAGGGGTCTGCGCTCGGCGAGCGGATCGTCCTCGGCATCCGGATCGAAGGCCGTGCGGTCCGCCTCCGCCGACACCTCTTCGGCGATCGGCTGGAGCGCGGACAGAAGTTCCGCCATCCCCTCGCCATGCTCGGCCGAGAGCGCGATCGGCTCGCCGAGGCCGAGTTCAAAGGCCTCGTAAAGCCCCGGATCCGCCGCGCGCCCCTCGCATTTGTTGGCCCCCAGCAGCACCCGGCGCGCCTGGCGCCGCAACATCTCTGCGAGCGTCCGGTCGAGCGGCGTGACGCCTGCCCGCGCATCGATCAGAAAGAGGCAGACATCCGCCTCCGCCATGGCGCGCTCGGTCAGCCGGCGCATCCGGCCCGCAAGGCTCTCGTCGGTCGCCTCCTCGAGCCCGGCGCTGTCGATGACGGTGAAACGGAGCTCGCCGAGCCGGGCCTCCCCCTCGCGCAGATCGCGGGTCACGCCCGGACGGTTGTCGACCAGGGCGAGACGCCGGCCAACCAACCGGTTGAACAGCGTGGATTTGCCCACATTGGGGCGACCGATGATCGCGAGGGTAAACATGGCGCCTCATAGCCGGGGTCCGGGCGGCTGGCCAGGGCCCCTCAGCGATAGGCGTGGAGTACCGCGTTCTCGGAGAGGATATAGACCGTGCCGCCGGCGACCACGGGACCGGTGACGGCGCCTCCCGAGATCTCGGCCGCGACCTCGCCTTCGCCGGTCTCGCCGTCGACGGACCAGATCTGGCCCTCGCTGTCGGTGACGATGACCCGGCCAGAGACGAGGACCGGACCGGAATAGGCGATCGGATCCTCGCGATCCTCCGGATCGTCGAACTGAGGCAGGAGCTTCTGCCAGAGCGTTTCGCCCGTGCCCGCATCGAGACGCAGAAGCTCGGCCGTGTCCGAGACGAGAAAGATCGTATCGCCCGCAGCCCAGATCGGCCCGATCGAGCC
The DNA here is from genome assembly GCA_050331395.1 of Paracoccaceae bacterium. Taxonomy (GTDB): domain Bacteria; phylum Pseudomonadota; class Alphaproteobacteria; order Rhodobacterales; family Rhodobacteraceae; genus Thermohalobaculum. Next base: position 2,623 of record JBHJGX010000120.1, read on the forward strand.
GATGGCCCGCGTCCAGACCCGCCGGCCGGTGCTGCCCTCAAAGGCGGCGATGCGGCCCGATTGGTTGGCGACGATGGCGACCGGGCCGACGACGACCGGATCGCCGGTCAGGTCGGTGATCGCCGCCCGCGCGAGGCCGCGCCGCCCACCGGTGAGCACCGCCCCCCAAGCGCGCCGCCCGGTGGTGAGATCGGCCGCCAGCAGCTCTCCGGAGGCAAACGGAATGAGCGCCGCATTGCCCGCGATCGCGGGGCTCGCGCCACCGAGGCTGCCCGCATCCGCGCTCACCCCCTGCACCCGCCAGAGCACTTGCCCGTCGGCGGCGGCGATCCCGAAGGCCTGGCTGTTCCGGGTGACGGCGAGCACCACGCCGCGGTCGACCGCAGGTGCCGCACGGAACGGCGCGCCGAAGCTCCGCCGCCAGACGATTTCGCCCGCCTCGGCCCGGATCGCGAGCACCTCGCCGAAGCCGGTCGTGACATAGAGCACGCCGTCCTCGGCCGCGATGCCGCCGCCAAAGCCCTCCTCGCCGTCCTCGTTCTCGTTCGGCACCAGATCGAGCCGCCAACGCTCGGCGCCGCTCTGGGCGTCAAAGGCACGGAGCTCGGCGGCCGCGTCGAGGGTGATCACCAGCCCCCCGGTCACCACGGGCGGCGAGGTAATCCGGCTGTCGTCGGAGGTGCCGGTGCCCGCATCCTCGCTCCAGACGAGATCGAGCGTTGTCGGGCCTTGGAGATGACCGCTGTTATGCGTGGCGTTACCGGAGGTTTGGGTCCAGTCCGAGATGGCGCGGGGAGCGGGCAATGGGCGGCGCTCGACCGCGACGGTGCCGTCCGAACCGAATGCCTGGCGGACCGGGCGCCGGTCGCCCTCGAGGATCTCCTCGTCGTCGAAGAGCCCGCAGCCCGCGACCAGCGCGACGAAGGCGAGCACAGAGAGAACCCGCGCCGTCATTGGCCGGCCACCTGGCCGCCGGAGGCCTCGAGAAGCGCCAGCGCGCGGGTCTGGAGCCCCGGGGTCACGAGCCCCGAGGCGAGGATGGTCCGCAGATCCTCATGGGCCGCGTCCGTGTCGCCTTGGTTGAGGAGCAGAGCCGCGCGAAGTTCGAGCGCCAGGAACCGGTAGGGACGCCCCTCCGCCGCAAGATCGCCGAGTTCGAACAGAAGCTCGGGCGACGCGCCGGTTTCCGCTTCGAGCCGGGCGGCCGCGAGCCGGGCCTGATCGGTGATCGCCGGCGACAGACCGCCGAGACGGCCGACGCCGCGATAGGTCTCGACCGCATCTCCGGTCGCCCCCGCTTCGGCTTCGGCGGCGGCGAGCCGCAACTGCGCAAGCGCCGTCGCCGGTCCGTCCACGGTCTCGACAAGCGCGGTCGTCTGCTCGACCGAGCGCTCGGTCAGCGCCAAGAACCGGGCTGCCCGCGCTTCGGCCGCCCGCTGCCGTTCGGCCTCGGTCCAGGTCCAGACGGAGGCTGCGACGACGATCGCCGCGACCCCGCCGAGCGCGTAGGGACCGTATTTCTTCCACATGGCGAACAGGCGATCCTGGCGGATCTCCTCGCTCACCTCGCGGATAAAGCTATCGCTATCGTCGGACATTCGGCACGTCTCCCAAAGGCTCGGCGGACCCTATCGCCGGGCGGAGCGAAATCAAAGAGGTGTGACGCGGCGACAGGTCCCTACCGTGCGGAAGACATCGTGGCTACCTGTACAACGAAGGCACACCGAGGAGGCTTCGCATGCCGACGGAAAGATTGGACTTCCCGGGTCATTCGGGGGCGCGGCTGGCGGCGCGTCTCGACCGCCCGGCCGGCGAACCGCGGGCGGTGGCGCTCTTTGCCCACTGTTTCACCTGCTCGAAGGACATCGCGGCCGCACGCCGGATTGCGGGACGCCTGACCGCGGCGGGCTTTGCGGTGCTCCGCTTCGACTTCACCGGCCTCGGGCATTCCGAAGGCGAGTTCGGCAACACGCATTTCAGCTCGAATGTCGAGGATCTGGAGGCGGCGGCCCGCCATCTCGACGGGATCGGGCTCGCGCCGTCGCTGCTGATCGGGCATTCGCTCGGCGGGGCGGCGGTGCTTGCCGCGGCCGGGCGGATCCCGTCGGCCAAGGCGGTCGTCACCATCGGCGCGCCCGCCCATCCCGAACACGTGCTCGCGAATTTCGAGGGCTCGGTGTCGGAGATCCGCGAAAAAGGCGCGGCCGCCGTCACCTTGCAGGGGCGCACATTCACGATCTCGCGGCAGTTCGTCGAGGATGTGGAGACCCAGGCGCTCACCGCGGCGGTCGGCGCCATGCGCCGGGCCTTGCTCGTGCTCCACGCCCCTTTCGACGCCCAGGTCGGGATCGAGAACGCCTCGGAGATCTTCACGGCCGCGAAGCATCCCAAGAGTTTCGTCACCCTCGACGGGGCCGATCATCTGCTCAGCCGGACGGCCGATGCGGAATATGCCGCCGATGTGATCGCGGCCTGGGCGGCGCGGTATATCCCCCTCGGCACGGAAACTGAAGAGGGCGCCCCGGAGGACGCCGTGCGGGTCCGTGAGGCCCATTCCCAGGGGTTCCAACAGGACATCCGCGTCGGCGGACGGCATTTCCTCCGGGCCGACGAGCCCGCGAGCCATGGCGGGAGCGATCTCGGGCCCTCGCCCTACGAACTCGTCTCGGCGGGGCTCGGCGCCTGCACGGCGATGACGATCCGAATGTATGCCCGGCGCAAGGACTGGCCGCTCGCCAACGTCACCGTCGATGTGCGCCATAACAAGATCCATGCCGAAGACTGCGCGGAGTGCGAGACCAAGGACGGCAAGATCGACGTCTTCCATCGGGAGATCCAACTCGAAGGCGATCTGACCGACGATCAGTTGCGGCGGTTGTTGGAGATCGCCGACCGCTGTCCAGTGCACCGGACGCTCGAAAGCGAGGTCCGGATCGAGACCGCACTCGTCTGAGCGGCCGCGCGCCGCCCCGGCGGCGCCTCAGGCCTGGGAGGCCGGGAACATCGGCCCCCGCTCCTCTTCTTCCTCCGGATCGGGATCCCGCGAGGGATCGCGCACCGTAAGCACGGTCTCCCGGCCCTCGAGCTCGACCCGGTCGACGATCAGCTTGGGCGTCTCTTCGCGGACGAACAAATCCCGCGACAACGGGTTGATAAAATAGCTCTCGATCCGGTTGCCGATCCCGCGGCCGCCATCGCCGATTTCTTCGATACAGAGATCGAGCAACCGTTGATGGGCGTCGTCGGACAGGACCACCTCGACATTGTGTTCGGCCATGACGGCGGCGAGGACCTTCTTGAGCACTGCGTTGAAGATCACCTCGGCGTTCTTCGGGTTGATGAACTCGAAAGCGACCACGTTCTGGCCCATCCGGTTGAACAGCTCCGGGCGGCGAAGCTCGAAGCGGAAGTAATCGGCAACCGCGCGGCCGAGCTTGATCTCGAGCGCTTCGCCCCGATCGGAAGGCGTGACATTCTGTCCGAAGTTGTTCGCACGGTCGGTGCCGACGATCCCGACGTTCGAGGTGAAGATAATCAGCGCCTCGGAGAAATAGCCGGTCTCGCCGCGGGTGTCGGTCAAGCGCCCGTCGTCGAGGATCTGCAGAAACGCGTCGAGGATCCGAGGGTGGCTCTTCTCGATCTCGTCGAAGAGGAAGACGCTGAAGGGCCGGGTGCGCACGGCGTTGATCAGCTCGCCGCCGGCCGCATGCCCTGGGGCACCCACCGGCGCGCCGATCAGCCGGCCGATCGATTCTTCGTTGACGAACTCGGACATGTCAAAGCGCTGCATCAGCGTCTCGTCGCCGAAGAGCACTTCGGTCACCGCCTTGGCGAGCTCGGTCTTCCCGGTCCCGGTCGGGCCGACGAAGAAGAGCACCCCGCGCGGCCGGGCGCTTCGGTTCGAGGTTTGCGCCCCGGAAAGCCCCATGATCGAGCGGACGAGGATATCGTAGGTCTTCTCCACCGCGCGCGCCTGGCCTTTCACCCGGCGCTCGAGGATCGCCTTTGCCGCACGTACCCGCGCCCGCATCGCCGTCGACGTCCAAGGGTTCCGCGTGCTGCCGAGCCGGTAGGAGCGCAGCGCTTCGGAGATGCGGCCAAGCCCGATCCCCCGCGCATGGGCGATGCCGATCACCGTGCGCACTTCGCGCAGCGCCATGCCCTCGCAGGAGACGGCGAACTGCTCGGCCTTGACCATCCGCTCGTCAGGCTTGAGGGGCGGGTCGGATTCGAGCATCGGCGCCAACGTCTGGACGAGCGCGGTCCGGTCCGAGAGATCGGGCGGCCGCACCATGATGTCCCGAAACCCCGGGTTCGCACCCAAAAGCGATGTCGGCAGATCGCCGAGCTGATCGAGCATCCAGAAGACCGGGTTCCTCGGCAGAAGGTCCCAGGCCGGATCCGGGCGCTTGCGGGCCGGCAGGCGCGACGCCTTGTCGACAGCGACGAACATGCGGTCATGCTCGATGCTCGTGCCCGCGATGACCGATGAGGCATAGTCGAGCATAAGGCCGATCGGCAGCCGGTCTTCCATTGCCACCTGCGTGACGAGATGGGCGAGCGCTTCGGGGGTGCGTGCGGCGGTGTCGAGCTGAAAGCCCAGATCGCGCAGCAACGGGTCGAACCGCTGGTCGCAATTCCGGTGGAGCCGGAGACCTTCGACCGGGTCGTGCTCCAGAAGGGCGAGGAACCCTTGCGCCTCCATCAGGCTCCAGACCACCGAGCTGAACGTGACGAAGGTGATGCCCTCGGTCGTCATCACCGGATAGACGTCGCGGGTGTTTCCAGAGACCGCAAACATGGCCCGGATCGGCAGGTTGGCGGCGATCTCGTCGTACCAGGGCGGCAGCGTCAGTGTCAGGGTGCCCTTGAGGGCGGAATGGTCGTTCATCGGACCCGTCTCTGCTCGCGCCGATCCAGCCGCCGGCCACGCACATCTTACGGCAGGCGGAGCGCGGGAGCACGCGAAACCGACCGCGCGCGGGCGATCCTCGGTCAGAAGTAACGGAGCACGCCCCCCCGGCGCGCCTTGACGCGGGCGAACCGGGCGGTCGGCCCGAGGAGTACGGCCATCGCGACGGCCCAAACCGCATAGACCGACCAGAGCGGCCAGGCGGGCGTCGACGGCGCCGGCGGCGGGCCGAGATTGGCCGGACCCCAGACGAGCGCCGCGAGCCCGAGGCCAACGATCCTGAGCGCGTAGAGATGGAGCACGTAGAAGAAGAGCGGCGCCCGGCCGAGGGCGAGGAGCGCCGCCGCCACCCGGCCGAGGCGGTCCTGGATCCGCATGAACACGACCAGGATCCAGAGCCCGAGCCCGAGCGTCCACGCCAGATAGACGGGCGAGGGCGGATATTTCTCGACGTCGAGGAAGGCAAGAACCGGGCGGGGATGCCCGGGCTCCCAGGGTACGGGATCGCCGAGACCCGCAAGCCGAAGGAGGCAGCCGAGGCCGATCGCCGCTCCGCCCAGAAGCGCGAGACGGCTGCGGCGGGCGTCCGGATCGCCGAGGAAGAGGGGCCCGAGCGCATACCCCGCCGCCATCGCGCCCGTCCATGGCAGCACCGCATAGGAGACCAGAAGCGTCTCGCCGAAGGGACCCGTTAGGCCGTCCCCGCCGGTGAAGAGGATCACCACCAGCGCCTCGGGCAGGCCGAGCGCTGCCGCCGCGGCGGCGAGTTGCGGATGCGCCGCCATCAGCCCAAGCCCGATTGCCCCGAGGATCGCGCGCGGCAGCCAGACGAGCCCGGCCATCAGGATCATCGATGCGCCGATCGCCCAGATGACCTGGAGAAGGACGATGCTGCGGCTCGGATCCGGGATCCAGGCGAAAGTGATGATCGTGAGCTCTAGGGCGATCAGGATCGCGCCGCGGCTCGCGAGGAACGCGGCGAGCCGGGCCCGGGTCATGCGCTGTCCGCCGAGAAAAGCCGAGACGCCGGCCAAAAGGAGAAATCCCGGCGCGCAGAGATGGGTGATCCAGCGCGTGGCGAAGAGCGCGGGCGTGGTCGCCTCGAGATCCGTCGGCGCGGGCTCGAAGGCCATCAGGAACCCGCGGGTATGGTCGAGCGCCATGAGGCCCATGATCAGACCTCGAAAGAGGTCGATCTCCGGCAGGCGCCCTCTGCCCGGCTCAGGCGACGCGGAGACCGAATTGCCGGGCGACCGTCGCGACATGCTCGAAAACCGAAAGCCCGAAGCTCCGCGGGGCGTAGAGGTCGATCCCGCCTGCCCGGTGATGGAGGAGGACGCCGATATGGTGCAGTCCCGTCGCGGCCGCCCGACCCTCGGGGAACGCGCCTGCGCGCAAATCGATCGGCACGAGGCGGGCGAGAAGCTCGCGCGTGGCGGGCCCCTCGATCCGCAGGACCGTGCGCGCATGGGAGAGATCAAGGAGCGTGCCTTCATCCGGGGCGAGCCCCGGCGCGGGCAGCGCCGCCTCAGAGGCCAACAGCCATTTGAGCGGCTCGGTCCGGATCAGCGTCCCGGAGGGCCCCTCCACGCTCTCGAGGGGCGCCGGCGCGGTGGCGGTCCCCGCGGCGCGGGCGGCGGCCGCGCCCGCCTGGGCGATCCGGTCGGGCCAGGCGGCGATCTGCCAGAGGCTGCCGAGCCGTCGTTCCGAGAGGACCACAGCCGGACCCGCCTCGCCGCCGGCCCCCTCGACGCGCGGCTCCAGATGGCCCGCAAGGGCAGAGACCCGCTCAGCCATGCATCCGGTCTCCCTTCGGATCGAGCGCGTGGGGGTCCGAGACCCGCGCTCGGCACATCTGGCCGCGCACCGGGTCGGCGATCACCACCTCACGCTCCGCCCAAGCGGCGGGACCGCCCGCGACGAAGCCGATGCCGAGCCAGCCGCCGTCGAGCAACGGCGAAACCGTGACCCCGGTGATCCAGCCGACCCCGTGGCCCTCGACCGCCTCGGGCGCACAGACGACGGCGCCGATCGAGAACCGCTCACCCTCGATGACAGGCCGGAAATGGGCGAGCCGCGGGCGGTCGTCGCGGACGAGATCGGGGCGCCCCGCAAGTGCCTGGCCGATGAAGGCTTTCTTGGACGAGGCCATCCGGCCGAGCCCCGCGTCCGCGAGCGTCACCCGGCCGTCGAGCTCCGCATGGGTCAGATGGCCCTTCTCGATCCGGAGCGCGCCGAGCGCCTCCATCCCGTACGCCATGCCGCCTTCGGCCCGGACCCCGGCGCCGAGCGCCTGCCAAAGGGCCGGACCCAAATCGGCCGGCGCATAGACCTCGAAGGCCCGCTCGCCCGAGAAGCTGATCCGCGCGACGAGGACGGGGATCGCCCCGCCGGATGTGGCGATCTCGGCGCGGACAATCCCCATGAAGGGCAGTGCCCCGTCCGAGACGTCACCGGCGGCAAGCGCCCGGCCAAGCGCCTCGCGCGACCGGGGTCCGGCGACGGCCACACCCGCCCACTGATCGGTGACCGAGGCCACATGCACCCGCAGCTCGGGCCAGCGGGTCGCGAGCAGAAGCTCGAGCCAGCCCATCACCGCCGGCGCCGCCGCGGTCGTCGTCGTCATCATGAATTCCGTCTCGCCGAGGCGCCAGGTGACCCCATCGTCGAAGACGAACCCGTCGTCCCGCAGCATCACGCCGTAGCGGCATTTCATAACCGGCAGCTTGGCAAAACCGTTCACATAGATCCGGTTGAGGAACTCGGCCGCGTCCGGGCCCTGCACGGCGATCTTGCCGAGGGTGGAGACGTCGACCATACCGACGCCCGTGCGCACCGCCGTCGCCTCGCGGACATAGGCCGCATCGAGGGTGTCGGCGGGGCCGTCGGGGAACCACCAGGCGCGGCGCCAAAGCCCGGCATCGGTGAAGACCGCGCCCTCCGCTTCCTGGGCGGCCTGCATCGGCGTGCGCCGGGTCGGTTTCCAGTCTCGGCCCCGCGAGCGGCCCGCAAAGGCGCCGATCGGCACCGGCGTATAGGGCGGGCGGAAGGTCGTGATGCCGGTCTCGGGGATCGTCCGCTCGGTCGCCTCGGCGAGGAGCGCGAGCCCGACGACGCCGCCGGTCTTGCCCTGATCGGTGGCCATCCCGAGGGTCGTGTAACGCTTCATGTGCTCGACGCTTCGGTAGCCCTCTTGCGCGGCGAGGCGAATGTCGTCGGCGGTCACGTCGTGTTGGGGATCGACGAAGCCCTTGAGCTTGCGGCCCTTGGCGCGGATCTCCCAGAGCGGCTCGATGCGGCCGAGCCCTCCCGGGGCGGGCACCCGACGCCGAGGGGTCGGGCGGCCCTTCAGCCGGGCGACCGTCTCGGCGGCTGCGGCGCGGGCCTGCTCGATGGCGTCCTCGGTCGCGAACCGGCCTGCGGCGGCGCCGGCTATGGCGATCCCCTCGGGCGGCTCGCCGGGCAGGAAACAAGCCATCGCATCCGACCAGACGGGCTTTACGCCGCGATGGGAGAGCAGATGGACGGCCGGGTTCCAGCCGCCCGACACGCCGAGACAGCCGCGATAGATCGGCCCGAGCGCCTCGACCTCGCCTGCCTGGTTTCGCGCGCCCACGGTGAGGGCCCGGAGGCTGCGGGCGCCGATTGCCTCGACGGGGACCCGACCGGTTCGCACGTCGGCGCCGGCGGCCCGGGCGCCTTCGACGGCGGCCTCGGACGGCACGGCGCGCGCATCGAGCACCGTGGTCTGGAGCCCGGCTTTCGCCGCCGCTGTCGCCGCCCGATAGGCGAGATCGTTGTTGGTCGCGATCGCCACGCTCTCGGCTGGGGCGACGCCGTAGCGGTTGAGATAGGTCCCGACGGCGCCCGAGAGCATCACGCCCGGCCGGTCGTTGTCGCCGAAAAGAAACGGCCGCTCGATCGCTCCGGTCGCAAGCAGGATCGCGCCCGCCCGCACCACGCGGACCCGGCCCCGCGGCATGTCCGGATCCGGCCGCCGCAGATGGTCCGTCACGCGCTCGTAGAGCCCAGCGACGCCGTGATCGTAAAGCCCGAAGGCCGTCGTCCGGGTATAGACCCGCGCCCGTCCGAGCCCCTTTGCATGCGCCGCGATCCAGTCCGCCGCCGCAGCGCCCTCGATCGTCTCGTCGCCGCCGATCAGCGCCCCACCGAGCGCGAAGTCCCGCTCCACGAGGATGACATCGAGCCCTTCGGCAACCGCGTGCTCGGCCGCGGCAAGCCCGGCCGGCCCCGCGCCCACGATCAGCAGATCGCAGTGGTCATGCACGATGTCATAGGCGGCCGGGTCCGGCACGCGCGAGGCGGTGCCCATCCCGGCGGCGCGGCGGATCACCTTCTCGAACTGCATCCACTCCCAGGTGCCCCGGCCCGTCGCGCCGAAAAAAGTCTTATAGTAGAACCCTGCCGCGAAGAACCGGCCGAAGAGGTCGTTGACCTGGCCGAGATCGAAGCGCACCGAGGGCCAAGCATTCTGGCCGCGCGCGACCAGCCCGTGGAAGAGCTCGGCCTCGGTCGCCTTCGCATTCGGCTCCCGCCACGCGCCCTCGCCCACCGTGACAAGCGCGCCACCTTCCTCGGGGCCCGCGGACATGATCCCACGCGGGCGGTGATACTTGAACCCGCGCGCGACGATCCGCTCCCCCGATGCCAGCAGCGCCGAGGCGAGCGTGTCGCCCCGATAGCCCCGCCGCCTGCGCCCGTCCCACGTGAATTCGAGCGGCCGCTCCCGGTCGATCACGCCCCCCGTCGCCAGCCGATAGCCGCTCATGCCGCCCCCTCCGTCGCCCGCGCGAGCTGCGGATCCGCAAAGCGCGCGGATCGGATCTCGTGGGTCAGCGTATCGCGTTCGACGACAATCACCTGCCGACAGCCTTGCGTGTGGTGCCACAGCTCGAAATGCGCCCCGCGGGGGTTCTCGCGGAGAAAGACCGCCTCGAACCAGGCATCCGCCGGGGCGTCGAGCGCCGGATAGCGCACGGTCGCGTCGCCCTCGTAGGTGAACTCGGTGTGGTCGCGCGGCCCGCAAAAGGGGCAATTGATGATCAGCATGACGTCTCCTTGGGGACACGGCCCAGCGCCGTGCCCCGCGGGTCGAACCCGCAGCCCTCCCAGAAGGCCACGGTCTGAGGCAGGGCGGCCTCGAGCCGGATCTCGCGATGCGCCCCGATCTGCTCGGCGACAAGACGCGCGGCGATCTTGCGCCCCACGCCGCGGCCGCGCAGGGCAGGCTCGATCACGAAGTGACGGATGAAGACGTGGTCGCCCATCTCCATCCACATCGCGCTGCCGATCACCCGGCCGTGCTGGCTAAAGAGTGCGCCGCGGGCGCCGGCCTCGAACATCAGGCGCAGCTTGGCTGCTGCCGCCGCCTCGGTGATCGCCTTGCGATGGGCCTCGGACAGCATGACATAGAGCGGCGCCAAAGCCATGAGCGAGGCGACCGTCGCCGGCTCGACCGTGATCGCCGTGGCCTCTTCCGCCACGGGTGTCATCGCGCGTGACCCGGCGCGGTCCGCAGCCGGTGGGGGACCCTGACACACCCACCCGCCCCGACGGTGGCCCGGGTGGGCGCGGCTGCGGACCGCGCCGGAGATCTTTCCCGCACCCCCATCAATGCGCCTTGGGGAAGGGCCCGTGGCCCGACTCGTCGATCTGCCCGCCGCGGGCATAGCGCTCGAGCGTCAGCCGCCGGTTCGCGTGATGGGGTTCGTCCTTTGCGATCGTATGCGCGAACACATGTCCCGAGCCCGGCGTCGCCTTGAAGCCGCCATAGCACCAGCCCGCATTCAGATAGAGCCCCGGCACGTCGGTCTTGGTGATAAACGGCGAGCCGTCCATAGACATGTCCATCACGCCCGCCCATTGCCGGAGGAGCTTGACCCGGCCGAGGCAGGGCATCACCGCCATCGTATTGGCCATGACGTCTTCGTAGATTTGCAGGTTCCCCTTCTGCGCATAGGAGTTATAGCCGTCCAGGTCGCCGCCGAAGACCATGCCGCCCTTGTCCGACTGACTGATGTAATAGTGTGCCGGTCCGCCATAGACGACCACATGGTCGAGGATCGGCTTGATCGGCTCGGACACGAAGGCCTGCAGCTTGTGGCTCTCGATCGGCAGGCGGCCGAGCCCGGCCTTCGCGGCAAGCACCGAGGTGTGTCCTGCGACGGCGAGCCCCACTTTCTCCGCATAGATCTCCGTGGTCCGGCCGTTATGGGCGACCTCGACCCCGGTGATCCGGCCCTCCTTCCGGACAAAGCCCGTCACCTCGCAATTCTGCACGATATCCACGCCGAGCGCAGTCGCCGCCCGGGCAAAGCCCCAGTTGACCGCGTCGTGGCGTGCCGTGCCCGCCCGCGGCTGCACATAGGCGCCCAAGATCTCGAAGCGCAGATCGTCGTAGTTCAGATGCGGGATCCGCCGGCGGAGCGTGTCCTTGTCCCAGTATTCGCCGTCGATGCCATTGAGGCGCATGATGTTATACCGCCGGGCCATCGCGTCGCGCTGCCCGGGGGTGAAGACCAGGTTCACATGCGCCCGCTGCGAGAACATCAAATTATAATTCAGCTCGTGGGAGAGGTTCTCCCAGAGCTTCAACGAATGCTCGTAAAACTCGGTATTCCCTGCGATCATGTAATTCTAGCGGACGATCGAGGTGTTCCGCCCCGCATTGCCGCCGCCGAGCCAGCCTTTCTCGAGCACCGCGACGTTGCGGATTTTGTGCACCTTGGCCAGGTAATAGGCGGTGGCGAGCCCGTGCCCGCCGCCGCCGACCACGATCACGTCATAGACGGGTTTGGGCTCGGGCCGGCCGATCGCCCGTTCCCACCGGTCCTGACCGTAAAGCCCGGCCTTGATGACCGACCAGGCGGAATAATGCTTCATCCGCGCATCCTCTCGGCGTTCGCGTCCCAGATCGGCGCATGCTGGATCTTAGCCGGCAGCATGTCACCGAGAAGCGCGATCTGCCAAGGCCCCTCCTCCTGCGCCAAATCGCGCGGGACATAGCCGAGCGCCATGGATGCCTCGGAATTGTGCGCATAGCCGCCCGAGGTCACCCAGCCGACGCAATCGCCGCCCAAATAGATCGGCTCGTCGCCGATCACGTCCGCGTCCCGCGCCTCGATCACGAAGCTCTTGAGCCGGAGCCGGCCGCCGGCGTCCCGCTCGGCGATCGCCGCCTCCTTACCGATGAAGGCCGCGTCTTTGCCATAGGCGACAAAGCGGTCGAGCCCCGCTTCGAGCGGCCCGTAGAGCGGGCGGTATTCCCGCGCCCAGCCGCCGAAATTCTTCTCGAGCCGAAGCGCGTTCAAGGCGCGCAGGCCGAAGGGCCGGATGCCCAGATTGGCACCCGCCTCGAGGATCCGCTCGAGCACATGGCGCTGATATTCGGGCCGCATCCAGATCTCATAGCCGAGATCGCCGGTGAACGAGACCCGCGCCACCTGACAGGGCGCAAGCCCGAGCTCCATCTCGCGGATGCTCATGAACCGGAAGGCGGCGTTCGAACAGTTGTCAGCGGTCAGACGCCCCAGGAGATCGCGCGCTTTCGGCCCGGCGATGGAGAGCCCCATCAACCGGAGGCCGATGCTCTCGACCCGGACCGAGCCGTCCGCGGGCAGATGTCCCTCGAACCAGCGCATGTAATACTCTTCGGCCGCGCCGGAGCCTGCCAGGAAAAAGCCCTCGTCGGACCAGCACGCGACCGACAGATCGCCGATCAGCTTCCCATCTTCCTTCAGCATCGGGGCGAGGGTCATCCGCCCGGGCGCCGGGATCTTGCAGGCGAGGATCCGGTCGAGCCAAGGCCGCGCGCCCGGGCCCGTCACCGAGAATTTCGAGAAGCCCGAAATCTCCATGATGCCGACGCCCTCGCGAACGGCGCGCACCTCGGCGCCCACATGCTCGAAATCCGTGGAGCGGCGCCAGGAGAACCGGTCGGCCACGCCGTCGGGGGCGAACCAGAGCGGCACTTCGAGCCCCCAGCTGTCCCCCCACTGCGCGCCCATCGCGTTCAGCCGGTCGTAAATCGGCGTCGTCTTGTGCGGCCGGGCGGCGGGAAGCTCCTCGTTCGGGAACTTGATCGAGAAGCGCCGGGAGTAGTTCTCCTGCACCTTCGGGTTCGTGTAAGCCATCGTCGCCCAGTCGCCATAGCGCGCGACATCCATCGCCCAGACGTCGAAGCCCGGATCGCCCGTCGTCATCCAGTTGGCGAGCGCGAGCCCGACGCCGCCACCTTGGGAGAACCCCGCCATCACCCCGCAGGCCGACCAATAGCCGTCGAGCCCGCGGACGGGGCCGATCAGCGGGTTGCCGTCCGGCGCAAAGGTAAAAGGCCCGTTGATGATCTGCTTGATCCCCGCCCGCTCGAAGGCCGGGAAGTGCCGGAAGCCGACCTCGAGCGACGGCGCGATCCGGTCGATGTCGGGCTGCAACAGCTCGTGGCCGAAATCCCAAGGGGTCTCCCGCTCGGCCCAGGGGCGGCAGTCTTTCTCGTAAGTGCCCATCAGCATGCCGCCCCGCTCCTGCCGGAGATAGAGCTCGCCGTCGAAATCGACCGCGTGGACGACCTCCTTGCCGGTCATGCGGTTGATCTCGGCCACTTCGGGCATGTCCTCGGTGAGGAGATACATGTGCTCCATCGCAAGGATCGGGATCGTCAGCCCGACCATCCGGCCGACCTCGCGTGCCCAGAGCCCGGCCGCGTTGACGATGTGCTCGGCGATCACGTCGCCCTTGTCGGTGTGGACGACCCAGCCCCCCTCGCGCGCACGCGTCAAACCCGTGACCATCGTATGCGTGTGGACGGCGGCGCCGAGCTTTTTCGCCGATTTCGCATAGGCATGGGTCACGCCGGAGGGATCGAGATGCCCGTCGACCACGGTCTTGACGGCGCCGACGAACTGGGCCGGGTCCAGAAGCGGCATGATCTCGTGGGCTTCCTCGGGCGAGATCAGCTCGGCCTCGATGCCCTGGTAGCGGCCCTTGGCGACGATGCCCTTCAGCCAGTCGAACCGCTCGGGCGTCGCGGCCAGCATGACGCCGCCGGTCATGTGAAAACCCGTCGCCTGGCCCGACAGCTCCTCGATCTCCTTGTAGAGCTCGATCGTGTATTTCTGCAGCTTGGCGACGTTGGGATCGCCGTTGATCGTGTGGCAGCCGCCGGCCGCGTGCCATGTGCTGCCCGAGGTCAGCTCCGAGCGCTCGAGAAGCACCACATCCGTCCACCCCGCCCGCGCGAGATGGTAAAGCACGGAGCAGCCGACCACGCCCCCTCCGATGACGACGACACGCGCTGTGCTCTGCATGGGCGACCTCCTTTGGCTAGATCCCTCGATTTGAACCGCAGCCGGCCGCGCACATCGCCCGAGAGACGTCGCTCGCAACCCGATTTGCGACAAGCCCGGCCGCGTGCCGAAACGCCGCAGGCGGCTCAGTCCTCGTCCCGCGCGAGCAGCACAAGGACCGCAGCCGTCGCGAGCAACACCAGATGCACGCCCGCCAGCACCGCCAGATCGAGCGCCGGGGCCGGCATATCCGCCAACAACTCATGCACCAGATGGATGCCCGAGATGATCACCAGCGTCGCCGCGATCCGCGCCTTGACCTTTGCGAAACTGTCCCGCCGGGCGAGGTCTTCGTCGGTGTCCGGATCGCCCGCCTCGAGGAAATAGGCCTGATATCCGCTGACCATCACCATCACGATGAGGTTGGCGATGAAGACCATGTCGAGCAGGTCGAGCACCAGAAGAATGGCCGCATTCCGGTCGAGGAATTCGAGCGTGATCACGGCCTCGATGATCGCCCAGAAGAACGTCGCCCCGAACATCACGAGCGCGAGCAGCAGTCCGAGGAAGAGGGGGATCTGCAGGAGATGGATCAGGTCGACGGCCCCCTTGAGGAGGCTTTTCGCACGGTCGCGATGGCGCATAGGCGGGCTCCCCTTGGGCGGCGTGGTGACGGGCCGGAGCTTAGCGGATTTTCAGTTCCGACAAAATCGCTCGGGTCTATGGCCCAGCCATCGACCGGGTTTCGCTTAACAAAGATCGGGAGCAGCAAGTACTCCAATTTTGTCAGACATTTTGGGGGGACTTCGAATGAAATTCTTCGGTGTTGCGGCGACGCTCGCGCTTGGACTTTCGGCGAATTCGGCGACGGCCGAAACTTATTCCTTCTTTATCGAAGGTGTTATCCCGGCCGGACTTGAGACCTCAGACCTTACCGGTGCAGAATTTGAGTTGGTGTTGTCGGGCGACCTCGATGCTCCGCCAATAGACCAGCGCACCTTTCCGACAAATACGACCTCCGAATTCGCTAACACGCAGAAAATTTCAATCACAAATCGCCCGAATGGTATGCCGGATGTGCAGTTAAGCGAAGACGATGGCATTGTATTCGAGAATTTTCCCACAATTCCGACAAATCCGGACAATCAAGATCGCGCTTTTGTTCAGTCAGGTTTTTAAAATTTTGGCGGTAGATTTCTCACAGTAAGGACGCAGATTCTTTTTCAGGACCCCGACATCGTCTCTGGAGATGGATTTCTCGATGACTTGAGCGTACTCGCATCCAGTCCGGCGTTTTCGGTTTCATCCGTTTTCCTTCAAACCCTTGATGGGAACTTTAATCTCACCGGCGGTGGATCGGCCAGGGGGAACGATATCACACGGGCCGAACTCGTCGTTCCGCTCGACGCCGAGATTCCTCTGCCGGCCGCGCTTCCGCTCCTGCTCGCGGGCCTCGGCGGTCTCGCCGTGGTCGCCCGCCGCCGGGACCGGGCCTGAGGGTCACTCCTCCCGCCCGCTCGCACACAACTCCGCGTGAAAGACGTCGGCCTCCGGCAGGCCGGCGTCGAGCGCGAGCACATAGGCCTGCGTGAAGAAGAACCCCGCCGCCGCCTCGTCGCCCGTGGCGGTCGCGTCTTCCGCCGCCTCGCGGTAAAGCCCGACCAGCCGTACCAGATCTGCGGCCGCATGGGCCGCGATCAGCCGCGCATCGAGGACCGCCCGCGCGGCCCCCGCACATGTGGTCGCACGCTCCGCCAGCGTCCCCCCGACCGCGCCCATCGCCGCGCCCACCGCCCCGCTCATTCGGCCGCCAGCGCGTCGGGGGCGAGCTGCCCCGCCACCCAGTCGTGGAAACAGTGGGTCGGCCCGTCCATCGCCGGCGAAAACCGTCCGCCATCGAAGCCCATGGCATGGCGGCCCTTTTGCATACCCTCGACGACGAAGATGTCCTCCTCGAAGACACCCCGCCACATCGCCGCGTTCCGGCGCCGCATCGCCTCCCACTCGGCGCCGAGCACGGCTTCGGAGGCATAGGCGATCGCCACATGCTCGGCGGTGCGGTCATGGCCGACCGGTTCGAGGATAATTCCGTAGACATGGTCGCGGTGCACGCCGAGGAGCACGTTGGGATAGAGCGCGACATACTCCGCCCCCTCGTTCCAGTGGGGCGCGAGCCCAGCGAAATCCGGGAACCGTTTGCCGTCCTCGGAGAGCATCGGCCGATAAACGCGCGTGCCCTGGCCCGAGAACTTGCCCGGCGCCTCGATGTGATAATGGTCCTCGAGCCGCGAATAGCTGTTCAGCCCGGGATGCACCCACGGCAGGTGGTAACTCTCGCAGTAATTCTCGACGGCAAGCTTCCAATTGGTCGCGACCTCGAGCGTAAACGCCCCGTCCCGCGCAAAGCTGAGCGGGCGGTCGAATTCGCCCCAACGCGCGATCAGATCCGCCGCATAGTCCTCGAAAGCGGGCGCGCGGCCGTCGATATTGACGAAGACCACGTTCATCCAGACATGCGCGCGGACCTCCAGAAGGCCAAGCGTCGAGCGGTCGATCGCGTCGTGACGGTTCATGCCGGGCCCGCCCACATGGGGCGTGGTGCGGAGTTCGCCCGACAGCTCGTAACACCAGGAATGGTAGGGGCAGCGGATCGCCCGCGGCAGGATGCCGGCCTCTTCGACGAGGATCATGCCCCGATGCCGGCAGATGTTTTGGAAGACCCTAAGCTGCCCGCCGTGGTCCCGCGCGAGGAGAAGCGGCTGGCCGAGGAAGCGAAGCGGCTTGACCGCGCCCGGCTCGGGCACATCCGAAGCAAACCCGATCGCGGCCCAATTGGCGAAGAAGACGCGGGTCTTCTCGGTCTCGAAGACCTGCGCATCCGTATAGCAGGCATTCGGCAAGCCGTTCGCCTCCGTGACCGGGCGCCGGACGGCGGCGAGATCGCTCGGATGCAGGGTCATGGGCGGTCCTCCTTTCGGCGCGCTCGGTCGGTGCACTCTTAGGCTTGCGAGGATGGCGCGTGCCGTCTGTCCCGTCAGCGAACAGGGGAGGTCGCTTTCGGCGTGTTGCCGGCGCCTCGGAGCGCCTATGCTCTTGCGAAGGGGACCGCCGGAAATCGCCGGGCCGTCCGTTCTGTTGGCTGGAATGCGACAAAGGGAGGGACCCGCATGCCCCTGATATCGAGATTTCGGACCGTTTTGGCAGCAGTGGTGCTGCCGCTCGCGCTTGCCGGCTGCTATGCCGGGTCGGGTCCTTACGGGGCGGGCTATGGCGGCGCCGTCGCCGGGCCCGGCTTCGGCCCCGAGCCCGGATATGGCACGGGCCCCGGTTACGGTCCGGCGCCCGGATATGCCGCGGGACCCGGTTACGGTCCGGCCCCGGTCTATGGCAGTGCCTATGGCGGACCGGCTTACGCGCCTGCCCCGGGCTATGGCGGCCCGGGCTATTACGGCTCCGGCGGTAATGTGAGCTTCGGCCTCGTGGTCAAAAGCGGCGGCTCGAAGAGCTATGGCGGCGGGGCGTACAAGGGGCACGGGAAACGCCATGGCTACGGTAAGGGCCATGGCTACGGTAAGGGCCATGGCAAGGGCCACGGCTACGGCAAAGGCCATGGCAAGGGCCACGGCTACGGTAAAGGCCATGGCGCCCCGAGCTACGGCCACGGGGGCGGCAAAGGCCACGGCGCCCCGAGCTATGTCCGCGGTGGCGGAAAAGGCCATGGCGGCGGAAAAGGCCGAGGCAAAGCTCCGGTTTATGCGGGCCCGCCTCCCGGTCATTCCCCGAAAGCCACCGGCGGCGGCCGGAAGAGCGGCGTCTACCGGCATCAGACCCGGCGCGCGACGACGCGCCTGGCCCATGACCCGGCCGCGCATTACTCCGGCAAATCGCGCCGGCGCTCGGAAGATCGCCGAAGCACAGTCGGCTCGCTCGAAGACCAGCAACGCCCGCGCGTGAAGCGGGATGGCGAGTAAGCCTCAGTCGACGGGGTTGATCAGCGCCCGGCCCGCCCGCCAAGCGGCCAGGTTCTCAGCAAAGACCGCTACAAACCGGTCGAGCCAATCGGTCACCCCGTCGGAGGCGTGCGGGGTGATCAGGATCTGCGGCTCGTCCCAAAGCGGGCTCTGCGCGGGCAAGGGCTCGGTCTCGAAGACATCGAGATAGGCCCCCGCCAGATGCCCCGACCGGACCGCGTCGAGAAGATCCGCCTCGATCACATGCCCGCCGCGGGCGGTATTCACGAAGAGCGAGCCGGGCTTCATCCGCGCGAAAAGCGCCGCATCGAAAAGCCCCTCGGTCTCCCGCGTCAGCCGCAAATGCAGCGACACGATGTCCGCCTCGGCAAGGCTCTCCGCGAGCGCCTCGGGCGGACGGGTCTCGGCCGCGCCCGGCACCGGCGCTCCGGAACGGCGAAGTGCGATCACCCGCACGCCCATCGCCGCCGCACGGACGGATAGCTCGCCGCCGATCGCGCCCGCGCCCACGATCAAGAGCGTCTGACCCATCAACGGCCGAAACCAATGCTCGCGCCAAAGCCGCGCGCGCTGCTGGTCGCGATAGCGAATGAGCCCGTGATTGAGCGCGAGGATCGCGCCGAGGCAGGTCTCGGCAAGAAAGGGCGCAAGCACCCCCGCACAATTCGCAACCCGGAGCCGGTCTCGGTCCCAGTCGCCCAGATGCTCGAAGCCCGACCCGCCCACTTGGAAGAAGGCGAGCCCCGGATGGGCGGCAATCCGCGCATGTCCCGGCCCCGGCGTCGCCGGCGATTTGACCGAGAACGCCACGCCCGGGTTCTCGCCGAGCGCGGCCGCGAGGCCGGCGTGCGAGGACACCGGCAAAAACCGCTCGCCAGGAAACCGTTGGGCGAGGTCCGCCGCCACCCGTTCGGCCTCCTCGAGATAGAGAATGACCGGATCCATGCGCGCCTCCCGCTGCCGCTCGCCTGCAGCCTAGAAGCCCCGAGCCGCCCGGCCAAGCCCCGCCCTTTGGGAGATCCGCACCGAATTTTGCGGGCTCCGCGCGCCCCGGGGGCGGCGGGGGTGG
>JBHJGX010000121.1:0-17999 GCA_050331395.1 Paracoccaceae bacterium
GGCCCCGCGTGTCTCAGCCCGTCTCAGCCCGTCTCGGCTCGGCCCGTCTCGGTTCAGAACCCGTCCTTGCGCCGGCGGATCTCGGCAAAGACCGCCGCATCGTCCGCCTCCGGCATCCCGAGCGCGGCTTTGACCGAGGCCTCGGACGCCCGGAGAAACGGGTTCGTCGCCCGTTCCTCGCCGAGCGTCGCCGGCATGATCGGCCGGCCCTCCCGATCCGCCGCCGCGATCCGGTCGATGCGCGCCGCGAGCGCTGCGTTCTCCGGCTCGATCGTCCGCGCGAACCGGCCGTTCGCCGCCCCGTAATTGTGCCCGGAATAGACTTCCATCGCGTCCGGATAACCGGCGAACCGGGTCAGGCTCTCCCACATCATCTGATGCGTGCCCTCGAAGACCCGCCCGCAGCCGAGCGCCATGAGGCTGTCGCCGGTAAAGGCCGCACCGGCCTCCTCCGCGTCGAAGACAAAGGCCAGATGCCCGATCGTGTGCCCGGAGACATCGATCACCGTCGCCACGCTCTCGCCGAGGCTCAAGCGCTCGCCGACCGAGACCTCCCGGTCGAGCGCCGGCAAACGGCCGAGATCCTTCACATGGCCCGCGACCTGGGCCCCGTAGGCCTCGCGAAGCCGCTCGACGCCCTCCACATGATCGCCGTGGTGGTGGGTGATCCAGATCCAGTCGAGGCCCCAGTCGCGCGCGGCCAAGGCCGCCTCGATCGGCGCAGCCTCGGGCGCATCGACCAAGCCGACCTGCCCGCTCCCGGTGTCGCGCAGCAGATACGCATAGTTGTCGGTGCGGCAGCGCACCGTGACGATCTCGAGACCCATGGGCAAAGCTCTCCGGTTCCGCTACGATCTGCCTTGGGTGTCTGACCGATCGGCCGCCACCGCGCAAGCGGAGCCGCAGGCGCGGCGGTCGGACAGGACCGTCGGCGACCGAGAACGGCGCCGTACACGCTCAGAGGCTGTGGCACCCCATGCATCTCGATGTGACCGATCTCAGGGATTTCTACGAGACCGCGCGCCTCGGGCGGATCGCCAAACGGGCGCTCTCGGCCCAGATCCGGGCGCTCTGGCCCGATCTGCACGGGCTCACGGTCGTGGGCTTCGGCTATGCGGCGCCCTTCGTCGAACCCGTTCGGGGCGAGGCGGCGCGCACGATCTGCCTGATGCCTGCGCAACAGGGGGTCTGTCCCTGGCCGGGCGAGGGCGACAATCTCGCGGCCCTGGTCGAGGAAACCCTTTGGCCGCTCCCCCGGGATTTCGCCGACCGGATCCTGCTCGCGCACGGGCTCGAGACCTGCGAGCGGCCGCATGCGCTTCTCGAAGAAGTGGCCCGGGTCCTGGCGCCCGAAGGCCGGGTGCTGGTGATGGCGCCGAACCGCGCCGGTCTCTGGGCGCGACGGGATGCGACACCCTTCGGGTTCGGCCGCCCCTACTCAATCGGACAGCTCGAGACCGCGCTCGCCGCGCACGGGTTCCGGGTCGAACGTCACGAAGCCGCGCTTTACATGCCGCCCTCGCATCGGCCGTTCTGGCTCCGCCTTGCCGGCCCCATCGAGCGGGCGGGCCAACGCCTCTTGCCGCGGCGCGTCGCCGGGGTGACGCTGATCGAAGCGCGCAAGCAGCTCTTCGCGACGCCGGGATCCGGGGCGGCGGAAGCGGCACGGGTGCCGATCCGCGTGCTGGAGGGGCTGCGACCGGTCCCCGCACCAAAGCCCGCCGCGGGCCGCGCTGCCGCGCGCGCGAGGCCCGAGATCGGCTGAGCCGACCCCCGCTTCGGGCCGCTCCGACCCGGGTGCCTGACCCCGAGGCACGGCCGGCGGCGGAACGACACGCCGCGCCCTCGGCCGGCCGCCCGGACGCTCGCGGATCGCGACCGGGCCAGACCTACGCTACGGGCCAGACCTGCGCTATTTTTAACCTATGCCGCCCTCGGGGCCGGTCCTACCGATCCGACGACGGCGGTCCGAGCGCGACGCGACACCCCTCCCGCCGGCCGGCGCGCCCCCACGGCCCGGTCGTCGGGGCCGTCCGTCCGCCGAAGGCCCGGAGGTTTTTTCACCGGGCACCTGGCCGGTCCCACGCGGATGACCGGTCTCTCCTCGAGCGCGATCGCGGCGAACCGGCTCCGCAACCGGCCCTCGCGCGCCCGCGATGCCCGCCAAGCCGAGCGAACCTCTGTCCCCGCCGCGGGCGAGACGCCCGCCACGCCGTGCGATCTCCGTCGCGGCGGCCGGGGCCCGCACGGGCCCGATATCGCCCTGCCAAGAGGCGGCGCGGCCCTCTCCTCCCCAGCGGCGCTCCCCTTCCCAACCGGACCGCCCCTGCGCTACACCCGTCTCACGCAAGTGCAAGGATCGCGTCATGACCATCCACCCCTCGATCCGCCCGCGTCCGGGGATCGCCGGCATCGCGCCCTACCAAGGCGGCGCCGCCCACGCGCCGGGTGCCAACCGCAGCATCAAGCTCTCGGCGAACGAGAACCCACTAGGTCCGAGCCCGCTCGCCGTCGAGGCCTATCGGAGCGTTGCAGGCAACCTCGCGGTCTATCCCGACGGGGGCGCGGTCCGGCTCCGGACGGCAATCGCCCGGGCCCACGGGATCGAGCCCGAACGCATCGTCTGCGGCGCCGGCTCCGACGAGCTGATTGCGCTCCTCTGCCAGGCCTATGCGGGCGAGGGCGACGAGGTGCTCTACTCCGCACACGGCTTTCTCATGTACCGGCTCTCGGCGCTCGCCGCCGGCGCCACCCCGGTCCCTGCGCCCGAGCGCGATCTCACCACCGATATCGACGCGCTCATCGCCCGGGCGACCCCGCGCACCCGCCTCGTCTTTCTGGCGAACCCGAACAATCCGACCGGCACCATGGTCCCCGAGAGCGCACTCGCCCGGCTCGCCGATGCGCTGCCGCCGACGGCGCTTCTGGTGCTCGACGCGGCTTATGCGGAGTATATTCGCACACCCGGGTATGACGGCGGTCTCGGCCTCGCAGGGGCGCGGGAGAACGTGGTCACCACGCGCACCTTCTCGAAGATCCACGGGCTGGCCGCGCTCAGGCTCGGCTGGGCTTACGGTCCGGCGCATGTGATCGACGTGCTCAACCGGGTGCGCGGGCCGTTCAACGTGACCGCCCCGGCCCTCGCCGCCGGTGAGGCCGCGGTCGCCGACCGCGAGCACGTGGCGCGCTCGGCCGTCCTCAACGAGGTCTGGCGCGACTGGCTCGCCGGCGAGATCCGCGCGGTCGGCCTCGGCGTGACGCCCTCCCATGGCAATTTCCTGTTGATCGAGGCGGGCGACCGGGTGGCGGAATTCGATGCCCATCTCGCCGCCCACGGGCTGATCGGCCGCCGGGTGGACGGCTATGGGCTGCCCGGGCACTACCGGTTGTCGATCGGCGACGAGGCCGCCTGCCGCGCGGTGGCCGACGCGCTCGCGGCGTGGCCCGCAACCGCCTCGGCACCGGCACCGGCACCGAGGGCAGTGGGGACCGGCAGCGCATGAGCGCCGAGGCCCGCGCCGGCAGACAAGGGGGCGAGCGGGCCCGCCCGGCGCAGGGTCCCGGAGCCGAGATCGACGCCCGCGTCGGGCCCGCCCCGCAGGCCGACTCGGGTCCGCTCTTCGAGCGCGTGGCACTCATCGGGCTCGGCCTCATCGGCTCCTCGATCGCCTGGGCTGCCCGGCGCGACGGCCTGGCCGGCGAGATCGTCGGCACCGCGCGATCTCCGTGCACCCGGCGCCGCGCAGCAGAACTCGGCTTTTGCGACCGGGTCGTCGAGACCGCAGCCGATGCCGTCCGGGCCGCGGATCTCGTCGTCCTCTGCGTGCCCGTCGGCGCCTGCGGGCGGGTGACCGCCGAGATCGCCCCGGCGCTCGCCCCGGGCGCGATCCTCTCGGATGTGGGCTCGGTCAAAGCGCAACTGATCGCCGACGTCGCCGCGCAGCTGCCCGCGCATGCCCATTTCGTGCCCGCCCACCCGCTCGCCGGCACCGAGCATTCCGGCCCCGATGCGGGCTTCGCGGCGCTCTTCGAGGGGCGCTGGTGCATCCTCACGCCGCTCGCCGACAGCGCGCCCGAGGCGACCGCGCGCGTACGGGCGTTCTGGGAGGCCATGGGCGCGCGCACCGCCGAGATGACGCCGGAGCACCACGACCTCGTCCTCGCCGTCACCAGCCATGTGCCCCATGCCATCGCCTACACGATGGTGGGCGTCGCCGACGATCTGGCACGGGTCTCCGACAGCGAGGTGATCCAGTTCTCGGCAGCCGGGTTCCGCGACTTTACTCGGATCGCGGCCTCCGACCCGGTGATGTGGCGCGACGTATTCCTCTCCAATCGCGAGGCCACGCTCGACATTCTGGGGCGGTTCACCGAGGAGCTCTTCGAGCTGAGACGCGCGATCCGGATGGGCGACGCGGACTGGCTCGAGGCCTATTTCACACGCACCCGGGCGATCCGCCGGGGGATCATCGAGGCCGGTCAGGACACCGACGCCCCCGATTTCGGCCGCCATGCGCGGCATCCGGCGCGACCGGGCCGCCCGGGCGGCGGATCGGGAGACGGCGAATGACCGGGCACGCGGGTTCGATGGTCCGGGCCGCGGCCGCGCTTTTCGCGCTCGTCGGGTCGGCGGAGCCGCTGGGAGCCACGCCACCCGAGGCGTCTCCCGCGCCCGAGGCGCGTCCGGCAGCGGAGCTTGCCCTCCCGGGCGGTCCGGATCGCAGCCGGGTTCTTGCGCCCCCGCCGACCGCCCGTCCGATCCAAGGCTCGGACCCCGGGGATCCGGAGACCGACGGAGAAGCCGCAGAACCGGCCGCAAGCCCCCTCCCCCAAGGCCGCCCGACAGCGACCGGAGCATCGAGCGCCGCACCGCCCGGCGACGGGGCAGCCGCCGGCCCCGACGCCGCGCACCGCGTGCCGGAGGGCCGGCCGGAGAGCCGACCCACAGCCGATCCGGACCCCTCCGAGAAGATGGCTGAGCCGGTCTCGGACGACCCGTCCGATGCGGGAGAGGCTGCGGCCACGGGCGCCGAGCGCGCCGAGCCAGAGGCCTCCGCCGCCACGACGACGGAGCGCCCGAGCGCAACCGAGGCGCCCCCCGCGACCGAGCGACCGGGCCCCGCCGACCGCACGCCCCCCGAAGGCCGACCCCGGCCAACGCCGCCACTTCCCGCGGCCCGCCGACAGCCCGAGACGGCGCCTCCCCGCCCCCGTCCCGAGATCGATGCGGGCGAGGCCCCCGCCGCGCGCCCGCAAAGCGCTCCGGCGCGCGCGCCGAACGCCCGACCGACGACCCGGCCGACCACGCCCGTGCCGTCCCCCGAGGCCGACGCGCCGAGTTCGGACAGGCCCCCAGGTGACAGGGCCAGCGTCTGCCAGGATCCGCGCCTCGCGGGCGCGCCGGCCCCGCCGATCACGGGCGACGCCCGGGCCTGCGGGCAATTTGCGCCCGTGCGGATTACCGCCATCGACGGCGTCAGGCTCTCTCAGCCGGCCGTGCTCGGCTGTCCGACCGCGCGCGCCGTGGCCGACTGGGTCGCCGGCACGCTCCGCCCGGCCGCACGCGAGATCATGGGCAGCGCGCCCCTGCGCCTGAGGATCATGGGCAGCTATGCCTGCCGGGGACGGAACCGACGCGCGGGCGGGCCGCTCTCCGAGCACGCCCACGGCCGGGCGATCGACATCGGCGGGGTCGCGCTCGCCGACGGGCGGCGGGTGAGCGTCCTCAGGCATTGGGGCCGCGGCGCCGAAGGCCGGCTGCTCGCCCGGCTCCGACGGGAGGCCTGCGGGCGCTTCGGCACCGTGCTCGGCCCGGGCTCGGACCGGTTCCACGACGACCACTTCCACTTCGATACTGCGCCCCGGCGCGCGCCCTATTGCCGATGATCGCGGCCGACGCTCCGGGCGAGCCCGATCTCTGGGTTTTCGGCTACGGCTCGCTGATCTGGAACCCGGGCTTTGCCTTTACCGAATGCCGGACGGCCCGGCTCGATGGGTATCGGCGGGGCTTTGCGCTCACCTCGATCCGCTATCGCGGCACGCCGGAGGCGCCGGGCCTCGTGCTTGCGCTCGACTGGGCGCCGGGGGCGATCTGTCTCGGTCGAGCCTATCGCGTGCCGCGGGCCGAGGCGCGGGGCGTCGCCGCCTATCTGCAGCGCCGCGAGATGGTGAACCGCAGCTATTTCGAGATCGCCCTTCCGGTGCGGCTCCTCCCGCCGGGTAAAGAGGATGGCGATGCGGAAACCGTGGAGGCGCTCACCTTCGCGGTCGACCGGACCCACCGGCAATATGCGGGTCGACTGCCGCTTGAGGACCAGGCCAGGATCATCGCCCACGCCGCCGGGCCAGCGGGACGGAATGCGGTCTATTTGGCGGAGACGGCGGCGCATCTGGCCGAGCTCGGCATAGAGGACCCGGATATCGCCGCCCTCGACCGGCGGGTGAAGGAAATCCTCGGCACGAGTTGAGACGTCGAATGCCGCGTGAGGGCACGTAGGGGCGGACGAACGCTTGGGCCGCAATTCCGAGCGCCACCTTCTCACGCCGCCGCGACGGAGATTGCACACCGTGGCCGCCGCCTCACCCGCGGCGGGTTGCCGCCCGCGGCCCGGCTTGGCGGGCATCGCGGGGACGCAGCGCTCTGGGATCTCCCCCAAGCAGAGCGATGTTTGCAGCCCGCCGCGGGGGCGGTCTCTCCAAACCGTGCGCCGGTCGTCGCGGCGGCGCCCGCCGTCGCGGGCGCTCCCGTTCAGCGACTGGCGGGGGACGCGAGATGGCGCGCGACCACGTCGAACCACTCGCCGCTGTCGCGCATCTGCCGGAGCCCCCGATTGAGAAGCGTCAGATAAGTGCGCGCGAACGGGTTTGATCGAGGGCCGAGCACATGGAGCGTCAAGATATCCGCAAGAGCGGGAATCTCGTCCACTTGCCCAGCGACGCCGAGCTCGGCCATTTCGGTCTCGGCGACCGAGACCGCCAGCACGGTCAAATCCGCACGGCCTTCGATGAGGGCGGCGATACAGTCGGCCGGCGTCTCCGGGCGGATCATCCGGATCGTCGGCTCGACCAGCCCCTTCTGCTCAAGATCGAAGGTATAGTACCCCCGCGGCCGGCAGATGGTGCGCCCGGCGAGCGCGTCATAGCTGCTCGCCCCGCTTGCCGGATCGCCCGCCCGCACGAAGTACCCGATCACCAATTCATGCAGCGGCTGCGACCAGAGATATTCGGTGCAACGGACGCGCATCTCCGCGCTCAGGCGATCGAGCGCCCCGCAATCGGGTTTGAACCAGGGAAAGCCCAGATCGAACGCGCCTTCGGGCAGCAGCACGGTCAGATGCGGCTCCCAATCGTCGATGAACGTCACCCGCAGCTCACGCTCCGGCGCCCCGAGACCGAGGGCGCGGCGCACCACTTCGCTCAGCATCCCCTGCTGGGGCAGATCCGCTCCGGTATAGGGCGGGTAGTCCCCGGTCAGCAGGCGGATCCGCGGCAGCGAGGCCGATTGCGAGGCCAGCGGATCGAGCACGTCCGTCGCGGCGGCCGAGCGGGTCGCGTTGCCGTTGCTGTTCGACGTGCCGTTGTCCGGCCGATCGGGCGCCGCAGGGGCGAGCGGCGTCGCGAGCGCGAGGGTCGGGCCAGGATCGGCGGGCAGCGCGGGGGGCGCGAGGCTCGGGCCGTTTGTTCCGCCCGCGCCCTGGATCGGCTGCGGTATGCCGCCGGCGTCGTCGGACCGCGCCGGAGCGGGCGTCTCGCCTTCGCTCACCAATCGGGCAAGCGGATCGTCGGCCGCTCCGCTCGTCGCCTGAACCGTCACCCGGCTCGGGCTTGATGCGGTCCCCGTCTGGGCCGGCTGGAGGGCGCCCGCATTGGCGCTCCCCGTGGCAACGGCGGGGCCGGGGATCGGTTGGGCCGCGCTGGAGGCGGTCTCCGCAGGCGCGCTGGCGGTGCCCGGCAAAGGCTGTCCCAGACCGGGGACAGGGCTCGACGTCGACCCGGTTTGGGTCGGTTGCAGCGGTTGGGCCGCGCCGGAGCCGGTCTCCGCAGGCGCGCCGGCGGTCTCCGGCAGTGGCTGCCCGAGGCCCGGAACGAGGCTCGCGCCACCGGTCTGGGTCGGTTGCAGCGGTTGGGCACCACCGCCGCCCGTGCCGGTCTGAGCGGGCTGTAGCGGTTGCGCCGCCGCAGTACCGGTCTCGGCCGGTTGCGGCGGCTCGGCTGCGGGGGCGGCCGCGATCGTTTGGGTGTCGGCCGCAGAGCCGCCCGCGATGGGCTGACCGAGGCCCGGGACAACCGCGGGCGTGCCTGCCCCCTGGCTCGGCCTGGGCGAGCCGGTCCCCTGAGCCAGCGCGGCGAGCGCCCCGATGCCAGTCTCCGACGGGCTCGACGCGCTCGGTGCGGTCGGAACGGGTTGACCGGCGCTCGGCGCGGTCGGAACGGGTTGACCGGCGCTCGGCGCGGTCGGGACGGGTTGACCGGCGCTCGGCGCGGTCGGGATGGGTTGACTGGCGCTCGACGCGGTCTGCGTGGGCTGGATCGGCTGAGCGGACCCCGTCCCCGCAGTCTCAACGGGTTGAAGAGCGGGCCCGGTTCCGGGCGGGGGCTGGATCGGCTGACCGCCGCCGCTGGCGGTTTGCACCGGTTGCGCGGGCTGTGGCTGCGAGGTGTCGGCCGCGCCAGGAGTGGGCAGCGGCTGGCCTTGAGGCGAGGGCAGAGGCTGTGCAATCGGTCCCGCCGCGGTCGCAGAGGCGGGCCCCGCCCCCGGCGAGGGCACGGGCTGGCCCGCGGCCGGAAGCGGGTCGGCGGTCGGCGCGCTTGCGAGCACATCCGCCGCTTCCCGTTCGTCGGACACGGCGCCGACGCCCGCTTGGCCAATCGCCTCGCCCGGACCTTGGGCCACCGGCGCACCGGTCGACAGCCGGTCGAGCAACCCGCCGCCCGCCGACCCGCCTCCGGCCGCGGGCGCCGTGCCCGCCTCGGCCACGTCCTCGGTGGGGGCCGGGTTGGCCTCGCGGTCCGCATCGTCTTCGTCGAGCGACCCGGTCACCACGACCTCGGGCTCGGGTTCCGGCTCGGGCTGCGGGATCGTGGGAAGAGCGAGCGGACCGGGCGACCCGAGGGGCCCGCCGCTCACGGTCGGCTCCGGGATCGGCAACGCGCGCTGCTCGGCGGTGAGTTCCGGCGCCTGCAATTGCTGGCTTTGCACAAGGAGCGCCTCGGCCTCTTGCCGGGTCGCGGGGCCGGAGCCGTCGACGCAGGGGATGAATAGCCGCTGACCCACGAGCAAAAGCGACGGCGTCCGCAGGATATCCTGGTTCGCGTCGAAGATCACCTGGTAGTTGCCGCTGTCATAGGCCGATAGCGCGATCTCGCGGAGCGTATCGCCCGGGCGAACCTCGTAGACCTCGCCGCAGGGAATGCTCTGTGCGGCCGCGCCGCCGGCGGTCATCGCGAGCGCCAGCGCGGCGCGGGCGACCAAGCTCAGTTTCGCTGCGGAAATGCGCCGCATATGGGAACTCCAAGGTTGTCTATCCGACCTATGCGAGGCCGTCTGGATGCGCGTATCTGGGCGCGATATCGGGGCGACGGACCCTGTGACCCCTGAGCCGCGAAACCCGTTTGATACTGTAACATAAGCCCCTCGGTTGACAACCGATCGAGCGTCGCGGAGCTGTCATCGAGGCCTAAAAGCGCGCATTGCGGAAGACCTCGCCGAAATTATCCCGGCGGGCACGGTAGCTTCGACCAGCTGCCGGGCGTCGTGTAGAGCAAAAAGTACAATGTCCGGACCTTCGGGCCGCACAAATTGCTCCACCACTCGCGCGCCACAGTGCGAGCGGCGGTGATCCGGTGGCCGCCGTCGAGCACAACCCACCGGCCTTTCATGCCGATCCGGCAGATGATCGGCTCCGACGGGCGATACCCCCAGCGCCGGATCGAGCGCAGGACGGCCGCGAGGCGCGGGCCCGGCTGCCGGACCTCGTTCACGAGCGGGATATGCGCCAGAAGCGCGAACGGCACCTCGACCGCCGCGAGCCCGTCGCTGAAGGCGATCTCGGAGAGACCTTCGGGCGTCGAGATATACTGGATACGCGGCGCGCGGGCCTCGGCCATGCCTGCCCCCCGCTCAGCCGTCAAACCGTTCTCAGATAAGCATCGTACTCGGTATCGGGCACGCGGGCGAGGAGGCGTGCCCGCTCCTGGCGCTTCATGCCGCCGAAGATGCGGCGAAACTCGGTCCCGAGCCATTCGCCGACAAAGGCGCTTTCCGAGAAGCGGCGCTCGGCCTCGACCCACGCGGCCGGCAACTCTGTCCCGTCGGCGCTGCCCGCCTCGACCGGGACCGGCGGCGGAGGCTCGCGTTCGGCACCGAGCCCCGCGAGCGCGCCCGCCAGCACGGCGGCCGCGACCAAATAGGGGTTTGCGTCCGACCCGGCGACGCGATGCTCGAGCCGCGCACCCGCCCCATGGGCCTCAGGCACGCGGATCGCGGTGCCGCGGTTGTCGAGCCCCCACGCCGCCACGAGTGGCGCATAGCTACCGGGCATGAACCGACGATAGGAGTTCGCGTGCGGCGCGAAGATCAACTGGCAGTCGGCCATCGCGGCAAGGAGCCCCGCGATTGCCCGACGCACGGCCGCGTTGGGGGCGTCTGCGCCCTCGGTCGCTGCGAAGAGATTTCGCCCGGCCCCGTCGATCAGGCTCAGATGCAGGTGCATCCCCGAGCCTGCGCTCTCGCCATAGGGCTTGGCCATGAAGGTCGCGTCCATCCCCTCGGCCCGCGCCACCCCGCGGATTGCACGCTTGAGCGAGATCATGTGGTCGGCCGCCGCGAGCGGATCGGGCACATGTCCGAGGTTCATCTCGAATTGTCCCGCGCCGAATTCGCAGATCGTCGTCTCTGCGGGCGCGCCGAGGGCCGCCGCCGCCTCGCGCATGCGGCCGAGCATGGGCTCGAAGCAGCGCAGCACGTCGAGGTCGTAGATCTGCTCGCGGGCATGGCTCAGCCGGCCGCCGCAGAGCGGGTTGAGGGGCGGCACGGGCTCGCGCGGGTCGACCAGATAGAACTCGAGCTCTAGCGCCATCACAGGCGTCAGCCCGCGCTCGGCCGCCATTCGGGCCACCCGCGCGAGCACCGCCCGCGGATCATAGGCGCAGGGCGTGCCGTCCGCCTCGCCCATCACGCAGGGCAGTTGCGCCGTCGGCCGACCGGCCCAGAGCATCGGCCCGAGCCGCTCGACGACCGGCAAAAGCGGCCCATCCGGGTCCCCCCGCTCGATCGCATTGCCGTTCTCGGGGACATCCTGGCCGAGCACGTCGAGCCCGACCGCCGAGATCGGCATCCGCACCCGGCCCTCGACGGCCTTGGCGATCTGCTCGGCTGGCAGGAGTTTCCCCCGTGCGATCCCGTTCAGATCGGTGACGAAGACTTCGACCGCCTCGATCTCGGGATAGGCCGTCCGAAAGGCGGCAACCGGGTCGCTCATCGGCGGGCCTCCCGCGCGCGGGCGTAGAGGCAGACGAGCTCGAGCGCCAGGGTCGCGCCGGCGAGCGCGGTGATCTCGGCGTGGTCGTAGGGTGGCGAGACCTCGACGAGATCCATCCCGATCAGGTTGAGCGGGCCATCCCGGTCGAGCCGGCGAAGGATCTCCTTGGCCTGCCAGGTGGAGAGCCCTCCGCAGACGGGCGTGCCCGTGCCGGGGGCGAAGGCCGGATCCAAACAATCGATGTCGAAGGTGATGTAACAGGGCCGGTCGCCGACCCGCGCGCGGATCGCGGCAACGGTGGCGTCGATGCCGTCCTCGTGCACCCGGGTCGCGTCGATCAAGCCAAAGGCGCTCGGATCATAGGTGGTGCGGATGCCGACCTGGATCGAGCGGGCCGGATCGACGAGGCCCCGTTCGGCGGCATGGGCAAACATCGTGCCGTGGTCGATGCCGTGGCCGTCGTCCGGGTCCGTGTCGCGGTGGGCGT
Organism: Paracoccaceae bacterium; assembly: GCA_050331395.1. GTDB lineage: Bacteria > Pseudomonadota > Alphaproteobacteria > Rhodobacterales > Rhodobacteraceae > Thermohalobaculum. The sequence goes on from JBHJGX010000121.1 coordinate 11,968, forward strand.
CGAACTGGATGAGCGCGAGGCCGTCGCCATGGACGAGGGCGTGGGCGGCGAGGCTCGGATAGCTGACGAAATGGTCCCCCCCGAGGACGAGCGCGCCTGCGCCTTGGTCGAGGACATGCTTGATCGCCCCCTCGATCTGCGCGGGCACCCGCCCGGGATGCGCATAATCGAAATCCACGTCGCCCCAATCGACGACCGAAAGGGTCTCGAACGGGTCCGTCGCATGGGGCCAGGCGGGCGACCAGGCAAGCTGCGCCGAAGCCGCCCGGATCGCCCGCGGCCCGAACCGACAGCCCGGCCGGTTCGACGTTGCCGTGTCGAAGGGCACGCCGATCACCGCGAGATCGATCCCGGTCAGATCGCGCGCATAAAGCCGCCGGCAGAAACTGAGCGCGCCCGAATACATGCGCTCGCCATGGGTCGATGCGCGGGGATCGGTGGCGAGAAAGGCGTGGTCTTTGCGATGGGGGTCGCCGGATGGCTCGGCCATGGGGTACGCCTTTCGGATCGCGTGAGACGCGAGGTGAGCACGGCGTCCGGAGGATAGCAAGGTGGCGGTGCACCGAATGACTGCGGAGGGATCGGCCGCTCCGGCCGAGGAGATGCCGGCGCACGAGCGGGCCTATCAGGCACTGCGGTCGGAGATTTTGTCGGGGCGGATGGCGCCCGGGCAGGCGCTGACCCTTCGGGGCGTCGGCGAGGCGCTCGGGCTCTCCATGACGCCGGCCCGCGAAGCGGTGCGCCGTCTGGTGGCCGAGCGGGCATTGACGCTCTCGGAGACGGGACGGGTGCAGGTCGCCGATCCCGGACGGGCCGGCCTCGAAGAGCTCTTCGCCGCCCGCGGTCTGCTCGAACCCGCTTTGGCCGAGCGGGCGGCGCGCCATCTTGCCAAGGAGGACCGTGCGCCCCTTCTCGACCGCCTCCGAGCGATCGACGACGCGCTCGAGCGAGAGATGCGCCGGGGCGACGCGGCCGCCTATGTGGCGGCGAATTTGCGCTTTCATGCCACGCTTTATGCCCCTGCCCGGGCGCCTGCGCTCATGGCCCTCGTCGAGAGCGTCTGGCTCCAGACCGCACCTGCCATGCGCCGGATCAATGCCCGCCTCGGCGAACGCTTGGGCACGGATTTTCACGAGGCCGCCCTCGACGCGCTCGGGAGCGGCGACGCGGCCGGACTTGCCGAGGCGATCCGCGCGGACGTGGCCCAGGGCGCGCGCCTTTTGGAGACCGAAGACTGAACCCGCTTGGCGCGGGCCCCCTTGACGGGCGGCATTTGTGATCACAAAATGCAAGCACACCCGGAACGGAGGCATCCATGCAGCTCGCGCGCAATCTGCGGTCCACGGCCGAATATCAGGCGATGGATGCTGCCCATCATTGGCATCCGTTCACCGACACGGCCGCGCTTGCGGACAAGGGCGCGCGCGTCTTCACCCGCGCCGAGGGCGTCTGGCTGAGCGACAGCGACGGCAACAGGATCCTCGACGGGATGGCCGGGCTCTGGTGCGTGAATGTCGGCTATGGACGGCATGCGATCGCCGACGCGGTCGCCGAACAGATGCGTGAGCTCGCCTACTACAACACGTTCTTCCAGTGCACCCATCCGAAGGCGGCCGAATTTGCGGCCGCGCTGACCCAAGTCGCGCCGCCGCAAATGAACCGGGTGTTCTTTACAAATTCCGGCTCGGAATCGAACGACACGATCTTTCGGCTCGCCCGTGTCTATTGGGACGCGATGGGCAAGCCCGATAAAAAGATCTTTATCGCGCGGAAGAACGCCTATCACGGCTCGTCGGTCGCGTCGGCATCGCTCGGCGGCATGGGGGTGATGCACGCCCAATCCGGTATGCCGATCGAGGGCATCCACCACATCAACCAGCCCTATTGGTACGGCGAGGGCCGCGACATGGACCCCGCCGCCTTCGGCCGGGCCCGCGCCGCCGAGCTCGAAGCGGAGATCGAGCGCCTCGGCGCCGACCGGGTCTGCGCCTTCATCGGCGAGCCGATCCAGGGCGCAGGCGGCGTGATCATCCCGCCCGACAGCTACTGGCCGGAGATCGCGCGGATCTGTCGCAAGCATGACATCCTGCTCGTGGCCGACGAGGTGATTTGCGGCTTCGGGCGCACGGGCAACTGGTGGGGCTCGGAGACCTACGGCATCGAGCCGGACCTAATGACGATCGCGAAGGGTATGACCTCGGGCTATATCCCCATGGGTGGCGTGTTGATTTCGGACCGGGTGGCCGGCCCCGTCATGGAGAAGGCCGGCGAGTTCTTCCACGGCTATACCTATTCCGGGCATCCGGCGGCCTGTGCAGCGGGGCTCGTCAACCTGCGCATTCTCCAGGAGGAGGGCTTGGTCGCGCGGGTCCGCGACGACATCGGGCCTTATCTCCAAAGCGCCTGGGCGACGCTCTCGGACCACCCGCTCGTCGGCGAGACCCGGATGACCGGCCTCATCGGGGCCATGGAGATTGTCCGGGACAAGGCAAGTGCCGCCCGCTTCCCCGACGAAGGCGCGACCGGCACCAAGGCCCGGGACCTCTCCGTGCAGAACGGGCTGGTGATGCGGGCGGTCCGGGACACGCTGGTGATCTCGCCACCGCTCATCATCTCGCGCGAGGAGTGCGGCATCCTCGTCGAGCGCGCGCGGAAGACCCTCGACGATCTCGCGGAGCAGCTCTGCGCCGAAGGCCTGACGGCGGGGTCGTGAGCGTGACCGGTCTGCAAATGCTCGCTCGGGCGCGGGCAGTCGCATTGGCCCGGCATCGGCAGGGACGCGCCCCGCGCGCCTCTGTCGCCGCCCCCGACGCCCATCGGATCGCGGAGCCCGACATGGGGTAGCCGACGCCGAAACCCGTCCGCGGGGCGGGTATCTCGATCTGAACGACCGGCCGGGCGCCTATCCCGCGTCCTGGTATGCGGAGACGGCCGGCGAGCCGCCCGCCCACTCGCCGCTCGAGGGCGCGACCCGGGCGGATGTCTGCATCATCGGCGGCGGCTATGCGGGGCTCTCGGCCGCCCTTCACCTGGCGGAGGCCGGGCTCGACGTGGTCCTTCTCGAGGCGCATCGGCTCGGCTGGGGCGCCTCGGGGCGAAATGGCGGGCAGCTCGCTTCCGCTCCCCGCGCGCCGATGGACAGCTATCTCCGCGCGCTCGGCCGCGAGGACGCCCGCAAATGCTGGGACATTTCGATCGCGGCCAACCGTCTGGTCAAGGATCTGATGGTCCGCCACGGGATCGAGGCCGACTATCGCCCCGGTTGGATGGAGGTCGCCTGGCGAGCCTCGGAGGCGGCGGAATTTCTCGATGCACCCGACTACTACGCCCGCGAATTTGGCCATCAGGGGATTGAAGCGCTCACCGCGGCCGAGGTCGCCGACCGCCTCGGCACGGCGCGGTACCATGCGGGTGCCATCGATTGGACGGCCGGGCACTTGCATCCGCTCAAGCTCGCCTTCGGCCTTGCCCGGGCAGCCGCGGCGGCGGGCGTGCGGCTTCACGAGGCGAGCCGGGTCGTCCGCGTCGAGGGCACCCGGGTCGAGACGGCGGCGGGGGCGGTCACCGCCGAGCACGTGCTCCTCGCCTGCAACGGGTATCTCGACGGGCTCGTGCCCCGGGTCGCGCGGCGCTCGATGCCGATCAATAATTTCATCGTCGCGAGCTCGCCGCTCTCCGAGGCCGAGGCCCGCCGGATCAACCCGGACGACCTGTGTGTCTCGGATACCAAATTCGTGTTGAACTATTTTCGCCTGAGCGCGGATCGCCGGCTTCTCTGGGGTGGGGGCGAGACCTATTCCAAGCGGTTTCCCAAAGACATCGCAGGGCTCGTGCGGCGGGCGATGACCGAGATTTATCCGGAATTCGCGACGTTGCCGATCACCCATGCCTGGGGCGGGACGCTGGCGATCACGATCACCCGGATGCCCGCTTTTCAGCGGCTCGCGCCCGGACAGTGGGCGATCTCCGGCTGGTCGGGCTCTGGCGTGCACATGGCGACCATGGGCGGGCAGATTGCAGCCGAAGCGATCCGCGGCACCATGGAGCGCTGGGACCTGATGGCGCGTCTGCCCGTTCCGCCCTTTCCGGGCGGCGACTGGTTCCGGGCGCCGCTCTTGGCCGCGGCGATGACCTGGTATGCGCTCCGGGACCGGTTCTGACCCGGAGGCGCGGTCTCAGCTCAAGAGCCGAATGGCCCGCCGGCCGGTTGCGGTCAGCATTTGGCTGCCGCAGTTGAGCTCAGCCAGCCCGAGGCCGATGAACTTCTCGGCATGCGGAAAGGGGACAATCCCGTCCCCGCCCCGGCGCGAGAGAAGCAGGAGCGAGTTCACCTCGTCCTGGTCGAGTTTGGCGATGGCGTCCGACGCACTGCACATGACCTTGCCTCACAAGGGTGTTGTTGTCTCGGCCCTCGGTCGTGTCGACGGCCGGAGCCTTGGTAGAAGCTTAGGTCTTAACGATTCTCCGCACTAACCCCGGCGTGCGCAATCCCGCTTTGCAGAAGATGCAATGCAGGCACGATCGTTACCGGGACCTGTGGCTGGCGGTCGACATGCGGGCGTGAATGGGGCGCGCGAGCCCGAAAACCGCCAAAGTTTCAGCGGCTCGGGCGCGGTCAGGCCAGAGGGCGCCCGTGCCCGCGTCTGCGGCCCGTCGGCCACAGCGCGCGGCGGGCACCCGCGTCCGGACCCGAGAGGCTGCGGCCGGGATTGGCGATTGCATCGCCCCGGCCGAGGGCGTACATCCTCGCAGGTGTCGGGCCGTAGCGCAGTTTGGTAGCGCGCTTGCATGGGGCGCAAGAGGTCGTGAGTTCGAATCTCGCCGGCCCGACCACTCCCCAGCCGGATCGCCGACAGACGGGAGCGCAGCGCCGCCGATGACCGAACCTGCGTCCGGTGTTCTCCCGAGCCAATGCCTCGCCGCCCTTCTGACAGAGGGCGCGATCTCCGCTCCTGACGCCACGCCCGGGGCCATCGCAGCCACCCAGATCCAGCCGGCCTCCCTCGATCTCCGCCTCGGCGCCCGGGGCTGGCGGGTGCGCGCAAGCTTCCTCGCCGGTCGGACCCGGACGGTGGCCGAGCGGATCGCCGAATTCGGCATGCACGAGATCGATCTCCGACCGGGCGCCGTGCTCGAGACCGGCTGTGTCTATGTGGTCGAGCTCGCCGAACGGCTGCGGTTGCCCGGGGATGTCTCCGGAGCCGCGAACGCCAAGAGCTCGACCGGGCGGCTCGATCTCTTCACGCGCCTCGTCGCTGACCGTCAGACCGAATTCGACCGGATCGCCGAAGGCTATGCCGGGCCGCTCTATGCGGAGATCAGCCCGCGGACGTTCTCGGTGCTCGTCCGTCCGGGCACGCGGCTCAACCAGATCCGGCTCCGGCGGGGCGCGGCGGGGATCGACGATCGGGCACTGCGGGCGCTGCACGGGGCGGAGCCGCTCGTGGACACCGATGCCCTCATCGACGGCGGGCTCGGGTTCTCCGTCGATCTCTGCCCGCGGCCCCCCGACGGCATCGTCGGCTGGCGCGCACGGCGCCATGCGGGGCTGATCGATCTCGACCGGATCGGGCATTATGCGGTCGAGGAGTTTTGGGAGCCCGTGCGGGCGCGCCGGTCGGGCGGGATCATCCTCGACCCAGGCGCGTTTTATATATTGGTCAGCCGAGAAGCGGTGACCATTCCCCCGGGCGTGGCGGCGGAGATGCTTCCTTACATGGCGGTCGCGGGCGAGTTCCGGGTACATTACGCGGGGTTCTTCGATCCGGGTTTCGGACATGGCGGGACGGGCGGTGCGGGCTCTCGGGGCGTGCTCGAAGTGCGCTGCCACGAGGCGCCCTTCGCGCTCGAGCACGGGCAGATGGTGGGCCGGCTCGTCTTCGAGCGGATGGCGGCGGTCCCGGACCGGCTATACGGGGAGGGCATCGGCTCGACCTATCAGGGCCAGGCGCTCAAGCTGTCCAAGCATTTCCGCGCCCCCTCGGTTGACTGACGCCCTCGCCTGCCCGCGCCGGCCGCCTGCCGAGGCCCGC
>JBHJGX010000122.1:0-8880 GCA_050331395.1 Paracoccaceae bacterium
GCGGGGTGGGGGGGGCGGGCGCGCCGGTGCGCATCGCGCGCCGGGCGGGGGGCTGTCACGGGGCGCCCGCCGCGCTGCGGGGCGGGTTCCTGGCGGCGGGCGCTGCCGGGCCCCCCGGCGCCGCCGCTGCGGGTCGTGCCGGAGCCGACCGGACGAGCCCAGACCGCGGCCGCCCGCTGCCGCCGCGCGCCGGACGTCCCGATGGGCGCCACCGGCTGGCGATCCCCGAGACCCTCCGCGCCGCCGCCCCGTGGCAGGCGCTCCGCGCTCCGGCCGAACCGGGACGGCTGGCGATCCGCTCGGAGGATCTGCGCCTCCGCCGTCACAAGCGCCCCGCCGGCACCGCCACGATCTTCGTCGTCGACGCGTCCGGATCGGCGGCGATGGCTCGGCTCGCCGAGGCTAAGGGCGCGGTCGAGCTTCTGCTTGCCGAGGCCTATGTGCGCCGGGACGAGGTCGCCCTCGTCGCCTTTCGCGGGACGGGTGCAGAGGTCCTTCTGCCGCCCACGCGGGCGCCGGCGCGCGCCAAAGCCGCCCTCGCCGCGCTGCCCGGGGGCGGGGGAACGCCGCTTGCGGCGGGGTTGTCCCTCGGGCTCGCGCTTGCCGGCCGTGTGGCGGGCCGGGGGCTTTCGCCGGCGCTCCTCGTCCTCACCGACGGGCGCGCGAATATCGGCCGTACCGGACAGCCGGGCCGGGCCGAGGCGCTGGCCGATGCCGAGACCGCCGCCCGGGCGATCCGCGCCGCGGGCGTGCCGACGCTTCTCGTCGACACGGGCGCCCGGCCGAGCCCCCAAGCGCGCCGGGTGGCCGAAGAGATGGGGGCCCGGTATCTCGCACTCCCGCGGGCCGAGGGCCGCGCGCTCGGCACCGCCGCGCGGCGCCTTACGGAGGGCGTCTGACATGGCCCGCGGCCTCCGCTGGGAGCGCGAGGCACGCACCTGGCCCCATGCGGAGACCAGCCGCTTCGTCCGTGCGGGCGGGATCGAATGGCATGTCCAGGTGATGGGCCCCGACGGCGCCCCCGAGGCCCTTTTGCTCCACGGCGCGGGCGCAGCCGGGATGAGCTGGCGCCGCCTTGCCCCGCGGCTCGCCGGACGTTTTCGTGCAATCGTCCCTGACCTGCCCGGGCACGGCTTCACCGGGCGGCCCTTCGCGGCGCCGACGAGCTTGCCGCTGGTGGCCGAGCGGCTCGGCGCGCTCCTCTCCGTGCTCGGGGCCCGGCCCGCTCTGGTCGTCGGGCATTCCGCCGGTGCGGCGGTGCTGGCGCGGATGGCGCTCGATGGGCGGATCGCGCCCGAGGCCTTCGTGGCGGTGAACGGCGCGCTGACCCCTTTTCGGGGGGTCGCAGCGCTCGCCCTGCCCGGGATGGCGCGGCTTTTGAGCTTTAATCCCCTTGCGCCGGCGGCGATCGCCACGGCGGCGATCGACCCGAACGCCGTGCCGCTTCTGCTGCGCTCGACCGGGTCGCGGATCGACCGGGAAGGCGAGGCGCTTTATGGCCGGCTCTTCCGGAATATGGGCCATGTGGCGGGCGTCGTGGCGATGATGGCGGCGTGGGATCTGTCGGCGCTCGCGCGGGATCTGCCGCGCCTTCGCCCGGCGCCGCTCTTGCTGGCCGGATCGCTCGACCGCGCCGTGCCGCCGGCCGAGGCCGAAGAGGTGGCCGCGCGGATCCCGGGCGCACGTGCCCTGATCTTGCCGGGCCTCGGGCATCTGGCCCATGAAGAAGACGCCGCTCGGGTGCTCGAGGCGATACTCGGCGCCCCCTGATCCGGTCGGAGACCTCAAGAAAAAGCCGCCGCGGTGGGCCCGCGGCGGACAAGGGAGAAGCGGACCCGTCGAGGCCCGCTCCGAGCGAGATCAGTTGGCGGCCTGCGTTCCGGCTTCGGCGCGTTCGGAGGTGTCCGCCTCGGACGTTGCGTCGGGCGTGCCATAGACAGGCTTGCCGGTCGTCCGGAGCTCTGGCCAGTCATCCAGCATCGAGACGCCGTAGAGCGGCTTCGCGACGCCTTGGTGGCACGTCGTGCAGTTTGCCTTGGGCGCGTCGCCGAGCGGGCCGAGCCGATCGTCCGGGTACCACTCGAGATTGTGCATGTAGTTCTGGTTCAGATCCCGGATCATCCGCACCGCGTACCAAGCCGTGATCCGTTGCGGCGGGCTTTGGTCCCACTCGCCCCAGGCGCGGCTGTTATGGCAGTAGGTGCAGTTGACGCCGAGCGACTGCGAGAAGTGGAACATGAGCGAATAGGTCCACTCGGTATCTTGCAGGCTCGCGCCGAAGGCGGTGATCCGCGGCACGCTATCGGCGACCCGGATCGGATACTGCTCGAGCAGGAACGCAGTCAGCGGATCGCCCGGCAAGGACGAGTAGCCGGCCGTCGCATCCGAGCGGTTCTGCAGCATGGTGTTGTCGCCGAGCATGGCGGAGCCCGCCGGCCGCGGTTCCTCGTAGAAGTGGTATTGCGGCACGTTCTGCCCGCGGTGGCAAGTATAGCACGTCACGCCGGTCATCCCGACATGGGTCTGCCAGTTCTCGTTGGTGTGCTGCGTCATCTGGATCATGCGGCGCGCCACGTGCTTTGTGTAAAGCTCTTCGCCCGCATAGTTCCCTTCGTCGGCCCCGGCATGGCAATAGTTGCAGCCTTGTTCCGGGCTCACCCAGGCGGTCATCGCGACCATCAGCCGGGTGAAGTTGGCCACCGTCAGATCGCCGAGAACCTTGACGTTCTCATAGACATCGCCGGCGAGTTCCTCGTCCTCGAGCGGCTCAATCGGCGGACCCGCCTGGTTCTCGGGCACGACATTCAGCTCTTCGAGGACGGCGACATCCTCGGCGGGCTTGAACTGGACCATGCCGACACCGCGGAAGCCGACCTGCTCCTTCACGTTGTGGAGCGGCCAAAAGATGTAGATGAGGGCGAGGGAGCCGAACACGGCCCCCGGGGCCAGCCCGCCCAGGATGATATCCCGGACGGTGGTGACGAACTTGCCCTTACGGTTTTGCTGAAACTCGCTCATTCCTGCAGTCCTCCCGCGGGGCCGGCCGGTTCGGTCGGGCCGAAGGCTTCGTTGGCCGCTTGACCCTCAGGCGTCATCAGCGGATCGACGGTGGTCTCGGGCCAGACCTGAGGATAGTCGGCCGCAAAGTGGTGCTCGACCGCCCAAAGGTACCAGTTGTCGACCACGGTGCCGGTCAACAGAATGCCGATCCCGCCGGTGATCGGGGTGAGCACGGCGAACCAGACGGCCCAGCGGTGGATGCCCTCCATGGTGGCGTTAAAGCCCATGGTCCAACGCCAGAAGAGCGCCGCCCGCTCGGTCGCGGTGCCGCGGTCGGTGATCTGTTCGATCTCCCGGTCGCCGCCGAGGCGGGAGACCGCGAGGATCGTTGCCCCGTGCATGGCGAAGAGCAACACCGAGCCGTAGAGGAAGACGATCGAGAGCGCGTGGAACGGGTTGTAGAAGAGGTTCCCGTAACGGATCGAGAACGCGGCCGTCCAATCGAGATGCGGGAAGATCCCGTAAGGCACCGCCTCCGACCAGGTTCCCATCAGGAGCGGACGGAAGAGGCCGAGCACGAGGAAGAGCCAAATGGCGGCGGCGAAGCACCAGGCCACATGGGTGCCCATGCCGAGCGCGATCGCCCGCTTGTAGCTGCGCACCCACCAGAAGAGCACCGAGATCAGCAAGAAGAACGAGGCGATCAGATACCAGCCGCCTTCGTTCAGCGGCGGCATGGACAGGCCGTATTCGGGCGCAGGCGGCTCGAGCGCGAGCCAGAACAGCTGCCGGATGAACTCGGCGATGTTCCAGTCCACCTGCATCAGCATGTTAAAGCCGATGATGTTGAACCAGAGCGTGCCGGTGATGATCGAGATCACCCCGTACCAGCCGAGATGGATCGGGCCGAGCTGCGCGTTGCCGAGCCAGCCGAGCCAGTGGGAGACGCGTCCGCCCTCGGTCCGTTCCTTGGGCAGGACCGAGCCGGGCACGCCCGCTTCGATCGGCCCGCGGACCTGAACCTGGGTGAAGATGTTCGTGTATTCGGTCATGGGATCACCTCAGCTCAGACCTGGCCCCAGAACGGCAGCTCGAGCCACCAGTTCCACCATTCGGGCCAGCCTTTGGTCCAGTAAGGCCCGGAGATCACGATGCAGACCGCGCTCCAGAACCCGGCCAACAGCGCAAGCAAAAGGCCGAGCCGGTGAATGCCGAGCGTGCCGACCGAATAGCCGATGAAGTCGCGGAAGAACGTGTCTTCGTACTCAGGCGATTTGACTTCACCGCCCTTTTGCGGGTTGGTCGCCGACAAGATCAGGCCGCCGTGGAGCGCGAGCGCGAGCGTCGTGGTAAAGAAGAACGTTACCGCGAGCATGTGCGCCGGGTTATAGTGGAAGTGCAGATACTGATAGCCAACATTCGACACCCAATCGAGATGGGGGAAGATGCCGTAGGGGAAGCCGTGCCCCCAAGCCCCGAGCAAGAGCGGGCGGATGACGACCAGAGTCGTATAGGCCAGGATCGCAAAGCCGAACGCGATCGGCACATGGTAGCCGATGCCGAGCTTGCGGCAGATCTCCACCTCGCGCAGCGCCCAAGAGATAAAGGCGCCATGGGCGCAGATCGTGACGATCTGCCAGATCCCGCCTTCCATCAGGGGCGCGAGGCCGAGGCCGTAAGAGATGTCCGGTGGCGCGATGTTGATCTCCCACGGGTTCCAGGTCGGCCCGTTGGCCGCCTCCCAAAAGATCAAGATCGTACCGAGCGCTGCGAAGAAGATCGTAGTGACCCCGAAGAAGCCGACATAAAACGGCCCGATCCAGAAGTCGAAGAGATCCCCTCCGATCAGCGTACCGCCGCGGACGCGGTATTTTCGCTCGAAACTGAGCAGAGCCATCTGTGTCTCCTCTCGACGGTCAGGCGGGACGGCAAACGGGCGCCCGCCAAGGGATTTGCATCGGGCGAGCCAACGCCCCGCCCGATGCGTTCGCGCTTATTCCGAGACCTGAACGGTCGCGGCGGGATTGCCCTCGAACCAGTTGAACCGCTCGGTGCTGAGAAGCACCAGGTGGATCATCGCGGCGAGCAAGAACAGGAAGACACCCTGGGCGACGAAAACCTGACGCGGATCGAAAACGAGCCAGATCTTGTAAAACTTGTCCATCATGTCGTTCATGTCCCTTACCCGAGGAGCTTCGTGGCAACTTCGGCGAGCTGGGTCGCGCCCTCGACCGAGACGTACCCTTCCGGTCCAGGGAACCAGGGCCGCCAGAGCCAGACGAGAAAGTGCGCGACGACAGCCACACCAGAGAACAGGACGAGGCCCCGCATGTAGATTTCATGCAGTTCCTTGGCCTGATCGTCGGTGAGGCCGGTCAACGAGAGAGATTCATCAGCCATAAGCTTGACCTCCTAGTGGTTACGGCCGTCTCCGCGGTTCCCGACGGGCGCCGCGGTCTTGCCTGCCGAAGACGGATGCCGTCGGCAGATCCGCTTGCCCGGGGTCGCCCCCGAGCCCGCGAATGCGGGTCCCTCACCCCATAAAGAGGAAGGGAATGATGCTGTCGGCGATCGCGCGCGCCTCGGCGAAGACCGAGCGGGACGCGCCCGTGCTCGCTTCGAGATAGCCGGTGTCGCGGGGCAAAAGCCGGCCGAGCGCCGCGATCGGCAGCGCGACGGCAAAGATGACCGCGAAATAGATCTTGTATTCGACGGGTTTCCGCCGGCGGGCGAACGATCCGGCGAGGGGGCCTTGAAGGTGATCTGTAGCGTCGAGCATGGCGGTCTCCTGTGCTTGGGGCCGTTGGATCGGGTGGGCGGCGAGCGCGGTCATGCCGCCCTCCCCAGTGCCTGTTGGGCGAGCGCGAGACGCGCGGCCGTCACTTCCGCCTCGCCGGCGGAGAGCGCATCGGCCTCGGCACGGTCGCGGAGGCCTTTGGTGGCGGAAATCCGGGTCAGCACGGGCGTGCGTGCCACATGCTCGGCGAGGAGCGCTTCGGCGTCCTCGGTCCAGGGGAGCGCGCGCCGGAGCCGGGCGGGCGTCGCCTCGGCCCGGTCGAGATCGCTGCCGAGCGGCAGGATGTGGAAGAGCGCGTCGAAGAGCGCGTTGCAGACCTCCTGGACCAGGTAGGTCGCGCCCGCATAGCCCATGAAGGGCGTGCCGGTCGCCCGCCGGATCACCGCGCCTGGGAAGCTCGCCGGGATATACCCCGCACGCCCCCCTGCCTCAGCGAGATACATCCGTTCGTTGTAAGAGCCGAAGAGCACGATCGGCGGGCTCTCGTGGATCAGTCGACGCACCTCGGCATTGTCGGTCTTGCCGCCCGGCCGGCGCGCGACCGCAAAGCTGCAGGGAAAGCCGAGATCGCCTTCGAGGAAATGCCGGATGCCGCGGGCATAGGTCTCGTTCGCGACGATCCCGAAGGAGGCGGTCGCATAGAAATCCTGGGTGACCGAGCGCCAAAGATCCCAGAGCGGCTTGATCGTCGTGTGCTTCTCCCGCGCGATGAAGGGCTGCGGGTCGAGGCCGAGGATCTCGCCGAGGGTCTCGAGGAACTTGGTTGTCGAGGTCAGCCCGACGGGCGCTTGCAAATAAGGTTTGCCGAGCGCTTCGGCGAGGCCGCGGCCGTACTCGCGATACATCACGATATTCGCATCCGCATCGACCAGCCGCTGGATATCCGCGAGATGGCTGCCGAGCGGGAAGGTCATGTTGACCTCGGCGCCGATCCCCTCGACCAGGCGCCGGATCTCGGCGAGGTCGGATGGTTGGTTGAACATGCCGTAGGCGGGGCCGAGAATGTTGACGCGCGGCCGGGCGCCCTCCGCCCGGGGCCGGGGCTTCGGCATCTTCCCGCGCGAGGCGGCGAACTCGGTCCAGACCCAGGTCATCGCCCGGTCCGCGGACTGCCACTGGTCCTCGTCGATGGTGCGCGGCAGAAAGCGCTGGAGCCCGGTGCCCTCCGGCGTGACGCCGCCGCCGATCATCTCGGCGATCGAACCGGTCACCACCACCGAGGGAAGCGCCGGATCAAGGGTCGCATGCGCGCGTTTCATCGCGCCTTCGGTGCCGTCGCGGCCGAGTTCCTCCTCGGGGAGGCCGGTCACGACGATCGGCAGCTCGTGCGGCGGCAGCGCGTCCGTATAATGGAGGACCGATGTTACCGGCAGGTTCTCGCAGCCGACGGGGCCGTCGATGACCACCTGCAGGCCTTTGAGCGCAGTAAAGACATAAACGGCGCCCCAATAGCCGCCCGCGCGGTCATGATCGAGCACTAGCATGGATGCGCTCCCCGGTGGCGGACCATCAAATCATCTCCTCAGAACGGGCCTTCATCCGCGCCTTCTCGAGCTTCTTGAGCTGGCGGGCACGGAAATCGGGCCGGGTGACGGGGGTCCCCTCCCAAATGCCAGCCGTCTCGCCCGCGCCCACGCCCTCGAAGAAAGCACGCATGAACGCCATCCGGCCGCGGCCGGCGATGGCGCCGTTCACGACTTCAGCGAGCGAGGCGGCACCGGCCGGCCCCATCAGCGGCCGCGCGGAGATGAGGTTGGTGAAATAAAGCGCGGGGCGGCCGGCCTGTTTCGCGGCCTGCACCACCGGCGTTGTGCCGATCGCCAGGTCGGGATCGAAGGCCTCCATGGCGGCGAGATCGTCCTCGAGCGACGCGCGGAAGCGGATCTCGACGCCCCTCGCCTCGAGCCAATCCCGGTCGGCGGCCGACCAGGGCGTCTTCGGGCAAGCGGTGCCCACATAACGGAGATCGGCGCCTGCTTCGACGAGAAGCCGGGCGACGAGAAGCTCAGAGCCCTCATAACCCGAAAGCGTGATCCGCCCTGAGATCGGCGCGCGCGCGAGCGCCGCAGAGATCGCCCCGTCCATCGCCTGGCGGGCGGTGTCGATCCGCCCGCGCGCGATCCCGAGCCGGGAGCCGATGGCCTCGAGCCAGTCATCCGTCCCCTCGCGGCCGACGGGGGCCGAGCCGATCACCGGGCGGCCCGCTGCCTCAAAGACGCGGATCGAGGCGGTGTAGAAGGGATGGATCGCGGCAACGGCGGCGCCGTCGAGGGCCGCATAAAGCTCACGCCATTCCCGTGTCGGCACGACCGGGCCGGCGGCGAGCCCCATGGGCTCGAGCATGCGCGACAGGATCATCGGATCGGCCGGGAACATTTCGCCGAGGAGCGTGACGGTCGGACGGCCGTCGCGCCCACCATCGGGCGCCTGCACGGGGCCCGCTTCGGCCTCGGCCTTGGCATAGGCGAGCATGGCACCCGCGAGCACGTCCTTGGCCTCCGCATGGGTCGGAACGCCGAAGCCCGGCACGTCGATGCCGATCACCCGCACGCCGTTGATCTCCCGCGGCAACAGCCGGAGCGGCACGCCCGAGGCCGTCGGCACGCAAAGATTGGTGACGACGATCGCATCGAGCGCGTCAGGATCGGCGAGCGCGTGGACCGCCTCGCGGATGTCCTCGAAGAGCTTGCCAGTGACGAGCGTCTCGGAGCTGAACGGCACATAGCCGACGGTGCGCCGCGCGCCGTAGAAATGGCCCGTGAAACTGAGGCCATAGACGCAACAGGCGCTCCCTGAGAGCACGGTCGCCGTCCGCCGCATCCGAAGCCCGACACGGAGCGAGCCGAAGGCGGGGCACATGGATTGCGGTTGATCATGGGGCCCTTGCGGATAATCGGCCGCATAGCGCGCGAGGATATCCGAGGCGCCGGCCGTCTCGGCCGCCCGCCGCAGTTCATCCCGGCTGTGACAACCACCATCGCCCAACCTGCCGGCGGGGGGCGCCCTCACGTCGACCGGATATCGCAACCGGCGCCCCCACCCCCCTCCCGTCCCGCTGGCGTAGCGCCGCACCACGGCGGCCC
>JBHJGX010000123.1:0-18312 GCA_050331395.1 Paracoccaceae bacterium
GCGTACCCGGTTATGTTGGGGGGCGGGGGGGGGGGGGGGGGCTATGCCAATCGGCTGCTGATTTTCGAGTGAGCGCTATGGGCGGCGCCCGGGGGGGGCGGGGTCCACCGGTTGGCGATGCGGGCGACGGGGCGGCACCAACGCCGCACCCAACGGCAGCTGCTCCCGGTGATGTCGTTGCGCGCCCCCACCGGATCACACATGCGGCACGGTTCCTCAGCAGGGCAAAATTAGCGTCGCCCGCAGGCCGCCGAGCCGTTCGCTCGCATCGAGGCTGAGGGAGCCGCCGTGGCTCCGCGCGATGTCAAGGGCAATCGCGAGGCCGAGCCCCACGCCCGCGCCCTGGTTCTGGTTACGGCTTTCATCGAGGCGCACGAAGGGCCGGAGCGCCTCCTCGCGGCGCTCTGGAGGAATGCCGGGCCCATCGTCTTCGACCACATATTCCACGAAGCGTGCAGTCACCCGAACCGACAGCGCCGTGCGCGCGCCGTGGCGGGCTGCGTTGCCGACCAGATTGCCGAGGCAGCGTTTCACCGCCCCGCGGCGCAGAACGATCTCGCCCGGCTGGTCCTCGTCGCGGAGTTCGGCGAGCTCGACCTCCACCCCATCGCGCCCGGCGTCCTCGGCTACCTCGCGGGCGATCTCTGTCGGATCGACGGGCTCGGCCTCCTCGGTGCCGTCGCCGCGGGCGAAATCGAGATAGGCGGCGAGCATTCGTTCCATCTCGTCGAGATCCCGGGACAACTCGACCGTCTCGGGTGCGGGCTCCGCGCAGGCGAGCGCGAGCTTCATGCGCGTCAGCGGCGTCCGCAGATCGTGGCTTACGCCCGACAGGAGTAAAGTCCGCTGGCCGATCTGGCGCTCGATCCGCGCGCGCATGGCCAGGAAGGCATGGCCGGCCCGGCGCACTTCTTCGGCCCCGGTCGGTCGAAACGGCAACGACCGGCCCCGACCGAAGGCCGAGGCGGCGCGGGCAAGCTCGCGGATCGGCCGCACCTGGTTCCGCAAAAAGGCCGTCGAGACCGCCAAGAGCGCGATGACCGTGACCGCCATCCAGACCAAAAGCTGATGCGGGTTCGAGGCGTTCATCCGGCCCCGCGGCACCAGGACCCGCAGCACGCCTTTCGAGGTCGCCACCCGCACATCGACGAATTTCCGGATCTTGACGAAATCGAGGGCCAACGGCCGCTCGACCCGGCGCGCCAGCGTCTCGGCGATCACGCTGCCCGTCAGATCGTAGAACGCCCGGACATCCCGTGCCGTGATCCGACCGTCGAGATCGAGGCCGAGTTGCAGCCCGAGCGGATCGACCATCTCTTCGAGGGCCGCTTCCGCCGTTGCAGCGTCGTCTGCCCGTTCGACGGCGCGGATCGCATAGTTGATCTCCCGCGCCACCGAGCTCGCCATCTGCGCCGTCACCCCGTCGTAATGGCGTTGGATGAAGACGAGCGCCACCACCGCTTGCAGCACGAGAATGGGGATGACAAGGATCAGAAAGGCCCGCCAGAACAGGCTCTTGGGGAGATACCGTTTGATCGCGCTCTGGACGGGCATGGGGGGACGCTAGCCGCGGCGAGGGAGGCTCACAAGATGGCAGAGCGGAGCTATGGCCGGGCGGTCGAGCTGGCTGAAGACGTGCGTCGGGTGACCTGCCGAAACCCCTCGGCGATGACCTCTCATGGGACCGAGAGCTATCTGATCGGCCCGAGACGCGGCCCCGTCGCCGTGGTTGATCCCGGCCCTGACGATCCGGCGCACCGGGAGGCGCTGATGTCGGAGATCGGCGGCGCAGCGGTGACGGCGATCCTCGTCACCCATAGTCATCGGGACCACAGCCTCGGCGTGCCGGCGCTCCGCGCCCTGACCGGCGCCGAGGTCCTCGGCTTCGGCGCGCACGGCACAGGGATGTCCGAGACGATGCAGCGGCTGGCGGCCGCGAGCGCGCTCGGCGGCGGCGAGGGGGCGGACACGAGCTTTCGCCCGGACCGGCGGCTGTCGGACGGCGCGGCAGTCCCGGTCGGGGAGATCCGGGTGACGGCGCTTCACACGCCCGGGCATCTCTCCAACCACCTCTGCTTTGCGCTCGAGGGCCGCGGGATTGTCTTTACCGGGGATACGGTGATGGGCTGGTCGACCACGCTCGTCTCGCCGCCCGAGGGAGACATGGCGGCCTTCATGGGCTCGCTTCGCCGGCTCGCGGGACGGGCGGATCGGATGTTCCTGCCGGGGCACGGCGATCCGGTGACCGAGCCCGCTCGTCTTCTCGCCCGCCAGATCGCCCATCGCGAGGCACGGGCCGAGCAAGTGCGCACGGTCCTCGCGGAGCGCCCGGCCGCCCCCCGAGCACTGACCGCGCAGATCTATCGGGATGTGGACCCAAAGCTCTGGCCTGCGGCGGAGCGTAACGTGCTCGCCACGCTGCTGTGGCTGATGGAGACCGGCGAGGTGGCGCCGGAGGGGGCCCTTGCGGCGGAGGTGCCCTTTCGGCTCGTCTCTCAGTTCGGCGCCGTGTCGGATTGATCGGCGCAGATGCCTTGGAGGGCGACCCATTCGCGATCCGTCAGCACGGGCGTGTA
This sequence comes from Paracoccaceae bacterium, assembly GCA_050331395.1. Classification (GTDB taxonomy): domain Bacteria; phylum Pseudomonadota; class Alphaproteobacteria; order Rhodobacterales; family Rhodobacteraceae; genus Thermohalobaculum. Next base: position 2,577 of record JBHJGX010000123.1, read on the forward strand.
GGGACCATCGCCGATTTCGTCGGCCTGGCTCGCCCGCTCGGCCCGACCGCTCAGGGCGGGGTGCGAGGAGAGATAATTTAAAACCCCTGCCCCATCGCCATATCTCTCTTGGAGGCGCCGGAAGAAGCCCGCAAAGGGCGCGGTCGGCAGGCCCGCATCGAGGAGGATCTGATAGGCCGTCTCATCCGCCCGGCGCTCGACATCGCGACTATAGTTGGCGTTTGCCAGCGCTTCGGTTGCGGCCACGACGATGGTCGCGCCGAAAACATCGCCGACCATCAAGCCGAGGATCCCCGCGCTGCCCATCGCCTTCAGCACGCCGACCATCGGATCGCGATGGATTACATGGCCGAATTCATGCGCGAGGACGCCGGCCACCTCTTCTGGGCTTCCGGCACGGTCGATCAACCCGCGGAGGATCACCACCTGGCCGCCGGGCAGGGCGAACGCGTTCACCCGGCCCACGTCGAGGACCGAGACCGCCGGCGGGTAGGGCATCTCGACGGACGCAATCAACCGCTCGGTCATCCGGTTGAGCGCGACGATGCCTTTCTCCGACCGGCAAAAGGCCGGTTTGTCGCCCGGGAAAAGCGGTGAGAATTCGCGCAGATCGTCGAGGATAATGTTGCCGAGCTGCCGCTCGCGCTCGGCCGGGATCAGCGGCGCGAGCTGACCGGCGAGCGCGGGAATAATCACGAAGACCAGCGCAAGCACCGAGCCCATGGCGGCGACCGACCAAAAGGCCGCACGGCCCGCCTTGCGCCGGTCGATCGGGCGATGCCGAAGGTTGGGGCAGAGCCGTTCGATGGCCCGAAGCATCTGCGCGTCGCGGATCACGAGGCGTTCGTCGCTGTCCCGATCCGGCGTCAATTGCGCCGCCGCATCGCCCGAATCGCCGAGCGCCCGGAGGGTGGCGAGCGGCCAATGCGCCTCGGCATCTCCGTTCCGCCCGATAATCACAAGGCTGCGCTCGCCGAAGCGCACCGTCACCTCGCGCGGGCGCGCCGAGCGGCCGTCGAAATACCGCGCGAGTACCGCGTGGTCCGGCACCGTAACCCGGCGGCGCGCTGCCATCAGAAGCCGCCGCCCACATCGACCCCGAGCGCATCGGCGAAGCCGCCGGCCTCGGCTGCGGCATCGGCCTCGCGCTGCTGGCTTTCGGAGAGCGCTGCGGGGTTCAGCACCGTCATCGCGGCGACCTGCGCCCGCAGCACCGGCTGGCTGATGAAGACCTGTCCGAAGGCAATCGCAAGCGCGACGAAGACGAGGTAAGTGACGAGACCGGCGAGAAGTATGGGCGCACTCGACATGATCTGAAGCATTTGTTCTTCGGACTCGAGCGCAGCGAGGAAAGCGTTCTCGTCGATGACTTGGAACGCGGCGTAATAGGCGATCGCGCCGACGCCCGCCGTCAACAAGCCCGCGCAGACCGTGGTGGCCAGCGTGCCGCCGATATAGATGCCGAGCACGCGCGCGGTGCTCACATTATTGGTAAAGCTCGCCTCGCCGAGCGTGCGATTGTTCCAAAACACCCGGAAGGCGCAGACAAAATAGCGGAAAAAGAAAATCAGGAGCACAAAGCCGCCGAATAAAATTGCCAAGGTGCCAAAGAAATATGCGGCGGGATTTTCCGGGTTTTCAACAAACCCCCAAGCCAAGACACCGATGATTGCGAGGATGATATAGATCCAGAGCCACTGGGAGAACAGCTCGAGCCAACTGCCGTCTTGGCGAAAGCGCAAATCGCCATACCAGGCCCGGTCTGTCATGTATTTAACCAGCTTGAAGTGCTGGTAGGGATACAGCAGCCCGAGGGTGATCGCCGTCAGCAGAGAATAGCCGAGCGCGCGGAACATATAGCCGAAAGCACCGGGCTGGAGGCCGAAGCGGATACCGCGCCAACGGGTCCGGCTGAGCATGTATCGATGGGACGCATAGGTCGCATAGAAGATCAGCGGCAGCGTGACGACGAGAGAGATATTGAGAACCGCCTGGAGCGCGGTGGGGTCGTTTGCCGCGTAACTGAACCCCACGAATGCGAGCGTGATGTTCACGGCGCCCAGATAGATCGCGAGAAAAACGAGCGCGAGAAGGAAGCCGAGCAGCTTCTCCAACCCCCGGCCGGTATACTCGAGGGGGTCGTTGTCGATCCGGATGGCTCCCCAATAGAACCGACGGAGGCGGGTTATCATCCAAAACCGGTGAAATCCGATCGTGAGGATGGTCAGGAACGCGCTGCGGAACGCCGTCCAGAAGAGCACCGCGGCCGCGCCGTCATAGACCATCCGAAGCTTTTGCTCGCGCCGCGTGCCATCCGCCGCGACCCTAGGTGGGGCAATGGTCTCCGAGCGATAGCGCTCAAGGTCCCAAAAGGGTCGATCTCCGGTCTCGTCGGTCATTGCCGCCCCCTTCGGTTCGGTCGCCTGCGGGTTTCGCCAACACGACTATACGCGAAGAAGACCATGAACCGCCATCGCCTCCTGTCAGTGGAGGCGATTTCCCGGTGGAACCTCGCCATCGGGACAGGCGAGCAGGATGCGCCCGTCGGCATCGCTGAACCCGAGGGTGAGAACCTCGGAACGGAACGGGCCGATCAGGCGGGGCGGGAAGTTCACAACCGCCATCACGAGGCGACCGATCAGCGTCTCAGGGGTGTAATGTTCGGTGATTTGGGCCGAGCTTTTCCGGGTGCCGAGATCGGGTCCGAAGTCGATCCAGAGCTTGATCGCCGGCTTGCGCGCCTCGGGAAAGGGTTGCGCGTCGACGACACGGCCGACCCGAATGTCGACCTTGAGAAAGTCTTCGAGGGCGATCGGGTCGCTCTCGTCGGGCCGATCGGCCATCCCTGCCTCGTTTGCGGAGCGGTTGGAAGCGCGGGGCGGACCGAAGCCCGCCCGTCGTTGCCGCTCAGCCGGCGGACTTGTCGACTGCCGATTTGAACTCGGCAAGCGCCTCTTCGAAGCGCGATTTGATGATGTTGAAGGCTTCGGTGTTCGCGCGTTGGGCGATCTCGGCGAGCTCGCGCACATCGGAGACGGCTTTGTCGACCGAAGTCTTCAGGCTTTCCATGGCCTTCGCGCTGTGCTCCGGCGACATCGGCTGGTGCTGCATTTCGGCGAGCTGGTCCTTGGCCTTCGCCATGCTCTCCTCAACGAGCGCGACCTGACGCTTGTAGAGCTCCTGGTAACCGGCCATGGCGGCCTGATTCGCTTCGATGAGGGCCTGCACGTTCTTTTGCTGGGCCTGCATCATCATCTCGATATCCACGCCCGGCATTTTGGCGCCGTCGAACATCTTGTCCATCTCGGGAAACTTAAACATCTCCTTCATCTTCTCGGCATCGAAGATGAACGGAAACTGGTTCTGTTGGGTCATCTGCGGGATCTCCTGTCAGTGCCTGCTTTCTAAGCAGGGCGTGTCGCTATCGGCCTTCTGCTGCACCGCAACAAGCCGGTCAAGAAAAATCTCTCGCAGCGCACAATGCCGGGCGGCCAGGTCAACCGGGCTTAGGGTTTTGCCAGCTCCCGGCCCCGCGCCGCGGCCGCGGACACCGTCCGTCCCATCAAATCGGTTAATTCCGGCATCAGCACCGCGAGGCCCGCGGCCGTGGTCCCGCCGGGAGAGGTCACGTTGATTCGCAGCTGTTCCGCGCTCTCCTCGGACGCGTCGGCGAGCGCCCCCGCTCCGGTGACCGTCGCCCGCGCAAGACGCATCGCGAGCTCTGGCGCGAGCCCTTCGGCCTCGCCGGCCGCAGCCATGGCCTCGATGAGATGAAACACATAAGCTGGTCCCGACCCCGAGAGCCCGGTGACCGCGTCGATCTGGGCCTCCGCCTCGAGCCGCACGGTCTGACCGAGCGCGGCAAGCAGGCGTTCGGCGAGCGCGAGATGCGCCTCTTCTGCTGCGGCATTGCCGACGATTGCAGTGATGCCTCGACCGACGGCCGACGGCGTGTTCGGCATGGCCCGGATGATCGGCGTCTCGGGCCCGTAGATTGCCTCGAAGGCAGCCATCGGCGTCCCGGCGGCGATCGAGAGAAAGAGCGTCTCTCCGCCCGCAAGCGACGCGAGCCCGGGCGCGGCTTCGCCCATCATCTGCGGCTTTACCGCGAGCATGGCGACCCGGGCGGGCGCAGGCGCCCCGCTGTTCAGCCGCACACCTTCGGCCGCACGGGCCTTCAGCCAGTCGGACGGGGACGGATCGATCACCTGCACCGCGTCGGTCGGCAGGCCGCGCGCGAGCCAGCCCGCCAGCATCGCGGAGCCCATCTTTCCACACCCGAGCAGAAGCACGGGCCCCGCATCGGCAAGCGACGCGTCGCAGTCGGTCATCGGTCGTCCCCCATCTCATCCGCCGCCAGGGCGACCGGCGGCCCGGATCACGCCGTGCCGTAGGCCTCTTCGAGCGCCAGGTCGAGGGCGCTTTCGGCGTCCTCTTCCGCCCAGCCGACCAACTGAAACGCCGGATAAAAGCGCTCCGACAGGCCGACCGCCGCCCGCACCATGGCTTCGACCTGCTCGGGCGTGGCCATCGCCCCGCCGGCCAAGGACAGGCCGTAGCGAAAGGCGAGCAGCCCCTGGTCGGCGATATAGACAAAGTTGCCGCTCCAGATCCGCTCATTCGCGACGTTTAGGAGCGCGTGCACCTCGTCCAGACGCTCCTCCGGCGGCGACAGCTCGAAGGTACAGATGAGCCGCAGCATGTCGTCGTAGTCCGACCAAGCGAGCGACAGCGAATAGGTCCGCCAGCGCCCTTCGATCGCCATGGCGATCTGATCCTCTCCGACACGGTCGAAATCCCAAGCGGCCCGTTCCGCCAAAGTCTCGACGATGTCGATCGGATGAAGGTCGGTCGTGGGAAAGTCGTGCTCGATGGCCGTCATGCCTCTACCCCACTTATCATGGTGCCCGCCGGGTTGAGACCCCACAGAATGCACCGAGGGTTGCCATGGGTCGTATGATTACCGCATTCGACCCACAAAATACGCTGTCACCGGTTTTACGCGCGTACAAGCAGAAAACACGCAAGTCGTAAAAGATTCACGCTTGGACGCGCAAGGGCACGTGGTTTCGCGCGATTCTCTCGGGATGGACGGCCGCCCGCCGCCGATCTATCCTGAGACGGTGTGGGTAAGGGTGCGGGTGTGACGAGCAAAGCGGTCGATGTCGCGATCATCGGCGCCGGGGTGACCGGCGCGGCGGTCGCCTTCTGGCTCACGAAATGCGGCGTGCGGCGGATCGCGCTCATCGAGCGGGACCCCACCTTGCGCACCGCGTCGACCAGCCTCTCCGCCGCCTCGATCCGTCAGCAATTCGGCACGGCGATCAATATCCGGATCTCGCAATTCTCGCTTTCGGTCATCCGTAATTTCGGCGACTGGATCGGTGAGCCGGAGATCGATCTTGGCCTTCGCGAACACGGCTATCTGATCTGCGCGCCGACGGGACGGGGCAACGCGCTGTCGGCCACGGTCGCGCTTCAACGCGCCGAGGGCGCCGAGACGATGTTGCTCAGCCCCGACGAGATCGCCGACCGGTTTCCCTATGTGCGGGTGGACGATCTGGCCGGCGCAAGCTGGGGCGCCTCGGGAGAAGGGTGGTTCGACGGGATCGGCCTCCGAGACGGCTTCATGCGCGCGGCCCGCCGCGCAGGGGCGGAGCTCGTCGCCGGGGAGGTGGCCGGGCTCGAGACGGAAGGCGGGCGGGTGACGGCCGTAACCCTATCCGACGGCGCGCGCCTCGCGTGCGGCGCGGCGGTGAACGCTGCCGGCGCCCCGGCGGCGGCGATCGCCCGCATGGCCGGTATCGACCTGCCCGTCGAGCCGCGCAAACGCCACGTTTTCGTGATCTCGTGCGCGGAGCCGATCCCCGCACCGATGCCGCTCGTGACCGATGCGACCGGCGTTTGGGTCCGGCCCGAGGGACACCGCTTCCTGTGCGGCGCCGCCTCGGATCCGGACCGCCCCGCCGCACCGGACGATTTCGAGACCGACCATGCGCGTTTCGAGGGCTTCGTTTGGCCTGCCCTCGCGGCCCGTATTCCGCAATTCGAACGGGTGCGCGTCGAAGCGTTCTGGACCGGGCACTACGCATGGAACCGGCTCGACCAAAACGCGATCATCGGGCCGCATCCGGACTGCGAGAACCTCTTTTTCGCCAACGGCTTTTCGGGGCACGGGCTGCAACAGGCGCCGGCGGTGGGCCGCGGGATCGCCGAATGGATCACCGAAGGCCGGCCGATCAGCCTCGATTTGACGCCGCTCGGGTGGCACCGGGTGCTCGAGGACAGGCCCTTGGTCGAAAATGCCGTGATCTAAACCGGCGCGGGCGGACCGGCGCTCCGACACCGATCGGCACCGAGCCTACGCGTTCTGACATCCCGTTCCGCACCCAAACGCCCCTCCGGCTCGCGCCCACCCTGCGTCATGCTGGCATCGCGCTAATGAATTTTCAGCGAACGCTCCCGTGGAAATCCGCGCACCCCACGGCCAACACAGTGAACAAATGTTCGCACTTTATTCATGCAGGTCGGCAAAAGCTGACGCGGGTGGGCGCGGGCGCCGCGCCAAAAAGCAGCGGTCCCGGCAGATCGCCGAGCGTCAACACCTAGGGCGGGAGGAGGTATTCTTCGTGTGGCGCTCGCCGGTCAGCGGACCCGTTCGAGCCAGAGGCTGGTTTCCCGGGCGTCTTCAAGAAGAGGCAGCGCGCACAGCCCGTCACGTTCGCCCGCCGCCATCCGGGTCACGGCCCAATGGCTCGAAAAAAGGATCCGGACCCCGCCGCCGGCCAGCCAGCCACCGAGGCCCGTCTGCTCCGTGTAGCCGCGCCAGGCCCAGGCCTCCGGATAAGCATCCGGCAAAAAGACGTCGTGGAGGTGCACGCGGACGCCCACCGCCAGTTGTGGCAGGATCCGGTTCAGTATCAGATCAACGTCCGAGCCCGGCCAGAGAAGGTGGGAGCTGTCGAAGAACGCGATATCGCCAGGCTGAAGCGCGGCAAACCGTCCGAGATCGGTCTCGTCCATCACCCGGCGCTCCCAGGTGACGGGCAGGCCCGCGAGCGCCGCGCGGGGTGCGGGGTCGAGGCAGGTGATTTCGGCACCGCCCAGATCCGCGGCAGCACGGGCGAGCATGCGCGTCGAATGGCCCGAGCCGACCTCGACGATGCGCTCAGGCGGATGGTCGGCCATGACCGCGTAGGTGGCGGCGCCGTCGAGCCGCGGGAACCAAGACTGATCCCATCGAGGCTCGGGCGCGGGCCCGCGAAAGCTGGCGAGCCGGTCGCCGAGCGCGTCGATCCGGTCGAGAAGCCGGCCCATCTCGGGCTCGGCTGCGGCAAAGACCGGCGCAAGCTCCGGATACCCGGTCGGCCGCACCTTCTGCGCGTAGCGATACGGACTAAAGAACCCCTGCGGCCGCCCCGCAGCGGTGGCGAGCGCCATCCAGGTTCGTCGCCAAAGCGTTCGGATCCGTCTTTTCCCTGACATGGTCATGTGTCCCAGGCGCGAGGAGTGCGAGCAAGACCCCGGTGCCGTGGCTGCCCGATCCTCGGGGGAGGGGGCGGATCCGCGCAACCAAGCTGCCGGCGGTTGATCCGCAGGCGGGCGCGCCACCTTGGTCCATAGAATACCCAGACCTGGAGCGCCTTATGACCGATGAAGAGACCGCCGCCACCCTTAGCGCATTCGCCCGTCAGCTCGAGCCCGGCTCAGCCGGAGAGCGTGGGACCGACATCGCGAAGGCGCGAGGCTGGCTGGACCCGATGGGTCGGCCGACCGCGGAAGGACGCGAGTTGATCGACGAATTGGGCGGACAGGATCGGACGCGCAGCGTCTTTCGCACCGTTCTCTGAGCGGCGCGGCCCCCCGGCGACCGGGGGGACGCCTTGGCTCGGCCTGTTAGAAGTCGTTGGGATTGCCCTCGACCACGCGACCCGTGCCGCCCACTTCGCCATCCTGGATCCAGACGACCTCGTCTTCCGCGCGGCCCATCTGCCAGCAGTCCGGGCCCTCGCCATAATCGAAGCACATCGCGTCACCGTCGATGGACCAGGCCGCTTGGTAACCGTCGCCCCGGATCGTGCCGTCTTCGGCGTAAAATTCGGTGTAGCGCCCGGAGGCGAGCATGGAGCCTTCGACCGTGTTACCCGACACGATCGTCCGGATCTCCGCGCCTGCGAGGGGTTCGGGGGTTTGGGCGGCGGCGAGAGGGGCGACGAGGACGAGGGCGCCGGCGGAAAGACGAAGAGCGAGGTGCATGGGAGTGTCCCTGTTCGGTTGGATATTCGGGAGAGGTAGCCCGTCCGCCGCCGCGGCACATGGGCGGCGGAGCGCTCGGCCGCCGGGCATCGCCGAAAGGTCGCGTTGCCGCTCCTCCGCCACGTGGCTAGGGTCGCCGCCGGTCGGAATGACAACAACCCTGGGAGACCACCGATGTCGAAAATCAAGGTCGAAAACCCCGTCGTCGAGCTCGACGGCGACGAGATGACCCGGATCATTTGGGAATTCATCAAGCAAAAGCTGATCCTGCCTTATCTCGACATCGATCTTCTCTATTACGACCTCGGGATCGAAGAGCGCGACCGCACGGACGATCAGATCACGGTCGACGCGGCCAATAAAATCAAAGAGGTCGGCGTCGGCGTCAAATGCGCGACGATCACCCCGGACGAGGCCCGCGTCGAGGAATTCGGGCTTAAGCGCATGTACAGAAGCCCGAACGGCACGATCCGCAACATCCTCGGCGGCGTGATCTTTCGCCAGCCGATCATTTGCCGGAACGTGCCGCGGCTGGTGCCGGGCTGGACCAAACCCATCGTGATCGGCCGCCATGCCTTTGGCGACCAGTACCGGGCGACCGACTTTAAGTTTCCGAGCGCCGGCAAGCTGACGATCAAATTCGAAGGCACCGACGGCGAGATCATCGAGCGCGAAGTGTTCCAGGCGCCGGGCGCCGGGGTCACCATGGCGATGTCCAACCTCGATGCCTCGATCATCGATTTCGCCCGAGCATCGATGAATTTCGGGCTCTCCATGGGCTATCCCGTCTATATGTCGACCAAGAACACGATCCTCAAAGCTAACGACGGGCGTTTCAAAGATTTGTTCCAAGAAGTCTTCGACACGGAATTCAAGGACAAGTTTGCAGCTGCCGGTCTGACCTATGAGCATCGGCTGATCGACGACATGGTCGCCTGCGCGATGAAGTGGAACGGCGGCTATGTCTGGGCCTGCAAGAACTATGATGGCGACGTGCAGTCCGACACGGTCGCGCAGGGCTTCGGCTCGCTTGGGATGATGCAATCGGTGCTGATGACGCCAGACGGCAAGATCGTCGAGAGCGAGGCGGCGCACGGGACCGTCACCCGCCACTATCGGCAGCACCAGAAGGGCGAGCAAACCTCGACCAACTCGATCGCGTCGATCTATGCCTGGACGGGTGGGCTCAAGCACCGCGCCACTCTCGACGGCAACGCAGCGCTGCAGACCTTTGCCGAGACCCTCGAACGGGTGGTGGTCGAGACGGTCGAGGCAGGCTTTATGACCAAGGACTTGGCGCTTTTGGTGGGACCCGATCAGGGTTGGCTGACGACGATGGGTTTCCTCGAGAAAGTGGACGAGCGGCTGAACGCGGCGCTGGCGGGCTGACCGCAGCCCGCGCCGGTTCAGCTGCGAAGGGCGGCCAGCATCGCCTCGACTTTGGCGAAATTCGCGCGGGCTTCGCCAACTTCGGCGGCGATGTCGGTGGCGGCCGCCCGGCTCGAGTCGGCCAATCTGCGGACCTCCTGGGCGACCACGGCGAAGGAGCGTCCCACCTCGCCCGCGCGCGCCGCTTCGATCGATGCGTTGAGCGCGAGCAGGTTGGTGCGTTCGGCGAGCTCCTGCACCGCTTCGCCGTGGCGCGCGATCTGATCGCTCGCGGCGCCGACGCTGCGCACGGCTTCCTCGGCCGCGGCAAGCGCGCGCCGCTGATCGCCAATATCGCGCACGAAGGCGGTATAGCCGATCGAGCCATCGGGCATCGGCACCTTGGACATCGAGAGATTGACCCAAGCCCGCGTGCCGTCGCGCCGCTCGAGCTCGATATCGCGGCTCGTCCCGACGATCCGGTCCTTTCCCGTTTCGCGGTTATGCGCGATCATCCGGTCGTGGTCGTTGCGGATCGCGGTCGGAACCAAGAGCGACACGTTCTGCCCAAGCGCCTCGGCCGCGGAGATCCGCCAGAGTTTCTCCGCCGAAGCGTTCATATAGACGATCCGGTTCGTGCCATCGATGCTGACGACCGCGTCGAGCGCCTGGTCAAGGATCGCCGATTCGACGGCACGGCCCATGTCCGTCTCCGTTCTCGCCATGATCGTCATCGGGCTCTCCCATCCGCGTGGCGTCGAGAGCATATCCGGCGGGGCGTTAATCGAGCGTTGCGAGGCCCGTTGCCTATGCCAGAGGCGGGCTGGCGCCTTCCATCCGACGGGAACCGGATCGCATCCGGCGCGTCGGCTGTGATGGTTGGTTGCCGCGGAGGGCGGAAACGGGCAATAGTCGCCAAGAGAAATGCGCAGTTAAGATTTTTTGAGCGAACCGGGCGCCGCCACCGCGGCTTTGAGGGCAGTTCACCCGTGCAGGTCGATATCCAGTTTATCGCGGCGTTTTCGGCGGGAGCCGTGATTTTCTCCCTCCTCTTATCGTTCGCGCATCTGAAGTTTCGCGGGCCGCTCGGCGCGAGCGGTTGGCTCGTGCTGTCGAAACTCGCCTTCCTGGCCTCGGCGATCGGGCTCTTCGCGCGACCGCAACTCAGCTTCGACGCATCCGCATCCATCGTCATCATGGGAACGCTCTGGGGCATCACCTTCGCCTATATCGGTATCGGCCGGCGCCTCGGCCGCCGGATAGGCTATGCCTCGATCCTCCTGGCCGTCGGGTTTGCCGCAGCCGCTGAGCTTCTCCTGGTCTTCGGGACCTACGGCGTCGAGCCGCTCTTTGCCGGCACCTCGCTTCTGCACGGGGGGCTCGCCCTCGCTGCGGCGGTCGCACTTTGGCCCGTCACGCGGCCGGGCGGCCTTTGGCTCGGGATCCTGGTCTGCTCGCCCTTCGTCGCAATCGGCGGGGCCTATCTGCTGCGCCTCATCATGATGGCGGTCGATCCGGCCTCGCCGATGGTCGCGGGGCTCACGGGCGTGATCGTTGCGCTCTTCGGGCCGGCCGCGCTCAAATGGACCTATGCCTGGGCGCTCGTCGAGGAGCGGCTCCTGCGGCAACAGCTCGAGCGGGCCCATGCACTCGCCGAACGCCAGAACGAGGCGAAATCCGTCTTTCTGCGCTCCATGAGCCACGAATTCCGCACCCCGCTCAACGCGGTCATCGGCCTCTCGGAAGTGATGGAACGCGAGGCGCTCGGCCCGTTGCCCGCGAAATACCGCGAGAACGCGCGCCAGATCAAAGCCTCGGGCCGCCACCTCCTCGACCTGATCAACGACCTCCTGGACCTCTCCGTCATCGAGGCCGGACGTCTCGAGCTCAACGACGAGATCGTCTCGACCGGTGAGATTTTGACCGCCGTCGAGGGGATGCTCGCCCCCCGCGCCGAAGCCCGCGGCGCGATCCTGAAGATCGAGGCCGGAACGGACGTGGCGCTTTACGCCGACCGACGACGTCTCGTGCAGGTGGCGCTCAATCTCGCGAGCAATGCGCTCAATTATGGCGGGCGCGGCGTCGAGGTCACGCTCTCGGCGTGTATCGCCGAGGATGGCACAGCCGAGCTCCGCGTCGCCGACACCGGTCCCGGCATGACCCGCGAAGAGATCGACACGGCGCTTGCGCTCTATGGCCGGGTGGGCAGCGGCGCGAACCACACGGTCGACGGCACCGGGCTCGGCTTGCCGCTCTCCCGCGAGCTCGTCGCGCTCCATGGCGGGTCGCTGGCCCTGGAGAGCACCCCCGGCATCGGCACGACCGCGATCGCGCGCCTGCCGGCCGAACGGGTGCGCCTGAACGACCGCGACGCCGGCCGGGACATGCGCGCCGCCGAATAGCGGCCTTCGCTCTGGGCGCGGACCCGACGAGGCGCTAGGCTGAAGCCCAAGACAAACTCGGACGGATAGGCGTGGCAGACGAGACGGTTCTTTATGCGGTCGAGGGCGGGATCGCGACGGTCACGCTCAACCGACCTGATAAGCTGAACGCGCTCACCCGTGGGATGCGCGAAGCCCTGCTTGGCGCCCTCGACCGCGCCGCGAGCGACGGGCGGGTCGTGGTGCTGACCGGCATGGGCCGGGGCTTCTGCGCTGGCCAGGATCTCGGCGATGTGGGGCGCTTCGAAGATCTCGACCTCGGCGCGGTCCTTCGCGAGGAGTATGAGCCGCTCCTCGCCCGCATCACCGGCTGTCCCGTCCCGGTCATCGCTGCCGTGAACGGCGTCGCCGCGGGAGCAGGCGCCAATCTCGCGCTCGCCGCGGATATTGTGATCGCCGCTCGCTCCGCCAGCTTTGCCGAAGCCTTCGCACGGATCGGGCTCATTCCCGACGCGGGCGGCACGTTCTGGCTTCCGCGGCTCGTCGGGCGCGCCAGGGCGATGGGAATGTGCCTTCTCACCGACCCGATCCCGGCCGAGACCGCCGCGGAGTGGGGGCTGATCTGGGAGGCGGTTCCGGACGAGGCGCTGCCCGGGCGAACCGCAGAGATCGCCGAGCGGCTTGCGACCGGGCCGACCGTCGCCTTTCGCAACATCAAGCGGGCCCTCGCCGCCTCGATGGCCAACGATCTGGACAGCCAGCTCGCGCTCGAGGCGGATCTTCAGGCCGAGACCGCCGCCTCCCGCGATTTCATGGAGGGCGTGATGGCCTTTCTCGAAAAGCGCTCGCCGCGCTTCGAGGGACGATGACCCCGGTCGCCGTCTTCGACGGTCACAACGATACGATCTTGCGGCTCGAACAATGGGACCGGATCGGCGCGCCGCGCGACCTGACGGGCCCGGTCCCGGAATTCCAGATCGATCTGCCGCGGGCCCGCCTGGGCGGCTTTGCCGGCGGTTTCTTCGCCATGTTCGCGCCGTCGGACGGGTTCCGCGACCCCCGGACCGAGCCGGACGACGCCTTCGCGACTGCCGAGCTCTCCGAGCCGGAGGCGCTCGCCCACACGCTGGCGCTCTTCGCCCAGCTCCGCCGCCTCGCCCGCGCCCACCCGGACCAGCTGACGATCTGCCGATCGGCGACGGAGATCCACCAGGCGATGGGCGAGGGCCGGATCGCCGCGCTGCCGCATATCGAGGGCGCCGAGTGCATCGGCCCCGACCTCGCCGCGCTCGAGGTACTCCATGCGGCGGGGCTTCGGTCCCTCGGCCTCGTCTGGTCGCGCACCAATATCTTCGGCATCGGCGCGCCCATGTCGCCCGCAACGCCCTTCGATGCCGAGACCGGGCTCTCGGATGCGGGCCGCGCGCTCGTGGCCGCCTGCAATGCGCTCGGCATCGTCGTCGATCTGTCGCATCTGAACGACGGCGGCTTCTGGGACGTTGCCCGCATCTCGGAGCACCCGCTCGTCGCCACCCATTCGAACGCCCGCGCCCTCTGCCCCTCGCCGCGGAACCTGAGCGACGATCAGCTTCGGGCGATCGCCGAGACGGGCGGTGTGGTCGGGCTGAACTTCCACGTGCATTATCTGAGTACGGAATGCGGCGCAGGAGCCGACGTGCCGCTCCAGACGATGGTTCGCCATCTCGAGCACTTGCTCGGCATCCTCGGCGAGGACGGCGTGGCGCTCGGCTCGGATTTCGACGGCTGCACGCTGCCAGTCGAACTCGCAGATGTGGCCGGCCTGCCGCGGCTGATCGAGGCAATGCGGGCCGCGGGCTTCGGCGAGGCGCTGATCGCCAAGATCGCCCGCGAGAACTGGCTCTCGCTCCTCGATCGGACGGGCGTCGCGGCCTGATCGCGACGGCACCGTCCGGGCCGGGCCACGCTATTTTGAGCCGCCGCCGCCGCCGCCCGTCGCGCCGCTTGCGCCATAGGGCACGAAGGTCGATCTGCTTGGGGTCTCCTCCGAACGCGACGCATTCGAGGTCGTCGGTTGAGGCGGGGGCGTCCGGGCCGCCCGGCTGCCATCGGTCTGGCCGGTTGTCGTCGTCGGCGGCACGACGCGGAACGTCGTCGAGGTCGAGGCCGGCTCCTCCGCTTGACGCTGCTGCTGCTGTCGGCTCGCGGCCCGTTGCCGGCGGGCCTCTTCCTCGCGGCGCTGGCGCTCAAGGCGGGCCTGTTGGACGCTGTCGTAATAGGCGGCGAGGCGGCCCGCGGGGACGTCCCCCACCAAACGATCCAGCACCTCGCGCGTCACCTGACCGTTGTCCGGAAACCCGATCGACCGCTGATATTCGGCCAGCGCCGAGCGCGTGCTCGGCCCGATCAACCCGTCGACCGTCCCCGCGTCATAGCCAAGGATGTTTAACCGGGCCTGCAGATCGCGGGCCTCGTCCCGGCTCGGCGTGATCGGCGTCAGGCGCAGCGGCTCGGGGACACTCCGCGGAGCGACGGCGACCTGGTCCTCTGCCGCCTCGCTCAACCGAGAGATTTTCACATTCGCCTCGGTGAGCGCAGCCTCGAGCCGGTCGCGCTCGTCGAGAAGCGCCCGGCGTTCCTCCTCGAGCTGGCGCCGGGCGGCCAACAGCCCATCCTGCTCCGCCACGAGACGGTCGAGATCCGCCGCGAGCGTCGCCCGCTCCGAGCGCAGCCGGTTGCGTTCGGCTTCGAGCCGGTCACGGTCCGCGGCAAGGCGGTCGCGCTCGCCGGCGATCGCCTCGCGCTGATCGGTGATCCGGTCGATGCGCACCTCGAGCTCCGCAACCCGATTGTCGAGTTCACCCGCGGCCGAAGCCCGCGCCCGGAGCCGATCGAGACGCGCCCCCAGGTCGAGGATCTGCGCATCGCGCGCGGCGATTTCCCGATCGCGCTCGGCGATCTGAGCGGTCAAGCCTTCCCGGTCGCCGCCCACCGCTGCGGCGGCCCGTTCGGCGGCTGCGAGCGCGTCGCTCAGCTGTTGCACGCGGGTGCGGGCAATGGCGTTCCGCGCCCGCTCGATCTCGAGCTGTGCCCGCAGCCGGCCAGCCTCGGCGGTCTCCGCCCCGCCCTCGGCAAGCGTCGCTTCGAGCTCGGCAACCCGCTCGGCCCCGGCCGTGGCCTCCGAGCGCGCTGCCGACGCCGCTGCCTCGGCCGCTTCGAGCGCGAGCGCCAGCCGATCCCGCTCCTCGGCGATCGCATTCAGCCGCGAGGTTACCGCCTCGCTCTGCCCACGCTCCGCATCGGCCGCTCGGAAGGCGTCGTCGCGTTCGGCGATGGCACGGGCGATCCGGCGCTCGGCGATGGCCCGCGCGGAGACTTCTTCGTCGAGACGCGTCCGCATCTCCGCGAGCGCAGCCTCCGCCTGCCGGCCGGTCTCCTCGGCCTCGGCGACGGCGAGCGCGGCCGCCTTGCCGGCCTCCTCGAGTTGCGCGAGCCGCTGTTCGAGCGCCGATCGGGCCGCCGCCGTCTGTGCAAGCGCTCCTGTCACCTCGGCAAGCTCCGCCTCCCGCGCGGACAACGCGCCTTCGAGCGTCGCCACCGCCTCGGCCGCCCGGTCGCGCGCCGCGACCGCCTGCGCCCGCTCTTCCGCAAGCGCCCCCGCCCGCTACTCCGCCACGGCCACGCGCGCCACCGCCCCCGCCAGAGCGCCGTCCCGCTCTTGCACAAGGCCGAGCAGCGCCGCGCCCCCAACC
>JBHJGX010000124.1:0-12211 GCA_050331395.1 Paracoccaceae bacterium
GGTGGGCGGGTGGGCCTTCGACGCCCCCGCCCGGGCCCGCGTCTCAGCCGTCTGCCTCGCCGTCCTCGGTGCCGCGACGGCCCCGCGCATCCGCCGCCAGGGACGAGGGACGCCCTTTCGCGTCCGGATCCCGATCCTTCGAGACTGCACGGATCTGGCTCCAGCCGAACCAGATCACGAACCCGAACCAGAGCACCAGTTGACTGAGGACGAAAGCCTGGTCGGAGAGGAAGGGCTCGAGTTCCATCAAGCCGCCATCTCGCGGGAATTCGGGTTCAGTCGCATAACCTGATAATTGAGAGCGGCCGCGATCGTCACCCACACGAGGTAGGGAACCAGCAATAGCGCCGCGATCACGCTCACTGGCCAGAATACCGCAATATTGGCGGCAACGCCGAGCCAGAGCGCGATCACCCCGACCATTCCCAGATCCGGACGTTTCAAACCGAAGAAAAGCGGCGACCAGGCCGCGTTCAAGACGAGCTGAAGGCCCCAGACCACCATCGGCCAGAACGCTGCGCCCGGCTCCGCCGTGATCCAGACCAAATACCCCGCGGCGGCGATCATGCCGTAGAGCACCATCCAGACGACCGGAAAGACCCAGTTCGGCGGGTTCCAGGACGGTTTGCGCAGATTTTCGTACCACTCGCCCGGAGCGAAGAAGGCGCCCGACATCGCCGCGCCGAAGCAGGCGGCGATGAAGACGAAGAGCGACCAGGAGAATTCGAACATGCCAGCCTCCGATTAGGGTTGCGGCGAAGGTAGCACGAACCGTCCGGGGATCGATCCGGCTGAGCCGGCGCTCGGCCCGGCGGCAGAGGTCAGGACCGCGAGGCGATCGGGGCGGCCCGCGCGGCCCGGTCGCGCCGCTCGAGCTCGGCGAAGAGATCGATCACCCCGAGTGCCTTATCGCTCAAGCTTCGCTCGGGCGCGACCTCGCGCATGGCGGCGGTCACGAGATAGGCGCATTCGGGCAGGGCCGGCGCCGCGAGCGCGGCGGTGTCGACCCGCGGATAGGCGGCGACCCGGACCGCCCGGGCGGCGAGCGCGAGTTTTCGCGCCTTGGGCACGACTGCCCGGCGGGTCACGCTGTCATAACCGTTCCGCGCGACCTCGGCGCCGATTTCGCCGTAGAGCAACCGCGCGGCGAAAATCGCCGGACGGCAATCGGCCGGCAATCGGGCGATCCCGGCCTCGGCGCGGGCATAGAGCCGGTCTGCCTCGACGAGGAGCCGCGCGAGGATCCGGGCCATGGCAGGCGAGGGAACCGGCGCGGCGACAAGGGCGGCCGGGTCGATCCGCTCCTCCGCAAGCCAGTCGAGCGGCAGATAGATGCGGCCGGTCCGCGCGTCCTCGCCCACATCGCGGGCGATGTTCGTCAGTTGCATCGCCGCGCCGAGATCGGTCGCGCGCGCAAGCAGCGCTTCGCTGCGTGCGCCCATCAGCACGGCCATCATGCCCCCGACTGCGCCGGCGACCCGCGCCGCATAGGCCCGAAGCTCCGGCAGCGTTCGGTAACGCCGGCCGTCCGCGTCCCAGTCGAAACCCTCGATCAGCGCGCCGGGCAGCGTCTTCGGCAGCTCAAGCCGCTCGACGGTGCGGGCGAAGGCCCGGTCGGCGGCGGTGTTCTCTGGCCGGCCGTCATAGACCCGGTCGAGCCGGCGCGCGAGGCGGGCGACGGCGGCTTTCGGGTCGCGGGTGTCCAGATCGACCGCATCGTCGGCCAACCGGCAGAACGCATAGATCGCGTGGGCCGGCGCCCGCAGCCGTTTGGGCAGGAACCGCCCGGCCGCGTGGAAGGAATGCGAGCCGTGCCGGATCGCCTCGGCGCAGGCGGCGAAATCCGCCTCCGCCGCGTCAGACCAGGGTTTTGCCATGGGGAACCACGCTGTCGAGGAGGAGCGCCGAGGTGACGACGCCGGGCAGGCCTGCGCCCGGATGGGTGCCGGCACCGACCAGATAAAGCCCGTCCAACTCTTCGGACCGGTTGTGCGGCCGGAACCAGGCGCTTTGGAAAAGCCGCGGCTCGAGGGAGAAGCCCGCGCCGAGGGGCGAACGGTAGCGGTCGCGGAAGTCCTCGGGCGTCATCTCGAGCTCGGAGACGATGTGGCGGCTCAGCCCTGGCAACACGGTCGCCTCAAGGCGCTCGGTGATCTGACGCTTGATCCGGCCGCGCTCGGCCGACCAGTCGTGACCGTGGCCGAGATGCGGCACCGGGGCGAGGACGTAGAAGGCATCGCAGCCCTCGGGCGCGACCGAGGGGTCGGTCGCCGACGGGCGGTGCAGATAAAGGCTCAGATCGTCGGCAAGGCGGCCGGTGCGGAAGATGTCCCGGATCAGTTCCCGATAGCGCGGGCCCATGAGAATCGTGTGGTGATCGACCGCGTCCCAACGCCGGTCGGTGCCGAAATACCAGACATAGAGGCTCATGGAATAAGCCGCCCGGCCGAGGCGCGCATCGGTCCAGCGCCGGCGCGTATGGCCGCGGAGGAGATGGCCGTAGGTCCAGGCGACGTCGGCGTTCGAGACGACGATCTCGGCGCGGCGTTCGGCACCCGAGGCGAGGCGCACGCCTGCAGCACGGCCGTTCTCGACGAGGATCTCGTCGACCTCTTGGCCATAATGGATCTGCGCGCCCTGGCGCTCGGCGAGATCGGCGACGGCGCGGGCGAGCGCATTCGTCCCGCCCATGGCGTAATGCACACCGAACGCGGCTTCGAGAAAGCTGACGAGGCAGTACATCGATGTGACTACCGTCGGGTCGCCCCCGATGAAGAGCGGATGGAAGCTCATCGCCTGGCGGAGCCGCGGGTCGCGCATCGCTGCCGCCGCCGCGCCCCAGACCGAGCGGTCGGCCCGCAGCCGCGCGAGATCGTAGAGCCAGGGCACCATGTCGGCCACGCGCTCGAAGGGGATCGTTCCCATGCCCTCGAAACCGATGCGATACCGCGCGCGGGCGGTCGCGACGAACCGGTCGAAGCCCGCGACATCACCGGGCGAGAGACGGGCGACCTCGGCGCGCATGGCATCCGGATCGCGGCGCGCGGCAAAGGTCTCCCCGTCGTCGAAGCGGATCCGGTAGAAGGGATCGAGCGGGGCGAGCGTCACATGGTCGGCCATGCGCTCGCCGGCGGCGGTCCAGAGATCCTCGAAGAGCTTGGGGACCGTGACGATGGTGGGGCCCGCGTCGAACACGAAACCGTCCTGGCGAAAGGCCGTGCCGCGGCCGCCCGGCCCGTCGAGCCGGTCGAGCACGGTGACCGCGTAACCCCGGAGCGAGAGGCGGACGGCGGCGGCGAGCCCGCCGAAGCCCGCACCGATCACGATCGCCCGGGGGCGCGCGGGCAGCGAGGGGCGCGGGGCGGCGCCTGTGAGGCGGGGGAGATCGGGAGCGTCAGGACGCGTGGACCGGGTCTTTGTCAACATTGCTTGACGCTAGCAGCCGGATGGAGCCTGGGCAAGCGAAACCGACGCGCACGACACGCGCGCCGCAGGCCCGGCTTCTCGCAGGCGCCGCGCCGGGCCCCGCACGGCTTGGCACGTCTCTGTCCCGCGGCGGGGGGCCGGCATTGCGCCGCTTGGCGGGTTCGAAGACCGATCTCGCGCGCGATGGCACCAAGCAAAGGCGCACAATGGCACGACGCGAAGGGCCGAAACGTGCGCGGATTAGGGGCTCAGGCGCGGGGGCACGGCAACAAAACCAGCGACGGTCGCGGGTCTCGGCCACTTCGCCAAGCGGAGGGATGCCCGCCTCCCCGCCGCGGGCCCAATACCGGCCAAACCGTGCGCGCGTGGGCGCGGCGGCCCCGCCAAGCGGAGGGTTGCCCGCCTCCCCGCCGCGAGCCCGATACACCCCAAGCCGTGCGGGGCCCGGCGCGGCGCCTCCCAAAGACCGCTCAGTCCGGCAGCGGTGCGCGTCCCAGCCATCGGCCCTCGGCACCCGTCACACGGAACCGGGCGAACAGCTCTTCGCTGAACCAGTCGCCCGCCCGAACATGGGCGATCGCCTCGCGGTGCTGGGGCGCAGCATAAGCAAAGCGCCGCATGGCATCCGCATCGGACCAGATCGAGAACGTCACTTGGCGCAACCAAGGCACCTCGCCCATGCCGATCTTGAAGAGGATCGCGGGCTCGTGCGCGGTCTGGTCGTCGATCGCCGGGGCATCGCGCCAAAAAGCGCGCGCCTTCCAGGGCTTGATACTCGCCCGGGTCAGCACGGCGAGCGGCAGCGGTTCGGACGCAGCCCCCGGTGGCACGGCGAAGGGGGCACGGCCGTCCCAGGCCCCGCGGACCCGCACGGGCTCGAGATGCACGGTGAGATGCTCGACCGCCCGGTCCCGCCAACGCCTGAAGACCGCCTCCGAGGCAAGCCGCGTCCGCGCGATCTCGGCGCAGGGCCACGCGGTCAGGATCGCCCAGACGGCCGGGTTCGGGCGCGGCCGAAAGCTCTCTCCGCCCCCTGTGCCGAAGAGCTTGAAGAAGCGCAGATCCGGTATCCGTGCGAGCGGGGCGCGGGCGAGCGGCATCTGTGCAAACGCCCAGAGCTTCGGGCCGAGCCCGTCGAACCGGAAGACCGACAGGCTGACCGCGGGCGCCGCGCGGGGATCGGCGGCGGTCTCGGCCGTTTCGACGGTTCCCGAGCGCGCCGCGCCCCCGCCGCTCTCAGACGTCTCTATTCCGCGTCCGTAACGCATGCGCGCTCTCCCTCAGTCCTGACGCATGAGGTCGTCTGAAAACGCGTCGACTGTCAACTTGACGAGACAGCACAAGGCGATCCCCGAGCGCCCCACGATCAGCCTATGGGAGCGCCACCCTCCGCATGCCCTCTTGGCCCTCCTGCGGAACGCTTCGCGTCCGTCCGTTCGCGGAGCGTCGTGCCCGAACAAGGGCCTCGAGATGCCCGAAGAGGGCCCGCTCCAAGCTGTCGGCCAAGATCGACCGGCGCGAGCGCCCATCGGGGCAAGCGTCGCCGAGCGGCGGTTTGCGCAGCCCGATCGTGTCGCGCACCGGGATCGCCTGCGCCGCCGTGGAAACGGCCGAGGCCGCCTCGGCCGCGGTCTTGGGTCCGAGCCCCATCCGGATTGTGGCGAACTGGACGGAGGCCTGGAAACCGGCGCTTCGATGGGCTTTTCGGGTTGCGGCAGCGCGGACGTGTTCAGCTCTCTCGACAAACCTCTCCACCGAAATGCACGGACGATAAAGCCCCCCGGTTCAGGAAGCGATGCGCTTCCCGGTCGACAGCGGGCGGATCCAGCCGCCAGCGCCGCGGTCTTTCCATCTTGTGCGCGGACCATCGCTGTCGGAGGCGCGGTCAGCCTAAAGGATGTGCCCGGCTAGCACGGTCTCGAACCGATCCGCAGCCGAGCGTGCGCTGTGGGTTTGTCCGAACGTGAGTTTCCGGCAGATCGGGGGACCCTGAGCCCACCGGAACGTGGATCATTGTGGTCACCCGCTGCGCAAGCGATCTATGCAATCGGATCGCGCACCAGTTTTCTCCCTCTGCGGCGCGCGGCTGGACGCCCATCGTCGAGCTTTCAATATTTCGAATTGGGCATCGTAGATGTCTGGAGAAACGTACAGAAGCGCTTATCATGGCCTCTCCGACGCCACTTTCAAAGCGGTTCCCGCGGGTCGTATGCGGCCCGTACTGCGCCGGGATGTCCGCCCACGGCGCCCATGCGCACCCGCCAGAAGATGCCGTTCGGCACCCGGCGGTCATTCGCACGCTCCTGGCCCCGAACCGTCCTGGGCAAGAGCGGCCGGATCACCGACCCCTTAAACGCCCTGAGCTCGAACCGCGCCATGCCTGACCCTTTGCCCCTTCGGATCAACAAAGCAGAGAAGGCGCCCGCTGGGACGTGCCTTGATGGGTCTGCGACCCGCGGATGCCGCCCTCCGGGTCGGAGGCGGCGCCCCCGTCCGCCATCACTCGCGCAATCCGGCTGCCGGGGGGCCTCGATGAAAAGCGATGTGCCAAGGCGCCGCGCCGTCCCACGCACCGCTTGGCAGGCCTTTCGCCCGCGGCGGGGTGGCAAACATCGCTCGGTGTGGCCAAGGCGCCGCGCCGGAGATCGCTCCACGGGCGCGACCGACCGACTACGGGGCCGAGCCACGCGCTCGGTCCTCGAGGTCACGGCCCCCTGCATGCCGCGGGCGGCGAGGCAATCCAAGCCGACCGGACCGCAGAACCCGCCGCGAGCCGGGGACACGCCACACCGTGCGGGCGCCGGCGCGGCGCCTTGGACGCGATGTCGCCCGAGAGGGCGCCGGGTGGGCCGAGGCGCGCGCTCCCATCCCAACCGCGACCCGCATCCGCGCGGCCGGGGCGGTCGCTATCCCTCTCCCGGTGGCCGGCGCAAGCGCTTGACATCGCCGCGGGCCTTCTTCGCCTCGAGCCGGCGACGCACCGCGCCTTTCGTCGGCTTCGTCGGCACCCGGGGTTTCGGCCGCACCAGGGCGTGCGCGACCAGCTCTGCGAGGCGGGCCCGCGCCTCCTCCCGGTTCATCGCCTGGCTGCGGTGGCGGTCCGCTTGGATGATCAGGGCCCCGTCCTGGGTCCAGCGCCGCCCAGCCAGCCGCCGGAGCCGCGCCTTGGCATCGGCCGGCAGATTGGGCGACCGCGCGGCCTCGAAGCGCAGCACCACCGCGGTCTCGACCTTGTTCACGTTTTGACCGCCGGGCCCCGAGGCGCGCGCGAAGCTCTCGGTGATCTCCCAGTCCTCGAGCGTGACCCGATCCGTGATCCTCAGCATGCGCCCCTCCGCGGCACTCGGCGCTCAGGCGATGCCGTCCTGCATCGCTCGGGTCAAGCGCCCGCGCCATGCGTCCCCGCGGCGCTCGCCCACGTGTAGGGCCCTCCGTGAAGACCTGCGTGCAGGCCCCCCGTGCAGGCACCCGTGCAGGCACCAGCCGCGCTCAGGCGGCTGCCCGGGTCGCGAGCCGGAAGGGCAGGAGGGCCAGAAGGGCGATCGCGAGCTTCACCAGGAAATCGCCGACCGCGAGGCTGACCCACAGTTCGGCCTCGGGCCCGATGCCGAGAAGTGCCACGCGCTCCGCCGCCCAGCCCGTGTCGTCGCCGAGGACCGCGAATGCCGGCGCGAAGGCAAGCGAGAAGAAGAGCGCCGTGTCGAGCGCCGAACCGATGCTCGTCGAGACGAGGGGCGCCCGCCACCAGGAGCCGCGCCGCAGCCGGTCGAACACCCAGACATCCAAAAGTTGCGCCGCGAGAAAGGCGGTCCCCGAGGCGAGCGCGATCCGCGGCGTCGCCAACCACACGGACAGCACCACGGCGAGCGCGAAGCCCGCGAAGACCACCCGCCGTGCGGCCGCGGGCCCGATCAGCCGATTGGCCAGATCCGTCACCAGGAACGCAAACGGGTAGCTGAGCGCCCCCCATGTCAGCCAGGTGCCGAGCGGATACTGCACCAGGATATTCGAGAGCGTGACCACGACCGCCATGGCAGCGATCCCGATCAGCGTCCCTTGCGTCCATTTCGCCGCCATTGCGCACTCCTCCAAGCCAAAAGCCGCCCTTAGCGCGGCGCGGCGTCCAGGGTCCAGGGCCGTCCCGCGCGGCCGGCGCCTGACCTCAGGGCTTGGTCTCGGCGAAGGCCGGGAGCGCCATCGCCCGGGCGGCCAGCGCTTCGAGCCGCGGATAGCCGGGCGCGAGGGTGTCGGGGTTCGTCGCCTCGAGGAACTGCCAGGTGGTCACCGCTGCCACGTCCGCGCCGTCCGGCCGGTCTCCGCCGTGGAAGCCTCCGGCGGCGGGCGTCCCTCCTTCGAGCGCCGCAAGGCCGCCCCCAATCTGCCCCTCGATCCGGGCGATCCAGTCGGGCCAGTGATAGCGCTCCGGCCGCCGGCTGCGCTCATAGACGAGCGCGACCGCTTTCTCGGCGGTGGCGACCGCGAGCCCGATCCGTTGCAGGCAGTCGCGCCGCGGGCGTCCTGCGGGCGGGATCAACCGGGTCTCGGGGGCGGTCTCGTCGAGCCAGTCGCAGATCGCGTGGGTGTCGAGGAGGACCGTTCCGTCCGCGAGCGCGAGCGCCGGCACGCGCGTGCCCGGATGGACGGCCCGGATGGCCTCGGCATCGGTCGGATCGGTGGCCGCGAGCGGCCGATGCTCGAGGCTCCGGCCCTGGAGTGCGCACCAGATCGCCACGCGGCGGACGAAGGGCGAGAGATTTCGGCCATAAAGGATCATGTCAGGGCTCCGGATTGGCGGCAGACACGGCTTAGGCGGATTTCGCCGACCCTGTCGAGCCACCCCGGGAAGCCGGCCCCGCATCGGTGGGCCGGGCCAAGGCGGCGGTCGACCGCCACCCCGCATATCTTGGGTCGGCGAGCCGCGCCGGGCCGTCACTCGGCCGGGGGCACGACCTTGGGCAAATCGTCGGCATTGCCCATTCGGACCACGACCGGTGATAGGTCCGCACTTTCGGCTGGCCGAGCAGCCGGAGCGCCAGATAGCTGTGCGACGAGGCGAGCCCGGTCTGGCGGTGCACGACCACGTTCTCGTCCCGCGTCACCCCGGCGGCATCGAACCGGGCACGCAGCGCCTCCACCGATTTCATAGCGTTGTCCTCTTCGAGATTGCCGGCCCAGGGCAGGTGGATCGCCCAGGGGATATGGCCTTTCTCCCAAAGGAAATCGGGGCGCACATCGACGACCACGGTCTCCGGGTCGTCCTCGCATGCGACGGTGTCGGCCGCGTCGGCGAAGCGCCGCGCGGTGAGAGCCGGGCTGAAGGCGACGGGCTCGGCCGGCGCATCGGCTTAGACGAGGAGATGCGGGTTGGCGTCGTCTGCGGCGGCCGGGCCGGCGAGCAAGCCGACGAGCGCGAGGGCGCGGATTACGGCGGATCGCATAATTTTCGCCCACTTGGTGTGCTTCTGGCTCTGCCATGAGCGCGCTTGGGATCGATCAGATCCCCGCATGTGTCAGTCGGAACCCGGGTCGACCTGATCGATCGAACCCGCGCCGCCCCGCCGATACCCGCGCATCCAGGGTTTCCATGGCCGCGGCGAAGCGATGTCGCAGCCCTTGCCGACCCGCCCGCTTGCGCGTTGCCGGCGCGCCCAATACCTTATTGGAAAGCTCAGGAGGTGCCATGCCGGCCGATACCCCCCCGCCGACGCTCGTCGATCCGTTCGCCCGGGCGATCACCTATCTGCGCGTCTCGGTGACGGATCGCTGCGATTTCCGCTGCGTCTACTTCATGGCCGATCAGATGTCGTTCCTGCCGAAGCGCGATCTCCTCAGCCTCGAAGAACTGGATCGGCTCTGTTCCCAATTTGTCGGGCTCGGCGTGCGCAAACTGCGCGTAACCGGCGGCGAGCCCTTGGTGCGCAAGGGCATCATGACCTTCTTCGAGGCGATGGGGCGGCATCTGGGCGCCGGGCTCGACGAATTGACGATCACGACCAACGGCAGCCAGCTCAAGCGCTTTGCGGGCGATCTGCATGGCATCGGCGTGCGCCGGGTGAATGTCTCGCTCGACACGCTCGACGACGCGAAATTCGCCCGGATCACGCGGTGGGGGCGCCTGGCCCAAGTGCTCGACGGGATCGAGGCGGCGGGGGCGGCCGGGCTGCGGGTCAAGATCAACACGGTCGCCCTCAAAGGCACCAACGACGACGAGATCCACCGCCTTGTCGAATGGTGTGCCGATTGGGGCATGGACCTCACCTTTATCGAGGTGATGCCGATGGGGGATCTCGGCGGCGAAGACCGGCTCGACCAGTATTACCCGCTGAGCGAGCTGCGCCGAGACTTGAGCGGCCGGTGGAGCTTGACCGAGAGCGACCATCGCACGGGCGGCCCGGCGCGGTATTTCCGGGTCGAGGAGACTGGCCAGAGGATCGGCTTCATCACGCCGCTTACGCATAACTTCTGCGAGACGTGCAACCGCGTGCGGCTGACCTGCACGGGGCAACTATACATGTGCCTCGGCCAGGACGACGATGCGGACCTGCGGGCGGTGATGCGTGCGGGCGCCTCGGACGAAGAGCTGCGCGCGGCGATCCGGGCGGCGATTGCACGCAAGCCCAAGGGCCACGACTTCGATTATTCCCGCCAGCGGGTCGACGGGCAGGTCGCGCGCCATATGAGCCTGACCGGCGGCTGAGCCTGCCCCTCAGGCCCGCGAGAGTTCCGCGAGGCGCGCCAGGCGTCGGAGCGGAGGCCGTGACCCGTCGGCCCGCAAATGCGACCGGATGAGCGGCCGGGCCTCGGCGCTTCCCCTCAGGCGCGCCGTCGGGCAGTCTCAACCTGCCCCACTGCGCCCCGACCGGAGCCGAACATGCGTCCCCTCATCCTCGTCGCCCTCCTGATCGCCCTCCCTCTCGCGAGCTTCGCACAGCGCGCGGAACCCGAAGCCGCGACCGCCGCGCCCGGCCAGCCGCCGAAACCGCTCGCCCGGGCCGAGCGCCAGATGATCGTCACCGCC
Organism: Paracoccaceae bacterium; assembly: GCA_050331395.1. GTDB lineage: Bacteria > Pseudomonadota > Alphaproteobacteria > Rhodobacterales > Rhodobacteraceae > Thermohalobaculum. Next base: position 10,445 of record JBHJGX010000124.1, read on the forward strand.
AATCCGCACGCGACCGAGGCAGGACTTGCGATGCTCCGGGCCGGCGGCTCGGCGGTCGATGCGACCATCGCCGCACTGCTGGTGCTCAATGTGGTCGAACCCCAATCCTCGGGCCTCGGCGGCGGAGCGTTCGCACTCGTGCACGGGGCGGAAGGGCTCGAAAGCTGGGATGCGCGCGAGACCGCGCCCCTATCGGCGACCGACGCGCTCTTCCTCGAGGACGGCGCGCCGATGCCCTGGAGCGTTGCCCAAACGACCGGCCGCGCCATCGGGGTGCCGGGGCTCGCACCGCTTCTCGAGCGGTTGCACGCGCGCCATGGGCGGCTGCCTTGGGACACGCTCTTCGAGCCGGCGATCCGGCTCGCGGCGGAGGGGTTTGCGGTCAGCCCCCGGCTGGCGGCGCTGGTGGCGCGGGCGCCTGAGTTGTTCGACGCCACCGCCCGGGCCGTGTTCCTGCCGGACGGGCGGCCGATCGCCGCGGGCGAGACCCTCCGACAGCCGGTGCTTGCTGCGACACTCGAGGCCATCGCCCAGACGGGCGCCGCCGCGGTGACCAGCCCCGGCCCCATCCGCGCGGCGATCCTGGCCGTTGTCCGGGCCGAGCCCAGTCCGGGGGCGCTCACGGCCGGGGATTTCGACGCCTATCGGGTGATCGAGCGCGTGCCGGTCTGTCATGGATATCGCGCCGCCTGGCGGGTCTGCGGGATGGGACCACCCTCCTCGGGCGCGACGACCGTGGGCCAGATCCTCACGCTCGTCGGCGGCGCGCCGCCTGCGGAAGACCCGGGCGATCCGGCGCTTTGGCATCGCTTTGCCGAGGCCTCAAAGCTCGCCTATGCGGACCGGGCGCGGTATCTGGGCGATCCCGACCAGGTCGCGGTGCCGGTGGCCGGGCTCCTCGATCCGGGATATCTCGAAGCGCGTGGGGCGCTCATCGACGACAGCCGCGCCATGGCCTCTCCCGCCGCCGCCGGCACCCCGCCCGGCGCCACGGATCTGGCCCCGGCGACAAGCGACACCTCGCCCGGCACGACCCATGTCTCGGCGATCGACGCCGACGGCTTGGCGGTCGCGGTTACCGCTTCGATCGAGAGCGCCTTCGGCACCGGGCGCATGGCAGCGGGGCTTTTGCTCAACAACCAGCTGACCGATTTCAGCTTTGTGCCCCGGGGCGAGGACGGCCGGCCGATCGCCAATGCGCCCGGGCCCGGAAAACGGCCGCGCTCCTCGATGGCGCCGACCATCGTCTATGCTCGCGGGTCGGCGGTTCCGTCCGTGGTGCTCGGCAGCCCGGGCGGAAGCCGGATCCCCGAATATGTGGCGGGTGCGCTCATCGGGATGCTCGATCTCGGCCTCGATCCGGCCGAAGCGGCGGCCCTCTTCCACGTGTCGCAACGGAACCGGGAGGATACGGTTCTCGAGACCGGCGCGGCCCCCGAGGAGCTCGGAGCGGCGCTGGTCGGGCTCGGACATGCGGTCGCCACCTTCGAGATGACATCGGGGCTCGGCATTCTGCGGCGCGGCCCGGCGGGCCTCGAGGGCGGCGCGGACCCGCGGCGCGAAGGCGTGGCGGCTGGCGACTGAGCGAGGCGGCGCCCGCCAATCCTTGCACCCTTCTTTCTCGTTCCCGACACCCCCCCACCGCCGCGGGCCCCGCCCGCGCGGCGGTGGCGGGGGTGGTGGCGGGCCCCGATCGGTAGGGCGCCCGTGCCGCCCGGCCCCGGCGACCGCGCGACACCGCCGAGGCCGGCCGGAACGCCCCGCCCC
>JBHJGX010000125.1:0-20416 GCA_050331395.1 Paracoccaceae bacterium
CGGTGCGGGCCCTGCGTCGGGCACCGGCCGCAATGACCCGGGATCGGAAAGTCGCGGCGTTTCGGGCCCTGCATGCGGGGGAGATGTTCGTGATGCCGAATGTGTGGGATGCGGGCGGGGCGCAGCTCTTTGCCGGCCTCGGTTTCCCGGCGCTCGCGACGACCTCGGCGGGTTATGCGATTGCCACCGGGCGGCGGGACGGGCGCGGGGAGGTCGACCGAGACGATGCGCTCGCGCATGCGGGCGCGCTTGTCCGGGCGACCGATCTGCCCGTCACGGCCGATCTCGAAAACGGCTATGGCGACGCGCCCGAGGCCGTGGCCGAGACCGTGATCAGGGCAGCGGAGGCGGGCCTTGCGGGCATCTCCATCGAGGACGTGCGTCCCGACCGGGCAGCGCCTGTGTACGATCGCGACGCCGCGGTCGCTCGGATCGAAGCGGCCGTCGGCGCGGCTCGGGAGGTGGGGATCGTCCTGACCGCCCGTGCCGACGGGATGCTGGCACGGGCTTACGCCTTCGACGAGGCGGTGACCCGGCTCCAAGCATTCGAGGCCGTGGGCGCCGAGGTTCTCTATGCGCCGGGCGTTCCCGGTCTCGTGAAGTTGAAGGCGCTCTGCGCGGCCGTCGGCCGGCCGGTCAACCATGTGATCGGGCTCGGGGCAGCGGGCGCCTCGCGCGATGAATTGGCGGCGGCCGGCGTCGCGCGTGTGAGCCTCGGCGGATCGCTGGCGCGGCTCGCTTACGGGGCGCTTTTCGAGGCGGGCCGGGCGATGGGCGAAGGGCGGTTCGATTTGGCCGAAGCGGGTGCCGGTTGGGGCGAGATCCTGGCCGCCATGAAGGCCGGGCGGCCGGAGGCGCCGTGAGACCGGGTGGCGGCCTCGCGTCACGGGCTTTCCGGTGGAGGCCGAGCCAGAGCCGCACGGTCCTATCGGCACGCCCGGCCCCAGGGTTCGGTCGGGTCCGTTCAACCGATCTCGAAACCGATATCCTCGGGGCCGAGATCGCCGGGCGCCACGCCGTCGAGGTGAATGACGAAATCGCCATCGGATACGATCCCATCGCCGTCCGCGTCGAAGTGAAGGGTCGTGCCGGTGCCGTTGGGGTGTTCCCAATCGTAGAGCGCGATCTCCCCCGCATGGTCGACTGCCGCGCCCTTCGCCGGCAAGGCGCCTCCCATGACGTCGATGTCGTCGGTGTCTGGGCGGGGCCAATAGTCCGTGTCGTGTTGGTCCTCCTTAAAAACGATCTTGTCTTTGCCCGGTTCGAAGTCCGTGACGATATCCGGTGCATCGACGGTGCTGTCGGGCTCGAATTTGAAATCGTCAGAGGTGATATTGTCCCAGTTGTAGCCGCGCTCTTTGTAGAACTCGAGGAGTTCGGCGCGGGACGGGTTGTCGGCATCGTTGTTGAAGACGAATTTGTCCGCGCCTTCGCCGCCCGTCAGGATGTCGCTGCCCGGGCCGCCATCGACGCGATCGTCCCCCGAGCCGCCTGCCACGATATCGTCGCCGCCCTCGCCGAAGAGCCGGTCGTCGCCCGCGCCTCCGTGGAACGCTTCTGGCGCGTCGTCCCGGTCGCCTTTTCCTTCGTCTTCGGGTCCGCCCTGCCAGTCGTAATCGGGCGTCCAGTCCGGATCGGCCCAGGGGACATCGGGGCGGGGATCGTGGAGCGCGGGTTCGGCGCTCGGGGCGGCCTTGTTTGCCGCGTGGAGGCCGAGACCCACGAGCACTTCGGTAACCTCATCGGCGAGGGTATCGCCGATTTCCGTCGAGGTCGCGAAAGCGTAGCCAAGCTCGGCGACCGTCATGCCGGCATCCAGGCGGCTGGTCCAGTAATCGACCCCGTCTTCGTCGCCCTCCCGCGCGAGGTTGTCCCGATACATCCGTTCGACGATTTCGCGCGTGTCGAGGCCCGCATAGCGGAGCTCGTACTCTGCGCCTTCGGCAAAGGCGCTGGCGATCTGAACGTCGGTCTTGGCGGGAACGACCCCATCCTCGGCATGGGCGTGGGCGACCTTGGTCCAGTAGGCAAATCCTTCGGGGTCCGGCTCTCGCCCATAGAAGACGCGGTAGTGAGTGACGATCATCCGGGCGATCTGCGCTTCCGCTGCGACCGCCTGGATGGCCGCCTCGAGGCTTTCGGCCTCGGCTGCCTCTTCGAGTTCCGTGTCCGTCGCCGGGCGGCCGAGAACGGTATTCAGGGCCCGGGCCAGTGCAACGCTATCCACCATGGTTTCCTCCACTCAATCTGGTGCGATGGCCGCTAGATGGGCGCGGTGCGGATTGGGGTGTGTGATCGGCGTCACTGGGTAAAGCGGAAAAGCCACATGCGCCGCGGGTCGTCGCGGCCGCGCAAGGCGGATCGCGGACCGCGCGGGCGGTTCGGGGATCGGATCATTCCCCCAGTCGGAGGCGGTCTCCGGCGGTGGATCGGCACGGGCGGGCCCGAGAGGAGGCAGTCAAGATGACAGTGGAGACCGAGGAACGCGGGCGGCGCGGCGCTCGACCGGCCCGCCCCGGAGGCCGCGCGGCGCGGCAGGCGGCGCGGGCGGCTCCGCTCGATGCGGCGCTGCGTCCGGTCCGCGCGGGGATGACCGGCGGGCGTTACCGGCCGCTGAGCGAGGAGGCGGTGGCCCGCATCCACAGTGCCGCGCTCGATGCGCTCGAAGAGATCGGTCTCGCGGATGCGCCCGAGAGCGGGGTGCGGATCCTGACCGGGGCCGGGGCGGTGCAAGGCGCCGACGGGCGGATCCGGTTCCCGCGTGCGCTTGTCGAGGACATGCTGGCCGTTGCCGCGCGGGACATCACGCTGCCGGCGCAGGATCCGGCGCAGGATCTGCTGCTCTCCGGCCGACGCGTGCATTACGGGACCGCCGGGGCGGCCGTGCATCTCGTCGATGTGGAAGGCCGGGTTTACGGCGAGCCGGGCGTGCGCGATCTTTTCGATGCTGCGCGCATCGTCGACACGCTCGACAACGTGCATTTCTTCCAGCGCCCGCTCGTCTGCCGGGATATCTCCGAGCCGCAGATCCTCGATCTGAACACGGTCTATGCCTGTATCCGGGGCACGTCCAAACATGTGGGGACGAGTTTTGTCGAGGCGGAGACGGTTCCCGCCTGTCTCTCGCTGTTGCACATGGCGGCGGGCGACGAGGCGGCCTGGCGGGCCCGTCCCTTCGTGTCGAATTCGAATTGCTTTGTCGTTCCGCCGATGAAGTTCGCGACCGAAAGCTGTCTGGTGATGGAGGCCTGCATTCGCGGCGGCATGCCGGTGTTGCTCCTCTCGGCGGGGCAGGCGGGCGCGACCGCGCCGGCGCCGATTGCGGGCGCGATCGTGCAGGCGGTGGCCGAGTGTCTGGCGGGCGTCGTCTATGTGAACGCGCTCTCGCCCGGGCATCCGGCGATCTTCGGCACCTGGCCGTTCGTGTCGGATCTGCGCACGGGCGCGATGTCGGGCGGCTCGGGCGAGCAGGCGCTTCTTTCGGCGGGGTGCGCACAGATGCACGCCTTCTACGGGTTGCCGGGGGGCGCGGCGGCGGGGATCGCCGATGCCAAGCTGCCGGATATGCAGGCGGGTTGGGAGCAAGGCATCTCGAACACGATGGCGGGGCTCGCGGGGCTCAATATGGTCTATGAGGCCGTGGGGATGCATGCCTCGCTGCTCGGCTTTTGTTTCGAGAGCCTGATCCTCGGCGACGACATGTTGGGGCAGTGCTTGCGCTGTGTGCGCGGGATCGAGGTGACCGAGGACACGGTGAGCCTCGAGGTCATGCGGTCGGTCTGTCTTGAGGGGCCGGGGCATTATCTCGGGCACGGGCAAACGCTTGGGGTCATGCAGACGGAGTATGTCTATCCCCGGCTTGGCGACCGGACGTCGCCCAAGGAATGGGTCGAGAAGGGTCGGCCGGATTTGGTGACCGAGGCCCGGCGGCGAAAGCTCGAGATCCTGGCGGGTCCCTGGCCGCGGCATCTGCCCGAGCTGCGGGATCGGGCGATCCGGGAGGCGTTCGACATCCGTCTGCCCGAGGCGGGCATGGCCTGACGGCCCGCCCGCGGGGTCGTCGCGTCCCGGCGGACGGTGGCGTCGGAGGGATCGGCGCTATATCGGCAGTGAGGCGATCCGGGAGGTTACGCATGCTCGATGTTCTCGCGCTCTTTGCCGCTGCGATCCTCTTCGGCGGAATGGTGACGTTTTCGTTTCTTTTTGCGCCGCTCGTCTTCACGCAGTTGCCAGCCGAGACGGCAGGGCGGTTCATCCGCGGCGTCTTTCCTTGGTACTATCTCTTCGTGCTCGGGCTTGCGGGGATCGGGGCGGCGCTATTGGCGGCCGGGGATCCGGTGGCGGCGCTTGTAATGGCAGCCGTGGCCGCGGGTGGCGTGGTCGCCCGGCAGGGGCTGATGCCGGCGATCAACCGGGCCCGCGATCGGCAGCTGGCGGGCGATCCGGGCGCGGGGCGGCGGTTCGACCGGCTGCACAAGGGGTCGGTTGTGCTCAATCTCCTGCAGATCGTCGCTGCGGCCTGGGTGTTGGCAAGCCTTGCGCCCTGAGCCCGGGCTCCGGCTGAGCCTCGCGCGGATCGGGGTCGCGCTTCTTGCGCTCGCCGCCATCGCCGTGGCGGTCGTGGATCTTCGGGCTGGGATCGCGCCGCTCGAGATCGCCCCTTTCGACACGGAGACGGCCCGCGGCACAACGCCTGGCACGCTCTATCGGCTCGAGGGGGCGCCGCCCGGCCCGGTCATCGTGGTTGCGCACGGGTTTGCCGGGTCGCGGCAGCTTATGGAGCCGTTCTCGGTCACGCTGGCGAGGAACGGCTACCTGGTGGTCGCGTTCGATTTCGCGGGCCACGGGCGAAACCCGGTGCCGCTTGCGGGCGATGTGAGCTCGACGGATGGCGCGACACGGAACCTCCTCGCCGAGATCGACGCCGTTGTCGCGGCGGCCGACGCGCTTGCGCCGGACGGCACGAGCGTCGGGCTGCTCGGCCATTCGATGGCCACGGATATCGTGATCCGCCGGGCCGTGGGTCGGGACGACATTGCGGCCACCGTTGCGGTCTCGACAGGGCCTTGGACGATCGAGGAGCTGGTGACCCCGGACGCGCCGCGGAACCTTCTCTTGATCGCAGGCGATCTCGAAGGCGGGCTCAAGGAGCCGTCGCTCGAGGCGGTCCGACTGTCCGCGGGGGAGCCGGTGTCGGAGGGCGTGACCTATGGTGCACCGGCGGACGGCTCGGCGCGGCGGGCGGTCTGGGCGGATGGCGTCGAGCATGTGGGGGTGCTCTATTCCCGCGAGAGCCTCGCAGAAGCGCTCGCCTGGTTCGACGGCGTCTTTGAGCGCGAGGGCGTTGGGTATCTGGAGGTCCGGGGACCGTCGATCCTGTTGCTGTTGGCCGGGATCGTCGCCATGGGCTGGCCGCTGGCGGGGCTCCTGCCGCGGCTGGCCGAGCCGCCCAGTCGCGCGGACAAGGCCCGGTGGCGTCGGTTCCTCGGGCGCGCGGCGCTGCCTGCGGTGCTGACGCCGCTCCTTCTCTGGCCGGTCGATACCCGGTTTTTGCCGGTTCTCGTGGCAGATTATCTGGCGCTTCATTTCCTGGTCTACGGGGCGATCACGGGGCTTCTCCTTTGGCGGGACGGGCTCTGGCGGGAGGGACCGAGGGCGGCGCCGGGGCCCTTTGTGTTGGCCACGCTTGCGACCGTCGCTTGGACGACCGGCGCGCTCGGCCTCGCGCTCGACAGCTGGGTCGCGAGCTTTTGGCCCCATGCGGGACGGGCGACGCTCATTGCCGCGCTGGCGGCGGGTACGCTTGCCTATCTGGTCACCGACGAGCGGCTTGTGCGGGCTTCGAGCGCGCCGCGGGGCTCCGCTGCGGCATCGAAGCTCTTCATGCTGGTGTCGCTCGCGCTTGCGGTGGCGCTCAACCCGTCGGAGCTCTTTTTCCTGGCGATCATCACGCCGGTCGTCGTCCTCTTTTTCCTGCTTTACGGGCTTTTCGCCGGGTGGGTTTACCGCGCGACGGGGCATCCGGGCGTCGCCGGGGTGGCGAATGCGCTCGCCTTTGCCTGGGCGCTCGGGGTGACGTTCCCGCTTCTCGGCGGATGAGCCTTCAGCCGCGGGCGCAATCGACGCAAAAGGGCGCGGCCGGGTCGAGTTCGAGCCTTGCCGTGCCGATCGCCTCGCCGCAGTCCTGGCACCAGCCGAATTCGTCCTCGGACATGCGGGCGAGTGCGGCGCGGATCCGGGCCTTTTCGGCGACGCGCCGGCGCGACTGTGCCTCGGCCATCGCTTGCACCTGGAGCGCGTCCATCCGCGAGAGCCGCCCGACGCTGGTTTGGTCGAGCTCGACGGGGGCGCGGTCGACGGCGGTCGCCCGATCCTCTTCGGTCAGAGCGGCCAGCATCGCCTCGAGCCGGTCCCGGAACCGCGCGGTGGTCGCTTCGTCCATGGCTCCCCTCCGGTTGGCGTGGTGGTAACGGCCGCCTGCCTCGCCTAAGTTGCCGGGGTGTTACCCGGGTCGCAAGAGCGACCCTCGTCCGATGCGCCGAGAGGAGGTGCCAGATGACCGTTGAACCGAAGCTGCCGACCGAGAGCCGCGCCGCGCTCTCCGAGATCGATCCGGTCTGGACGCGCATCCGTGAGGAGGGCGCGCGGCTTGCGGCGAGCGAGCCTTATATGGGGATGATCGCCCATTCGGTCGTCCTTCACCACGGCAGTTTCGAGAGCGCGCTCGGCTATCGGTTGGCGCAGAAGCTCTCAAGCCCGGAGATGTCGCCGCTGATCCTGCGCGAGCTTGCCGAGGAGGCGTTCTCGTCCGACCGGCGGATGGGGGCGGCGGCGCGGGCGGATATCGTCGCCGTCTTCGAGCGGGACCCAGCCTGCGACCGCATGATCATGCCGCTTCTTTACTTCAAGGGATTTCTCGCGGTGCAGTCCTATCGGCTGGCGCACTGGCTCTGGACCCAGGGCCGGCGGGACCTCGCGCTTTTCCTGCAGATGCGGAGTTCCGAGGAGTTCTCGATCGACATCCACCCGGGCGCGCGGATCGGCCGGGGGATCATGATCGACCACGCCCATTCCATCGTGATCGGCGAGACGGCGGTGGTCGGCGACGACGTCTCGATGCTCCATGCGGTCACTTTGGGGGGAACGGGCAAGGAGGGCGGCGATCGTCACCCGAAGATCGGCGACGGCGTCCTGATCGGCGCCGGGGCGAAGGTGCTCGGCAATATTCAGGTGGGGCGCTGCTCGCGGATCGCGGCCGGCTCGGTGGTGCTGAAGGATGTGCCCGCCTGCAAGACGGTGGCGGGAATCCCGGCCAAGATCGTCGGCGATGCGGGCTGCGAGCGGCCGAGCCATTCGATGGACCATCGGGTGCGGCTCGTCGGCCGGGATGCCGAGGATATCTTGCCCGATTGCTGATCGGTCGGTGGTCAGTGGTCACTGGTCAGCGGGCGCCGTAGCCCGAGACGACCACGCTGATTGTCCGCCAGAGAACGTAGAGATCCATCGCGAGGCCGAAGCGCTCGATATAGGTGAGGTCGGCGCGGGTCTTCTCGAGGGTCGCGGCGATCCCTTCCGCATAGCCCGCCTGGACCTGGGCGAGACCGGTGATGCCCGGCCGAACCCGGTGGCGTTGGCGGTAGCCGGGGACGCTGTCCGCGTAGTGGATCGCATGGTCCCAATAGTCCGGGCGTGGACCGATGAGGCTCATATCGCCCCAAAGGACATTGAGGAACTGGGGCAGTTCGTCCAGGCGCGTTCGGCGTAGGATCCGGCCGAGGGGCGTGATCCGCCCGTCTTCGAGCGGGTCGTCGGGACCGCGGCGGACCGGCGTTTCGGGCCGCATGGAGCGGAACTTGATCACGGTAAAGGGCCGGCAGTCCCGGCCCATGCGCCGTTGCATAAAAAACACGGGCCCCCGGTTGGCGAGGGGGTTGAGCGCGATGAGAAGAGCGGTGACCCCGAGCACGACCGGCAGGGCGGCGAGCACGACGATGATGTCGAAGCCGCGTTTGCCGGCCCGGAACCATAGGGAGCCGACAGCGCCGAGGGTCGCTTCGCGGCCGTCGAGCAGGAGATCGACCGGGTCGGATTGCAGTCCCGAGCCTGCCAGCCGCGCATCGCTTTTCATTCGAGCGCTCCCCACGCGCTGCCATGCCGCTCCGAGCCCGACCGAACGCCGGGCCGAGGGGGCTGCAGGACGCATCTCGCCGAAATCCCACTAATATCGGTATCAGTGGGAAAAGTTTAAGTCAAGAAAAGGCAGTTTTATTGGCGCAACAGCGTTGCGGTCGGCACACGGTTCTGCCGCGTGCTGCTCCGGATCGGGACGCGGTCACAGTTGTCAGTTCGCTCCCCGCCGCCTATAGCTAGAGGGGCAGAACGGTCGGATCGCGGTCGCCGAGTTCGCCGGAGAGCGCGGTCGAACGGGACGGGTGTCGGCATGGCGGACAAGGACGACAGCGGCGGCAGGCCGCCACCCGGTCGACACGACGCGCCCGCCCGTGTCGGCGGCATGGGCGGCGCACGCGAGCGGCGAAGCGCCGCGGAGCAGGCCTTTCGTCCGAGCGCGCACGCCGCGCCCCGTATGGACCGCGGTGTCGGGTATGGCCGCAGCGACGGCGCCGAGGCGATCGAGGCGGGCGACGCGCCCTCGACCGGCGCCCCGCCCTATGCGCACCGCGACCCGCTCGCCAAGATCTCGGCGGAGAGCGCACAGGAGGTCATGGCCCGGTCCGAGGACATGGACCTCTACCGGCTGGTCTCGACGATCTGGCGGGCGAAATGGATCATCGCTCTGGTCGGCGTTCTCGGGATCGTTGCCGCGCATGTGCAGCTGTCGCGCACGACGCCGCTTTACAAGGCCGATGCGGAAGTTCTCTGGGAGTATCAGCGGACCAATCTGGTCGATATCGATCCCGTCTCGTCGAGCGGGCGGGCCGATTACTTCCTGCTGCAGTCCCAGATCGAGATCATCCGGTCCGCGCAGCTCTTGGGTAAGGTGGTCGAGGAGCTGAACCTCGCGCAGGATCCGTTCTTCAACCCGGCCCTTCGCGGGGTCGAGGGCGGCGGGTTCGGCTTTGGTTCCGCGGTCTCTGCGGCGATCGGTTGGGTGAAGGGGCTGGCCGGGCTGGCCGCCCCGGCCGAGGCGCGGCCCGAGCCGACGGCGGAGGCGCTTCGCGAGCAGGTGATCCGGCGGCTTCGCAGCATGGTCCGGGCGGACTGGGTCGAGCGGTCCTATGTTATCCGGATCACGGTGACCGCGTCCGAGCCCGAGCGGGCGGCGAGCCTCGCGAACACGGTCGCCGAATATTACATCCTCGATCAATTGGAGAAAAAGTTCGAAGCGACGCGGACGGCGACCGCGTGGCTGTCGGATCGGGTGGCCGAGCTCCGCGCGGATGTCGAGGCGGCGGAACAAGCGGTGAAGCGGTTCTCGAGCGCCTCGGAGCTGGTGTCCGAGGAGGCGCTCGCGCTCGACGCACGGCAGGTGAAGGAGTTGCGCGACCGGGCGACGACGCTCGACGCGCGGATGGCCGAGCTCGACCGGCTGCGGGCGGGTGTGACCTCCGCCAAGGCGTCGGGTGACCTGCTGCGGGTCGCCGAGCTTCTGCGCCAGCCCCGGCTGGTGGTGCTTGTCGAAGACCTGGCGGCCGGGGCGGCGGAGCCGGCCGAGGCTGCGGCGGAGGCCGACGCGCTGGTCGCCCAGGCGGTCGCGACCCTCTCGGCCGATCGCGACCGGGCGGCAGAACAGCTTATGCGCATCCGCGAGAGCGTGGCCGCGCAGGAGGCCCGTCTCGCCCGGACCTCGGACGCCTTTGTCGAGCAAAACCAGCTCGAACGCGAGGCCGAGGCGAGCCGCCTGATCTATGAGAGCTTTCTCTCCCGGCTCAAGGAGACCACGGTCGCGCAGGGGGTTCAGCAGGCGGATGCGCGGCTGATCTCCGAGGCTTGGGTGCCGGGCCGGCCGTCCTCGCCGAACCGGGGGGCGACTTATGCGATCGGGCTTGCGGGCGGCGTGTTCCTGGCGATCGTCGGCATCGTCCTCCGCGAGCGGATGAATGCGAGCTTCCGGACCGCGGACGACTTGGAGGCGCGGACGGGCCATGCGGTACTCGGGTCGCTGCCGCTTGCGCCGATCCCGAAGCGCGGCGCGCTGATGAGCTTTTTGGTCGAGCGGCCGGGGTCGGGCTTTGCCGAGGCGGTGCGCAATTTGCGGACCTCGGTGCTGCTCGCCAATGTCGACAAGCCGCCCCAGCTCATCATGGTCTGCTCTGGGTTGCCGGGAGAGGGCAAGACCACCTGCTGCCTGTCGCTCGCGCAGATCTCCCGGTCGCTCGGCAAGCGGGTCGTGATCATCGAGTGCGATCTTCGCCGTCGGAATTTCCGCCGGTATTTCAAGATCGAAACCGAGGGCGGGCTGCTGTCGGTGCTGTCCGGGCACAAGGCCTATCACGAGGTGGTCCATGTGGACGAGGCGACCGGGCTCCATGTCTTGCCGGGCGAGCAGTCCTCGGTGAATGCCGCCGACGTCTTCGCCTCGCACCGGTTTGCCGAGTTTTTGAACGAGCTCCGCCGGCATTACGACTATATCTTTGTCGACACACCACCGGTGCTCGCGGTGCCCGATGCGCGGGTGATCGCGCAGAACGTGGACGCGCTGCTCTATCTCGTGCATTGGAACACGACGCTTCGCGAGACCGTGGCGCAGGGGCTCCGAAACTTTCAGCAGGTCAACGTGAAAGTGACGGGTCTCGTGCTCAGTCAGATCGACGTGAAGGAAATGACGCGCTACGGTTATAAGGCGTATGGCTATTACCGGCAGGCCTCGAGATACTATCAGGACTGAGGCGCGCGGCTGGCGCGGTCTCCTTCGCCGTCTCGGCTTGCTCCGGGGCGCGCCCGAGGCCGTGACGCCGGCCGAACTCGCGATGCCCGAGATCGCACCGGATCGGCCCGTGTTCGCCATCGGCGACGTGCATGGGCGGGCAGATCTGCTGATCGCGCTTCTCGAACGGATCCTTGAGGACAGTGCGGATTTGTCCGCCCCGCCGGAAGTCGTTTTCCTCGGCGATTATGTCGATCGGGGGGAGAATTCGCGCGACACGCTCGAGCTTTTGTCGACGGTAAGCGCCTGGCCCGAGATCGACCCGGTGTTCCTGATGGGCAATCACGAGCAGATGTTGCTCCGGTTCCTCGATGCGCCGGAAGAGGGGCAGCGCTGGTTCCGGGTCGGCGGGTTGCAGACGCTGCTGTCGTATGGGGTGGGCGCTTATGAGGGGATGCAGGACCCGGACGAGCTCGCGCAGGTGCGCGACGAGCTTGCCGAGGCGTTGGGCGCGCATCAGGATTTCATCGAGGATCTGCGGCTCTGTCATCTGAACGGAAACGTGTTCTTTACCCATGCGGGGGCGGATCCAGCGCTCGCGCCGGCGGCACAGGACCCGCGGGCGCTGTTGTGGGGACATCCGGAATTCGCCCGAATGCCGCGAGGAGACGGGCTCTGGGTGGTGCACGGGCATACGGTGGTCGAGGCGCCGTCGGTCGAGGGCGGACGGATCGCGCTCGATACCGGGGCCTATTTCTCAGGACGTCTCACGGCCGCGCGGCTCGAGCCCGGCCGCATCCGGTTCCTCAACTCGGGCCCCGACGCCGGCTGACCGGGTTTGGCGGTGCCGGCAGGGCGCGGTCGTTCAGATCCCGCCCGAGACCGCGTCGGCGACCGCGAAGAAGAGGTTCGGCAAGATCTGGCTGATGACCCGGTTCCAGCTCGTCACGGGCTGCTCAGGCACGAAGATCACATCGTTCGGGCGCATCTCGAAGACCGTCGCGGCGGTCAGATTCACCGCGTTTTCCGCGTCGAGGCGATAGGCGGTTAGCCCGCCCGCAAGCGCGGGGTCGGTCTCCGCTCGGAGCACATAGATCTCGCCGTAGTCCGTGGTCTGGATATCGAGGTCGATCCCGTCGAAAAGGACCTCGGCGAGCGTGGCACTCCGCTCGAAGGGCAAGGCGATACGCTTGGCCTGCCCTTGCTCGCCGACGGAATAGGCGTAGCTCCGCGCGACTGCGCCCAATTCGAGGCGCTCCTGGAAGAGCGCGCGCTCTTCGGCGAGGCGATTGCTGGCGGCCTCCTCACGCTCGATGCGGATCTCTTCGTTGCGAAGCGCGAGCTCCGCGTTGCGGAGCCGTTCCGCCCGCAGCGTCAATTCCTGCTCGAACCGCGTGGCCGCCGCATCCCCGCGGAAGCTGCTCCCGACAAAGATCGCATCCCCGTCGCGCAACAGCACGCGCCTTGAGAGCGGGTCGGTCCGGAACCGTTCGAGGGAGATTTCATAGACCTCCCCGCGGCGGACGAGCTGCACGCGAGCGGTCTCCGGGTCGTCCGCGTCGATCCCGCCGGCCGCGTCGATCGCCTCATGCAGGAAAAGCGGCGTGAGCGTGATCGGCACGAGCGACGGGGTGCCCACATCGCCCCCGACCGAGACGCGCTTCGAGTTGAATTCGGTGATCTCCAGCGTGAAGGCCGGATCGATGCCCGAGGCGACGACGGCATTGAAGACCTGCGCTTCGGCGTCTTGGAGCGTGAGGCCCGCGACCTGGACGCGTCCCGCATCGGGGATCGCGATCGCGCCGTCGTCCTGGACCACGTATTGGTCTCGGCGCGACTGGGCGGCCAGGAGGGCGGGCACGGCTGCCTCGCCCGTGGTGGCGGCGCCCGCGATCGAGAGGGTGAGCACGTCAGAGACGCCGATCCGGTAGGGTTCGGGCGCCGCGAGGGGCGGGAACCGGTCGGGCGTCGGGGCGGCGCGGTCTTGGCGCGGCGCGGTCGGGGCCGGGAGCGGCTCGGCGGCGGGGAGCGCCGGGCCGCGGGCGGCGATCTCGGCGACGGCGCCTGGCTGGAAGGCGAGCGGCAGGCGAGGCGGCACATAAGGGCGGAGATTGGCTTCGCTCGCCGAGCCGGCGGTCAGCCTGACGATTTCCACGTCGTAATCCGTATCCGCGGACCCGAGCATGTCGCCGTCGCGCACGTCGGGGGCGGTATAGACCACCCCGCACGCCGTGAGGCAGAGGGTGGCGATCAGCGCCAACACACCCCCGAACCGGTTCCGTTCCATCATGCCGCTCTGCCCCGCTGCCTCGGTCGCCTCAATGGGGCCGTTGCTCGACCCTCTCGGTTCCGTGATACCATCGCCGGCGGAAGCGGTTAAGCGCAATTTGCCGAACGGACGGGAGGGCATGGAGATCGAGGAGCGAGCCTCGCCCAATCACGGGCCCCGCCGGGGCGTCGCGCGGCCCGATATGGTGGTGTTGCACTATACGGGCATGGCGTCTGCCGAAGCGGCGCGCGCGCGGCTTTCGGACCCGGCTGCCGAGGTAAGCGCGCATTACCTGATCGACCTCGGCGGGGGCGTTTTGCGGCTCGTGCCCGAGGACCGCCGGGCCTGGCATGCGGGTCACGCGGGCTGGGGCGCCGTCGCCGACATCAATTCCCATTCCGTCGGTATCGAGCTTGCAAACCCCGGGACGGGTCCGGCTGCGCATCCCTTCCCCGAGCCGCAGATAGCCGCGCTCGAGGCGCTCTTGTCGGCTCTCTTGGCGCGCCACCGGATCCCGCCCGAGCGAGTGCTCGGCCATGCGTGCGTGGCGCCGGGGCGCAAGATCGATCCCGGCCCCCGCTTCGACTGGCGTCGGTTGGCCTGCGGCGGGCTCTCGATCTGGCCGGAGGAGCGCGGCCTCTCCGGCGATCTCGGGTCGGCCCCTGGCCCGGCCGATGCGGCGCGGTTTCGCCGGGCGGCGCGGGCGTTCGGCTATCCGCTCGGCGCAGGCGTCGACTGGGATGCCGAGAACCTGTCGGTCTGGCGCGCGTTTGCCGAGCGGTTCCGGCCCGGGGAGGCCGGAGCGCCGACCGCGGCCGGCGTCGATATGCTCGAGAAGCTCGCCGCCCGTTGGCCTGCCATGCCTGCGAGCCCCCACGCTTGACGCCGGGTCCCGCTTGACCTGAGGCCCCGCCGCCTCCTACCTCAGCTTCGCGGACGGCCGGATGGCCGCGCCCGGCGCGATCCGGGTGAGGAAAGTCCGGGCTCCACGGAGGCACGGTGCCGGGTAACGCCCGGCGGCGGGCGGATTTCGGTTCGCACGTCAGGGAAAGCGCCACAGAGAACAGACCGCCTCCCGCGGCTTCGGCTTCGGGCGGTAAGGGTGAAACGGTGGGGTAAGAGCCCACCGCGCGCCTGGCGACAGGGGCGGCACGGCAAGCCCCACCGGGAGCAAGGTCGAAAAGGGACCTCGCGCGGCTTCGGTCGCAGGACCGCCTCCGGTCCGAGGTCCGGGTTGATCGCAGGAGGCCGCGGGCGACCGCGGTCCCAGATGAATGGCCATCCCCGTCCGATGTGGGCCCTCGGGTCGTAGGGCGGGACAGAACCCGGCTTACAGGCCGTCCGCACCTTCCGAACAGGGGTGTCCTGCCGGGCCGACAGGGGTCGTGACAGGATCCCGAAAGGGTTCCGAGAGGATCCCGACAGGATCCCGACGGCGGCCGGGGTCCCTCGTCGATGCCGTTCTTTTCCCATGACGTCCCACGCAGTCCCATATTGCAGAGAAATTTGGCCTGCGTCCCGCACCGGGGGCTCGGCGGCGCCGGCGCCCGGTTCTGGGGCGTTCGGGCTGCTCGACCTTGCCTTGGACGAAGATGTTCGCTTTATTTTCGCTTAAAGTTCTAGTCTTCAGCTCTGGAGTTCGGGCCGAGATTTGGCGACCAACCCGGATGAATGGCGTCACGCCCCATCGCAATTGCATCCTTACCCATCAATTCCCATAATTTCCCTTGCCTTTCAAACCGACACGGCGTACCAAGATTGCGCGGGCAGCTGCCGGTATAAAACGAGGCAGGCTTCATACAGGCTCCAGCGGCTGCCCCAAGACGGACGCGCGCGGTTCACGCGCGGGAAGAGGGCCGACGGTGGCGGCGGCGGACGATCCGGCCAAAACGGGCGGCGCCCCCGCACCGGGTCCCGAGGGACACGCGGGGCGGATCCGGATTTAAGGCCCGGTTCCGCCCCGTGCCGTTCGCGGCGCCCTTCTCCCGCCGATCCGCAGGTTCAGAGGCCGGACGCCCCACGGGCCCGGCAAGATCGGGCGGGGCAGGGATCGGGCGGTGGCACGCTTTTTCATCGGATCGGCACTGCACAAGCTGGACGCCAAGGGGCGCGTCTCGCTGCCGTCCGATTTTCGCGACGTCCTGCGCGCCCACGGCAATCCCGAGAGCTTCGTCCTCGTGCCCGCTGAGGCGCCCGGCCGCCCGCACGAAGCCTACACGCTCGCCGGCCACGAGGCGCTGGTCGAGCGCCTCGGCAAGCTCGCCTATGCGAGCCCCGCCCAGCGCGACCAAACCCGCCGGCGCTATATCTGGAACGCCAAGAGCCTCGCCCTCGAAGAAACCGGCCGGTTCGTGCTCTCGCGGGAGTTGCGCAGCGCAATCGGCCTCGACGGGCTCGTTCGGTTCGTGGGCGACGGCCCGACCTTCAAGCTCTGGGAGCCGAGCGCCTACGACGCGCAGGTGGCGGCCGAGGGCCATGCCGCCGAAGCGCTCGAGATCGATCCGGCGGCGCTCCTATGAATGCCGAGGCGCCGCATGTCCCGGTCCTTCTGGAGGCCGTCCTCGAGGCGCTGGAGCCGATTGCCGGCGCGACCGTGCTTGACGGCACCTATGGGGCCGGCGGCTATTCGGCCGCGCTCCTCGACGCCGGGGCGGCGCGCGTCGTCGCTCTCGACCGCGACGCCGAGGCCGTGGCGGCGGGACAGGCTGCGGTGATCGCGGCCGGCGGGCGGCTGTCGCTCCGCGAGGCAGAGTTCGCGGCACTCGACCGGGCGGCGGAGGCGGCGGACGCGCTCCCGCTCGACGGGGTCGTCCTCGATATCGGCGTGTCGTCCATGCAGCTCGACCGGGCCGAGCGCGGGTTCTCCTTCCGGCTCGACGGTCCGCTCGATATGCGCATGGGTCGGGCGGGGCCGACCGCGGCGGAGCTCGTCGCCGAAGCGGAGGCCGAGACCCTTGCCGATATCATCCATCTCTTCGGCGAGGATCGGGCGGCCCGGCGGATTGCCCGGGCGATCGTCGCCGCGCGGGAGACCCAGCCGATCACCCGGACCCGCCAGCTCGCCGAGGTCGTCGAGCGAACCTTGCCGGCGGCGCGCCCGGGGCAGCCCCATCCGGCGACGCGGACCTTCCAGGCGCTCCGGATCGCGGTCAATGACGAGCTCGGCCAGTTGGTCGCGGCCCTCAATGCGGCCGAGCGGGCGCTGGCGCCAGGCGGGCGGCTTGCGGTGGTCACCTTCCACTCGCTCGAGGACCGGATCGTGAAACGGTACTTGCAGGAGGCCTCGGGCCGAACCGGCGGCCCGTCGCGGCATGCGCCCGAGGAGGCGCGGCCCGCGCCCCGCTATGCGCGCCCGGCAAAGCCGCGGATCCCGTCCGAGGACGAGGTCGCCCGGAACCCGCGGGCCCGCTCGGCCCGGCTGCGGGCGGCGGTGCGCACCGAGGCGCCGGCGGTGGCGATCGCGGGCCCGGCGCTCGGCCTGCCGGAGTTGCCGGTCAAACGTCAGGGGCGGCGCCGATGAGCCGGATCGGTTTCGCCATCTCGATGCTGGTGATCGTCGCGGTCGCGGCTTGGGCGTATCACGTGAACTATCAGACCGCCGAGGCGCTCGAGCGCGTGCGGGAGCTGCGCCGCGAGATTGCCGCCGAGCGAGAGCGGTTACAGGTGCTCCAGGTTGAATGGGCCCATCTTCGGGCGCCCGAGCGGCTGAAGCGGCTGGTGGCCGCCCATAACGGGACGCTCTTGCTGATGCCGCTCGCGGCGGATCATTTCGGCGAGACGGCGCAGATCCCCTATCCGCCGCCGCCCCCGCCCGAGTTGGAGCCCGACGTCGCGGTCGAAGCGGGCGAGGGGGACGCGGATGCCGGTCGCGCCCCGCCGGTCCGCGGGGATCGTCTGTCGGAGGTCCGGCCGTCTCGGACAGCGCTCGGGCCCTCGGCCGAGCCCGTTGCGGCCCGCCCGGTGTCGTCCTCGCCCGCGGTCCCCCCGGCGCTTGCGCCCGAAGACCTGCCACTGCCTGCGCCGCGCCCCGAGGTCCGCCGATGACGCTGAAACCCGAAGCCCGCGCCTGGGTCCGGTCTGCCGCCGGCGGGCTCGACCCGGCCGAGGCCGCGCGCCTCGCTCAAGGGGCGCCGGCGCCCGAAGACGAGGGCCCACGGCGCGACGAATGGCGCCTCGTCCTCGTGATCCTCGCCTTTGCGATCGCGTATGCGGCGGTGGCGCTGCGGATGGGGCTGATGGCGCTTGCCGACCCGGCCGAGCCCGCACTCGGGCGCAGCGCCGGCGGCGCCGAGCCGGTGCGCGGAGCGATTTCCGACCGGGACGGCCGGCTCCTGGCTGCGAACCTGCCGGCATGGTCGCTCTATACGAACCCGCAGGAGCTGAAGGACCCGGTCGCGACGGCGCGCGCGCTCGATCCTATCTTCCCGGATATGGAGATGGAGGAGATCCTCGCGCGGCTCGACCGCAAGCGGCGTTTCGTCTGGGTCAAGCGGCCGGTCACCCCGCGGCAGAAACAGGCGATCATGGATCTCGTGCCGGCGCAGCCCGCACTCAAATTTGGCCGCCGGGACATGCGGGTCTATCCGGCCGGGCGGATGGCGGCGCATATCCTCGGCGGCGTGCGCGCCGGAGAGGAGCGCGTGGGCTCGGCCGAACTCGTCGGGCAAGCGGGGGTGGAGAAATATTTCGACGACCGCCTGCGGGACCCGGAGCGCCCGGACGATCTGGACGCCCCGCTCGCCCTCTCCATCGATCTCGAGGTCCAGGCCGCGCTCACCGAAGAACTCGCCCGCGGCGTCGCCCGTCTGAACGCCAAAGGCGGCACGGCGATCCTCATGCATGTGCGCACCGGCGAGATCCTCGCCATGGTCTCGCAGCCGGATTTCGACCCGAACACCCCCGTCGAGCGCGTCGGCGGCGGCGCCGAGAGCCCGCGCTTCGACCGGGCGGTGTCGGGGGTCTACGAACTCGGTTCGGTCTTCAAGCCGATCACCGCCGCGATCGCCATCGAAGCCGGGGTCGCCGCCCCCGATACGCCCATCGAGACCGGCAGTCCGATCCGCGCCGGGCGCCGGCTGATCCGCGATATCCATGCGATGCCGTCCCATCTGTCGGTCACCGATATCGTCCGGAGGTCCTCGAATGTGGGCGCGGCGCGGCTCGCGCTGAGGGTCGGCACCCGCCGCTTCCAGGACTATCTGCGCGCGCTTGGCTTCTTCGAGCCGATCCCGCTCGAGATGCACGAGGCCAAGGCCGCGCGTCCGCTCTTGCCCGGGCGCTGGAGCGATCTGTCGACGATGACGATCTCCTTCGGCCATGGGCTCTCGGTCGGCCCGCTGCACTTGTTGTCGGCCTATGCGACGCTGGCGAACGGCGGGCGCCGGGTGACGCCGAGCCTTGTCAAGGGGGGGCGGGCGCCGGGCGAGCGGGTGTTCTCCGAGCGGACCTCGGCGCAGATGCTCCAGATCCTGCGCACGGTCGTCGTCGAGGGCACGGGGCGGCGCACCGACATCCCCGGCTACCAGGTCGGGGGCAAGACCGGCTCGGCCGACAAGGTGCGCCCGGGCGGCGGCTATTACCGCAACAAGGTGCTGTCGAGCTTCGCCAGCGTCTTTCCGACGTCCGATCCCCTCTATGCCATGCTCGTGGTGGTGGACGAGGCGACCGATCCCGAGACCGGCAGCCGTCAGGCGAGCCGCACGGCGGTGCCGATCACCGCGGCCTCGATCCGCCGGCTCGGACCGCTCCTCGGGCTGTGGCCGATCCCCGAGCCGGTGGATCGCCCGGACGCCCTCACGGTCGGGGGGACACGATGACAGAACGGCGGAGCTTTGCGGATCTCGGGCTGATGGAGATGCCGCGCCGGGGCGCGCGGGCCGATGCCGCGACCCCCGTCGGCGGCTTGCGCATCGACAGCCGCGCGGTCGGGTCGGGCGATCTCTTCGTGGCGATCCCGGGCACGCGCATCGACGGCGCAGAGTTCGCGCAATTCGCCGTGCGACAGGGCGCCGTCGGGGTGGTCGCGACCGAGGCCGGAGCCGCGCGCCTTGCCCACGATCTGGGCGGTCTTCCGGTCCCGGTCTTTCTCGACCCGGAGCCCCGCCGTGTGCTCGCCCGCCTCGCGGGGCGGTTCTGGCCAGCGGCGCCTGCGGTGATCGCGGCGGTCACGGGCACGAACGGCAAGACCTCGACCGTCCACTTCCTCCGCCAGATCTGGGCGCATGCCGGGCACCCGGCCGCGAGCCTCGGCACCACCGGCATCTCGGCGCCCGGCTTTGCCGAGCCGCTCCAACAGACGACGCCCGACGCCCTCGTCATCCACGAGCGGCTTGCGGATCTCGCAGCGCGCGGCGTGACCCATGCGGCGATCGAGGCGTCGAGCCACGGGCTCGCGCAGTACCGCCTCGACGGGCTGCTCTTGAGCGCGGGCGGTCTCAGCAACATCACCCGCGACCATCTCGACTATCACCCGAGCTTCGAGGATTACGTCGCCGCCAAGCTGCGGCTTTTCCGCGAACTTCTGCCACTGGGCGCGACCGCCGTGCTGAATGCCGACGATCCGGCCTTTGCCGAGGCGCGCGAGGCGGCGACCGCGCGGGGGCTTCGGATCCTCACGGTCGGCCGGGCCGAGACGGCGGATCTGCGGATCACCCAGCAGCGCTATCTCGCCCACGGCCAGCTCCTCGGGCTCGCCTGGGAGGGCGTGCGCCATGATCTCGAGCTCCGCCTCGTCGGCGCCTTCCAGGCCGAGAACGTCGCATTGGCTGCGGGTCTTGCGCTTGCAACCGAGATCCCGGCCCGGACGGTCTTTGCCGCGCTGCCCGATCTCACGGGCGTGCGCGGGCGGATGGAACGGGTTGCCACGCGGGCGAACGGCGCCGCGATCTTCGTGGATTATGCCCACACGCCGGACGCGCTCGCCAGCGCCGTCGACGCGCTTCGGCCCCATATCGGCGGGCGGTTGGTCGTCGTCTTCGGGGCAGGCGGCGACCGCGATCCCGGCAAGCGCCCGGAGATGGGGGCGGCCGTCGCGACGCGCGCCGATCTTGCCATCGTCACCGACGACAATCCGCGCAGCGAGGACCCGGCCGCCATCCGCGGCCAAGTGATGGCGGGCTGTCCCGACGCGACCGAGATCGCCGGCCGCGCCGAGGCGATCCTCGCCGGCGTCGACGCGCTCGACCGCCCGGAAGACGGGCTCTTGATCGCCGTCAAGGGCCACGAAACCGGCCAGGAGATCGCCGGCACAGTCCACCCCTTCGACGATGCCGAGCAGGCCCGGGCCGCCGTCGGCGCGCTCGATGCGCCGGCCTGGGCCGACC
>JBHJGX010000126.1:0-39639 GCA_050331395.1 Paracoccaceae bacterium
CAACCGGATCGAGCGGATGTTCGGTTTCCTCAAGCACTTCCGCCGCTTCGCCACCCGCTACGACAAGACCGCCGCCAGCTTCCTCAGCTTCGTCCACCTCGCTGCAATCCACCGCTGGATGCGTTTTGTCCACACGGCCTAGGTCCGGGGATTTTTTTCTTTGAACCGCTGTGGGTGCGCCTGCGAGGTTGCAACTTGCGCGGACTGTGTCGCGGCGGCAATTTTTTGAGAGAATTACATCGTTTTTGAACTTATTCGGCATCATGATCTCAACAACTGAGCATTTTGCCTGTCGCTGCGGGTGCGTCTGTGGATTACCGACGAGTGCGATCAATTCTCCGGATAGATGGATCTGAAAATCGCCATTCTCCCGATATTTGTCAGCGAAAAATGATAATCTGTCGAAATTAAATTGTTCCAAAATAACTCGAAGCACCCACGGGCAGGTTGGCCCGATAGGCGTTTCGGATATCGGGCGGGACCATGGCCGCTTCAAGTGTGGCCGCTGGCCCTCTGCCGCGGAGCGAGCCGTCACTCAGCCGTTTTCCCGTTTCCACGTTGAGAAACCCCTGGCGCGCCAAAGCAAAACGTGTTTCCTCTCAGATTGGTAAAGCGAATTTACCGCGCCCCCGCTCCGAGAAACGCCTACCCCGAGGACCTCGAAGACCCCATGCTCCAATTCGATACGACCCTTCGCTTTGCCGTTCTGCCGCTCGCCGGCGATCGCGCCCAGTCGAGCGAATTCGCTCGAACCATCTCACCGCACCCTCTGGTTCACCAGGAGCTTCCGCACGGCCCGGAATACACGATTTACAACCGGCGCCTGACGGCCATGACCATGACAAACGGGTCGGTCGATCAGGCCTACTGGAAACTCCGGCGCCAGGCGATCCTTCGCCACACTGGCGAACTGCCGATTGAGATCCGCGGCAAAGATGCGCTGGTGCTTTTGAACCGCGTGTTCACCCGCGACGTGGCGAAAACCCGGGTCGGTCGCTGCAGCTATCAGATCGCCTGTTACGACCATGGCGGCCTTATCTTGGACGGGGTCCTCGTGCGCCTCGAGGAGGACCGGTTCTGGTACGGTCAGGCAGATGGCGATCTGACGGACTGGCTGACGGCCCATGCGCGCGGGATGGATGTCCGCATCTCCGACCCGGAGGTTTGGATCAGTCAGGTGCAGGGTCCGAACGCGCTAGACGTGCTTGCGGCCGCCGTCGACGGCCCCGCGCCCGAACCGTTCCGTTACTTCGACGCGGCTTGGGTGAGCATTGCCGGAGAACGCGTCCTCGTCACCCGCTCTGGGTTCACGAACGAGCTCGGCTGGGAGGTGTATCTCGGACCGGAGATCGACGCCCATGCCGTCGGCGAGCGCATTCTCGAGGCCGGTCGGCCGTTCGGGCTCGAGCCGGTGGCCGTCGGGGGCGCGCGGCGGATCGAGGCGGGGCTCTTGAACGCGGGCTCGGATTTCGATCACACGGTGACGCCCTTCGCGGCCGGTCTCGGCGCGATGGTGGATTTCGAGAAGGGCCAGTTCGTCGGTCGGGCGGCGCTCGTAGAGGCGGACCGACGCTGTCGGACCTGGGGGCTCGTGGTCCCCGAAGGCGTAGCGCGGATCGGTCGGACGGTCAGCCAGGACGGCGCTGCCTGCGGGCGCGTCTGCTCCTCGGCCTGGTCGCCCTTTCAGCGAAGCGGCGTCGCGATCCTGCGCCTCGACGAGGCGGATCGGGGCCCCGGAGCGGTCCTGGAGGTCGCTTGCCGGGACGGCGAGATGCGCAGCGGCACGATCACCGAATTGCCCATGTACGACCGGGAGCGGCTGATCCCGCGGGGAAAGCTCGTCGACATCCCGCCGCTGCCGGCGGACGAGCAGGTCGCCTGAGGGAGGCGAGCCTGTCCGGGCAGCCCCCGCGGGCCCGGCGGGGGCCATCCGCCGTCCGCGCTCGAATGGATTGACAGCGCCGCCGCGGCGCCGAACAGTTCGCTCGACGCGGATGCAAGGAGACCGGCGGTGACCGAGATGACGACGCGCGCGGATCCGGCCGCGCTCCACCGGGCGGGCATGAAGGCCGTGCGCCGGGGCCGTGTGGCCGAAGGCCGCGCCATGCTCGAGACCGCGGTTGCCGCCCGGCCGAACGCGCGGGCGCTGCTCGCCGATCTGGCCCAGGTGCAACTTGTCTCCGGCGACGAAGCGGCGGCGACCGAGACCTATCGGCGCGCGCTCGCCGTCGATCCAGGTTTTGCTGCCGGTTGGCTCAATCTCGGGATCCTCCAGATGCGGGCGGACCGGATCGACGAGGCGGGCGACTGTTTCGAGTGCGCCATCGGGATCGAGCCGACGATGGCCGATGCCCTCGCCGGGCTCGGCGTCGTGCGCCAACGCCAACACCGGTTGCCCGAGGCGGCGGAGGCGTTGGCACGGGCCGTCGAGGCGGCGCCTGGCGATGCGGAGATCCGTTCGAACCTGGGCGGCGTCCTCCACGAGATGGGCGAGATCGAACGGGCGGCGGAAGCCTTCGAAGCCGCGCTCCGGATTGCGCCTGACCGGGCCGCCCTTCACACCCATCTGGGCGTCCTCAGGCACGAAGCGGCCGGGCCCGAGGCGGGGCTTGCCCATTACGAGGCGGCGCTTCGGCTGACCCCCGGCGATGCGCGCACGCTCGCGGCCAAGCATGCGGCGCTCTTTGCCCTCGGCCGTCGGGAGGACGCGGCGCGGATCTTCGATTTCCCCGCGCTCATCCAGACGGTGGAGATCCCGGCCCCGCCGGGCTATCCGGATCTCGCCGCCTTCAACGCCGCCCTCGCCGCCCATGCGGAGACGCATCCCACGCTCACCATGGCGCCGCTCGGACGGACCACACGGGGCGGCGGCCAAACGGGCTATCTCTTCGGCGCCGAGAGCGGCCCGACCGTTGTGCTCGAGCGGCTGATCCGGGACGCGATCGACGCCTATTTCGCCGATCCGGTTCGCGCCGGGCACCCCCATGGCCCGCGGAAGCCCGAGCGGTCGCGGATCGATGCCTGGGCCACCGTCCTCGACAGCGGCGGATACCAAGACCCGCATATCCATCCGAGCGGCGTCTTGAGCGGGGTCTATTACCCGAAGGTCTCCGATACGGGCGAGGCGGGAGCGATCGAATTCGGCCGCCCGGCCGCGCCATTCACGCTGGACGCGCCCGAGGTGATGACCGTGCGACCACACCCTGGGCTTCTCGTGCTCTTCCCGTCCTTCGTCTGGCACCGGACGATCCCGTTCGAGGGCACGGCGAAACGGATCTCCATCGCCTTCGATCTGATCCCTGTCGACTGATAACTGTCTGGGCGGCGGGGCGGACTGGGCGGACTGGGTGGACTGGGCGCCCGACGCCGGGTTCTCCCGTCCCCATGCCGGTGCTAAACCCGCACTGCGGATCTGGGCATGCGGTCCGGGTCGCGCGCAGTGACCGAGAAGAGAGAGCCGGCATGATCCCCGATCGCCCCCGCGCCGCGCCGAGCCTTTTTCGGCTCATGCGTCAGAAGGCCATGTTCTGGATCGGGATCGTCTTCCTGCCGGTCGGCCTCGGTCTTTTCATCGGCATGCAGGCCTTGGCCTCCGTCGAGCGCCGCTTCGAGCGGGACGGGATCACGGTGACCGGTACGGTCACCGAACGCTTCACGACCATCCATCGCGACAGCGACGGACACCGCTCGACCCGGTACCACATCGGATATGTGTTCACGCCCGAATACGGGCCCGAGCGGACCAACCGGGACCGGGTCAGTCTCTCGACTTACGGCGATTTGCGCGAAGGGCAGCCGGTAGAGATCCAGTATCTTGAGACCGACCCCAGCCGGAACCGTGTCGCAAGCGAAGGCGGCTCAGTCGGGATCTGGCTCTTGGGGATCCTCGGCAGCGTCTTTGGCGGATCGGGGGCGGTGCTGCTGGCGCTCGCCCGGCGGAACGCCCGGCGCCTCCGCGCGATCCTGATGTACGGCATCGAAATCGCCGCCCGGACGGTCTCGGTCATGCGCACCGGCACCCGCGTAAACGGCGTCCGCTATCGGAAACTCGTCTACGAATATCTCGACCCGGACGACCGTCGCCAGCGGGGCGAAAGCCTCGCGCGGCCGCCCAATACCTTTTCGGGGCTCGGCCCGGACGTTCCCGTTCGGATCTTCGTCGACCCCACCGATCCGTCGCGGAGTGCCTGGGCGGGCGATGCCGAGCTTTGACCTCGCGTCAAAAGAGCCGCGCCGCGTGCCAGTCGATATGGTCTTCGATGAAGCTCGCCACAAAGAAATAGCTGTGGTCATAGCCCCTTTGGAGCCGCATCTCGTGGGGTGTCCGGGTCTCGGCGAGGGCGGTGGCCAGCGCCTCGGGTTTGAGCGTATCGATGAACGGATCCGCCGTGCCTTGGTCGACGAGCACGTCGCCCGTCCAGCCCCGATCCTGTAAAGCGAGCGTCGCGTCATGGGACCGCCAGGCGGCTTCGTCCGCGCCGAGATAGGCCGCGAGCTGCTTGCGCCCCCAATCGGCGGAGGTCGGATGGGCAATGGGCGCGAAGGCCGAGAGCGAGCGGTAACGCTCCGGGTGCGCCATGGCGAGCGTGAGCGCCCCATGTCCGCCCATGGAGTGGCCCGTCACCCCGTGGGCATCTTCGAGGATCGGAAAATTCGCCACCACGAGCCGGCGGAGGTCGTCGGTCACGTACCGCGCCATCGCGAAATGCGGGGCCCAAGGCGCCTCGGTCGCGTCCACATAGAACCCGGCCCCCTGGCCGAGATCATAGGCCGGATCGTCGGCCACCCCCTCGCCGCGGGGCGAGGTATCGGGAAAGACGAGCGCGATCCCGGCCTCGGCCGCATGGCGTTGCGCGCCGGCCTTCACCATGGCGTTCTCATGGGTGCAGGTCAGCCCCGAGAGGTACCAGAGGCAGGGCACCGGCCCGTCCTCCGCAGCCGGCGGCAGATAGAGGCCGAAGGTCATCTCGCAGGCGCAGGCCTCCGAGCGATGCTTGTAGACGCCTTGCACGCCGCCGAACGACCGGGCCTCGGATACCGTCTCCATCGCCGTCTCCTCCGTCAGTAGCTGTAATCCGCGTAGATCCGGCTGAGATCGCCGGCCCAGGGCCCGTGATAGGCTGCCAGCAGCTCCTCGGCCGGGGTCTGCCCGCGCGCCACGATCTCATGGAGGGCCGAGAGGAAATGTGCCTCGTCCCGGTCGATCTCGTTGGCCATGGCGCGCGCTTTGAGCCCCGCCTCGGCGATGGCGAGCACGTCGCGGGCGATCTCCTGAAGGGTCCGCCCGGCGATCTCGGCCTTGAGACCCCGCTCCGGCGCATCGAGGCGCAAATGCTCGCGCGCCTCCGGGGACCAGCCTTTGCAGAGATCCCAGGCCGCATCGAGGGCGCTTTGGTCGTAGAGCAGGCCGACCCAAAGGGCCGGCAGCGCGCAGAGCCGCCGCCATGGGCCGCCATCGGCGCCCCGCATCTCGATGAATTTCTTGAGCCGCGCCTCCGGGAAGATCGTCGTCAGGTGATCCGCCCAATCCGATAGCGTCGGCGTCTCGCCGGGCAACGCGGGCAGGCGGCCGTCGAGGAAATCGCGGAACGACTGGCCGAGCGCGTCCACATAATCCCCATCGCGATAGACGAAATACATCGGCACATCGAGCGCATAGTCGACCCAGCGTTCGAACCCGAAGCCGTCCTCGAAGACAAAGGGCAGCATGCCGGTGCGGTCCGGATCCGTGTCGCGCCAGACCCGCGCGCGATAGGACAGAATCCCCGCCGGTCTGCCGTCGAAGAAGGGCGAATTGGCGAAGAGCGCCGTGGCCACCGGTTGAAGTGCCAGCGCGACGCGCAGCTTTTGCACCATGTCCGCCTCGGAGGCGAAATCCAAGTTCACCTGAACCGTACAGGTCCGGTACATCATATGCGTGCCGTGGGTGCCGACCGATCGCATATAGCGGGTCATGAGCTTATAGCGGCCCTTCGGCATCTGCGGCATCTCGGCTTCGGACCAGTCGGGCGCGGCGCCGAGCCCGATGAACCCCGCCCCGATCGCGTCGGCGACCTCGTGCACTTCGGCGAGATGGGTGTTCACCTCGTCGCAGGTCTGATGGATTGTCTCGAGCGGTGCGCCGGAGAGCTCGAGTTGTCCGCCCGGCTCGAGCGAAACATTCGCACCGTCCTTGGCGAGGCCGATCAGCTTGCCGGCCTCCTCGATGGGCGCCCAACCGAACCGGTCGCGCAGACCTTCGAGCACCGCTCGGATCGAGCACGGACCCTCATAGGGCAGCGGCGCATGGTCTTCGAGGCGGTAGCCGAACTTCTCGTGCTCGGTGCCGATCCGCCAGAGCGCCTTCGCCTTGCAGCCTGTCTCGAGATACCGGACGAGGTCGTCTCGGCTCTCGACCGGGCCGCCGCCCGATTGCGGGATGGACATGGGCGCTCTCTCCCGGGAGCCTGCAACGTTGCTGTCGCGTAGCCGATCGCCTGGTCAGGGGCAAGCCTCGAACCCGCCCCCGTGGGCCGCGATCTTTCAGCCGAAGCGCGTCTTGAGCGCGGCGAGCCCGGCCTCGTAGACCTGGGCGATCGCCTCGCGCCCTTCGAGCGACGGTGTCCCAAAGACACTCGCCCAAGTGATGACGCTCCGGCCCTCGCCCGCCTCGGCGGCCGACAGGATGGCCCGGTAGTCGCGGCCGGGCAGCGGACCCGGCTCCAGGATCGCATAGGCATAGGATCGGCTATCGGCGCCGAGAAACCGCTCGAGGATTTCGCCGCCGCCCTCGAGTGCGAGCCGGCGGTGCTCGGTGCCTTGGATCATCTCCTTGCTCGCGGACGCAACGGCCGGATGCCAGTCGGCGAGCGCCTGGAACCCGCCGATGGCGGCCCAAACGGTCTCTGGATCGGCGGCCAAGAGGACGGAACGGGTGACTTGGGCCATTAACGTGCCTTTCAGTAGACGACGACGGCGCGGATCGACGTGCCCGCGTGCATCAGCTCGAAGCCCCGGTTGATCTCGTCGAGGGAAAGCGTGTGGGTGATCATCGGGTCGATCTCGATCTTGCCCTGCATGTACCAGTCGACGATCCGGGGCACATCCGTCCGCCCCCGCGCGCCGCCGAACGCCGTGCCCTTCCAGATGCGTCCGGTGACGAGCTGGAACGGACGCGTCGCGATCTCGGCGCCCGCCGGCGCCACGCCGATGATGATGCTCTCGCCCCAGCCCTTATGCGCGCATTCGAGCGCTTGGCGCATGGTGTGCACGTTGCCGATGCACTCGAAGCTGTAATCCGCGCCACCCTTGGTCAGATTGACGAGATAGGGGACGAGATCCTCGTTCAGCTCTTTGGGATTGACGAATTCCGTCATGCCGAAGCGCTCGCCCCAGGACTTTCGGTCGTTGTTGATGTCGACACCCACGATCTGATCGGCGCCGGCGAGCCGGCAGCCCTGGATCACGTTGAGGCCGATCCCGCCGAGGCCGAAGACCACGCAGCGGCTGCCCGGCTCGACTTTGGCCGTGTTGATCACGGCGCCGACGCCCGTCGTGACCCCGCAGCCGATATAGCAGATCTTGTCGAACGGCGCGTCCGGGCGGACCTTGGCGAGGGCGATCTCAGGCAGCACCGAATGGTTCGCGAAAGTCGAGCAGCCCATGTAATGGAGGATCGGATCTCCGTCGAGCGTGGTGAACCGCGAGGTGCCGTCGGGCATCAGCCCCTTGCCCTGCGTCCCGCGGATCTTCTGGCAGAGGTTCGTCTTGGGGTTCAGGCAGTATTCGCATTCGCGGCATTCGGGCGTGTAGAGCGGGATGACATGGTCGCCCGGGGCGAGCGAGGTGACGCCCGCGCCCACCTCGACGACGATGCCCGCACCTTCATGGCCGAGGATCGCCGGGAAGAGCCCCTCCGGATCCGCGCCCGAACGGGTGAATTCGTCCGTGTGGCAGATGCCGGTGGCCTTCATTTCGACCAACACTTCGCCGGCCCGCGGACCCTCTAGATTGACCTCGGTGACCTCGAGCGGTTTGCCGGCCTCGAAAGCGACGGCGGCGCGGGTTCTCATCGGCGTTTCCCTTCTGCTGTTGTGGCGGCACTTTAGCGATCCATCGGAGAACGCCAAGGGGTCCCGACTGGCGGAACAGCCGCGCGCCCGACTGCGCGACCGGCCGCCGCAGGGCAATCACTTCTCGCGATCCGTCACAAAACCGTGATCCTTGTCTGCTTTGCCTGACAGCTCAGAGCGCAAGCGCGCCAGACACGAGGGGCTCCACACCATGGCATTCACCGTCACCGACAACGGCTCGGATTTCGCCACAATCGCACGGCTCTACGAGGGGCTGCTCGGCCGCGAGGCCGACGGCAACGGTCTCGCCTATTGGGCCGAGCTCTTCGACGAGGGCCAGCTGACGCTCGGCCAGATCGCGACCCAGTTCGTCCGCGCCCGCGAAGGCGCCGAAAGCTTCGGCGCGGAGCTGACGGATGCGGAATTCGTCGCCCAGGCCTATGACGCGTTCCTCGGCCGCGCGCCCGACGGTGTCGGCGGCCCGTTCTGGGAGAGCGCACTCGAAAGCGGCCTCGCCCGCGGCGATCTCCTGGCGAATTTCGCAGCCTCGACCGAGGCGCAGATGCGCACCGATGTCGTTGCGGACGGACCGCTCGAGATCCCGGATTTCGACCTGCCGACCTTCCTCTACGGCGTGGCGAGCGGCGATCCGGACGCGACCTCGGTCGTCCTCTGGACCCATGTGTCCACCGATGCGGCCGGCCCGGTTGAGGTAACCTGGGAAGTGGCGACCGATGCGGGCTTCAGCGATATCGTCTCGAGCGGCACGTCGGTCGCGGGCCCGGACAGCGATTTCACCACCAAGGCGATCGCTGACGGGCTCGAAGCGGGGGGCGAATATTTCTACCGCTTTACCGGCCCCGACGGCGAAATCTCCGACGTGGGCAAGACCAAGACCCTGCCCGAGGGTCCGCTCGATGCGCTCACCTTTGCGGTCTTCTCCTGTTCCCGCTTCGAGCGCGGCTTCTTCAACGCTTATAACGAAGCCGTCGAGCGGGGCTTCGACTTCGCGCTCCACACCGGCGATTATATCTACGAGACCGGCAATACCGGCGAATTGGCGAGCTCGATCGGCCGCGCAACCGACCCGGCCTTCGAAATCGTCACTCCCGACGATTATGCGACCCGCTACCGGCAATACACGCTCGACCAGGATCTTCAGGCGCTCCGGGCCGAAGCGCCGATGATCATGATGTGGGACGACCACGAGACGACGAACAACAGCTGGGTCACCGGTGCCGAGAACCACCAGCCCGAGACCGAAGGCGACTGGGACGTGCGCGTGGACGGCGCCCTCGAAGCCTATCACAACTGGAACCCGACCCGGGAGCCCGAAGACGATCCCCGGGAATTCGCGCGCAAATTCGTCTTCGGCGATCTCCTGACGCTCCACGTCATCGAGACCCGGCTGACCAACCGCGATCCGGAACTCTTCCTCGAGGAAGCGATCGGCGCGCGTCTCGCGCTTTATGCGACCGATCCGGACGCCTTCGCCGCCGAAGTCGCGATGTTCCCCGATCTGGTGCCCGCGGGTCTCGATCCGAGCGATCCGGCGGTCCTCGCGGCGCTTGCGGCCGATCCGGCGTTCCTCCAGGGCCTCGCCTTCACCTCGGTGCTCTTCGAGGCCGAATTCGGCGACCGGACGATGATCGGCGCGGAACAACTCGCCGATTTCGAGGCCGTGGTCGCGGCCGGCGGAACCACCTGGCAGGTGCTCGCATCGCAAACCCTGATGACCGAATGGGAGTTGCCGCTCGACGCCACCACCAACTTGCCCGCCTATCTCGATTTGGCGACCGCGCTGATCACGGGCGCCGAGCTCACGCCGGAGCAAGAGGCGCTCCTCGAAGCGCCGACCGCGCCGATCACGTTCGACAGCTGGGACGGCTTCGGCCAGGAGCGCGAGGCGATCCTGCAAGCCCTCGTCGAGAACGGCGCGAATGGCATCGTGCTCACCGGCGACAGCCACAACGCATGGGCGTCGAACCTGGCGACCCGGGACGGGACCTTCGCCGCGGTCGAGTTCGGCGGACAGGCGGTCACCTCGGACGGCGTCGAAGGCATCGTGCCCTCGCCGGCCGATCTGGTAGAGGAGATTTTTGTGCAGTACTCGCCCGAGCTCGAATACGCACAGACCGCAAATCGCGGCTATATGCGGGTGACCTTTACGCCCGAAGACACGACGACGGAATACGTTTATCTCGACAATATTCTGTCGCGAGACTACGACACGTTCGTCGATACCTTCGTGGTCGAGACGGGCGGCATGCTCGAGGTCTGATCCTCCGCAGCCGCGGGACGCGCCCGGGACCGCGCGTCCCGGGCCGGACCGTCAGCGCTCGCCGTCGCGCGGCAAATTGAAAAGCGCGTGCGGATCGAGCTCGCCGTCCTCTTCGCGCACCTCGCCGCGGGGGTCCTCGAGGCCGGGCCCGTCGCTGTCCTCGGCCTTCGACAGATAGGGGTCGATGGCGGCCGCAAGGCTTTCCTCGGTCGAAAGCAGCCGATCCCGCGCGCTCGCCGCTGGCTCGGGCGGGGATTTGGCGGCCTTGGCCGCTTGGGCCGTCGCCACCGCCTGATCGAGCTCGATCTGCGAACAGAGCCCGAGGGCGACCGGATCGACCGGCTGGATATTCGCCGAATTCCAATGGGTCCGGTTGCGGATCGCCTCGATGGTCGGCTTGGTGGAGCCCACGAGCTTGGCGATGTCTTTCGTCTCGAGCTCCGGATGGTTGCGCACGAGCCAGGCGATCGCGGCCGGGCGGTCCTGACGTTTCGATGTCGGCACGTAGCGGGGCGTTTTCTTCTTGGGCGGCGGCGCGAGATTGCGCCGGATCAGCCGCAGCCGCGCGACTTGGTCCGCCTCGCAGCGTTTGATCTCTTCGCGCGTCAGTTGATGGTTCAGGACCGGATCGACCCCCTTGATGCCGACCGCGACCTCGCCGTCGGCAATCCCCGAAACCTCGAGCTCGTGCATTCCGCAGAACTCGGCGATCTGCCGAAATGTCAGGGTCGTGTTGTCGATCAGCCAGACGGCGGTCGCCTTCGGCATCAGGGGCAGAGCGTCGGACATGTCTCCTCCGGAAACGGCTAAAGCTTCCCGTCACCGCTCCACCGGGGAGCGGGCGCAGGCGGGCGAGCGCTGCGTGGGATTCCCATGACATAGCGATAGTGGCGCCCCGTGGAAAGAGGGGCCCGCCATCGAACGGATCAGGGCGATCCGATGGCAGGTGCGCGGGCCGCTCCGGTCGACCGCATCTTGATGCGGGCGACCCGAGCGGCCGCCCCCCGATCAGGTGCCGAGCCGCTGGCAGAGCCGGTCGAGATCCTCGAGCGAGGCGTAGCGGATCCGGAGCTCCCCCGTGCCATCGCCGGCGCCGTGCCGGATTTTCACCTTCATGCCGATCGCCGCCGACAAATCGCCCTCCAGCAACTTGGTGTCCGCATCGCCGTCGCCGCGCGCCCGGTCCTTGGCCCTCGGTTTGAGCGCGGCGGGCAGCTCCTTGGCCGCCGCTTCGACCTGACGAACGGTCAGCCCCTTCGTGACCGCCTCGAAGGCGAGCGCGACCGGATCGGCGGCGGTCACGAGCGCGCGCGCATGGCCTGCCGTCAACTGCCCATCTTCGAGCAGCCGCTGGACCGGTTCGGGCAGGGTCAGCAGCCGCAGCGTGTTCGCCACATGGCTTCGGCTCTTGCCGAGCGCCTGGCCGAGCGCCTCTTGGGTGTAGGCGAAGGCCTCGATCAGCTGCGCATAGCCGCGGGCCTCCTCCAGCGGGCGCAGATCCGCGCGCTGGACGTTCTCGATGATCGCGAGTTCGAGCACCGCCCGGTCGTCGATATCGCGCAGGATCGCCGGAATGTCGTGCACTTGGGCGAGTTGCGCCGCCCGCCAGCGCCGTTCGCCGGCCACGATTTGATAGCGGCCGGCCCGCTCCGGGCTCGGGCGCAGGATGATCGGCTGCAGCACGCCGCGCGACCGGATCGACGCGGCAAGCTCGGCGAGCGCATCGTCGTCGAAGTGCCGTCGGGGCTGGCCCGGGTTCGCGTCGATCAGATCGATCGGGATCGCAGCCGGAGCGCCTTTGGCCGGGGCCGCCGCGGGCGCTGTGGCCCGATCCACCGGCACGGGGCCCAACTCTTCCGCATCGCCGAGGAGCGCCGAGAGGCCGCGACCGAGGCCGCGCATGTCCTTGAGAGCCGTATTTCCCATCCTCGCCCCCTCAGGCCGCCAGCGTGGCCGAGGGCCCGCCGAGCATTTCTTCGGCGAGCGAAAGATACGCCCGGGAGCCCGCGCAGTCGCGGTCGTAGAGCAGGACCGGCACCGCATGGCTCGGCGCTTCGGAGAGCCGGACGTTCCGCGGGATCACCGTTTCGAAGACGATATCTCCGAGATTAGTCCGTACGTCTTGTTCCACTTGCGCCGAGAGCCGGTTCCGACGGTCGAACATCGTGAGAACGATTCCGCGAAGGTGCAACCCGGGGTTGAGCCTGTTCTTGACCCGTTTCACCGTGCCGAGGAGCTGGCTCAGCCCTTCGAGCGCGAAGAACTCGCATTGCAGCGGCACGAGGATCGCGTCCGCCGCGGTCATCGCGTTCACGGTCAGGAGGTTGAGCGACGGCGGGCAGTCGATGAGGACCGTGTCGTAGCCTGCCACCGGCGCGGCGCCGCCCGTCCCGCGGAGCGCCCGGAAGAGCCGCGACGCCCGGTCCGGATCGTCCACCATCTCCACATCCGAGCCCGAGAGGTCGACCGTGGCGGGGGCGAGCGCGAGCCCGTCGACCGGGGTCTCGACGACGATATCGGCGAGGCCGGCCGTCCCGGCGAGCAGGTCATAGGTCGAGCCCTCCCGGGTGTCGGCGGCGGCGCCGAGGCCCGTGGAGGCGTTTCCTTGCGGATCGAGGTCGACGACCAGCACCTTTTGCCCGTGATGGGCGAGGGCGGTTCCGAGGTTGATCGCCGTCGTCGTTTTGCCCACGCCGCCCTTTTGGTTGGCGATTGCAAGTATTTGTCCCGGCGCGGGGCCGGGTTCAGCGGTCTGTCGCATGGCTTTGCCTGTATGTTGTGACCCGCAGGATCGTCGCCTTTGGGTTCGTTCTGCTCGGTATTTTTATACTCGAAATATGCCAGTCGCGTTCGGCTGCGGTCAATTCGGAAATTGCGGTTTCGCCTTTCGGGAGCAGAAGAACCGTGCCCGCATGGGTATAAGGCTTGGCGAGGGGGAGGAGCCGATCGAGGGGGGCGAGCGCGCGGGCCGAGATCACGTCTTGCGCCGGGAGGCCGGCCGCCTCGATCCGGCGCGGGACGATCTCGGCATTCACGAGCCCCATGGCCCGGGCCGCGGTGGCGAGGAAGGCGGCCTTGCGGGTATCCGCCTCGACAAGGGCGATGCGCAGCGCCGGCGCCTCTTCGGCCGCCACCGCCGCGATCACGAGCCCCGGAAGCCCGCCGCCCGCGCCGAGATCCGCCCAGCTCCGGGCGCCGTCCGGGCGGAGGGGCCAGAGCTGCCAGCAGTCGAGGATATGCCGGTGCCAGAGATCGC
This sequence comes from Paracoccaceae bacterium, assembly GCA_050331395.1. Lineage (GTDB taxonomy): Bacteria > Pseudomonadota > Alphaproteobacteria > Rhodobacterales > Rhodobacteraceae > Thermohalobaculum. The sequence continues at coordinate 13,589 of JBHJGX010000126.1, forward strand.
CGACGGTGCCGGGGGCGATCAGATTGATCCGCCGGGTCCAAGTGGCGAGCGTCTCTGCAAAGATCTCGAGCCGGGCGAGCGTTTCACGTGAAACATCGGTCTCGGCTCTGAACCCGTCGGCGTCCACGGGCGGTCACGGACGCTCAGGCGGCGCCGCGGCGTTCGGCCTTCCGCGCGGCGGCGAGCAGGAGGGCGAGCGCGGCCGGCGTCATCCCCTCGATCCGCCGTGCCTGGCCGAGGGTGCCGGGACGTGCGGCTGCGAGTTTGCGGCCAAGCTCCGCGGAGAGGCCCGGGAGGCCGGTCCAGTCGAGATCGGGCAGCGCGCGCGCCTCTTCGCGGCGGAGCGCTTCGGCCTCGGCCCGCTGGCGCTCAATATAGCCGGCATAGTGGGACTCGCGCTCAAGTTGTGCGAGCGTCGCCGCATCCGTCTCGGCAAGCGCCGGGAACAGCCGCAAAACCGCCTCGACCGGCACGTCCGGATAGGAGAGGAGATCCATTGCGCTCCGCCGGATACCGTCCTGGTTGAGGGGCACGCCCGCGGCCACCGCCTCGGCCGGGGTCACCGCGCAGGCGGCTGCGATCCCGCGGGCCCGCTCGAGCCGCTCGAGCTTGGCTCCGAAGGCCCGGGCCCGTGCCTCGCCCACGACGCCGAGGGCAAGCCCCTCAGGCGTCAGGCGCTGATCCGCATTGTCCGCCCGCAGCGAGAGGCGGAATTCGGCGCGCGAGGTGAACATCCGGTAGGGCTCCGTCACGCCCTGGGTCACCAAGTCGTCGATCATCACGCCGATATAGCTCGTTGCCCGGGAGAAGACGGCGGCTTCTTCGCCCCGCAGCGCGCGCACCGCGTTGATCCCGGCGACGAGCCCCTGCGCCGCCGCTTCTTCATACCCGGTCGTCCCGTTGATCTGCCCGGCAAGCCAGAGCCCCGCAACCGTGCGGACGGCGAGCGTCGCATCGAGCGCGCGGGGGTCCACGTAATCGTATTCGATCGCATAGCCGGGCTGCAGGATCTCGGCCCGCGAGAGACCGTCGATCGAGCGGACATAGGCCTCTTGCACCTCGGCGGGGAGCGAGGTGGAAATCCCGTTCGGATAGATCCGGATGTCGTCGTGGCCCTCGGGCTCGAGAAAGATCTGATGCGCGTCTTTCTCGGCGAAACGGACGACCTTGTCCTCGATCGATGGGCAGTAGCGGGGGCCGACGCCCTCGATCCGGCCGGAATACATCGCCGAGCGGTGCAGGTTCTCGCGGATGATCTCGTGGGTGCGCGCGTTCGTATGGGTGATGTGGCAGGGGACCTGCGGCGCCTCGGGCCCGGTCGAGAGCGTCGAGAAAAGCGCGGGTTCGGCATCGCCCGGTTGCGGCGTCAGGCGGGCGAAATCGATGCTGCGCGCATCGAGCCGCGGGGGCGTGCCGGTTTTGAGCCGGCCCGTCGGCAGGCCGAGCCCGCGGATCGTGTCGGCGAGGCGGGTGGCGGCGCGGTCGCCCATGCGCCCGCCCGAGCGGCGCTCCTCGCCGATATGGATCACGCCGCCGAGGAAGGTGCCGGTGGTCAGCACGACGGCAGCGGCCGGTAGCGCGGTGCCATCGCCCAAGATCACGGCGCTCACGCGGCCGCGATCGATGCGGAGATCGGCCGCCTCGCCCTCGATGACGTCGAGACCGGGGCAGGCGGCGATCTCGGCTTGCATATGTCGGCGATAGAGCGCGCGGTCGGCTTGGGCGCGGGGGCCTTGCACGGCGGGACCCTTGCGCCGGTTGAGGAGCCGGAACTGGATGCCGGCCCGGTCGGCCACCCGGCCCATGAGCCCGTCGAGGGCGTCGACTTCGCGCACCAGGTGCCCTTTGCCGAGCCCGCCGATCGCCGGGTTGCAGGACATCTCGCCGATGCGGTCCGCGCGGTGGGTGACGAGGGCGACGGACGCACCCATCCGAGCGGCCGCATGGGCCGCTTCGACGCCCGCATGGCCGCCGCCGATCACCGCGATGTCGTAGCGCTGTTTCACGTGAAACATCCCTTGGGCATTTTGCGCCGCGCCCGGCCGGTTCATTTGCCGAGGCAGAACCGGGCGAAGACGGCGCCGAGAACGTCTTCGGTGCCCACCCGGCCGATCAGCCGTTCGAGCGCCCGGAGGGCCGATCTCACTTCCTCTGATATCTCTTCCGGGCCGCGGGTTTCCAGCCCCTCGCATGCGGATCGGATCGCGGCAAGTCCGCTCTCGAGCGCGCGGGCCTGGCGGGCATGGGCGACGAGCCCCGCCTCCGCAGCGTGGGCGCCGAGGCGGTCCGCGATGGCCCGGAGCAGCGTCTCGATCCCCGCGCCGGTCTCGGCCGAGACCGCGAGCGCGTCCGCGGGCGGCGCTGCGAGATCGGCCTTCGACCACAGCCGCAAATCCCCCGGGCGGGCGAGCGCTTCGGCGTCGGGCGCGGGCGCCCCGTCGGCGGGCGTGAGGATGAGCCGGAGATCCGCCGCCTCAGCGCGGGCGCGGGCGCGGGCGACCCCGGCGGCCTCCACCGGGTCGGCGGTCTCGCGAAGCCCGGCCATATCGAGGAACGCGACCGCCAGCCCATCGAGGTCGTAGCGGAGCTCGATCACGTCCCGCGTCGTCCCGGGCACCGGCGAGGTCAGCGCCGCTTCGCGCCCGGCGAGCGCGTTCAGGAGCGAAGATTTCCCCGCGTTGGGCGCGCCGAGGATGGCCACCTCGAACCCCGCGCGAAGCCGTTCGGCCCGGTCCGCGGTGGCGAGTTCCCGGGCGATCGCCTCGCCCACGTCGCTCAGGCGCCGGCGGACCTCGGGGCTCACGTCCTCGGGGACCTCTTCGTCCGCCCAGTCGATGGTGACCTCGATGAGCGCGAGGGCCTCGAGAAGTTCGCCCCGCCACGCCTCGGCCCGGGCATGGAGCGCGCCGCCGAGCCCCGCGGCCGCGCGACGGCGTTGCCCTTCGGTCTCCGCCGCCAGGAGATCGGCGAGGGCTTCGGCTTCGGCCATATCGATGCGCCCCGCTTCGAAGGCCCTGAGCGTGAACTCCCCCGGTTCGGCCAGCCGGAGCCCGGGTTGCGCGCCGAGCGCCTCGAGGAGCGCCCGCACGACCGCCCGTCCGCCGTGGGCGTGGATCTCGGCCATCGCTTCGCCGGTGAAGCTCGCGCCCTCGGCAAAGACAACCAGAAGCCCGATATCGAGGAGCGCCCCGTCCGCCGCCACGAACCGCCGGAGCGCGGCCTGCCGCGGCGGGGGCAGCGGCCGATCGGTGAGCGCGGCGACCGCCCCGTGCGCGCCCGTCCCGGAGATCCGGATGACCGCGATCCCGGCGGTGCCCTGTCCGCTCGCCGGCGCAAAGATCGTCTCTGCAGTTGCCATCGCTTGCTGCGCTCCCGGCTCTTGCTCCACTCGGGCTCGATCGGGTCCGGTCCGGGGCCACCCGATCCCGCCCTATTGCGCCCGGGCCCGTCCAATCGCGCCCGGGCCCTCCGAGCCCCGCGCGAGACACCGATCGACCCCGCTTGACCCTCAGGCCCGATCCGTCGTCCTCTCCCCCGACCGGCCGGTCAAGGCCGGATCACTCAGGGAGGGACGCATGGCCGATATCACCGCCATCCGCATGGAGGCCACCGGCGGGCCGGAGGTCATCGAGGTCCGGGACGTGCCGCTGCCGGAACCGGGCGAGGGGCAGATCCGTCTCCGCCACGACGCCGTCGGCGTCAACTACATCGACACCTACCACCGGACGGGGCTCTACCCGGTGCCGCTGCCCTCGGGCCTCGGGCTCGAAGCGGCAGGCACGGTCGAGGCGGTCGGGCCCGGCGTCACGGGCTGGGCCGAGGGCGACCGGGCGGCCTATTGCTCGGGGCCGATCGGCGCCTATGCGCAAGCGCATGTGATCGCCGCCGACCGGGGGGTCAAGCTGCCGGACGGGATCGGCGCGGATATGGCCGCCTCGATGATGCTGAAGGGGCTGACCGTCCAGTATCTCATCCGCCGGATCTGGCAGACGAAAGCGGGCGACACGGTCCTTTTCCATGCGGGCGCCGGCGGTGTCGGGCAAATCGCGGTCCAGTGGCTGAAGGCGCTCGGTGCGACGGTGATCGCAACAGCGGGCGGGCCGGAGAAATGCGCGCTCGTCGCGGCGCTCGGCGCGGATCATGTGATCGACTACCGGGCCGAAGAGATCGCGCCGCGGGTGCGGGAGATCACCGGCGGCGAAGGGGTGCCCGTGGTCTTCGACGGGGTCGGCAAAGACACGTTCCTCGCCTCACTCGATTCGCTCAAGATGCGCGGGCTCTTCGTCAGCTTCGGCAATGCGTCGGGGCCGGTGACCGGGGTCGATCTGGGGATCTTCGCGGCCAAAGGGGGGCTGTTCATGACCCGGCCCTCGCTCGTGCATTACACCGCGACGCGGGAGGAGCTGCAGGGCGGGGCAGACGACCTCTTCGCCGCCGTGGCGGCCGGGCACGTGACGATCGCGCCGCCCACGGTCTATCCGCTCGCCGAGGCGGCGGAGGCGCACCGGGCGCTCGAAGGGCGGCGGACCACCGGCTCGTTGATCCTCCGCCCCTGAGCCTGAGCCGCCTCAGGCGGCGAGGCCGCGGCCCTTGAGAAGCGCCTCGGGGCCCGGCAGGCGCCCGCGGAAGGCCTCGTAAAGCGCGTCGGGCTCGTCCCGGCCGCCCGCCGACAGGATCTCGGTCTCGAGCCGGGCCGCGACGGTCCGGTCGAAGGGGTCGCCCGTCTCCTCGAAGGCCGCGAAGGCATCCCAATCGAGAACTTCTGACCACAGATAACTGTAATAGCCCGCCGCGTAGCCCTCGGTCGCGAAGATATGCTGGAAATGCGGCGAGCGGTGGCGCATGGCGATCTCGGCCGGCTGCCCGAGGCGGGCGAGCGTGTCGGCCTCGAAGGCGGGGCCATCGAACCCCGTGAGATCGGTGAGCGCGTGCATCTCGAAATCGACGAGCGCCGACGCGCAATACTCCACCGTCCGAAAGCCCTCGCCCACGGTCTCCGCCGCCCGGATCCGCGCAATCAGATCGTCGGGCATCGCCTCGCCGGTGCGATAATGCCGGGCATGGGCCTTCAGCACCTCCGGCAGGGACAGCCAGTGCTCGTAGAGTTGGCTCGGCAATTCGACGAAATCCTGGGCGACCGAAGTGCCCGAGAGGCTCGGCCAGGTCACGTCCGAGAGAAGCCCATGCAGCGCATGGCCGAATTCGTGGAAGAGCGTCCGCGCGTCGTCGACCGAAAGGAGCGTGGGCGTCCCGCGGGCGAGGTTGAGCGTTTTGACGATGATCGGCAGGCCGGGATCCTGGATCTTCTGCTGGCGCGCCAGCGCCGACGCCCAGGCGCCCGACCGTTTGGAGGGCCGGGCGAAATAATCGCCCACAAAGATCCCGATCGGCCGGCCGTCGCGGGTGACTTCCCAGGCCCGGGCCTCGGGCGTATGCAGCGCGAGCCCGCGGATGGGCCGGAAGCCGAGGCCGAAGAGCCGCGTCGCCACGTCGAAGGCGGCCGCGATCATCCCGTCGAGCGGCAGATACGGCTTGATCTCCGCCTCGTCGAGGGCGTGTGCGTCCCGGCGGACCCGTTCGGCATAATACCGCCAGTCCCAAGGGGCCAGCGTCTCGATCCCGTCCGCCGCCGCGAGCTGGGCGATCGCCCGGCGCTCTTCGGCCGCCTTCGCCTTGGCGGGGACCCAGACGGTCTCGAGCAATTCGCGTACGCGGGCCGGCGTCTTGGCCATCTGCGGTTCGAGCTTCCACGCCGCGTAGCTCTCGAAGCCGAGGAGCCGGGCTTTCTCGAGCCGGAGCGCCAGGATCTCGGCGATCCGGGGCCAGTTCTCCGCGTCGCCCCGCGAGGTCCAGGCGCGGAACGCCGTTTCGCGCAAAGCCCGATCCGGGGAACTCGCCAGGAACGGCTCGACGGAGGCGCGCGAGAGCGTGATCGCGCCGGCGGCCGCCATGCCGCGGGCCTTCGCCTCTTCGCGGGCGGCCTCGGCGAGCACCTCGGGCAACGCGGCGAGCGCTTCTTGCGAAAGCGCCATCGCCCAATCCCGTTCGTCGGCGAGCACGGTCTGCGCGAACGCGGTCTGCAACTCCGCGAGCCGGCTCTGGATCTCGCGCATCCGCGCGCGGCCGGCCGGGTCGAGATCCGCGCCCGAATAGACGAAGCTGCGGCGGTAGATCTCGGCGAGCCGTGCGTCCTCGGCCGAGAGCCCGCCGGCGGCGATCACCGCCTTGACCCGCGACCAGAGCGCGGCGTCCGTGTAGATCGCCGATCGGTGGGCGGCGAGCTTGGGCTTTACGTCGCGCTCAATGGCCTGGAGCGCGTCGGTGGTGTCGGACCCGGTGAGCGTGAAAAAGACCGTTGCCACGCGCTGCAACATCTCGCCTGCGCGTTCGAGCGCCGCGATCGTGTTCTCGAAATCTGGCGCTGCCGGGGCCTCGGCGATGGCCCGGATCTCGGCCTGATGCGCGGCAATCGCCCGGTCGAAGGCCGGGGCGAACGCCTCCGCGCGTACGCGGTCGAACGCAGGAAAGCCATAGGGGGTGTCCCAGGCGGCGTCGAAGACGGTATCGGTCATCGGATCCTCACGGAAAAGCGGTGGAGGGGCGGGCGCGCATGCGCTCGAGCCAGGTGCCGAGCGCGGGCAACCCGTCGGGCAGAGGCTCTTTAATGATGCGCAGGAAATCGACGGCGACTAGGAGCGTGATGTCCGCCACGCTGATCCGCTCGACGGCGAGCCAATCCCGCCCGGTCAGCCGCGCGTCCATCGCCGCGAGAAGCGCCGGGATCCGACGGCGCATCTCGGCTCCGTATTCCGGAACCTGGTCGCGCTCGAGGACGGCAAGCTTGGGGTTCGTGTGACGGAAACAGCCGGCGATGGCCGCGAAGGGGCCGAACTCGACCCGGCGCTGCCACATCTCGATCTGCGCCGCCTCGAGCGGATCCCGGCCCGTGAGGTTCGGCTCGGGCCGGAGCGCGTCGAGATAGCGGCAAATCGCCTGGGTCTCGGTCAGCACGGTGCCGTCCTCGAGCACGAGGGCCGGGACATGCGCCGCGCCCACGCGCTCGAGGAAGGCGGGATCGCGGTGCCCGCCTGTCATCAGATCGACCTCCTCGCGCGGGATCTCGAGCCCCTTTTCGGCGAGGAAGATATTCAGCCGCCGCGGGTTCGGCGCGCGGGGTTGGTCATAGAGCAGAACGGGGCTCGGTAGCATGGTCGGCGGTCTCCCTTTGGGCTATAGGGTAGCGGCCGGCGAGCGGTCGGCCAAGCATCCGCCCAGGAGCGCCCGATGACCACCGCGCCATCGCTCACACCGATCCTCCGCGATTTCACCCTCGGCTACCTGTTGGCCGTGCTGGCCTACGGGCTGCTGGCGACGGCGGTGGCGGCGATGGGTGGGCCTTCGGTCGGCGCGGGCGGCGCGATCGTGCCAGTGATCGCGGCGGTCTTCTATGCGGGTCACCGCGAGGCCGGCCGGGTCGAGGAGGCGCCTTCGGGCGGCGCGGCCTGGCGGATCGCCTTTGCGCTCCTCGGGCTGGTCCTCGCCATTAACGTCGCCCTCTTTGCCGTCTATCTGCCGTTTGCCTCGGCCGCGGAATTCGCGGTCCTCGGCCAAGTCTTCGGACCGGAGGGCGCGGCGATCCTCCCGGTGATCCTGTCCGTGATCGCAGGCCTGCTCGGTCTGATCTTGCTTGTGATCCGGTTCCTCTTCCCCGGCGCGGTGCGGAGCGGGCTTAAGGCGCGCCGCCGCGCCCGCTGAGCTTCGGAGACCGGCCGATGTTTGCCCACCGCCATCTTCTCGGCATCGAACCGCTCGGGCCGCAGGAGATCCTGCATCTGCTCGATCTCGCCGAGACCTATGTCGAGGTGAACCGGCGGACGGACAAACATCTCGACCGGCTGCGCGGGCGCACGCAGATCAACCTCTTCTTCGAGGACTCGACCCGGACCCAGGCGAGCTTCGAGCTCGCGGGCAAGCGCCTCGGCGCCGACGTGATGTCGATGGCGGTCAAGGCGTCGTCGATGCGAAAGGGCGAGACGCTGATCGACACGGCCGTGACCCTGAACGCGATGCGCCCCGATCTTTTGGTCGTCCGCCACGAGCACTCGGGCGCGGTCGCGCTCCTCGCGCAAAAGGTGAACTGTGCAGTGGTCAATGCGGGCGACGGGCGCCACGAGCATCCGACCCAGGCGCTCCTCGATGCGCTCACGATCCGCCGGCGCAAAGGGCGGCTCCAGCGGCTCACGGTTGCGATCTGCGGCGACATCGCGAATTCGCGGGTGGCGCGGTCCAACATCCTCTGCCTCGGCAAGCTCGACAACCGGGTGCGGGTGATCGCGCCGCCAACCTTGCTGCCCGCGGGGATCGAGCGGATGGGCGTCGAGGTCTTCACCGATATGGAGGCGGGGCTTGCCGGCGCGGATGTGGTGATGATGCTGCGGATCCAGAACGAGCGGATCTCCGGCGCGGCGGTGCCCTCGACGCGGGAGTATTTTCACAGCTACGGGTTGACGGCGGAAAAGCTCTCCGCCGCGCGCCCGGATGCGATCGTCATGCATCCCGGACCGATGAACCGTGGCGTGGAGATCGACCCGGGCGTCGCGGACGATATCGACCGGTCGGTCATCTCCGAGCAGGTCGAGATGGGCGTCGCTGTGCGCATGGCCGTCCTCGATCTCTTGGCCGGGAGCGGACATGGGTGAGGCCGAGGCCAGCGCGACCGCCAGCGCGACCCCCGGGCCGCCCGATCCGGCGACCGTCGCAGCTTGGGCTCCGTATCTCGCGCCGGGCGAGACCCTCCTCTGGACCGGACGACCGGGCGGCGGGGTCCGCCTCCGGTACGAGGACATCTTCGCGATCCCGACGGGGCTTGCCGTGACCGGGGGGATGCTCTTTGCCGGCTGGCCGCTCTTGCGCGGGGACGGCGGGCTCCTCGGCGGCACGGTCGCCTGGGGGTTTCTGGCCATCGGCCTTTGGCTTTCCGGAGGGCGGCTTCTCTGGGACGCCTATCGCCGGGCGCGCACCGTCTATGCGCTCAGCGATGCCCGCGCCATCGTCGCTAGCCGCGCGCTCGGGCGTCGGTTGCAGAGCTATCCGATCGGGCCCGATACCCCGGCCTTCATCGCCGGCCTCCGCCGCGACACGGTGGTCTTCGCCCGCGAGATGCGCCGGATCGCCCGCACAGGCGGCGGGCTCGGTCGCCGGGGCGGGTCCCGGATGGAGGTGCTGATCGGCTTCGAGTTTCAGACGGCCCCCGAGGCGGTGCTTGCTGTGCTTCAGGCCGCGAAGTTCGGCGCGGGAGTGACGAGGGGAGAGCACAGATGACCGAGCCGACCGCCCCGGACGGACCCGATGCGGCGACCGAGGCCGCTTGGGCCCCCTATCTCGATGCGGGCGAGCGGCTCCTCTGGACCGGCGAGCCCGCGGGCGGGATCCGCTTTCGCCGATCCGACTGGGTGATGATCCCGGCTGCAGCGGTTTGGTGCCTCTTCGTCAGCATCGGGCAGGCCAGGGCCATCGCCTCGGGAGAGACGAGCCTCTCGCTCTTCGGGGGGGTTTTCATGCTCCTGGGTCTTTACCTTCTGATCGGTCGGTTCTTCGTGGACGCCCATGAGCGGCGCCACACCCGCTATGCCCTTACGGATCGCCGGGCGATCGTCGCGAAATCGGCCTGGGGCCGGCAGTTGATGTCCTTCCCGATCGACCCCACGGAAGAGATCGAGTTGCGTGAGGGTCCGCCGGATACCGTCGTCTTCGCGCGCGAGTCCCCCCGGGTCTCGCGAAGCCGCCCGTTGCACTTTCGCCGCGGTCCCCGGCGCTATCGGGATATCGAGTATGCCTTCGAGTTCATCCCCGACGGCAAATCTGTCTATCGGCTGATAAGGGCTGTCCAGGCCGGAGCGGAGACATGACCCTGCTCCACCTTCTAAATGCGCGCCTGATCGACCCGCAGGCAGGCTATGACGGCCCGGGCGCGCTCCGGATCGAAGGCGGTGCCATCGCCGACATCTATCTCGGGGTCGATCCAGGGCCGGTGACCGGCGCGGCCGTCGACTGCGGCGGCCAAGTGCTCGCGCCCGGGATCGTCGATCTGCGCGTCTTCGTCGGCGAGCCGGGCGCCCGCTACCGGGAAAGCCACCGATCGGCCGGGCGGGCGGCGGCCGCAGGCGGCGTCACCACCCTCGTCGCGCAGCCGGACACCGATCCGCCCCTCGACGAGCCCGCCCTCGTCCAATTCACCTTGGCCCGCGCCCGCGAGGCGAGCCCCGTGCGCGTGCATGTGATGGCCGCCCTCACCCGTGGGCTCGCCGGCCGGGCGATGACCGAGCAGCGGTTTCTCCTCGATGCGGGCGCCGTCGCCTTGACCGATGCGGACCGGCCCGTGGCGGATGCCAAGCTCTTTCTCTCCTGCCTGCGCTACGCGACCGCGATGGACGCGCTCGTCGTCCACCACCCGCAAGAGCCCGCGCTTTCGGCCGGTGCCTCGGCGACGTCCGGGCTCTACGCCTCGCGCCTCGGCCTTCCGTCGGTCCCGGCGGTCGCCGAGCGCATAGCGCTCGAGCGGGACCTGGCGCTCGCCGAGGCGGCGAAGGCCCGCTATCACGCGGACCAGCTTTCGACCGCGGCGGCGCTGCCCCCGCTCGCCCGCGCCAAGGCGGCCGGCCTCCGCGCGACGGCGGGCGTGTCGATCCACCACCTGACGCTCAACGAGTTCGACATCGCCGACTACCGGAGTTTCTTCAAGCTCGACCCGCCGCTCCGGGCCGAGGACGACCGGACGGCCATGGTCGAGGCGCTCGCAGCGGGGCTGATCGACACGATCTGTTCGTCGCACCTGCCCTGGGACGAGGAGGCGAAACGTCTGCCCTTCGAGGTTGCGGCGACCGGGGCGGTGGGGCTCGAGACCTTCCTGCCCGCCTGCCTCCGGCTCTGGCACGAAGGGCTGATCGACCTGCCCACCCTCTTCGCGCGAGCGTCGCTGGCGCCGTCGCAGCTTCTCGGCCTGCCGACAGGTCGGATCGCCCGGGGCGCGCCGGCGGATCTCGTGCTCTTCGACCCGAACGCGCCCTTCGTCCTCGATCGAAATCGACTGATGTCGAAATCCAAGAACACCCCGTTCGATCGCCAGCGCCTGCAGGGCCGCGTGACGGGCACCTGGGTGGCCGGAACCCGGGTCTGGGAGGGCTGATGTTCCACGATATTCTCGGCTTCGACCGGGCGCTCCCCTGGCTTTTGACGGCATGGGCGGTCGGCTATCTGATCGGCTCGGTGCCGGTCGGCGTGCTCGTCTCGCGGGCCTTCGGGTTGCCGGATCCGCGCGAGCACGGCTCGGGCAATGTCGGCGCGACAAATGTGCTGCGGACCGGGCACCGGGGGGCGGCGGCGCTCACGCTTCTGCTCGATGGGGCGAAGGGCGCGGGTCCGGTGCTCGGGTTTCTCGCCTGGGGCGATCTGGCCGCACAGGCGGCAGGGCTCGGCGCGCTGATCGGGCATATCCTGCCGGTCTGGCTCGGCTTTCGCGGCGGCAAAGGCGTGGCGACCGCGCTCGGGATCGTTCTCGCCTTGCATTGGCCGACGGGGCTCGTCTGCCTGGCGGTCTGGCTCGCGGCGGCGGGGCTCTCGCGGATCTCCTCGGCGGGCGCGCTTGCGGCGATGGCGGCGGCGCCCCTCACGCTTGTGCTTTTCGACCGGTGGGAAGCCGTCCTTGTCGCCTCTCTCATCGCGGCGACGGTGTGGCTCCGGCATCTGGGGAACATCGCGCGGATCCTGCGCGGGACCGAGCCGCGGCTGCGCATGGGGCGTTAACTCCTTAACCGGCTGTTAACCCCGGACGGGCTCACTGGCGGGGCAATCCCGAGGAGCCGCCGATGAGTTTGACCGATCTTGCCCCACCTCTCGTCCCCTCTGAGACGCCCGCCCCCGCCCGCCTTTCCGAGCGCGAACGCACGGCCCGGCTCCGCCTCGCGCGGAGCGAGAACGTGGGCCCGCGGACGTTCCGGCACCTGATCCGCCGGTTCGGCTCGGCCCTCCGCGCGGTCGACGCGCTGCCCGAGCTCGCCGCCCGCGGAGGCGCAGCCGCCTATCGGGCCGCAAGCGTTGAGGCGGTCGATGCGGAGCGCGCGTTGGCCGAAGCCGCCGGGGCGCGCCTCCTCGTCTTCGGCGATGCGGAATTTCCCCGGGCGCTTGCAGAGATCGACACGCCGCCGCCTGTCCTCTGGATCAAAGGGCAGGCCGGGATCCTGGCGCGCCCGGCCATCGCCATCGTCGGGGCCCGCAACGCCTCCGCCGTCGGTCTGCGCACCGCCCGCGCGCTCGCCGACGGGCTCGGCGCCGCGGGACGGGTTGTCGTCTCCGGGCTTGCCCGCGGGATCGACGCGGCCGCGCACGGCGCATCGCTAGAGACCGGCACCGTGGCCGTCCTCGCCGGCGGCCTCGACCGGATCTATCCGCCCGAAAACGAAGGGCTTGCCGCGCGGATCTCCGAGGCCGGGGTCCTCGTCTCCGAGACGCCGATGGGCGTCGAAGCCATGGCCCGGCATTTCCCAAAGCGCAATCGCATCATCGCGGGGCTTTCGGCCGGTGTCGTCCTCGTCGAGGCCGCGCCCCGTTCCGGAAGCCTGATCACCGCACGGTACGCGCTCGAACAGGGCCGCGAGGTGATGGCCTGTCCGGGCTCGGCCGAGGACCCGCGAAGCGCCGGATGCAATGCGCTCATCCGCGACGGGGCGGCGCTCGTGCGAAATGCCGAGGACGTGCTCGAAGCGCTCTCCGCGCCGCGCGGTCTGCCGGGCCTCGCCGAAGAGGGCACCGAGTTCCTGTTCGAACCCGAGAGCTTTGAGGACGGCGACGATCTGGACGCGCTGGCGGATTTCGAACTCGAGGGCCGCGAGGACGACGTCGCGCTCGCCGAACAGGTGCTGCGCCTTCTCGGGCCGACCCCGGTCGAGATCGACGAGCTCGCGCGGGCGTGCGGGGCGACTGCGGCGGAGCTTTCGCTCGTGCTCCTCGAACTCGATCTGGCGGGCCGCATCGATTTGTTGCCGGGCGGTCATGTGGCGGCCGCGCCTGCGGCCTGACCCCAACCCCACTAGGACCCGTCGTTTCAGCCGCCCGGCTCAGTTGACAGCCCGAGGGGGCTGACCCATCTTCTCGCGCCGCGCGCACTGCGCGGAGGAGGAGCATCCCATGGCGGTCGTCGTCGTCGAGTCCCCGGCCAAAGCGAAGACGATCAATGCCTATCTGGGCAAAGATCATACGGTCCTCGCCTCTTACGGCCATGTCCGCGACCTGCCGTCAAAGGACGGATCGGTCGACCCGGAGCAGGGCTTTGCGATGACCTGGGAGGTGGACGGCAAGGCGCAGAAGCACGTACGCGCCATCGCCGAGGCGATGAAGGACGACCCAAAGCTGATCCTCGCCACCGACCCGGATCGCGAGGGCGAGGCGATCTCCTGGCACCTGCTCGAGGCGCTGCGGAAACGCCGGGCGATCAAGAAGGACACCCCCGTCGAACGCGTCGTCTTCAATGCGATCACCAAGACCGCGGTGACCGAGGCGATGAAGCACCCGCGCGACATCGACATGCCGCTGGTCGAGGCCTATCTCGCCCGCCGCGCGCTCGATTATCTGGTCGGCTTCACGCTCTCCCCGGTGCTTTGGCGGAAGCTGCCGGGGGCGAAATCCGCGGGCCGCGTGCAGTCGGTCGCGCTCCGGCTGATCGTCGAGCGCGAGATGGAGATCGAGGCCTTCCGGTCGCGCGAATACTGGTCGGTGAAGGCGCTTCTGACCACGCCGGACGGGGCCGAGTTCGAGGCCCGGCTGGTGACCCTCGACGGCCGCAAGCTCGACAAATTCGATCTGGGCGACGAAGCGGCCGCGACCCGTGCCGTTGCTGCGGTGACGGCTGCACGCCTCACGGTCGACACGGTCGAGGCGAAACCCGCCACCCGGAACCCGGCCCCTCCCTTCACCACTTCTACGCTCCAGCAAGAGGCGTCGCGCAAGCTCTCGATGGGGGCGCAGGAGGCGATGCGGACCGCACAGCGCCTCTATGAGGCGGGGCACATCACCTATATGCGGACCGACGGCGTCGATATGGCCCCCGAGGCGGTTCAAGCTGCCCGTGCCACCGTGACCGCGCGCTACGGGGCCGCCTATCTCCCGGAGAAGCCGCGGATCTACAAGACAAAGGCGAAAAACGCGCAAGAAGCGCACGAATGTATCCGGCCGACGCGTCTCGATGCGATCCCCGGGGACCTGCGCCTCGACAAGGCTGAGGCCCGTCTCTACGAACTCATCTGGAAGCGCGCGGTGGCGAGCCAAATGGCGTCGGCGCGGTTCGAACGCACCACGGTGGAGATCGGCGACGGTCAGGGTCAGACCGGGCTGCGCGCCACGGGCCAAGTCGTGACATTTGACGGCTTCCTCAAGGTCTATGAGGAGGGCCGAGACGACCGCCGCGACGGCGACGACGACGAGGACGCCCGGCGGCTGCCGCCGGTCACCGCGGGCGCGGCGCTCGGCCAGAACGCCGTGACACCGGAACAGCACTTCACCCAGCCGCCGCCGCGCTACACGGAAGCGACGATCGTCAAGCGCATGGAAGAACTTGGCATCGGCCGGCCGTCGACCTACGCCTCGATCATCTCCACGATCCAAGACCGCGAATATGTGCGCAAGGACAAAGGCCGACTTTTCCCCGAGGACAAGGGGAGGTTGGTGACAGCTTTTTTGATGAATTACTTCGCCCGCTACGTGGATTACGATTTTACCGGCGGGCTCGAGGAAGAACTCGACGAGGTCTCGGGCGGGCGGATCGACTGGCAAGACGTGCTCGACCGCTTTTGGCGCGACTTCAAGGCGAAGGTCGCCGAGACCGAGGGGCTGCGGATCTCTGAGGTCCTCGACAAGATCAACGAATTCCTCGCGCCGCATCTCTTCCCCGATCCGGGCGACGGCAGCGATCCGCGCGCCTGCCCGAGCTGCGAGGACGGCCGCCTCGCGATGAAAACGGCCCGGGCCGGGGGCGCGTTCATCGGTTGCTCGAATTATCCCAATTGTCGCTATACCCGACCCCTCGGCGGCGACGCGGACGACGAAGCGGCAAAACTCGACGGGACGACCCTCGGCTACGACCCGGACACAGGGCTGGCGGTCACGCTCAGGAACGGGCGCTTCGGTCCCTATGTCCAGCTCGGCGAAGGCGAGGGAGAGGAGAAGCCGAAGCGCGCCTCGCTTCCCCAGGCCCTCAAACCCCAGGATCTCACGCTCGAGACGGCGCTCGGGCTCCTGTCGTTGCCGCGCACGATCGGCGCGCACCCGGAAGACGGCGAACCGGTCGAGGCGGGCGTCTTCCGCTACGGTCCCGCGGTCCGCCACGGGAAGACCTATGCGAACCTCTCCGACTGGTCCGACGCATTGACGGTCGGCATGAACCGGGCGGTGGAGCTCCTGGCCGAAAAGAAAGCGGCTCCCGGACGGGGCTTCGGTCAGGCGAAGCCGCCGCTCAAAGAGCTGGGCGAGCATCCCGAAGGCGGACCGGTGCAGGTGATGGAGGGCCGCTATGGCCCTTACATCAAATGGGGCAAGGTGAATGCGACGCTGCCGAAGGCGGCGGATCCTAAGGCGGTGACGCTCGAGGAGGCTGTCCCGCTTCTGGCCGAGAAAATCGCGCAAAAGGGCGGCAAGAAACCGAGCCGGGCCAAAGCCGCAAAATCCGACGAGACGGCGAAAACGCCGGCGAAATCGGCGAAAGGGACTGCGAAGGCCGCGCCCAAGAAGAGCCCGGCAAAAAAGGCTGCCAAGCCAGCGGCGAAAAAGGCGGCGGGGAAAGCGGACGGGGACGATACGGGCGCGGCGTCCGCCCCGCGCCAACGGACAGCGAAGGGATGACGGCAGCGTGCCGGCGTCTCGGGTCGCCCGCATCTGGATGCGGTCGACCTGAGACGCCCGCGTGACCTCAACCGTGGCGCGTGCTAGGCGTTGCTGATGGCGGATTTTCCCTCGAAAGCTCAAATCCTTGATTGGTTGCGCGAAAATCCCGGTCGGGTCGGAAAGCGCGACATCGCCAGGGCTTTCAACATCAAGGGCGCCGACCGCGTCGCGCTTAAAGAAGTTCTGCGCGAGCTGAAGGGCGATGGCAGCCTCGATGGCTCGCGAAAACGTCTCCGTCCTGCGGGCCATTTGCCGAAGGTCGCCATGCTCGTTGCCGACCGCATCGACCGGGACGGCGAGCTGTCGGCGCGGCCCAACGATTGGGACGAGGACGCCCCGCCGCCGCCCATTTTGGTTGTCCGGCGCGACGGCGATCCCGCGCTTGCGCCCGGGGACCGGTTCCTTGCCAAGCTGATGCCCATCCACGACACCGATCTCGACCCGCCGCTTCGCTACGAGGCCCGGCTCGTCAAGAAGATCGCCGCCTCCGCGCGGCGGATGCTCGGGATCTTTCGCGCCGAGGGGGCGGGCGGGCGCATTCTGCCCGTAGACAAGAAATCTGACCGGGAGTGGCTGATCCCGCCCGGGGCGAGCGACGGCGCCGAGGACGGCGAACTCGTCGAGGCCGAAGGGACCGGCAGTCCGCGTCTCGGTCTGCCGCGCGGCCGGGTCGTCGCCCGTCTCGGCGATCCCGGCGCCCCGCGGCAGGTCTCGCTCATCGCGCTTCATCAATTCGGCATTCCCGACGCATTCCCGGACGAGGTGCTGGCCGAGGCCGCGCAGATGGCCGAGACCGTGCCCGCTGCCCCGCCGGGCGCGGAGCATCGCGAAGATCTGCGGGAGGTGCCGCTCCTCACCATCGACCCGGCCGATGCGCGGGACCACGACGACGCGGTCGCCGCCCGGCCCGATCCGGACCCGGACAATCCGGGCGGGCATATCCTCTGGATCGCGATCGCCGACGTGGCCGCCTTTGTGCGTCCCGGAGCGGCGCTCGATCGAGAGGCGCGCCGGCGCGGCAACTCGACCTATTTTCCCGACCGGGTCGCGCCGATGTTGCCCGAGACGCTGTCGGCCGATCTTTGCTCGCTGATCCCCTCGGTCGATCGGCTCTGCCTTGGGTTGCGCGTCGTCCTCGACGCCGAGGGGCGGAAGCGGAGCCACCGGTTCTGCCGCGGCGTGATGGCGAGCCGCGCGGCGCTCAGCTATACGGACGCGCAGGCGGCCATCGACGGGTATCCGAGCGCGGCGGCGGTGCCCTGGCTCGACACCGCGCTCCGTCCGCTTTGGGCGGCCTACGGGGCACTTGCCCGCGCCCGCGAGGCCCGTCAGCCCCTCGCCCTCGATCTGCCCGAACGCCAGGTGGTCCTCGATGCGGAGGGGCGGGTCACGGGCATCCCGATCCGCGAGCGCTTCGACGCCCATCGGCTGATCGAGGAATTCATGGTGCTCGCGAATGTCTGCGCGGCCGAGACGCTCGAAGGCCGGCGCCCGCTTCTTTACCGGGTCCATGAGGAGCCCGACCCCGAGCGGATCGAGGCGTTGCGCGAAACGGTCGAGAGCCTCGGGCTCAGCCTTGCCAAGGGCCAGGTTCTGACCACGCGGGATCTCAACCGGCTGCTTGCCCAGGCGGAGGCGACGGAGGCCACCGAGATGGTCAATCTCCGGGTCCTCCGCGCGCAGACCCAGGCCTATTACGCGCCCGAGAATTTCGGGCATTTCGGCCTCAACCTGCCGCGCTATGCGCATTTTACCTCGCCGATCCGGCGTTATGCGGATCTCATCGTGCACCGGGCCCTGATCTCCGCGCTCGGGCTCGGACCGGACGGGCAGACCGCCGAGGAAGCGGCGGCGCTCAAGGACACCGCGCAGGCGATCTCGGCGACGGAACGGCGGTCCATGGAGGCCGAGCGCGACACGGTCGATCGGTATGTCGCCGATTACATGGCCGACCGGGAGGGCGCGGAGTTCGCCGGCCGGATCACCGGGGTCCAGCGCTTCGGGCTCTTCGTGAAGCTGGACGAGACCGGCGCGGACGGCCTGGTCCCGGTCGGCACGCTCGGCGGGGAGTATTATCGCCACGACGGCGAGGCGCAGACCCTCACAGGCGAGCGCTCGGGCCGGGTTTATGCGGTCGGCATGCGGGCGCGGATCCGGCTTCTCGAGGCGAGCCCGATCACCGGCGGGCTGATCTTCGAGCTTTTGGAGGCGACGGGAACCGCGCCGCGGACCGCGCACCGGTCCGGGCAAGCGCCGCGACGGCGGCTCGATCGCGCCCGGATCGCCAAGGCGAAGGCCGCCCGCAAGGCCCGGCGCCGGAGCTGAAGTCGACCGCTGCGGAGGTCGTTGTCCTTTGGCTCGCCGATCTGAGCCGAGCGGGCGCGGTCAGTCGTCCACGGCGCGGATCAGTTTGCGCTCGAGCACGCGGAGCACGGTCTTGAGGTCGTGGCCGCGTTTGAGGATGCGCCCATCCATGCCGACGACCGAATAGGCGCCCTGTCGGCGGGCTTCCTTGGGGCGCTTCTCGATCCGATAGAGCGGCTGTTCCGCGGTCCGTCGAAAGATCGAGAAGACCGCCCGGTCGGTCAGATGGTCGAGCGCGTAATCTCTCCAGGCGCCGATCGCCACCATTCGACCGTAGACATTGAAGATAATTGAAAGCTCGTGGCGGTTGAATGCCTCGACCGTTCGGACGGGCGGCTCGGCGGGCGGGACAGCTCCGTTCTGTTCAAAACTCATAGAGAAACTGTGCACGTCGTCCCCGGCGATGGCAAGCGTTCCGCCGAGATCGCCCTGGTCTCGGCCCGCGAAGGGCGGTATGGCCAGCCCACACCGGAGAAGGAGACCGCGATGGCAGCGTTCCAGGGGCCCGGCCGCTCGGCGGTCTATGCAGAGAACGGGATGGCGGCCACCTCGCACCCGCTCGCTGCCAAGGTCGCCATCGACATGCTGGAGACGGGCGGCAACGCGGTCGACGCGGCGATTGCCGGCGCCGTCGTCCTCGGGGTTTGCGAGCCGCATATGACTGGCCTCGGCGGCGATATGTTCGCGCTTGTCAAACCCGCCGGGCACGAGGAGATCATCGGGCTGAACGCCTCCGGACGCGCCCCCGCGGCCGCGGACGCCGCGCGCCTCCGGGCCGCGGGCCACCGGGCGATCCCAGACTACGGACCGGACGCCATCACCCTGCCGGGTGCGGTCGCGGGCTTCGACATGCTCGCGCGCGATTACGGGCGGAAAGGGCTCGATGCCTGCCTTGCGCCTGCGATCCGGTATTTCGAGGCGGGCGTGCCTGTCGCGCCGCGCGTGGCCACCGATTGGGCCGCCCGCGACGAGGCGCCGCTCTGGGGTCCGGGCCGCACGCATTTCTTGATGAACGGCCAAGCCCCGCGGGCGGGCGAGATCTTCCGCGCCCCCGGTCAGGCGGAGGTGCTCCGCCGGATTGCCGCCGACGGCGCGCGCGCGTTCTACACGGGCGAGATCGCCGAGGACCTGGTGGCGACCCTCGCGGCCCATGGCGGCGGGCACACGCGCGCGGATTTCGCAGAAGTCGAGGCCGACTACGTCACGCCGGTCGCGCTCGATTACAAGGGCGCAGAGATCGTCGAGCTGCCGCCGAACGGCCAGGGGGCGACCGCGCTCCTCATGCTGCGAATGCTCGGCCAGTTCTCACCCGAGACGCTCGATCCGTTCGGGGCCGAGCGCGTTCATCTCGAAATGGAGATCGCCAAGCTCGGCTATGCGGCGCGGAACCAGGCGATTTCCGACCCGCGGTTCATGTCGATGCCGCTCGAGCGCTTCATGGGCGCCGAGCTTGCGGCCGATCTGGCCGGGCGCGTCGACCGGGACCGCGCGGGCCCGATCCCCGAGAGCCCGATTGGCGCGGAGCATCGGGACACGATCTATATCACCGTCGTCGACCGGGACCGGATGGCCGTCTCGCTGATCTATTCGATCTTCCACGGCTTCGGATCGGGGCTCGCCTCCGAGCGGTTCGGCGTGCTCTTTCACAACCGGGGCGCGGGCTTTAACCTCATCGAGGGCCACGACAACGAGCTGGCCCCCGGAAAGCGTCCGCTCCACACCATCATCCCCGGAATGGTCCGCGAGGGCGGGCGGCTCGCAATGCCCTTCGGCGTCATGGGCGGGCCCTATCAAGCGGCGGGGCATATGGCGTTCGTCTCGAACCTCGTCGATCACGGGATGGGTCTGCAGGAGGCGATCGATGCGCCGCGGGCCTTTCTCGAGGGCGAAGCGATCCGCCTCGAAGCCGGCTTCGGGCCCGAGGTGGCGGCCGCCCTCGAAGGCAAGGGCCACCGGATCGAGCGTCCGGATGTCGGCATCGGCGGAGCCCAGGCGATCCGCATCGACCATGACGGCGGTGTGCTTATCGGGGCGTCGGACCCGCGCAAGGACGGCTGCGCGCTCGGCTATTAAGCGGCCTCTGGGCCGTCGCTCCGGTCAGTGGCACTGATCGGTATTGAAGAGATACTGAGCGCCGTCGAATTCTTCGAAAAAGTCGCCAATCTGTGGATGGTCGACCGGCTCTCCCGAGTTGTCCGGGAGAAGATTTTGCTCGGACACATACGCAACATAATAGCTGGTCGCGTTCTCTGCGAAGAGATGGTAATAGGGCTGATCTTTCCTTGGGCGCTGATCTTCGGGAATGGCCAGCCACCACTCCTCGGTATTCGCAAACTCGGCATCGACGTCGAAGACGACACCGCGAAACGGATGGTAACGGTGGCGAACCACTTGGCCGATCTTGTATTGCGCACGTCGCCGCATCATCACTCGATTCCCCTGCCTACCTCCGTCGGGCGCGGAGATACCCCGTCCTCGGAAGAGTGTCCACCGCGTCACGGGCGCTGCCCTGGGCTCTCGCGGGGTGATCCTGCCCCTCTGGTGCCCGCAATCGGGACAGCGCTTCCCCTTAAGGCAAAAGGACCGGGCGGATGCGCGCCGATTAAGCATCTTTTCCGAAGCGGTCCTCTTTGCTATTGTTAATTCGTGGCAGGGATCGAGCAGAAAAACGCCCGCCAACACCGGATCGTGACGGCCGCGCTTTTGGTGCTCGCCGTCGGCTCATGCTCCTCGGCGCCCGACGGGCCGCCGCGGGCGCAAGACGATGTCTGCGCGATCTTCGCGCAGCGACCGGAGTGGCGTGATGCGACCGAAGCGTCAGCGGCACGCTGGGGCGTGCCTGTCGAATTGCAAATGGCGATCATCTGGCGCGAGTCGAGTTTTCGGGGAGCCGTCCGCCCGCCCCGTCGCTATGCGCTCGGCTTCATTCCCTGGGGCCGCGCGTCCTCAGCCTATGGCTATGCCCAGGCGATCGACGGCACCTGGGATTGGTACCGCGACGAGACCGGCAATAGCGGCGCGGATCGCACGGATTTTGACGATGCCGCGGATTTCGTCGGCTGGTACGTGGCGAAAACGATCCTGACCAACGATGTGGGGCTGTTCGACGCCTATAGCCATTACCTCGCCTATCACGAGGGGCACACGGGCTTTCGGAACGGGAGCTACCTCGCCAAGCCCTGGCTGATGAAAGTTGCGCGCGACGTGGCGGCTCAGACCGCGCGCTATCGCGGCCAGCTGCATAGCTGCCGAGCCTGAGACGTCGTCCGAGCGGCTAGCGCCCCCTCAGGCGGCGGAGCCAACCCGAGACGCCCCGATAGTGCTCGTCGACCGCGTCGCTTGCCGCGTCAAAGCTCTCTCCGGCCGCATCGACGAGGGGATCCACATGCCGGTCATAAAATCGGCGCATCTGCCAGCGGATCACCAACACAAGCGCCAGAAGCCCGCCGAGCACGCTGATGTTGAACCAGGGAAAGAGCGGCTCGTCGGGGCTGTCGGCCGGGCGGATCCCGACGATATTCGGGAACATCGAGAAGACCTGAATGCGCCAACCGTAATGGGTGATGACTACCCATTTGGGGTTCTCCGCCGTCGACTGTAGGTTGGCCGCACGCGAGGCCACATTGGCGGTGTTGAACTTGAAATATGGCGGCCAGCCCAAATCGGTGTCTTCGTTGCGATACTCGCGTTCACGCCCGTCGGTGCCGACCACATAGATAAACGACACGTCGCGGGTTTGGACCTGTTCGCGCCCGTCATCGGTCAGGATGGTCTGATCCTGGCGCTTGACCTCTTGATGGGTGATGCGGACCACATCGCGGGCCGGGAGGCTGTAATGCAAGAGCGCCGCAACGGCGACGAGCAGGAGCGCCCGAAAACCCCATTTGGCATATGTCATGGCCGCCCCGTCACAGGCTGGAGAAGATCACAATCACGGCGATTACCACGATGGGCAGCAGGAAGATACCTTGGAGCGCCCGGCGCTCGCGCGAGCGCTCGTACTCCACCAACCCCTTAGTCACGTAATCTTCGCGGGTGAGGCTCGGCGCGGCGCCGGCGGCGTATTCTTCCTCGAGCGTGCGCCGACGATCCCAGCGGAGATAGAGATCGAGGCCCATATAAATCACGGATAATACCGCAAACAGCAGCACGACGCGCAGCACGACGAGGATCATCCCTCACCTCCTTTGGTGTCCCACGACATATAGCGACCGCGGGCTTCGGGAAAAAGTCAGCCGGCGGTTTGGCGGAGCACGAGCAGGTTCGAGAGCGCCCCCGTCTCTCCCCGGCCCCGCAGACCGCACCCGCGGGCCGGTCCGGCCTCGGCGCGCCAGCAGTAATCAAAGCTGCCCATGTCGAGATTAAGCGCCATGCGGGGCGCATGGGTCCGGGCAAGCTCTGCGGCGGCGTCATAGAGGGTTAGCGGTGCCGGGCTCTGCCAGACGCCATAGCCATGCGGCCCGCTGAAGAAGATGCGGCGGACATATCGCGGCGCGTCAGGCACGGGGCGGAGGTCGAGCCGGCCGTCCCGGATAAGCAGATGACTTTGGAGCACGTCGATGCGGGCAGCTCCGGCTTCGGCGATAAACGCGCTGCGGGCAGCGGGATCGCGGAGGTCGAAACGGAGACCGCCCACGGGGACGTCGTCGCGCACATGGATCGAGGGCTGCCGGTCGGGACCGATCAAGAGGATGCCATCCATCCGAGCGAGCGTTGGGTTCACCGCGCGGCCGTCCCGGAGAAAGAGCCCGACCGGGTTTGGCAGGCCCTCTCCGCGGCTATCCCGTCCGGTATAGGTACCGGTCACCGCGAGAAAGCGCGGCGCATCGGCCTGGGGTTCCGGATCCTCGGGCAGGAGCACGATTTCAGCCCGCGACGGACCGTGGCACGAGTGGAAAAGCAGCGGCTCGGACACCTCCGGGCAAGCGGCTGCCCCCGATCCGAGCCCGAGGAGCGCCGCAAGGGACAGCGCACGAAGCCGCATGCCCGTCAGCCGGGGCTCATGCCGCGGAGGCGCTCGGAGCGGCGCCGCAGGATCTCCACGGTCGCAAGCAAGAAGATCGAAATCGTCACCAGGATCGTCGCGACGGCGAGGATCGTCGGCGAAATCTGCTCGCGGAGGCCGGTGAACATCTGCCAGGGGAGCGTCTGGGTTTCCGCCGAGCCGAGGAAGATGACGACAACCACCTCGTCGAAGGACGTGATGAAGGCGAAGAGCCCGCCCGAGACGACGCCCGGCACGATGAGCGGCATCTGCACACGGAAGAAGGTCGTCACCGGGTCGGCGCCGAGGTTCGCGGCGGCACGCGTGAGCGACCGGTCGAACCCCACTAGGGTCGCGGTCACCGTGATGATCACGAAGGGTGTGCCGAGCGCCGCATGGGCGAGGATCACGCCCACATAGGTGCCCTGAAGGCCGATCCGGCTGTAGAAAAAGTACATCCCCGCGGCCGAGATGATCAGCGGCACGATCATCGGCGAGATCAGGATCGCCATGATCGCGCCCCGGAACGGCACGTGGCTCTGGCTGAGCCCGATCGCTGCGAGCGTGCCGAGCGTGACCGACAAAAGCGTGGCGAGCGGCGCGATGTAGAGCGAGTTCCACAGCGCTTTCTGCCAGTCCGGGTTGTTGAAGAAGTCGTCATAATGCTTGAGCGAATAGGCGTCCGCGTCGAGCGCCAGCATCCCCGGCGTAAAGGTAAAGAAATCCTCGGCGTTGAAGCTGAGCGGGACGATGACCAGGATCGGCAGGATCAGAAACGCGAAGATCAGCACGCAGATCGCGCGAAAGGTCCAGTACCAGATCGTCTGTCCGCGGGTGGCGTAGATGGGAAGAGCAGGCATGGCGTCACCCGAGCTTGACGTTGTCGATGCCGACGATGCGGTCGTAAAGCCAGTAGAGCATGAGCACCAGGATCAGCAAGAGCGAGGCGAGCGCCGCTGCGAGACCCCAATTGAGCGAGCTCGAGATATGGTAGGCGATCCGGTTCGAGATGAAGATCCCTTGCGTGCCGCCGACCAGCTCCGGTGTGATGTAGTAACCGATCGACAGGATGAAGACCAGAATCGCGCCCGCGCCGATACCCGGCACGGTCTGGGGAAAGTAGACCCGCCAGAACGCCGTGAAATCCGTCGCTCCCAAAGATTTCGCTGCGCGCACATAGGATGGCGGAATGGTCTTCATAACCGAATAAAGCGGTAAGATCATAAAGGGCAGCAAGATATGCGTCATCGCGATGATTGTGCCCGTTTGATTGAACATCATCTCGAGACGGCCGTCATCGCCGACGAGCCCGATGGTGACGAGAAAATCGTTGACCACGCCTTGTTGCTGCAAAAGAACAATCCATGCGGAGGTGCGCACAAGGAGCGATGTCCAGAACGGGAGCAGCACGAGGATCAGCAGCAAGTTGGCCGTGCGCAGCGGCAAATTGGCGAGAAGCCACGCGATCGGATAGCCGAGCAGAAGACATGAGACCGTGATCGTAATGGAGAGGTACATCGTCCGCTCCATCAGAAACAGATAGATCTGCTCGTCTTCCGGCTTCACCACGATTTCGCCGGCGGCATTGCGTTCTCGATCGAGAGCGGAGAGGAAGTAGCTCGACGTATAATAGCCCGAGAGACCGTAGAGCGTTTGCCAGATATCTGCGGCCTCCCAATCCTCGTCCGCTTTGACGAATGCAGCGCGGAGATCGGGCGCGGGGATATCGTTGATCCGCGCCGCCGTCTCCTGGAGAAGCCGCGCGCCCGGACCCTCGTAAGCGCGCACCGCCTCGACCGTCCCGTCGCGATGGAGGTCATGGGCGAGGGCCGCGTGCACCGCCTCCCAAGGTTCCTCTTCGCGGATATCGTCTTCGTCCACGAGCTCCGTAAAGAGGGCAAAATCCGTGTAAGCCTCTGCGGTGAGCGGCAAGAGCGCCACGATCTCGACCGCCGGCGCGAACTCGCTCGTCCCTTCGAAGGGCTGATCCGTCAAGGCGGCAAGGCGGTCCCGGTGCCGGTCGGCCATCTCCTCGTCGCCGGCGCGCCCATCGCCCGCGGCCATCAGCGTGAACCAAGGCCGCGCCTCGTCCCAGTCGGGCGAGATCTCCTCGAGCGCTTCCTGGAAGACCTCGCCCATATCGTCGAGGTCGCGCCCGGTCCCTCGGATCAGCGAGGAGGTGCCGGACGTCTCGTAATTCAGCCGTGTGCCGAGGGCCGTGTGCTCTTTGGCCTCGGCCGCGAGAAACAGATCAAAATATAGCGCGCGGAAGGTCGCCTCGTCAGGAGCAGCCCCCGTCTGCGGGTCCCAGCGCTCAAGCTCGGCCACCGTGCGCGGCAGCGTATCCGGGACGATGTCGTTCTCGACCGAGCGGAACAGCATCTCGCCGATCGGTGCGAGGAAGGACACGAGCACGAAGAGCAAGAGCGGGGCCACCAGCGCGAGGGCTCGCAGCTTTTGCCGGCGGAGCGCCCGGGCGAGGCTCGCCTTGAGCGGCGTGCCATCGGCAGCCAGGAGCCGACCCCGGCTGTCGGTCGCGGCGGCGGCATGTTGCGCCTCGCGCGAGGGTGCCTCGTTGATCGTGTCGACGGTGGTGCTGCTCATCCGCCCTCTCCGGCCATCGGCCCCGCCCGCGGCGGGGGTCCGGGGGGGGCCGCAGCCCCGCCCGGTGGTGAAATTAGCGGGTCCGCCCCCCCGGGAACATAGCGTCGAGATCGTAGCGATAATCCGCCCCCCCCACCGATGTTTTGTGGAAGGTGTTATGCGGGGTCGC
>JBHJGX010000127.1:0-37559 GCA_050331395.1 Paracoccaceae bacterium
GGCGCCCGTGGCAGCGTCCGGACCCCGTCTCAGGGGCCCCGTGCCTTTGGCGGGCGTTCGAGGGGTCCGCGGCCGCCTCGCTCAGCCGCCCGTCCACTCCGTCGACGGATCGAGGGGAAAGGACGGCCGCGGCAGCCGTTCGAACGGCCAGCGCTCGAGAACCGGCGAGGTGAGACCGCCCGTATCGATTTCGAAGACCCGTTCGGGCGGGAACCAGGGCGCGAACCCGGCCCGAAAATGCCCGCGCGATTTGACGACCACCGTCTGCGCCCCGCCCACCTCCGCGCCGAGCATCTCGAAGAAGATCGGATCCGCCGTCTGCGTCCGGTCCGAGATCACCGCAACCCGGAGCCCGCCGATCCCCAAGAGCGCCGAGCGCCCGAGCCGGAGCCGCCGTCCGGCGGTGATCCCGAGCCGCCCGGTTACCTGCCCGTCCGAGAGTGCGAG
The DNA here is from genome assembly GCA_050331395.1 of Paracoccaceae bacterium. Lineage (GTDB taxonomy): Bacteria > Pseudomonadota > Alphaproteobacteria > Rhodobacterales > Rhodobacteraceae > Thermohalobaculum. The sequence goes on from JBHJGX010000127.1 coordinate 448, forward strand.
CACCTCGGCTTCGGCGGCGAAGGGCCGGTCCCAACGCTCCCAAGGCCGGTCCCCGGCCGTGCGGTTGAAGCGGGCTTCGAACCGGGCGGACGGACCGAGCGCGTGGGCCTCGGCTGCAAGTTCCGGGTCATGGAACGACCCGTAGAGCACGCCGTCGGCGCCGGCCCCGTGGAGCGCGGCCAAAAGCTCGGTCGTCCGCCCCGATCCGCCGCCGCCGGGATTGTCGCCCGCATCCGAGAAGATCAGCGGTGCCCGATCCGCGGTCGTTGCCAGGCGCACCGCTTCGGCGACCGGGGTCAGCCGGCGGACGAACGCTCCGCGCCGAGCCCAAGCCTCGGCGGCGATCTCGGCGGCGAGTGCTTCGGCCTCGCTCCGGCCGTCGCGGCCCGTCACCACGACCGAGATCCCGTTCTCCGGCACGTCCGAGAAGACGAAATTCCCGAAAATCGAGACGTTCAGGATCCCGCCCGCCCGTTCGGCCTGTCGCCGCTGGCCGTAGTCGATCAGTGCACCGTAAGGCGCCTCGGCCGTCAGCAGCGTGACCGAGGCGGGCACGAGCGGCAGCTTCACATGGGCGACCGCGGGCCGCGCCTGCCCCGCCAGCACGCGGCGGAGCAAAAAGGCCGCCTCCTCGCCCCGCTCAATCATATCCACATGGGGGTTCGTGCGATAGCCGACGATGGCATCGACCGCCCGGCACATCGCCTCGGAGATATTGCCGTGCAGATCGAGCGTCTGGACGATCGGCACCTCGGCGCCCACGGCCGCTCGGATCCGCCCCGCGAGGACCCCGTCCGGATCGTCGAGATGGGTCGCGACCATCGCCCCGTGGTGGCAAAGATAGATCCCGTCGAGCCGCCCCGCCGCGGCGAGCCCCGCCAGCATCTCGGCCGAAGCCGCTTCGAAGACCGCCTCCTCGACCGGGCCCGACGGATGGGCGGCGGCAAGGAGGAGCGGCACGGGCTCCCAGGCACCGGTCGCATCCATCGCCCGCACGAAGGCTGCGAATTCGGGGGCGAGCGCCGGCGCGGGCGCGCGGGCCTCCTCGAGGAGCGCCCGCCCCGAGGCCCAGGTGAGGCGCTCGAACTCGGCCCGGGTCGCGGGCTTTGCAAAGCGGTTGGATTCGAGGATCATGCCCATCAGGGCGATGCGGGGCGCGATCATGGCGGATCTCCGGCGGCTCGCCCCAGATGAGAGGAGCCCGCACCCCATGTCCAGCCCTGCCGATCCCGCCGCCGGCGCGCCCGCCGCCGGCCCGATCCAGATCCCCAACGACTATCCGGTCGAACTCACCGCGCCGGACATCTCGCGCTGGGCCGAAGGCAATGCGGGCGTTCCCTATCTCTGGTCGTTCGAGGGGTCTGCGCCCGGGCTGCATGCGATGGTCACCGCCCTCGTCCACGGCAACGAGATCTCGGGCGCGATCGCCCTCGATCGGCTGCTCGAGGCGGGCATCCGCCCCGCTCGCGGCCGCCTCACGGTCGGGTTCCTGAACGTCGCGGCCTATGCGCGGTTCGACCCGGCCGATCCGAACGCGACCCGCTGGGTGGACGAGGACATGAACCGCCTCTGGGCCGCCGAGGTGCTCGCATCCGACCGCTCCAGCGTCGAGATGGATCGCGTCCGCGAGGTCCAGCCGATCGTCGCGGCGGCGGATTATCTCCTCGATATTCACACCATGCAGCGCCCGGCGCCGCCGGTGATGATGGCGGGTCCGCTCTCCAAGGGCGTCGCGCTCTCGCGGCGGATCGGCGTGCCCGAGCGGATCGTCATGGACCAGGGCCATGCGGCCGGCACGCGAATGCGCGACCACGGCGCCTTCGCCGATCCGGCGCGGGCCAATGCGGCCGCGCTCATCGAATGCGGCCAGCATTGGGAAGCGGCGGCGGCCGATCTCGCGTGCCGGGCAACGGCGCGGTTTCTTGCGGGGCTCGGGACGGTCGAGGCGGCGGCCCTCGCGCCCCTCGGCGGGGGCGGGCCGACGCCCGCGGGCCAGGAGCTCTGGGAGGTCGTGGAGGCCGTGACGATCCGGGGCGCGTCGTTCCGGTTCGCCGAGGCGTTTACCGGCGGCGAGGTCTTGCGAGCGCCCGGCAGCCTGATCGGCCACGACATCGCCGAGGACGGCACCGAGACGCCGGTTGTCACGCCCGCGGCCGACGTGATGCTCGTGATGCCGTCGATGCGGCTCTGGACCGGGCAGACGGCGGTGCGCCTCGCGATCCGTCGGGAGAGCGCGGGCTAGCGTCCCTCGCCCGCCCGCGCGGCCGCTCGCGCCACGGGGCACCCCGGACCCGGGTGACGCCGGCAAACCGGCTGCCTATATGCAGTGCAATATGGCCATGGACGGGCACTGCCGTTCGTCCCCTCGTCCCGTCCCAGCCATACGTTCTCAAATCTTCGGCAGTGGACGCGCCCCGCTGTCCTGCCGCCGACCGGCTCGGATTTTCCCATGGATCGATCGATCTTCGCCTTTATCTGGCGGCACTCCTACCCGCAGCAGATCTTTCTGCTCGCGGTCACCCTCGTGTCGTTCCCGTTTCTGTATCTCTCCCTCGAACTCCCAAAACAGATCATCAACGATGCGATCTCGGGCGAGCCGGGGGCGCGGGCCGTCTTCGGGATGTCGCTCGGACAGGTGGAGCTCCTCGCCCTCCTTTGTGCGGGGTTCCTCGCGGCCGTGCTCGCGCAGGGCCTCCTGAAGATGTACATCAACACCCGCAAGGGCGTGATCGCCGAGCGTCTCCTGCGGCGCTTCCGCTATCAGCTGATCACCCGGGTGCTGCGGTTTCCGAGGCCGCATTTCCAGCGCGTGAGCCAGGGCGAACTCGTCTCGATGATCACGGCAGAGGCCGAGCCGCTCGGCGGGATCATGGGGGATCTGGTCGCCCAGCCGGTCTTCCAGGGCGGCATGATGGCGACGATCCTCGCCTTTCTCTTTATCCAGAACCCCTGGCTTGGGCTTGCGGCCGTGGCGCTCATCCCGCTCCAGGCCTGGCTGATCCCAATGCTGCAGCGCCAGTTGAACGTCCTGAACAAGGAGCGCGTGCGCGAGGTCCGGCGCTTGGCCGAAGAGATCGGAGAGAGCGCCGCCGGGGCGGGCGACTTGCGCACCAATGGCGGCTGGCGGCGGCGTCTGGCGATCCTGACCGACCGGCTTGGCCGGCTATTCGAGATCCGCTATCGCATCTACCGCAAAAAATTCTTCATGAAATTCCTCAACAACTTCATCACGCAACTGACGCCGTTCTTCTTTTTCTCCATTGGTGGATATTTGGTCATTCAAGGAGAGCTCACGGTCGGTGCGCTGGTTGCGGGGCTTGCGGCCTATAAGGATTTGTCGGCGCCCTGGAAGGAACTGTTGCTCTGGTACAACCAGACGCAGGATATGCGCATCCGCTGGCAGATCATCACCGAGCGTTTCGCGCCCCGCGATCTCCTCGACGAGAGCCTTTTCGAAGGCCGGCCCGACGAGATCCCAGAGATCCGCGGGCCGATCGCAATGCAGGGCGTGACCGTGCGCGATGCGGACGGTGCGACGGTGCTCGACGGGCTCGATCTCGAAATCCCGGCCGGCGCCACGGTCGGGATCGCGAGCCGGAGTGCCGCCGAGCGCAAGGCCTTTGCCGAAGTGCTGACCCGCGAGGTGCTCCCGGCGGCGGGCACGCTCCAGATCGGCGGCCAGGATATCCGGACGCTCCACCAGGCGGTCATTGCCGCGCGGATCGGCTATGCGGGACCGCGTCCCTACCTCTTCGCGGGCACGATCGGCGACAATCTGACCATGGCGCTCCGCACCCGGCCGAACGGCGAGATGCTGCCCGAGGACGTGACCGAGGCGATCGAGGAGGCGCGTCGGGCGGGAAACAGCGTCGATCCGGCCTTTGGCGACTGGCTCTGTCCCGATGCCAAGGATCTGGCGGACCGGGAGCGGCTGTCGGCCTGGTGGCTTCAGCTGACCGAGGCGATGGGCACAGACGAGTATCTCTTTCGCCGCGGCATCGACGCCAAGTTCGACGCGGCGGCCCATCCCGAACTCGCCGAGCGGCTCGCGGCGCTCCGCCCGGAAATCGCCCGGCGGATCGAGGCGGCGGGCCTCTCGAAAGCCGTGCACAGGTTCGACCCTGAGCGGTTTAACCCCGGTCTGCCCATGGGCGGGAACCTGCTTTATGCCACCCCGGCGGTCGATATCATGCAGGAGGACATGGCCGAGACGCCGCTTTTTCGCGAGACCCTCGACAGCCTCGGTCTCGCGGACGAATTGCTCGAGCTCGGCAAGGCGGTGCTGCAGAGCCTCTCGCAGGTCTTCGGCGCGACGGGGACCGAACACCCGCTTTTCCGCAGCCTCGAGATCGACAGCGAGCTTTTCGCCCGCCTGACCGCGCTCGAGGCGAAGGCGCGGGCCCATGGCAACCGCGCGCTGAGCGAAGCGGAGCGGAACCTGATCATCGCCGTGCCCTTCCGGTTTTCGGCCGAGCAGATCGGCGAGGCGTTCCCGGCCAAGCTCAAGGCGCGGATCCTCGAGCTGCGGGCGGAGCGGCGGGACGAACTCCGCGAGCGCGTGGGCGGCCTCTTCGACCCGATCGCCGAGGACCGGTTTGCCCGCGGCCTGACCGTTCTCGAAAACGCCGTCTTCGGAAAGATCGCCCGCGGCACCGGGGCCAAGGCCCAGAAGCTCCGCGATCTCGTTTGCGAGGTGATGATCGAACACGGGCTGAAGCGGCTCGTCGCAGAGCTGATCTACGACGTGCCGACGGGCATCGGCGGCGCCAATCTGCCCGAGGTCGCCCATGAGCGGATCGCCTTCGTGCGGGCAGCGATCAAGCGCCCGGATATCTTGATCCTCGACCGCGCGCTCGCCAGCCACGACCGGGAGAGCCGTCTCGAGATGCGCAAGCGGCTGCGGGCGCTCCTGCCGCAAACGACGCTGATCTTCCTCGAGGAGGATTTCCGCCACCGGGACAGTTTCGATGTCTATGTCGAGATCGAGGACGGCCGGTTCGTCGCCAGCCCGGGCGCAGGCGGTGCGGCGGATGGCGAAGAGGCCCGCCTCGGCGCAGATCTGGCCAAGAAGGTGCGCAAGCTCGAGACGACCGAGCTTTTTGCCGGGATCGAGCGCAGGCAGCTGCGGCTCTTGGCCTTCGCCTCGGAATGGGTCGCGGCGAAGGCGGGCGACAAGCTCTTTCAGGCCGGAGATGCCTCGGACGGGGCTTATCTCATCGCCGATGGCCGGGCGGAGCTCCGCTGGCCGGACGCCCGACCCGACGACCCGGCCGTCACCGTCGCCCATCCCGGCCGCCTGATCGGGGACCTCTCCGTGCTCCGGGGCGAGCCGCGGCTCCACGATCTCGTGGCGGCAACCGATGTGGTCGCCCTTCGCGTGGGTGCGGCCGAGCTTCGCTCGATCTTGGAGAACGATATCGGCGTGGCCACGAGCCTGTTGCGCACCGTCTCCGGCTATCTGGTCGAAGTGGGCGGGCGTCTTAGGGACGTCCGCCGCGAGCACTCCGGCCCGGCCGAGCCTGCGGAATAGCCCATAGACCCCTCACTCGGTCTCAAGGGCAGCAAGGCGCGCTTCGAGCTCGGCGATCCGGGCGCGAAAGACGCCGACCGCCGCTTCGATCTCGGAGCGGGTGAAGCGTTCGGTGATGTGCTGCGGGCAGTTCCAGTCAAAGGCCTCGACGGTAAAGACCAACCCGCGCTCGATCCGCGCGCGGTAGTCCGGATCGGCGAGGCGGGCGAGCAAATCGGGCGCCTCCTCGGCAGTGACGGCGCGCGCGCGGGCAAAGATCTTGAGCCGCGCCCGGCGCCCGTAATCCATGAAAAAGAGCGAGACCCGGTCGTCGCGGGCGAGGTTGCCGAGGCTCACATACTGGCGGTTCCCGCGATAATCGGCGATGCCGATCTCCCGGTCGTCGAGGATCTTCACGAAGCCGCGCGGGCCGCCGCGGTGCTGAACGTAAGGCCAACCGGTCTCGCTGACGCTACCCATGTAAAAGCTGTCCCGGTCGGCGATGAAGGCGGCCTCGTCCGGGCCGATCCGGTCGGGAGCCACGCCGTCGCTGCGGGCGAGGATGCGGCCATAGACGTCTCCGCTGCCATTGGCGTCTTGCGCGGCCCGAACAGAGGGCGTGAAGGCGATGTCGAGATATCGGTCGCTCATGACGGGCTCCCTGCCTGAGATATCTATGGTGACCGGGCCGACGGGCCGACGGGCCGACGCGTCGCGGGCACGGGCCGGATCCTCCCATACCGCCCGGACGGAGCGCCGTCAGCCGACCCGCCGTCCGTCTGCGTCGATGAGCAACGTTCCGTCTTCTTTTTCCCAGGGCCCGGGCGGCAGTCGGTCGAGGAGATCGAGCACCGCCTCGCTCGGCCGGCAGAGCCGCACGCCCTTTACTGTGCAGACGATCGGCCGGTTGACCAAGACGGGACGCGCGATCATCGCATCGAGGAGCGCCTCCGGCCCCACGCTTTCGTCGAGAAGCCCGAGCTCGGCCGCCGGCGATTTGGTTGTCCGGAGCGCCGTCCTCGGGGAAAGCCCCGCCGCTGCGAAAAGCGCGAGGAGTTGCGGCCGGGTCCAGCCGGTTTCGAGATAGGGGATCACCGTCGGCGCATAGCCCGCCGCCTCGATCAGTGCGAGCGTGTTCCGAGATGTGCCGCAGTCCGGATTGTGGTGAATGACGACGTCCATGGCCGACCTCCCTCGCGCAAAGCGCTGTCATAGCAATTCCGGCCCGTCCCGGCAAACGCACGATGCCGTGCGACAACAGTGATGCAACATTGCAACGTCTTCCGCGTTCGAGCCAGCGCGCCGCGCATTTCCGTTGATCGCCAAGGGTGATTCCCCCGATACGGCCCATCCCGGCCCGCGCGGCCGAACCCTAGCGGTCGGAGCTTCTCCCCTCCGCCGGTGCGCCCCGCCCTGCGGTCCGCGTATGCCAGGGTCGGTTCGCAACGTCTGGGACCCTGGATGTAGCTCAGAGGTGAGAGCGACGGTCGGCAGACCGTTTGGCGGAGGTTCGAGTCCTTCCATCCATGCTGTCGCTCGGAAAGCGACGCCACCCTTTTTAGGTGGACTTGAGAACGGGGTTTCGGGGCCGGCCAGCGCGGTCGGTCGAGACGCGGATCGCCTCGGGGCGGCCGGGTCGCGGCAGGCTTTGCCCGCAGCCGCGGGCCGACGCGCGGGTGACGGCCGCGGCGGGCCGGGGCCAGGTTCGGAGGGGACGCCCGCCGCGCCGCGCCCCCGCTCTCCGACGCCCTCTCCCCGGCGTCCGCACGCAGCGGCGGCCGGTCGGTCCCGAAGCTTCCCCTGCCCCGTCCATCGGGGCGTGAACACAGCCGGCGCCTGCGACCTGCTGCGCCGCTCGAGATCCCCGGAGCGGGGAGCCGAAGCCCGTCCATGGGGGGCGGGCCCTAAGAGAGGGAGCTCGACCTTGCGTTGAGAAGCGGAGGACTTGGAGATGATGCGAGAACTGATGGATTGGATCCTCGGGCGCGCCCGGGTGATCGTGAGCGAGAGCGAGCGCGCGCTCGTGCTGCGGAAGGGCCGGTTCCACGGGATCCTCGGCCCGGGCCAGCATTTCGTGCCGCGCCGGGATGTGATCGTGGAGCGGATGGCCCTGGAGGCGGCCATCTTCACCAGCGCACACGGTCGTGCGCTCTTCCGCGAACGTCCCGATCTCGCCGAGGCGCATCTTCTGGTTCTGCAGGCGGGGGACGACGAGGTCGCCGCGCTTTTCCGCGACGGCGCGCTTTACGCCCTCTCGCTCTCGCCGAAGACCCGCATGGTGGTCTGGCGCGACGCCGGCCCGTGGGAGCTGCGCCGTTGGCCGCTCGATGCGGAGCTTCGGGTGCCGGAGGCACTGCGCAGGGGGATCGAGGCGGGAAGCTGGGAGCCGCAGGTTTTCAAGGCGACCGTCGAGCGGGGTCAGGTCGGACTGCTCACGATCGGCGGGGCCTTCGTCCGGGTCCTCGAGGAGGGCGTGCACCTTTTCTGGAACATCGGCCGGGCGGTCGCGGTCCGGCTGGTGGACACAAGGTGGCGCGCGCATGACGTGACCGGGCAGGAGGTGCTCACCGCCGACCGCGTTACGGTGCGGGTGAACATCGCGGCCACGGTCCGGGTCATCGACCCGGTCGCGGCGGCGAACCGGGTGCGGGACTTCGACGAGGCGCTCCACCGGGCGCTGCAGTTCGCGTTCCGCAAGACGCTCGGCAGCCGGACGCTCGACCAGCTGTTGGCCGAGAAAGTGACCGTGGACGTCGAGGCGGCCGAACAGGTGCGCGCCGAGATGGCCGCGATCGGCCTCGAAGTCGGCGAGATCGCGCTCAAGGACGTGATCCTGCCGGGCGAGATGCGCGCCATCCTCAACCGGGTGGTCGAGGCGGAGAAGGCGGCGGAGGCGAATGTGATCCGCCGGCGCGAAGAGACCCAGGCGACCCGGTCGCTCCTCAACACCGCGAAGGTGATGGCGGAGAACCCGGTGATGCTGCGGCTCAAGGAGCTCGAGGCCCTCACCGAGCTCGCGGGCAAGGTGGAGCGGCTGACGGTGCATAACGGCACCGCAGGGCTCTTGAACGACCTCGTGCGGCTGCGCGACTGACATCGGTGCCGTCCCCGAGCCTGGGGGCGGCGCATTTGCCAAAGGCGCTTTGACCAGGGCTCCTTCCATGGGCTGCGGTTCCCTCCCTCCCTGCGCGCAAAGTTTCAAGAAAATGATAGATTTCCCGCAGAAGCGCGGTTTTTCAGCGGCTTAGCGTTTCGGAGGACGGTACATCTCGAATGGTTTGGGCACAAACGGGTTGAATCCTATCCGTTTCATGCTTCACTAAGAGATATGACGGTGCGCGCTTTTGCTACGCATTGGCAGCGACCCGACACGGTTTGGGCGGCTGTCAGGGCCTCTGTCCGCAGGGCCGGAGCAGCCCGGGTGCCGACGTTCGGCATCGGGGCCCGGTCTTGTGGGCACGCGCCAAGGGCCGCCATCCGAATTCCGTCACTTTGGCTGCCGAGGAAGGCGTATCCAGCGCCGCCGATCGGCACATCCGACTGGAGGTATAACGCATGAAACGTATCGCACTCGGCCTCGCGGCCAGTCTCGTCGCCTTCCCCGCTGCGGCTCAAACTGACTGTGGCGAAGTCTCAATTACCGAAATGAATTGGGCCTCCGCCCAGGTCGTGACGACCATCGCCGGGTTCATCATGGAGCAGGGCTATGGCTGCGAGGTCAGCAAAGTCCCCTCCGATACGGTGCCCGCCGTAACGTCGCTTGCCGAAAACGGCGAGCCCGACATCGTCACCGAGCTTTGGCTGAACTCGACCGGCGAGGTCTATCAGCGCCTCGAGAGCGAAGGCAAAGTTCAGCGGGTCGCCAAGGTCCTCGAGCCGGGCGGCGTTGAGGGGTGGTGGATCCCCACCTACCTCGCTGAGGCTCATCCGGAGCTCACGACGATCGAAGGCGTGATGGCCAACCCCGAACTGGTCGGCGGCCGGTTCAACAACTGCCCGTCGGGCTGGGGCTGCCGGATCGTGAACGACAACCTCGTCCGCGCGCTCGAGCTAGAGGAAAGCGGCATCGAGGTCTTCGATCACGGCTCCGGCGAGACGCTCGCGACGTCGATGGCCGCGGCCTATCAGGACGAGGAGCCCTGGTTCGGCTATTACTGGGGGCCGACCGTGCCGCTCGGTAAGTTCGACATGACCCGCGTCGAGCTGGGCGAGTACAAGGAAGACGTTCATGTGGCGAACCAGAACGCCGATGTGGACAACCCGCAGGTCTCGGAATTCCCCGCCGCACCGGTGCTGACCACAGTCACCGCGGAGTTTGTCGAAGAGCATCCGGACATCGCCAAGTTCTTGGGCAAGATGACCTTCGAGACCGCGACGATGAGCTCGGTTCTGGCCTGGAAGGATGAAAACAACGCGACCCCGCAAGAGGCCGCCGTTTATTTCCTGACCACCCATCAGGACACTTGGAAGACCTGGTTGAACGACGATGCGGCCACGCGTCTGGCCAGCGTGCTTCAGTAATTCCAGACCGATCCGGACCCCGGCGGGGCGGCCTGCGCCGCCGGGATCCGCTCCACGTCTTTGACCGATCGCAATCGGTGTCACGAGGGAAAGGTAGATATGGCGCAGTACGATTTCGTCTTTGAGCGGCTCGGGCTGACCGAGTGGTGCGGCGCTGGCGATACGAGCCCCGGACCCATGTCTCTCGAAGCGCTGACCGCAAAGGCGTCGGGGACCACCGATGCGGACAAAACGATTTGGGAGCTCCCGTTCCCGTCGATGAATGCGCTGAACGAAGCTTGCCCGGCGATGCCGCGCAGCCGAGACCTGACCAAGGGGCTCGAAGAAGGCTTTCTGAGCGTGAAGGATTGGCTGCAAATCGTCTTGGATCCGATCACCCAACCGCTCAGTTGGATGTTGGACGGAACGCTCGAGCTGATGCTCGCCACGCCCTGGTGGATCGTTATTCCAACGCTTATGCTGATCGTCTTGGCCGTTTCCCGGTCTTTCAAGCTAACATTTTTTGTAGGTTTCAGCATCTTCCTGCTCGCTTTTATCGACCACTATGATTACGCGATGGAAACGCTCTCGATCATATTCGTTTGCGCCTTCTTATGTGTCCTGTTCGGCGTACCCATTGGGATCGCGATGTCTCGAAGCGACCGCTTCCAAAAGGGCACGATCCCCGTCCTGGACATGCTGCAGACCTTGCCGCCCTTCGTTTACTTGATCCCGCTGATTTTTCTATTCAGCGTGACTGAGTCGAAACTCTATGGCATTGCAATCATTCTTTACGCCATCGTGCCGGTGATCCGGCTTACCGATCTCGGCATTCGGCATGTGGATGCGAATGTCATGGAAGCGGCCGACGCCTTCGGCATGAGCGAACGCCAGAAGCTTTTCGGGGTGCAGATCCCGCTCGCCCTGCCGACGATTATGGCGGGGGTGAACCAGACGATCATGATGTCGCTGGCCATGGTGGTGATCGCATCGCTCGTCTCCGCGCCCGGTCTCGGCGTGTTGGTGCTCCAGGGTATCCGCAATCTCGAGCTCGGCACGGGCCTCGTGGCCGGGTTCGGCATCGTGCTTTTGGCCGTCATCCTCGACCGGGTGACAAAGGCGGCGCTCGACCGCATCAACGCACAACAACCGGGGTGAGGGGTCATGGATAGCAGCATCGCCGAACGAACCGAGGCCGAAACGGCCGTCATCGCCGCCAAAACCAGCGAGCCCAAGGTCGCCGTCCGCGGGCTTTACAAGATCTTCGGCGCCACGCCCGAAGTGGTGCTCGAGGATGTTCGCAACGGCATGGGCAAGGCGGACCTGCTCGAGCAGAAACGCCATGTGCTCGGTCTCTGCGACATCAACATCGAGATGGCCGAGGGGAAAGTCACGGTCATCATGGGGCTTTCGGGCTCTGGCAAGTCGACGCTGATCCGTCATTTGAACTTGCTGATCCGACCGACCGCCGGGGAGATCCGGGTCGGCGGTGAGAACATCCTGGACTATGACGACGTGGCGCTCCGCAAGCTCCGGCAAGAGCAGATGTCCATGGTCTTTCAGAAATTCGCGCTGTTACCGCACCGGACGGTATTGGAGAACGCGGGAATGGCGCTCGCCGTGCGGGGCTGGCGTCGTAAGGACTATGAAGAGCAAGCAAACTACTGGCTTGATCGCGTCGGGCTCGGCGGCTACGGCAACTACTTGCCCAGCCAACTTTCGGGTGGCATGCAGCAACGCGTCGGTATCGCCCGGGCGCTGGCCTCGAATGCCGAGATCATGCTGATGGACGAGGCGTTCTCGGCACTCGATCCGCTGATCCGCACCGACATGCAGGACCTGTTGCTCGAACTTCAGGCGGAACTCGGCAAGACGATCATCTTTATCACCCACGATCTCGACGAAGCGCTGAAGCTGGCCGATCACCTGGTCATCTTGAACGAAGGTCAGGTGATCCAACAGGACGAGCCGCAACAGGTGCTGCTCGACCCGGCCGACCCTTACATCGAAGATTTCATCAGCGACATCAATCGGGCGCGGGTCTTGCGCGTGCGCTCAGTGATGCGCCGCGGCGAGCAGCCTTCGGGAGAGGCGGCCGGCGAGATCAGCCCAGAAGACAATCTCGAGAGCGTGCTCGCGAAGTCGGGTGGCGACCCGACGCTGAGTTTCCGGGTGGTGTCCGGGTCCGAGACGGTCGGTCTCTTGACCATGTCGGATCTTGTCCGGGCGCTCGTGCCGGCCCGGTCGGATCGGCGTTCCGCGTCGCGCTAAGCCTCGGACCGGCGGCCGCCTGGGGTGCGTCAGGTCTTCGAGCCCAATGACCATCTTCGAGAAATGAAGGCCGGAAGTCGATGCGGCAGCGGAGCTGTGTTTTGAGGCGCTTCTGCGGCAAGCGGGGCGGCCGTCGGCGTCTGAGGTGCTCAGGCCCACTTTGTCTTGAAAACAGCCGCGGGCCTCTCGCAATCTAAGATAGCTTAGAACGCTGGTGGACTTGCGGGTGCACCATGCCCTCGCTCTCACCTCGATCAGCCGATGCTCTGGCGCGGTCGAGGCCGTGCGGCAGGTGTTGCTCGAACGGCGCCCAAGGCCCTTCACCGCGTTATCGGCGCCCCGGGCTCTGGCATGTCGACGACGTTGCGGATGCTGCCGGGCGCTCCGCGGCTGTCGCGGCGGGTGCGCGACTGGCACGCCGCACTCCGGGCCACACGGCGCCCTCGGCTATCGACCCCCGGCGCCGGGGACCATTATCCCCGTTGACCCGAGGCCAATCATGCACCACTAAATTGAGGATTCGTTAGTTGGGGGCAGGACGCTTCATCATTATCATCGGGCCGCCTGGAGGCTCAGAGACTTTGCCAAGACCGTTCGGAACAACGGCATTACCGTCGTCACCGACACAATTCCCCATTTCCGAGGCACCGCCATCGAATGCGCGCGCCAATGGGATCAGTGCACGACCAGCCGCGGATCGCCTTCGCGCTCCGGCGTGGTGAATGTTGCGAACACTGTACGAAAAAGAACGAGCAACGAGCTGAACGCGACCTAATCTTCTTTGAATTCAAGCTTCCAAGCGCTGGCTGACCTTTGGCGGTGTGGTGCCGGTGATAGGACTCGAACCTACGACCCCATCATTACGAATGACGTGCTCTACCAGCTGAGCTACACCGGCACGGGCGGCGGGCCGCCACGGCGCGGGGTGTAGTCGAGCGCGGGGTCTTTGGCAAGCGCTGGCGGCCGAGCGGAAGGCACGCCCCGTCGCGTGCATTCGTTCAGCCGTCCTTCGGCGGCGAGCCCGGCCGATGGCCGTCGCCGTCGGGACTGTCGTCCTCGTCCCCGTCGGCGCGCGCCGCGCTCGGCCCGGTCAATTGGGCGCGGTCGGGCGTTGGACCCGCAAGGCTCGGGCTCTCGTCCTCGGAGATCAAAAGCGGCAGCATCGCCGCCTGCCCGAGTGTCCGCTGCTCGCCCTCTTCGCGCGACGCGCCCACCGCCTTGGCGAGCCAGCCGCGGACGACCGCGTCGCCTTGACCTTCGCCGCGGGCGACGGCGGCAAAGATCGCCGCTGACCGCGCCGAGATCTCCGTCTCGCCAAGCTCTTCCACGGCGGCGCGTGCTTCGGCCCAGTCTCCGGCCATCAGTGCGAGTTCCGCGCGCAGATACCGGCTTTCGGCGTGCCGCGGGTTCGCTTCGATCAGCCGGGCAAAGCGGCGTTGGCGGCTCCTCGGGCTCTCGTTCGGCTCGATATCGGCAAAGGCAGCCGCGAGCGGCGCGCTCGGGTTCACCCGCCAGGCGTCGATGAGGAGCCGCGAGGCGCTGCGCTGTTGTTTCGCGTCGATGAGGAGCCCGGCCGCCAGTGTCACCGCGTCGCCTCGCGACGGGTCGCGTTTGGCGGCGTCCTGGGCAAGCTGCGTCGCCCGGTCGCGGTCGCCCGTGCCCACGGCCGCCTCGGCCAGCCGGTGGAGCGCCTCGGCCTCGCGCCGGTCCGCGTCGTCCTTGGCAAAGGCCGCGACCTTCCGACCGCGCAGAACCGTGTCGCGGGCGCCCTCCCAGTCTTCGGCTTCGACCGACAGGCGGTGGAGCGTGTCGAGCAGCTCTGGATCGGTCGGCTGCAGTTCGACGGCACGCGCGGCGAGCCGGAGCGCCGGCTCGGTCGAGCCTTCGGCGATTGCGATGCCGAGAAGGCCGCGGATGCCGACGGCCGCGGTCGCGGGCTGGGCCGCGAGGAGGCGATATTGCTCGCGGGCCCGGCTCCGGTCCCCGGCGAGTTCGGCGGCCTGAGCGGACACGAGCCGCGTGAGCTCCGGGCGGCCGAGCAGGCGTTCGGCCTTCTCGGATTTGACCCGGGCGGTGCGTGCGTCGCCGGCCGAGAGCGCGGTCATCGCCTGCGACAGGGCCTCGATCCCGCGGGTTTGCCGGATGCCTTCGAAATAGCCGGCAAAAGCCTGGCCGTCGCCGGTCACGAAGCGGAGGGTGGCGAGCAAGAACCCGGCCGCGCGGACCACCACCCCGCCGAGGAGGATCGCGACCAGCAGGAACGCAGCAGCGGCGATCGGGGTCAGCACGATCTCGTCGCGGCCGAGGGTGACGGTCACGCTGCCGTCGAGCCCGAGAAGCGTCTCGAGCCCGAGGGCGACGAGGACGACCGCGGCGGCGAAAGCGAGCAGGCGGATAAGCGCGCCGATCATGGGGGTCCCTCCGGTGGCCGTCCGGCCGGTCAGTTCTGCGGCCGGTCGGCGGCGAGATAATCGGCAAGGGCGGCGGCGGCGCTCTGCCGGGCGGTGGCGCGCTCGGTCCAGCCGGCGAGGCCGAGTTGCGCGGCCTCCGGCAGGGCCCCGACGCGGTCGATCGCGGCCTGCAGATCGCCGTCGCCGAGCGCGCTGCGCACGGCCGCAAAGCCCGCCTCGAGCGGGTCCTCACCGGGTTCCGCGCGGCGGGCGGTCACCTGCCGGCCGAGCCAGCTCGACAGGCGGTCGCCGGTGTCGCCGTCGCGGGCGCGGATGGCAGCCGCCAGGGCGGCGGGGGCGAGGGCATCGAATTCGGTCGCCAAACGGCCGAGCGTCGGCACTCCGGTCGCCGCATGCTCCGCGAGTGGCTCGGGCGGGGTGTCGCCGGTGAGCGCGGCGAGTTCGGCGAGCGCGGCAGCATAGGACCGTCCCGCTTCGAAATCCGCGGCGACGCCGGCGGTGGCGGATGCCAGCCGGGCGCCTTCGAGCGCGGATGCGGCCTCGGTCAGCACGTCCTCCGACAGCGCCCCGCGGGCGGCGTCGAGGATCTCGGGCTTGAGCCGGGCGACCGCGTCTTCGGCCTCGCGGACCCGGGAGGCGAGCGTCTCGGTCTCGCCGTCGAGCGTCGCGGCCAGCCCGTCGAGCCGGTCGCTGAGCCCCGCGAGATCGCCTTCCAGCGCCGTCGCGGTCTCGATCTCGGCAGCCAACCCGTCGAGCCGGGATCCAAGATCGCTGCGAGCGGTCTCGAGGGTCTCGAGGCGCGCCTGCGTCCCGGTTCGGGCGGTCTCGAGCGCGTCGATCCGGGCGTCGGTTTCGGTTTGCGCATTCTCGTCCGCATCGCGGATCGCCTCGAGCGCGGCCGAGAGCTCCGCCCGGGCGGCTTCTGCCTCCTCGACGGCGCGGGACAGCTCCGCCCTCGCCGCCTCGATCTCTGCGGAGAGCGCCCTGTTCCGGTCCTCGGTCGTGGCGAGCGCCTCGGCAATGCGCGCGTTCTCGGCGCGGACTTCGCCTTCGAGCCTCTCGATTTGCCGGGCGATCCCGTCGACCCGTTCGGCCTCGGCCGCGGTGTCGGTCCGGGCCATGAGCGCGGAGATCCGGGCCTCGAGTGCGGCCTCCATGCCGTCGAGTTCGGCGCGCGTGGCCAGGCTCCGCCCCGCTTCTTCCGTCAGATAGGTCGGATCGGAGTCGCGCACCGCACGCAGATCGCGGATCCGGGCCTCCGCTTGGGCAAGCCGGGTGGCGAGATCGACGCGCGCGGCCTCGCCGCCGATCCGGTCGGCGGCCTGCGCGTCTTCGGCCCGGTCGATCCGGCCGGAAAGAACAGCGAGTTCCTCGCCCACCGGCTCGAGCGCGCGGGCGATCTCCGTGCGGGTCGCGGCCTCGGTCTCAGCGGCGCGATCGGCGAGGGCGGCGATCCGGTCGCTGACCTCGCTGCGGACGGCATCGACCGCTTGGGCGGTTGCGGCGGCGATTTCCTCGCTCTCGGTCGCCGCGGCGGCGGCCTCGTCCGCGCGGGTGCCGGCGGCGGCGGCGGCCTCTGCGCCGTCCTCGGCCAGCGAGCGGGCGGCCTCTGCAATCTCGGCGACGTCGTCGATCCGGGCCTCGGCTGCTGTGGCTGCGTCGGTGGCTGCGTTGGCGCGGTCCTCGGTCGCGCTCGTCGCGGCCGCGAGGGTTTCGGTCTCGGCCCGGAGTGTGTCGATTTCGGATCCGAGCTCGGCTGCGAGCGGGGCGATCCGGGTCTCGAGCGTGGCGATGGCGGGGTCGGCTTCGACCTCGGGTTCTTTAGCGAAATAACCGGGCGCGACCGCGGGTCCGATAAGAAGGGCCAGGAGCGCGAGCGCGAGCGCGCCGGCCACCGCCCAACCGAGCGGCACCGTCTCGGGCAGGCCGGAAGACGTCGGGACTGCGGCGAGCGGCGCGGCCTCCGCGGCGCCCGGTGTCGGCGTCGGAGCGTGGAGCGGATCGGCCCCGGCCGGAGCGGCGAACGCATGTGCGCTATAGGTCCCGGCCGGCGACGCCGGTGCCGGCTTTTCGTCACGCCCCGTCATGGTTCGATCTCCTGCCCGAGCCCCCGTTGGTCGGGAGAGTAGGCGCCGGGACGCGGGCTGACAACGGAAAGCCGCATCCCCGCGTCAGAAGGGCGGCAGGAGTTCGCGCAGCCGGTCGAGCATGGCCGCGCGGTCCGGGCGCGGGCTTGCCTCGACGGTGCTGAACCCGGCGGCATGAAGCGGTGCGGCGGCGCGCTCCGAGATCGCCAGCCACCGCGTGGCAGGCGCGGCCGCGGGGGCGAGCCGGTCGCAGAGGATCTCGGCATGTCGGGCGGACCAGAGCGTGCCGACCGCGACACGCCCGGCGGCGAGCGCATGGGCGACGGGGGCGGGGGCGGGCCCCGCCGGCTCGGCCGCATAGACGACGCGTTCGATGACGGCGATGCCGCGGTCGGCGAGGCGGCCGGGCAGGTCGCCTGCGGTCTCGGCCCCGCGGGGGTGGAAGAGCCGCCGGAGCCCGCTCGCCCGGACGAGAAGCGCGAGGGCGGCCGCATCGCCGTCTGCGGAGAGGACCGCGCCGAAGCCGAGGCCCCGGGCGACGTCGGCGGTGCGGGCGCCGACCGCGAGCACGGGCAGGTCCCGCCGGGGCGTGCCGGCGGCGAGGCTGCGGATCCCATGTGCCGAGGTCGCGAGCAGGCCGTCGGTGCCGGCGGGCGGCTCCACCGGTCCCCCGCAGAGAACGATCCGCGTGAGCGGCCAGATCTCCGAGGCGATGCCGCTTTGCTCGAGAACGCCGGCGATCTCGCGCGATTCGGGCAGCGCTCGGGTCAGCAGCACCCGGCGCTCCGGGCCGCGCTCAGGGGACGAAGAAATCGGGACCCCCGAGGGCGCGCAGTTCGGCCGCGGCGTCCGCTCCCATCGCCTCGGCGGCCGAGGGCGCGCCGTGGCGGTCGACCCGGTGCCGGACCGAGCCGTCGGGCCGGATGATCTCGGCCCGGAGCGTGAGCGTGCCGTCCGCGAGCTCGGCAAGCCCGCCGATCGGCGTGCGGCAGGACCCGTCGAGCCCCGCGAGCAGCCGGCGTTCGGCGGTCAGGCGGACCGCGGTCTCGGCATCATTCAGCGGGGCGAGAAGCGCGCGGAGGCTGTCATCGGCCGCACGGATCTCGATGCCGATCGCACCTTGCGCGACTGCGGGCAGCATGTCCTCGACGGCGATCGGCGTGCCGATCTCCTGGCCGAGCCGGCGAAGCCCAGCGCAGGCGAGAAACGTGGCCTCGGCCACCCCGTCGGCGAGCTTCTTCATGCGGGTCTGCACATTGCCGCGGAACTCGACCACCTGGAGATCGGCCCGCCGATTGAGGAGCTGCGCGCGGCGTCGGAGCGACGAGGTGCCGACGGTCGCCCCCTTTGGCAATTCGGAGATCCCGGCGAAGCGGTGGCTTACGAACGCGTCGCGGACATCTTCGCGCGGCAGCAGGCAGGCGATGGCCAGGCCGTCGGGAAGGACGGTGGCGACGTCCTTCATCGAGTGCACGGCGATGTCGATCCGCCCGTCGAGGAGCGCCTCCTCGATCTCCTTGGTGAAGAGCCCTTTGCCGCCGATCTCGGCAAGGGCGCGGTCCTGCACCGCGTCGCCGGTGGTCTTGATCACGTCGATGGCGAAGGCCTCGACCGGGAGCCCATGCGCCTCGGCCAGACGGGCCTTGGTCTCCTCGGCCTGGGCGAGGGCGAGCGGCGAGCCGCGGGTGCCGATGCGCAGCGGTCGGTCTGGGTCGGGCAGCATGCGGCCTCCGGAGGGCAGGCGACGTGGGTGCGGGCGCCGGGTGAAAGCCTTTCGGGCGCCCCTATGCCTTAGTAAAAGGCAGCGGCAGCGCGCGCAATCCGGGCGCGCCGGGGAAGCGGGACGCGAACGGGCATGGTTACAGGTTTGAGCGGGCGCTTGATCCTCGGCATCGAGACGAGCTGCGACGAGACCGCGGCGGCGGTCGTCCGTCATGATCCCTTGCGCGGCGACGGGCCCGGGGAGATCCTCTCGAACCGGGTCCTCGGGCAAGAGGACCTGCATGCGGCCTTTGGCGGGGTGGTCCCCGAAATCGCCGCCCGCGCCCATGCGGAGCGGACGGATGTCGCCGTCACCGCGGCCCTTTGCGAGGCGGGCACGGCGCTTGCCGATCTTGATGCGGTGGCTGTCACGGCCGGCCCCGGTCTGATCGGAGGCGTCCTTGCAGGCGTCATGACTGCGACCGGGATCGCCCGGGGCGCCGGGCTGCCGCTTGTCGGGGTCAACCATCTCGAGGGCCATGCGCTCTCGCCGCGGCTCTCGGACGGGATCGCGTATCCCTATCTCCTCCTGCTCGTCTCGGGGGGCCATTGCCAGCTTTTGCTCGTCGCAGGGCTCGGGCGGTATCGCCGCCTCGGCGGCACGATCGACGACGCGCCCGGCGAGGCCTTCGACAAAGTCGCGAAGATGCTGGGCCTCGGTTACCCGGGGGGTCCGGCCGTCGAACGCGCGGCTGAGGCGGGGGACCCGGCGCGGTTCGCCTTCCCGCGGTCGTTCCTCGATCGCGCTGACGGGCGGATGTCGTTCTCCGGGCTCAAGACCGCGGTCGCCCGCGCCCGCGACGGGCTCGTCGCCGCGCAGGGCGGGCTCTGGCGGCGCGACGTCGCCGATCTCTCGGCCGGGTTCCAGGCGGCGGTCGCCGATGTGCTGGCGGCCAAGACCGCTTGGGCGCTGCGGGCCGCGGCCGAGGCGTGTCCCGGGCTCGGGGCGCTCGCGGTCGCCGGCGGGGTTGCGGCCAACCGGACGCTCCGGTCTCGGCTCGAGCGGGTGGCCTCCGAGGCGGGCGCCCGGCTTGCCGCGCCGCCGCTTCCGCTTTGCACCGACAACGGCGCGATGATCGCCTGGGCCGGGGCCGAGCGCCGGGCGGCCGGGCTCGACGGCGCCCCGGTGATCCCACGCCCCCGCTGGCCCCTCGATGCCGACGCGGCCCCCCTCCTCGGAGCCGGCCGCAAAGGCGCCAAGGCCTGAGCCCCTTGCGGCGGAGGGCGCGTTCCGGCCAACTGCCAGCGATCGAGATCGGAGGACCCATGCTCTACGCCATCATCTGCATCGACAAGCCCGGCGCGCTCGAGATCCGCAAGGCGAACCGTGACGCCCATCTCGCCCATATCCGCGCGACCGACGGCGCGATCTCGCAGGCGGGTCCCTTTCTCGACGAGACTGGCGAGATGTGCGGCTCGCTCCTTCTCTACGAGGCCCCCGACCGCGGGACCGTCGAGGCCTGGTGCGCCGCCGACCCCTATGCCATGGCGGGGCTCTTCGAACGGGTCGAGATCCGGGCCTGGAAACGGGTCATCGGCGGCACGTGAGCCGGTGACCGCAGCGGGCCCCTCTTGGGACGATGTGGCCGCGTGGCTTGCTGAGCCGGGCGCGCTCTCCGCGGGGGAGACCGCGGCGGCGCATGTGCGCCCCGAGATCGTCGAGACCCACACCGCGCGCGTCTTTCTGACCCCCGAGGCGGCATGGAAACTCCGGCTCCCGGTCGATTACGGCTGGCTCGATTATGGCACCAGAGCCAGGCGCCGCGCCGCTGCCGAGCGCGAGGTCACCCGGAACGCGCCCGCCGCTCCGGGGCTCTACCTTGGGCTCGCCGGGGTGGCCGGGCCGCCTTTTCGCCTCCTCGGCCCGGGCGAGACGATCCCCGCAGATGCCGAGCCGATTGTCGCCATGGCGCGGTTTCCGGCCTCCGATCTCTTCGACCGGATGGCGGAGGAGCACCGGTTGACGGCCAAAGATCTGACCGAAACGGGCCGGGTTGTCGCAACGCTCCACAAGACCGCCCCCAGGCGCGGGCGCTTCGATCCGGGTGCGCTCGCCCGGTCCGAGGCGGCGGCGCTCGACGCCCAGGCGGGGGCCCTCGGCGACGCGGCCGGGCGTGTCGCCGGCCGACTGCGCGACCGGGCCGAGGCGCTCTCGGCAGAGGCTCGCGACCGGCCCTGCCGGCTCTGCCACGGCGATCTGCATCTCAGAAACATCGTGCGCTGGCGGGGGCGGCCGGCGCCCTTCGACTGCATCGACTTCGACGACGCGCTCGCCGAAATCGATCCGCTCTACGATCTGGCCTTTCTCACCATGGATCTGCGGCACCGGCGGCTCGGCGCGCTCGCGGCGCCGGCGCTCTCGTCCTGGGCGGCGGCGATGGCCGCCGAGCCCGATGCGGAGGAGGGGACGGCCTATGGCGGGCTTGGGCTCCTGCGGGTCTATGAGGGCCTCCGCGCTGCGATCCGTGCGAAGATCGCCGCGCTCTCCGGCGAAGCCCACGCCGCGGACGGCCGGGCCTATCTCGCGCTCGCCGAGGACCGGCTCGGCCCCCGACCACAGGGTCGGCTGATCGCTGTCGGCGGGCGGTCCGGAACCGGGAAATCCACGGTCGCCATGGGCCTCGCAAGCCAGGCCGACGGGATCGTTCTCAGCTCGGACAGGGTGCGCAAGGGCCTCTTCGGCACGACGCCTGAGAGCCCGCTCGGGACAGAGGGCTATACGCCAGAGGCGACCCGCGCGACCTATGCTGCCCTGGCGCGCCGGGCCACCCTCGCGCTCGCCGCGCCGATGGCGGTGGTCCTCGATGCGACCCATCTGGATGCGGCCGACCGGTCGAGCGCCGAGGCGATCGCAGCCGCTGCGGGGGTGCCCTTCACCGGGGTCTGGCTCGACGCCCCGGCGGAGGCGCTCCGCGCCCGGGTGGCGGCCCGCACGGGCGATGCGTCCGATGCCGATCTCGCCGTTCTCGAGCGCCAGCTTGCCAGGGACCCCGGCCCCGTGACATGGGCTCGCGTCGATGCCAGTGCCGACGCGGAGACCGTGCAGGCCCGCGCAGCCGAGGCGGCCGGCCTCTGAGCCCGAACGGGAGACGCCCATGGCCTATTGGCTTTTGAAATCCGAGCCCGGCAACTGGAGCTGGGACCAACAGGTCGCCAAGGGCGAGGCCGGCGAGGAATGGGACGGCGTGCGCAACTATCAGGCGCGGAACAACATGCGCGAGATGAAGCTTGGCGATCTCGGGTTTTTCTATCATTCGGTCGACGAAAAGCGCATCGTCGGGATCGTCGAGGTCTGCCGGGAGGTCCACCCGGACAGCACCACCGCCGACCCGCGCTGGGAATGCGTCGATGTGAAAGCCGTGGTACCGATCCCGCGGCCGGTGACGCTCGCCGAGATCAAGGCGGAGCCGCGCCTTGCGGATTTCGCGCTCGTGAGGCAGTCGCGCCTCTCCGTCGTCCCGGTCTCCGCGGAGGAATGGCGCATCCTCTGCGAAATGGGCGGTTACACGCCCTGAGCCTGCCGCGCCGCAGGATCCACCCGCCTACCCCCCGAGACGCGGGTCACCGACACGGCTTGCGACGGGTCCCGTCGGTGCGCATCGGCGCCTTGCCGACCCGAGCGGCGGCAGGCACTCTCCGCCTGACGCCTGCGCGCCTGGAACGAGGAGACCCTATGCGCTCGCCCTTTGCCCGGATCGGCGTGGAAGGATCGCCCGGGATCGGTCACAACGATGGGCCGCCGCTCGATGCGGGGCGGTCCTGGCGTGCCTTCTCCTGGAAACAGGCCCGGGCGGAGGCTCTGCCGCGGGCGCCGCTCGAAGTCGTCCGTCGGCGGGTCGCGCGGGCCCGGGCGCTCGGGCTCACCTACCCGGCCTATGCCTCGATCCTGCTCGGCACCGGGCGGGACGTGGTGGCCTTCCTCTTCACCGCCGAGGCGGTCGGTCTCGCGGTCCGTCGGGGGGGTTGGTCGCTCCGCGAGGATCGGGCCATGCGGCTCCGGGCGCTCGAGCGCTGCCAGCGGCTTCTGATCGCGCCGCCGCCGGTCGAGGAGATCGCGCCGGCGCTCCGGCGGGCGCAAAACCTGGTCATCGAGGGCGTCGCGCCACGCCCTGCGGAGCCTGCGAGCTTGCCGCGGGCTCGGTCGGCGATCCGCGGGGTGCTCGACCCGCTCAAACTGCCCTCGGATGCGGTCGTGATGGTCGGCACGGCGCCCGAAGAACGCGATTGGTCCGAAGCCGGTCGCCTCGCCAAGTTTCTCGCAGCGGAGGCCTATTTCCGCTGACCTGGTGGTCGAGACGCGCGCCGGCGCTGCCGTCTGTTGCGCGAGCCGACGCCTCTTGACCAGTGGCTGCCGTCCAACAGGGCCTCCGGCCCTGACCGTCGCGACAACACCCGGCCCGGCTTGGCACGCACTCGTCCCGCGACGGCCTCCCCGGCCTGCCCGGCGTGGCGGGCCTCGCGGGCATGTGACCGGTTCTTCGCCACAGCGCCTCCGGGGCGCGCCAAGCCGCGATCCGGTTCGAACCCGCCGCGGGCGCGCGACCCGCCAAACCGTGCGCGTGCCGTCGCGGCGCCTTCGGCCAGAGCGGCAGCGGCCGCTGCGCGCGCACAGCGGGCTCGACGGACGCCGTCGGGCATCGCCGATGGCCGTCGCCACCGCCCGCCTCAGGCGATCTCGAAGATCCCCTCGACCTCGACCATCACCCCGAGCGGCAGCGCCGAGACCCCGACCGCCGAGCGCGCATGCCGTCCCTTGTCTCCGAAGACCTCCACCATCAGGTCCGAGCAGCCGTTCACGACAACCGGCTGTTTGGTGAAATCCGCGGCCGAATTCACGAACCCCAAGAGCTTCACCACCCGCGCCACCCGGTCCAAGTCACCGAGTGCCGCCTTCACCTGGGCAAGCATGTTAAGACCCGAGATCCGCGCCGCGCCTTGGGCCTCTGCGAGGCGGTCGGTCGGTGCGTCCAGATTGTCGCTGCCGTCGAGTTGCCCGGTGATCGGTCTCCCCGCACCCATCGACACTTGTCCCGAGACGAAAAGCAGGTTGCCCGTGATCACGAAGGGCACGTAGTTGGCCACCGGGGCCTTCGGCTCCGGCAGCGCAATCCCCGCCGCGGTCATCCGTGTTTCGATTTCTCCGGCCATTGGGTCCCCCGTCAGCTGAGCGATGCGCAAAAGCGCTGGATGCGTTCGCAGGCGGCCTCGAGCAGGTCGTCCGAGGTGGCGTAGGAGACGCGAAAATTCGGGCTCGTGCCGAAGGCCGCGCCGAAGACTGCGGCGACCCCCTCGGCCTCGAGGAGCTCTCCGCAGAAATCCTCGTCGGTTGCGATCACCTTGCCTGAGGGCGCCGTCCGGCCGATCAGCCCCGCGATCGACGGGTAGACATAGAACGCGCCTTCGGGGGTCGGGCAGTCGATGCCGTGGGCCTGGTTCAGCATCGAGACCACCAGATCCCGCCGCCGCTGGAACGCATGCGCCCGGTCGGCAAGGAAGTCCTGCGGGCCGGAGAGCGCTTCTACCGCCGCCCACTGACTGATCGAGCAAGGGTTCGAGGTCGACTGGCTCTGAACCTTGCCCATCGCCTTGATGAGCGCCTCCGGCCCGCCCGCATAGCCGATCCGCCAGCCGGTCATCGCATAGGCTTTGGAGACGCCGTTCACGGTCAGGGTGCGCGCATAGAGATCCGGCGCGACCTGGGCGGGAGTGCAAAACTCGAACCCGTCATAGGCGAGATGTTCGTACATATCGTCGGTCAGCACCCACATATGGGGGTGGCGACGCATCACCTCGGTCAGCGCTTCGAGTTCGGCCCGGGTATAGCCTGCGCCCGATGGGTTCGACGGCGAGTTGAAGATCAACCACTTGGTCCGGGGTGTAATCGCGGCCTCGAGCGTCTCGGGCGTCAGTTTGTATCGCGTCTCGACGCCCGTCGGGATCGTCACGGGCGTGCCGCCGCCGAGGAGCACCATGTCCGGATAGGAGACCCAATAGGGCGCGGGGATCAGCACCTCGTCGCCCGGATTGAGCGTGGCGATGAGGGCGTTGTAGAGCACTTGCTTGCCGCCCGTCCCGACCGAGATCTGCGCGGGCGCATAGTCGAGGCCGTTCTCGCGCTTGAACTTGGCCGAGATCGCCTCTTTCAGCTCGGGGATGCCGTCGGGAGCGGTGTATTTCGTTTTGCCCGCGTCGATGGCGCGTTTCGCGGCTTCTTTGATGTTCTCGGGCGTGTCGAAATCCGGCTCGCCCGCGCCGAGGCCGATCACGTCCCGGCCTTCGGCTTTCAGCTCGCGGGCCTTTTGGGTGACGGCGATGGTCGGGGAGGGTTTCACGCGGGCTAGCGTGTCGCTCAGAAACGCCATGGGGTCTTCCTCGGTTTGTGGCGATTTAAGTGTTACGCGCCGGCCGGCGGGCTCACAAGCATGGATCCGCCACCGGCGGGCGGTTCAGCGGCCGAAGCGGTGGGCAAGGCGGCGGGCTGCGTCGATGAGGGGCCTCGGCAGCGCCGCGCGAAGCGCGAGCGGTACCGTGGCGAGGGGACCCGCGCGGGCGGCGTGGCGGCGGAGCAGCGCGCGGGCCTCGGCCCGGAAGCCGAGGCGCAGGCAATTGTTCAGCATGACCCGCACCTGACGGCGGCAGAGCGCCTCCAGATCGGCCCGCGTGTCCGGATGGGTGGCCGTGTCGCGGAGGCGTTCGAATTCGGCGAGCACGATCTCGCCGCGCTCGGGCCGCCATTGGCTCTGGAGACGGTTCTCGGCATCGAGGTGGTAAAGGGCGGTCACCTCCGGCGTCCAGGCGACGGGAGTACCGAGGGCGAGCCGTGCCCAGAAGATCCGGTCGGGTCCGTTAACCACCTCCTCCGGAAAGCCGCCGGCGGCCTCGAAGGCCGAGCGGGTCAAAGCGGTCGAGGAGGCGGTCAGCGGCTGAGCCCCGTGCGCGGCCGCGCGGAGATACCGCAGCGGTCCCGGCTCCGCGGGCACATGGGCAAAGCGCAGGCGCCGGGTCCGGCCCTCGGGCGTGATCTCGGCATGGGCGGTGCCGAAGACGCCCGCCTCGGGGCAGCGTATCCGGAGCTCGAGGAGCACGCGCAGATGCCGCGGCGTCCAGGCGTCGTCGCTGTCGAGGAAGGCGAGGACGGGGGCGACGGCGGCCCGCACGCCGCGGTTCCGCGCCGCGGCATGCCCGCGGTTCGGCTGGGAGATGACGCGGATCTGCGGGTGAGGCCCGGCGAGGGCACGGGCGATCTGCGGGCCGCGATCGGTCGAGCCGTCGTCGACGACCAGGATCTCGTGCGCAAGGCCGTCTGCGGCCGCCAGCGCGCTTTCGAGGGCGCGGGCGATATGGGCTTCCTTTTGCCAGAGCGGCAGGATCACCGAGATGCCGGGTCCGTCGCCGGTGGTCAGGCTCATTTGCGGTGCGCCACCGGCGGCGGGGGCAGGGAGCGGCCGCGCTCACGCCACCACACGACGAGGCCTGCGCCGACCACGAGAAGCCCGCCCGCGACGGTCGCCATGCCCGGCACCTCGCCAAAGAGAGCGATGCCTGCGATCGTGGCGCCGACGATCTCCAGATAGAGGAACGGCGCCAGGACCGAGGAGGGGGCGATCCGGAAGGCTTGGGTGAGCATGAGATTGGTACAGGTGGCGAGGACGCCGATTGCGAGCAGGAGCCAGGCGTCCTCGGCCCGGGTCCAGCGCGGAGTGAGGGCCTCGATCCCGGCCGCCCAGCCGATGCCGAGGGTGAGGCTGAGGAGCAGGGTGGACGTGAGCGCCGTGGTAAAGAGAAAGGTGAGGGCGCTCGCCCGGGCAGCGTAGGCGCGGGTGAGCAGGACGGCGCCCGCAAAGCTGACGGCGGCGCCTGCGGGGAACAGCGAGGCCCACCCCGCGGTCTCCATGTTCGGCCCGACGATCAGGAGCGCGCCCACGAGCCCGGTGCCGACGGCGGTCCAGCGCCGCCAGCCGACGCGCTCGCCGAGCAGCATCGCCGAGAGGAAGGTGAGCAAGAGCGGCTCGACGAAGAAGATCGCGGAGCTGTCCGCCATCGGCAGAAAGGCGAGCCCCGCATAAAGGAGCCCGCTGCCGAGGCAGATCAGCACGCCCCGGAGCACGAAGGGCCAGAGCGGCCGCGGGGCCGGCCCGATCCGCCCGCCATTGAGCGCCAGAATGAGCGCGCCGATCACGACGACTTGGAACGCGAAGCGGCACCAGGTGATCTGCGGCGCGGCGACGCCCGCTTGACCGAGCGCTTTGGCCGAGGCCTCGACAAAGGGGATCACGCAGGCGAAGCCGAGCACCAGGAGGATGCCGCCCTCCACATTGTCGGGGCGGACGCGCGCAGGGCCGCGCTCGGGCGCGCTATTGGAATGGGGGACGGGGGATCGGGCGGTGGGCATGGGGGCTCCGGTGGCGGTCCCGCCGGCTTAGGCGCTCGGGCTCCTGCAATCCAGCCGCATTCGGGCGCTCGTCGCATTCTGACCTTTGAGCGGCGATTTGCGCCGGGCGCGCCGCGGGTGGTTTGCGGAGAAGCCTTCCGATAATGTCGCGGCACGGCGGCGAGCTCGGATCGGGAGGAGATGCGCGGATGGACGATTACAGCGACGGAGCGGCGACCTTCGGCGATCGTCTGGCGCTCGCCCGCAACCGGCAGGGGCTGACGCAATCCCAGTTGGCGCGGCGGCTCGGCTTGCGGGTTCAGACGGTGAAGAACTGGGAGACCGATCGCTCCGAGCCGCGGGCCAATCGGCTGCAGATGCTGGCGGGGTTCCTGAACGTATCGATGATCTGGCTGATGACTGGCGCGGGCGCCGGGGCGCCTTCGGCGGAGGAGGGCGAGGCGGATCACACGCCCCACGATCTCCGCGAGGCCTTGGCCGAATTGCGCGAACTCCGCTTTCAGCAGGCACAGATCGCCGAACGCATGGCCCGGCTCGAGAAACGTCTCCGCCAGGCGGCCGGTCATGCTTGAGAGCGGCAGCGCCGCCGCTGTCGCCGCCGGCTCGGATCCGGGTCTGCCGCTGGCAGGGGTCGTGACGCCGCTCTTGACGCCCTTCGAGGACGACGGGGGCATCGCCCGGGACCTTTGGGTGACGCATGCCTATTGGGTGCTTGCCGAGGGGGCGCATGCGCTCTCGCCTTTCGGCACGACGGGCGAGGCGCAGAGCGTCGGGATCGCGGCGCGTCGGCAGGCGCTCGACTGGCTGGTCGAGGCCGGGATGCCGCCGGCGCGCCTTGTGCCTGGCACGGGGATGTGCGCGCTCGAGGACGCGGTCGCGCTCAGCGCCCATGCGGTCGGGCTCGGATGCGGGGCGGTGATGGTGCTGCCGCCCTTCTTTTACAAAGGCGCGTCCGATGACGGGCTGTTCGCCTTTTACGCGCGGCTGATCGAGCGGGTGGGCGACGGGCTCCGGCTCGTGCTCTATCACATCCCGAGCCATACGGGCGTGCCGGTCTCGCCGGGCTTGGCGCGGCGCCTGGCGGCGGCTTTTCCCGGGGTGGTCGTGGGCTATAAAGACTCCGGCGGGGATTTCGCGCATACCGAGGCGGTGATCGCCGCTGCCCCTACGCTCTCGGTTTTTCCGGGCTCTGAGGCGTTTCTCGTGCGCGGCATGGCGGCTGGGGCCGCGGGCTGTATCTCGGCGACCTGCAACGTGAACGCCGCGGCGATCCGCGCGCTCTACGAGGCTTGCCGGGCCGAGGAAGCGATCGCTCCGCTCGAGGCCCGCGTGGTCGCGTTCCGCCGGTCCATGGAGGAGGCGGGGCTGATCCCGGGCATGAAGGCGCTTTTGGCCGAGCGTTTGGGCGAGCCCGGATGGGGCCGGGTTCTGCCGCCGCTCCTGCCGCCCGAGGAAGGCCTCGGAGCCCGGCTGGCGGCGGCCTTCGGGGACCGGGTCGCCCATATCTCGCGGGCCGCCTGAGAGCCGCCCATGGCCGCCATCCGGTTCGGGGTCGATATCGGCGGCAGCAAGATCGAGGTCGCCGCGCTTTTGGGCGAGACCGAGACCGTGGCCGTGCGCCGCCGCGCCCCGACCCCGCGGGGGCCCGAGGATTACCAGGCCATCCTCGACACGGTTGCCGCACTTGTCTCCGAGGTCGCGGCCGAGCTCGGTCGCCCCGCCCCCGACCGGATCGGCGTCGGCATTCCGGGCTCGCTCAGCCCCGAGACCGGCCTCGTGCGGAACGCGAACACCCTCGCGATGAACGGCCGGGCCTTCGACCGGGATCTGTCGGCCCGGCTCGGACGGCTCGTGCGTCTCGAAAACGATGCCAATTGCTTCGCGCTCGCCGAGGCGCTGGCGGGCGCGGGGCGAGGCGCGGATCCGGTCTTTGGCGTGATCGTCGGTACCGGCGTCGGCGGCGGGGTCGTGGTCGGCGGCCGGGTCGTCAGCGGCGCCACTCGGATTGCGGGCGAGTGGGGGCATACGCCGTTGCCCCGCCCGCGTGAGGAGGAGCGCCCCGGCCATCTTTGTTTCTGCGGGCGGCGGGGCTGCGTCGAGACCTGGTGCTGCGGCCCGGCGCTTGCCCGCGAGCACGGCCTGCGGGGCGGCTCGGAGGCGGACGGCGAGGCCATTGCCGCCGCTGCGGCGCGCGGCGACACTCGCGCGCGCGAGACCCTCGAGATCCATGGCGAGAGGCTCGGTCGGGCCCTCGGGCCGGTGGTCAACATTCTCGATCCGGAGGTGATCGTGCTCGGAGGCGGGCTTTCGAACATCGCGGGCCTGGCCGAGCGGGTGCTGGCGGGGCTCCGGCCGCATGTCTTCTCCGATTGTCTGCGCACCCGGGTCGTCCGCGCAGCGCTCGGCGCCGGGGCCGGAGTGATCGGCGCGGCCTGGCTTTGGCCCGAGGCGTGACGCGGCCGCCGCTGGCCGACCGGGCGACCGGCTGCTAGGTCCGGGGAAAAGGAGGCCCGACCATGCGCGCTGCCAATTCGACCACCCCGCCCGAGAGCCCCGAGATCCGGCTCAAGCGGCTGCGTCTGCGGTCCTGGCGCCGGGGGATCAAGGAGATGGACCTGATCCTCGGGCGGTTTGCGGATGACGCGCTCGGGGCGCTCGCGCCGGGCGAACTCGACGTCTATGAGGCGCTGCTCGAAGAGCCCGATTGGGACCTCTATTACTGGGTGACCGGCGCGCAACCGATCCCCGAGGCGCCCGCCGACCGGGCCGCCCTTCTGGTCCGGATCGCCGAGTTCCACGGCATTCGCTGAGCCGGCTCCGCCCGTTGCGGGGGCGTGTCCGGGCGCCTAGGCTCCTCGCAACGAAAAGCGAGGAGGAGACGGCATGCAGGTGGGCTTTGTGGGCCTCGGCAACATGGGTTTGCCGATGGCGAAGAACTTGGTGGCCAAGGGGATCTCGGTCGCGGGCTACGATTTGGCCGAGGGTGCCCGGGCGGCGCTCGGCGAGGCGGGGGGCCGGGCGGCCGGCACCGCGCCAGAGGCGGTGGCGGAGGCCGACGCGGTCGTGACGGCGCTGCCGGCTGCGCGGCATGTGCGCGGGTTGTTGATCGAGGACGGGCTTTTCTCCGCGGCGCCGGAGGGCACGCTGTTTATCGATTGCTCGACGATTGACGTGGCGACCGCCCGTGCCTTGGCCGTTGCCGCACAGTCCGCGGGTCGATCCTATCTCGACTGTCCCATGTCGGGTGGTGTCGGCGGGGCCGAGGCGGGCACGCTCAGCTTCATGGTGGGGGGCGAGGCCGCGGATTTCGCGCGGGCTGAGCCGGTGCTCGCGGCGATGGGCCGGAACATCTTCCATGCGGGTGGGCCGGGTGCCGGGGCTGCGGCCAAGATCTGCAATAATCTCATGCTGGCGATCCAGATGATCGCTGTCTCCGAGGGCTTTAATCTGGCCGAGAAGCTGGGGCTCGAGGCGCAGAAACTTTATGATATCTCGTCGACCGCGACGGCACGATGTTGGTCCTTAAACGATTATTGCCCTGCACCGGGACCGCAACCGAAAGCGCCGTCGAACCGGGACTATGCGCCGGGGTTCGCAGCCGAATTGATGCTCAAGGATTTGCGGTTGGCCATGGAGGCGGTTGAGGCGACCGGGGTCTCTTCGCCGCTCGGCGCGGCGGCGACCCAGCTTTATGCGTTAATGGCGTTGCGGGGTCAGGCAGATCGCGATTTTTCCGGGATAATTCGGTTATTGCGCGGCGAAGGCTAGGGGTCGCCGATCTGTTAACTCTATGTTCTCCCTTTATCCTCAAATTCGCCTCGACAGCATGAGTGATGTTCGAGAATGAGAGGAGACGGGCATGAGCAGACCGGGGGCGCTGGCGCCGACTTACGAAGACGAGACGGGCTCGGACATTGTCACGGGGTATCTTGAAACCTTGGCCTTGATCGAGCGGTTGCATCGCTTACTTCTCGACGTGATCAAGGACGAGTTCGAGCGGATCGGCCGATTGGAACTCAATGCGGTTCAGGCGTTACTTTTGTTTAACATTGGCGGAAAGACGATGACCGCTGGGGAGCTAAAGAGCCGTGGCTATTATCAAGGCTCCAATGTCTCCTACAACTTAAAAAAGTTGGTCGAAGCCGGGTTTATCCACCATGAACGGAGCGACATCGACCGGCGTGCGGTTCGGGTGCGGCTCACGGAAAAGGGCTTGGAGGTCCACCATGTGGTCGCAGATTTGTTCCGTCGGCACGCGGATGACCTGAGCAGTGCAGCGCATCTCAAGACCGACGGGATCGAGCGCATGAACCGTTCGCTCCGCCATGTGGAGCGGTATTGGAGCGACGAAATCCGCTATATTTATTGAAGCCCGCCCGCTGCGCGCCACCCCACGTCTGGGTGTCCGGGGAGGCGCGCCAACCCCACGCGCCTCTCTCCCGGGTCGCGGTCACCCCCGGCGAACCACGCATGTGCGTACCGCAACTCTGTGTCGGTTTTGCGGAAAATCTGCCGAGCGGATGCGGTTGGCTTCGCGTGGGCCGGAAAGTGTTGCCGAATTACGCCGACTGTCCCAGCCCCTTTCCGCAGTGCGAAATGGTTGGCTCAGGCGGTGCGCCGGCGGCGCCCTTCGCGGCGGCCTCGCGCCCCCTCGGCGGCGCCGGGTTCGCTCGGTTCGCGGTTGTGCTTGATCCAATCGGCGCCGTGGGCGTCGTTATTCATCAGCAGATTGGCGGCGCGGATGGCCTCCATCTCTTGCGGGCGGACCGGGTTCATGATTGCCGAGGTCATGCCCGAGGCGATCGCCATCGGCAGGAACGCCGCGTTGATCCCGTGCCGGTTCGGCAGGCCGAAGGAGATGTTCGATGCGCCGCAGGTGGTGTTGACTTTCAACTCTTCGCGGAGCTTGCGGACCAGGGCGAAGACCTGCTGCCCGGCGGTGGCCATCGCGCCGATCGGCATCACCAACGGATCGACGACGATGTCGCGTGCCGGGATGCCGAAATCGGCCGCACGTTCAACGATCTTCCGAGCGACGGCGAAGCGAACATCCGGGTCCTCGGAAATGCCGCTGTCGTCGTTCGAGATCGCGACCACGGGGACGTTGTATTTCTTAACGAGAGGCAGGACCCGCTCGAGGCGTTCTTCTTCGCCGGTGACGGAGTTGAGAAGCGGGCGCCCCTCAGCGGCGGCGAGGCCGGCCTCCAGCGCTTCGGGGACCGAACTGTCGATGCAGAGCGGCACGTCGACGAGACCTTGGACGAGTTCGATCATTTGCCGCATCAGCGGCGGTTCCGTCTCGTTTGGGTTGGGGTTGGAATTATAGACGACGCCCGCATTGATATCGAGAACGGTCGCTCCGCATTCGACTTGTTCGAGGGCGTCTTTCTCAACGGTGGCGAAGTTGCCGGCTTCGAGTTCGGCGGCAAGTTTCTTGCGCCCCGTCGGATTGATCCGCTCGCCGATCACGCAGAAGGGCTGGTCGAAGCCGATGGTCACGGTCTTGGTCTTGGAGGCGACGACGGTGCTGGTCATCCGGGGGCAGTCCTTTTGCGGTCGGGCTTCGGTCTGAAGGGCGAGCGTCGAGTAGGCGCTCAGGCGGTGCGGGCGGCCGGTGCGGCGCGACCGGTCTGGGCGGTGAAATCGGCCGTCGCCTTGATCCCGCCGAGCGGGAAGAAATGCACGGTCTCCACGGCAAAGTCGGGATGCGCGGCCTTGTGCGCGGCGAGGTCTGCGATGACCTCCTCGGGCGTGAAGGGCAGGAGCAGTTTGGTCACGTCGGCGGCGCGGCGTTGAAGCACGCGGAGCGACGGGCCGACGCCACAGGCCATGGCGAATTTGATGAGCGTTTGAAGTTTGGCGGGCCCGGCGACGCCGATATGGACGGGCAGGGTCACGCCAGCGGCCCGCAGGCGCTCGGCCCAGGCGACGACCGGGGCGGCTTCAAAGACGAATTGCGTGGCGATCGCCATCTCGGCATCGGTGCGCTCGGAGAAGGCTTGTTTCCAGCGGAGCGCCTCCATCACGCCCGCATCGCCGCCGTCGGGGTCGATGTCGCGGTTGCCCTCCGGGTGGCCGGCAACGTGAAGGCGGCGGAAGCCCGCGCGATCGAAGGCGCCGGTTTCCATCAGTTGCATCGAGGAGTGAAACGCGCCCTCGGGTTCTTCCACGCCGCCGGCGAGCAGCAGCGCCTGATCGACGCCGGCCTCGCCTTGGTAGCGCGCGATCCAGTCGGTGAGGGTGTCCGCGTCTTTGATGATGCGCGCAGGGAAATGCGGCATCACCGGGAAGCCTTCGCTTGCCAGGCGGCGGGCGGTGGCGACCATCTCCTCGATGGGCGTGCCGGCGATATGGGCGATATAGACCCGCGTGCCGGCCGGGAGGATTTCGCGGAAGCTTTCGATCTTGGCGGCGGTGCGGGGCATCACCTCGATCGAGAAGCCGTCGAGGAGGGCGGCCGTCGTGTCATCCCGGGTGACCGGAGCATGGCGGGCGGATCTGCGGGAGAAGAAGTCGAGCACATTGGCCATGGTCTGGATCCTCCGGGGAGCGGTCGCGGTCAGGTCTCAGGCGGCGGGAGCGGACCAGCCGTCATTTGCGATGAGCGTCTTGATGCGCTCCGGGTCGAATTCCGCCTCGAGCCGGGCGGCTTCGCGATCGGCGAGCGTCTCGAGGTCGCCGTCGAGATCGACCGGGTCGGCCTTTCGCCATTCGGCAAGATAGGCGTCGCTGTCGCGGGCGCCAACCTTCATGGCGCAGCGGTCTATGGCCTGCTCAAAGCGCTCGGGCAGTGGGCGCTTGGCGGATTTGCGGCCCTGTTTCACGATCACTTGGGCCGGGATGTCCCGCCAGTAGACGATCTGAAGTTGCGGCATCGGCGTTCCCGTTTCCTTAAGTCCGCTGCGGTTTATGTCAGACCCGTAGACGGCGATCGTGCGATTTCGACGTGGCGCGACGCATCCGCGACAGCCATGGGCAGGCGGCGCGCGGGCGTGTCGCAAACGGCGCTTGAGATGCCGCAAACCGTCAGCTATGAACCATGGAAGACACAACCGTGACAAGGACCGTTTCGATGCCAGCAGCGCCGCGGATCAGTTTCGAATTCTTTCCGCCAAAGACGGCCGAAGCCGGCGCCAAGCTCTGGGGCGCGGTCGAACGGCTCGCGCCGCTCGGGCCCGAATTCGTCTCGGTGACCTATGGGGCGGGCGGCACGACGCGGGAGCGGACGCTGGCCGCGATCCTCGCGATCCGCGACCGGGCCCGCCTTGATGTCGCGGGGCACCTGACCTGTGTCGATGCCAGCCGGGAGGATGTGCTTCGGGTGGCGCGCGCCTATGGCAAGCTCGGCTGCCGGCGGATCGTCGCGCTGAGGGGCGACCCGCCGGGGGGCGAGACCGGGTTCACGCCCCGCCCGGACGGGTTCTCGGGCTCGGTGGAACTCGTCTCGGCGCTCGCGCAGCTCGGAACCTTCGAGATCTGGGTCGGCGCCTATCCCGAGATGCACCCGGAGGCGCGCTCGGTGCGTGACGATGTGGAGCACCTGAAGCGCAAAATCGATGCCGGGGCCGCGGGAGCGATCACTCAATTTTTCTTCGACAATGCCGATTTCTACCGGTTTCGGGACGCGGCCGCGGCGGCGGGGATCGCGGCGCCGATCCTGCCCGGGATCCTGCCGATCGAGGATTTCACCAAGATGACCCGCTTTGCCGCGCGCTGCGGGGCGCGCGTGCCCGACTGGATGTGGGCGGCCTACGGCAACGCGGAGACCGACGCGGAAGAGCGGCTTTTGTCGCTCGCCATCGCGGCGGAGCAGTGCGATGACCTGATCGCGAAGGGCGTCGACGGATTGCACATCTATACTCTGAACAGCTCGGATCTGCCGTTTCAACTTTGCACCGCCCTCGGGATCGAACCGCATCCGACGCGCATCGCGGCCGCCTGCGGTTGAGGGGCGACGCCGGCGCGCTTGCCCCGCTTCGTCCAACTGTCCTAATCTGCCGTGTCAGAACAACGGGCTGAGACGGCGGAACAGGGCGAGCGACGGGTGTGAGCGGTCAGCAAAAGATCGACCTGGCCAAGGTGGGGGCCGAGCTCAAGCGGCGCCGCGCCAAGTCCGCGGCGCGCGAGGCGACCTTCGCGGCGCTCGATCTCGGCACAAACAATTGTCGGCTGTTGATCGCGGCGGCCGAAGGCAACGATTTCCGGGTGATCGATGCATTCAGCCGCGCCGTGCGCCTCGGCGAAGGGGTCGAGCGGTCGAACCGGCTTTCGGAGGACGCGCAGGAACGGGCGATCAAGGCGCTCCGGATCTGTGCGGGTAAGATCAAGTTCCACCGGGCGCGCTTTACCCGGATCGTCGCGACGGAAGCCTGTCGCCGGGCGGAAAACGGCCGCGCCTTCATCGAGAAGGCCGCCGCACGGACGGGCCTCGCGCTCGACGTGATCACGGCGGAGGAGGAAGCGCGGCTGGCGGTTGCCGGCTGTGCACCGCTGATCGACCCGGCTGCGGAACAGCTCTTGGTCTTCGATATCGGCGGCGGCTCGACCGAACTGATTTGGGTCGATTTGACCGATACCGACCCCAAAGATCGGGCGGCGCTGGTGCGGGGCCTGTCGCCCCTCGGCGGGCTCGACAGCGCGGGCTCGCAAGCGGCGGGGGCGCGGATCACCGACTGGATCTCG
The DNA here is from genome assembly GCA_050331395.1 of Paracoccaceae bacterium. Lineage (GTDB taxonomy): Bacteria > Pseudomonadota > Alphaproteobacteria > Rhodobacterales > Rhodobacteraceae > Thermohalobaculum. Next base: position 36,061 of record JBHJGX010000127.1, read on the forward strand.
CTGCCGATGGGGGTCTCGACGCTCGGCGACCGGTTTGCGGGGATCGATGACGAGGCCGCGCGCTATGCGGCGATGTCGGCCTATTTCGAGGCGGCTCTTGCGCCCTTCGCACCCTACTCGGCGCAGGATCGCGCGGCACAGACCAAGGGCCTGCAGATCATCGGCGTGTCGGGGACGGCAACGACCTTCGGCGCGCTCTTTCTCGGGCTCAAGAGCTATAACCGGGCGCGGGTCGACGGGCTCTGGCTGCCGCGGCGGGCAGCCGAAGAAGTGGCAGGGCGGCTCTTGGCGATCGGGCTCGACGGGCGAACGGCACATCCGGGTATCGGACGGGGCAGGGCGGGGCTCGTGCTGGCGGGCGGGGCGATCCTGACGACGATCCTCAAAATCTGGCCGGTGCGGTCTATGCGGATCGCCGACCGGGGCCTGCGCGAGGGAATGCTCTACGGGCGCTCGGCCGCGCATCGGCTCGCCGCGGAGTGACGCGATGAGCCAAAAGCGGGGCGGCGGCGCGGGCCGGGGCGAGCGCTCGCTCCATGTGCGGGTGAAGACGGCGAAGGGCCGGCGATTGTCCTCCACGCGCTGGCTCGAACGGCAGTTGAACGACCCCTATGTGACGCGGGCCAAGCGCGAAGGATATCGCGGGCGCGCCGCCTTCAAACTCTCGGAGATCGACGATCGGTTTCGGTTTTTGCTGCCGGGGGCGCGGGTGGTCGATCTCGGCTGTGCGCCCGGCGGCTGGTGCCAGGTGGCGGTCGCGCGCGTGAATGCGCTCGGTGAGAAATCCGGGAAGGCGCGGGGCCGGGTAATCGGGGTGGATATCCAACCGGTCGATCCGATCCCCGGGGTGGACCTGCTCGAGCTCGACTTCCTGGCAGAAGACGCGGAGGCGCGGGTCGCGGAGGCGCTCGCGGGGCCGGCCGATGCGGTGCTCTCGGACATGGCGGCGCCGGCGACGGGGCACCGGCCGACGGATCATCTCAAGATCATGGCGCTCGCCGAAGCGGCGGCCGATTTCGCCTTCCGCGTCCTCGAGCCCGAGGGGGCATTCGTGGCAAAGGTGCTCCAGGGCGGGACCGAGGGGCAGTTGCTGGCGCTTCTCAAACGGCGGTTCGCGAAAGTGGCGCATGTCAAGCCGCCGGCCTCGCGTGCGGACAGCTCGGAGATGTATGTGGTAGCGACCGGGTACCGCCCGACAGATCCCGGACTGGGTCGAGTTTAGCGGCGGCGCGCCGCGGCGGTGCCGCGACTGCGCCAAGTCCTCCGCTCGATCCGTCGCCTCGGGCTGGATCGAGCCGCCGCCCGTTGCAGTGGCGGCGCAGATCTCCGGGTCGAGGCACGTTTGGCTGCCATCGCCACGGCTCGATCCAGCCGGAGGCGACGGATCGAGCGGATGTCGTGGCGGGGCCCGCCCGGGCCCCCCCCCCAAAAAAACGACGCCGCCGGTTTTAGAACGGGGGGCGAGAAACGGCAGCACGGGTGGTGGGTGGGTTTTTGCG
>JBHJGX010000128.1:0-9619 GCA_050331395.1 Paracoccaceae bacterium
CGTGGGCGGGGGTGCCCGCGCCCCCCACTCCCCCCCAACTTATTGTCCTCTCCACAACCGGGCCGGGGGGGGTCGCCCCGGACACGACTTTCGCTCGGTCCGGCGCCTCCGGGTGCACCGAGCCGCCGCCTGTGGCGCTCATTGAGCGGATAGCTGAGAATTGGGTGAGGCCCACGCATACGCGGTCCAGATCGGTCTGGCGCCCGCCGGCTCGGTCCAGCCGGAGGCGACGGACCGAGCGAAAGTCGTCTCCGGGCAACGCCCGGAGGCCGCTTATCTCGACAGCACATGATGATCGCGGTCAGTCGGCGGCGAGGCAACCTCGGACATCGGCGGCGCGGCCGGTCGTGAGGACGGTCAGTCGGATATCCTCGCGGGTGACCCAGCTCTCGGGCGTGAGCCGCTCGAGCCGCGCGTCGACCAACAGCCGCGGGCCATCGGACCGGCTTTGCACATTGTGCGCCCAGGTGTCGGGCGGCCCCTCGACGATGACCTTCGCGTCCCCGAGCGGGTGGCTGAAGCGGAGCTCCGCAGCGAAGGCCAAAGCGCCGCCGTCGGGTCTGAGGCGACAGCGCACCTCCTGCAGACCGAGGTCGCGGCCGCTCCCCGGCACGGTGGCAAGCCCATCCGCCACCGCCCCCACGCCCTCTATGAGTTCCGGTGGCCAGGCGACCGAGATTTCGCGCTCCTCTAGGATACAGATCTCGCGACAGACGCCGAGCGTCAGGTCGAGCCGAAGGCCGATCGTCTGGGACGGATCCCGTGGGGTGAGCCGCACGGGCAAGAGCACCTCGCCGCCATAGCCGAGCGTCGTCGCGCCGAAGCTTTCGAAGACGATCGGCCGGGGCCAGAGGAGGTCTGCCTTTACGAGGTTCGTGGACCCCGACCATTCGAGCCGCGGCGGGATGCCGGTCTCGCCCGGATGGCGCCAATAGGTTTTCCAGCCGGGCGCGAGGCGCAGTCGGAGCCCCGCCACACGCACCCCGTCGGCACTGAGGCGACCGGGCACGAGGGCGACCTGCAGGAGATCGCCCCCGGTCGAGACGATGGATTGGGCCTGGGGACCGCGCGCGACCGGCGCGAGCCCTGCAGCGAGGGCCAGAACCACGCATATCAACCTGACAATCATGTCGCTTAAATAGGCGAGGTTGCCGCGGCGCGGGCTTAACGCTTTCGCGAGATCGCGCCGGTCGCTTCCACCGCTTGCCAGGCTTCGGGCCGCGCGCCATTTTATCCGCATGGAAAACGCGCTCGAGACCCGGTCGGATTACCTCAAGGGCCAGATGCTGATCGCCATGCCCGGCATGCGCGACCCCCGGTTCCATCGGACGGTGATCTTTCTCTGTGCGCACAGCGACGACGGAGCGCTCGGGCTGATCGTGAACAAACCGGCCGAGAGCCTCGCTCTCAAGGATCTGTTCGAGCGTCTCGAAATCCCCATCTCCAACCGGCTGGCGGGGGAGCCCGTGCGCTTCGGCGGGCCCGTCGAGACCGGTCGCGGTTTCGTGCTGCACTCGGCGGATTATTTCTCGGAGGACGCCACGCTTTGCGTCGATGAGGCGACGTCGATGACCGCGACGCTCGATATCTTGCATGCCATGGCGAATGACCGGGGGCCGGCCCGGGCGATCGTCGCACTCGGCTATGCCGGTTGGGCGCCCGGTCAGCTCGAGGCGGAGATCCAGCGGAACGGTTGGCTCTATTGCGCGCCGGATGAGGGGTTGCTCTTCGGCACCGAGAACGACGGCAAATGGGACCGGGCGCTCGGCAAGATCGGGGTCGATCCGGCGATGCTGTCGATCGGTGGGTCCGCCTGAGGCCGATCAGTCCTCGACGCGGCCGCGCCGGTCGAGGCGGAGCGCTGCGTAGAGCACGTGGTTCCGCCAGCGGCCGTTGATCTGCAGATAGGCTTGCGCCACGCCCTCAAACTTGAACTGGCACCGCTCCAAAAGCCGCCGCGAGGGCGTGTTGTCGGGCAGGCAGGCGGCTTCGAGCCGGGAGAGCTCCAGCAGTGTGAAGGCGTGGTCGCGGAGCGCGGTGAGCGCCTCGGTCATGAACCCCTGCCGGATGAAGCGTTCGCCGGTCCAATATCCGAGGGTCGCGGCCTGGGCCGGTTGCCTGCGGATGTTCGAGAGCGTGATCCCGCCGATCACCTCTGCGCTCGCCCGCTCGAAGATCAAGAGCGGCACCGCATCGCCTTGGCGGATGGCTCGTTCGGCCCAAACAACCCGGTTTCGGAACGCGCGCGAGGTCAGGTGGTCCGACGACCAGGCCGGTTCCCAAGGTGTCAGGAACCCGCGGCTCTCGCGCCGGAGGGCCGACCAGGCGTCATAGTCGCGCATTGCCGGGGGGCGGAGCAGAAGCCGGTCCGTTGCAATCTCGTGATCCCGCAAGGACCGGCGAACGAACATTCCCCGCTAGGCCTGAAGTCGTCGGGCGATGTCGGAGAGACCGGGCGCAGATGCGACCGGCCCGTAAAGCGCGACCGACGGCGCGCCCGCCAGGATCCGCTCGGCTGCCGCACGGGCGGCTGCGGCGTCGACCGCGTCGATCTTCTCCACGGTTTCCGCGAGCGCGGGCACACGTCCCCAGATCGCGAGCATGCCGGCCAAACGCTCGGCGCGGGCCGAGGCGCTCTCGAGCCCCATGAGGAGGCCCGCCTTGGTCTGAGCGCGGGCGCGGGCGATCTCGGCCTCGCTGAGGCTGCCGGCCGCCCGGCTCATTTCGTCGGAGACGAGGGAGACGAGCGGCGCGACGCTGTCCTCCCCGGTGCCCGCATAGACCATCATCAGACCCGTATCGGCCCAGGCCGCGGCCTGCGCAAAGATCGTATAGCAAAGCCCCCGGCGCTCGCGGATCTCCTGGAAGAGCCGCGAGGACATGCCCCCGCCGAGCGCGGTGCCGAGAATTTGGGCGGCATAGTGGTCCGGATCGCGATAGCCGGGAGCGGGCAGGGCGAGCGCGAAATGCGCCTGTTCGAGCGGCTTTTCCGTGCGCCGTTCGCCGCCCCGATAGGCGGCGGGTGCGTCCGAACGCTGACCGACCGGCGCCATATCCGCGAAGAGCGCCTCCGCGAGGCGCACGATTGCGTCGTGATCGACCGCTCCGGCGGCCGAGAGGATCATCTGTCCGGGTCCGTAATGGGTCTCGATGAACCGCCGGAAATCGCCGCGGGTGAATGCGCGAACCCGGTCTGGCGGGCCGAGGATCGCACGGCCCATGGGCTGGTCGGGATAGGCGGTCTCCTGCAGCCAGTCGAAGATCACGTCGTCCGGCGTGTCGAGAACCTGGCCGATTTCCTGCAGGATGACGCCGCGCTCGACCTCGATTTCGCCATCGGCAAGGACTGGCGCGCGCAAGATATCCGCCAATAGTCCGAGCGCCCGGGGCACGTCTTCGGGCAGAACCCGTGCGTAATAGGCCGTGCGCTCACGGGACGTGTAGGCGTTGAGGTAGCCGCCCACGTCCTCGATTTCTTCGGCAATTTGTTGGGCCGATCGGGTTTCGGTGCCCTTGAACGCCATGTGTTCGAGGAAGTGCGCAATCCCGTTCTCGGTAGCGGTCTCATGGCGCGCCCCCGCATCGATCCAAACGCCGAGCGCGGCCGAGCCGAGCCCCGGCATGTGCTCGGTCACGACGCGAAACCCGTTCGACAGGGTGGCGATTTCGACGGTCATCGGTGGCGGCGCTCGCGGATCAACGTCTCGATCGAAGACAAATCAGGACCGGTGACGGTAACGCGTTCGTCCTGTTCGTAAAGATCGGCCATGCGCGGCGGCAGCGGCGGTCGGATCCCCGATGCGGCCTCGACCGCGTCCGGGAACTTGGCGGCATGGGCGCAGGCGAGCGCGACCATCGGCCGGCCAGCGTCGCCACGGCGCTCATGCGCAGCATAGACGCCGATTGCGGTGTGCGGATCGAGAAGCTCGCCAGTCTCGCGATAGACGCGGTCGATGGTGGCGGCTGTTTCTTCCTGGGACACACGCGCGCTGTCATAGACCCCTCGGAGACGTCCCAAGGCCGGCTCCTCGATGGTGAAGCCGCCCTTCGGCAGATCCTCCATGAGCGCGGCCACGGCAAAGGCGTCTTGATCATGGGCGTCGAAGAGGGCGCGTTCGAAATTCGAGCTGACTTGAATGTCCATGGACGGAGCGGTGGTGGCCACCACATCGGCGCGTTTATATTCACCAGTAGATAGGCATCGATGCAGGATGTCGTTTTCATTGGTGGCGACAATCAATCGATCGATAGGAAGCCCCATGCGCCGCGCGATCGATCCTGCATAGATATCGCCGAAATTCCCGGTCGGCACCGAGAACCGCAGCATCCGTCCCGGCGCCCCGAGCGCGATCCCGGCAGTAAAGTAATAAACGACCTGTGCCAGCACCCGTGCCCAATTGATCGAATTGACTGCCGCAAGCCCGACCTCGTCACGAAAGTCAAAATCGTTGAACATCGCTTTGACCAGCGCTTGACAGGCGTCGAAATCGCCCTTCACGGCGAGCGCATGCACGTTCGCATCTGCCGGCGTGGTCATCTGCCGGCGCTGGACTTCGGAGACGCGGCCGTGAGGATAAAGAATAAAGACGTCGGCGAGGGCGTTGCCGCGAAATGCTTCGATGGCAGCGCTCCCCGTGTCGCCGGAGGTCGCGCCGACGATGGTGACCCGCTCGCCGCGCCGCGCCAGCACATGCTCGAACAGCCGCCCGATCAACTGCATCGCCACGTCCTTGAAGGCCAGCGTCGGCCCATGGTGGAGCTCGAGCAGCCAGTCATTCGCGCCGATTTGCTTGAGAGGACAGCGAAGCGCGTGTCCAAAGGAGGTATAGGCGCTGTCGATCAGACCGCGGAACTCATCTTCGTCGAAGTTATCTTCGACAAAGGGATACATCACTCGAAAAGCGATGTCCTCATAACTGAGACCGGCCATGGCCGACAGCTCTGCGGTCGAAAACAGCGGAACTTCGTCAGGGACATAGAGGCCGCCATCCCGGGCGAGCCCGGTCAGCATGGTCTCCTCGAACGGCAGGGTCGGCGCCTGCCCACGGGTGCTGATATAGCGCATGCGCGTCCTCGCCTCGGTTGGTCGGGGTGTACTGGAAGCCGCAGGCCGGACGCAATCCCCGTGCGATACCAGCAGCCGGCCCGGCTCTGGCCGGTCCGGCTATCCCACGCGCGCGGCGCGGCGCGTTTGCCGGAACCAAAGCCCAGACATCACCGCCCAAACGACCGCGAGAGAAAACCAAGTGATCGCATAGTTTAGGTGATTGTTCGGAAGGGCGTGGCCGATTTGCGCCGCCTTTGGCCAGTCGCCGAGGGAGTGCCGTTCGGCGACCACGAGGACCGGCTCCGTCCCCAGCGCATCGGCCAGCGGACCGACCTCGCGGCTGAAGACAAGGTCCTTGGCCAAATCGGGAGCCGGGGCATAGGCATCGGGCTCCGGCCAGAAGAGCGCGCCCGTCAGGTCCACGGGCGTGCCCGCGGCGGGGAGGACAGTCCCTTTTCTATCGTCAGGTATATACCCGAAATCGACCAAGATCCGCCGGTCGCCCGTCGAAACAACGCCTATCACCTGATAGCCAGGGCCATAAGGCCGCTGAGTGATCAGTCGATAGAGAACGCCTTCGGCGAGATGCCCGTCGGCCTTAACGCGAAGAAAGGCGTCGGTCTGAGGATCGGGATCGTCTGGAATGCGCGTGGGATCCGCCGAAAGACGACCCTCGATCCGCGCGATCAGCGTTTCTTTCCAGTCGAGGCGCTGGACCTGCCACGCCCCGAGGCCGACAAGAATTGCGGTGCCGACAATCCCGAGAAGCAGAGGTTTGATCATGCGGGCATCAGTGGGGGCCGCCCGTAAGACGGCCCCGCGAACGGCTTAGCCACCCCAAATGTAGATCGACGCGAAGAGGAACAGCCAGACCACATCCACGAAGTGCCAGTACCACGCCGCTGCTTCGAAGGCGATGTGCTTCTGCGGTGTGAACAATCCTCGCTGCGCCATGAAGAGGCAGACCGCCAGGAAAATCGTGCCGACAAACACGTGGAACCCGTGAAATCCGGTCGCCATGAAAAAGTTCGCTCCGTAGATATTGCCGGAGAAAGCGAATTCCGCATGCGTGTATTCGTAAGCTTGGAACATCGTGAAGATGGCGCCAAGGGATACGGTGCCGAGTAGACCCCAAAGCAGCGCAGGACGCTCGTTATGCAACAACGCATGGTGCGCCCAAGTGACGGTGCAGCCGGAGAGCAACAAAATCAACGTGTTGATTAACGGCAGATCCCAGGGATCGAAGGTGGTGATGCCCTCGGGCGGCCACTGACCGACCGGTAGGTTGAGGGTCGACTGCAGCGCGCCCTCGATATCGGGCACAGGGAAGATGGCGTGTTTGAAGAACGACCAGAACCAAGCCGAGAAGAACATCACCTCGGAGATGATGAAAAGCAAGAAACCGAGGCGAAGTCCAATCGCCACAACGGGCGTGTGATCGCCCTTAACGCCCTCTTTGACCACGTCCGACCACCAAACATACATGGTATAGACGACAACCAACAGGCCGATAATTGCAACCCATGATGTGACGTCGTGCATCCAAAGGACTGCACCCGTCAACAGCAACAATCCGCCCAGAGCTCCCAAGACCGGCCATGGGCTCGGCTCGATAATGTGATAGTCGTGATTTTTCTCGTGTGCCATCGCTTCTCCTCGCCGCGCGCGGCAAGCTCCCAGGTCAGTCGGCTGCGGCCCGTTGGTCGAGCTCGGTTTCGTAGAATGTGTAGGAGAGCGTCACTGTTTGGACACCCTTTGTCTCGGCGTCATCGACCATTTCCGGATCGACGTAGTAAGTCACCGGCATCGTTACGGTCTGCCCAGGCTCGAGAACTTGCAGCTCGAAGCAGAAGCAGTCGATCTTTACGAAATATCCGCCCATGGAGAACGGCGCGACATTGTAGCTTGCGGTACCTGCAACCGGCCGATCGGTCGGATTATGCGCCTCGTAAAAGGCAATGCCGGTCTCGCCGACCTTGAGCGTCTGCGTGGTGTCGATGGGCCGAAACTGCCAGGGCATATCCCGAGCCGTCGAGGCATCGAAGCGCACGGTCACGGTCCGATCGAGGATCTCGCCCGTGCTCGCTTCGGCGACCTGCGTGCGTCCGCCGAAGCCGGTCACCCGGCAGAACCAGTCATAAAGCGGCACGGCGGCATAGGCCATGCCCAGCATGCCGAAGGCGACGCCGACGAAGGGAACGGCCTTGGCGCGGAGATCTTTGCGTTTCATCAGGTCACATCCACGGGTTGGGGCTGTTACCGCCGAGTTTCGCCACGGTAACCCAGAAAAGGAGCGCGGCGAAGGCGACAAGGAGCGCGAGAACCGCAAGGTTGCGGCCGCGGCGTCGGGCGTGAAGATCGTGATCGCGGCGCATGGTCGCCTCCCAGGGTCAGATCCAGACCGGCCAATCGAGGGCCGGCAAAAGCGCACGGAGCCCGCGGTCGCCGATCAGCGCGCCGAAAATGGCGAAGAGACAGATGATCGAGACCGCGAAGAGACGACGCTCGGACCGATAGCCATCGGCGATCGCGGCGGCCTCGTCCCGGCGCCGCACGATCCACGCGCCGCGGAGGAACGCGGTCATCGAAAGCAGCGCAGCCAAAAGGGTCACGGGTCCGCCGGCTTCGGTCATCGCGAGCGCCACGGGCGCGGGTGCGAGCGCGATGGAATATCCCCAAATCTGGCGACGGGTCTCGGTCTCGCCGGCCACGACGGGCAGCATAGGCACCCCAACGCGGGCATAGTCTGCATTTCGGTAGAGCGCGAGCGCCCAGAAATGCGGCGGCGTCCAGAGGAAGATCGTCAGCACCATCAGCGTGGGCGCGGCGGCGATCTCGCCGGTGACCGCCGCCCAGGCGATGGCCGGGGGAAGGGCGCCGGCCAGCCCGCCGATCACGATGTTCTGCGGTGTCCGGCGCTTGAGCCAAATCGAGTAGACGACCGCGTAGAAGACGACGGTAAAGGCCAAGAGCCCTGCAGAAAGCGGATTGCCCACCGCGGCGAGAAGCACGACCGACAGGATCGCGAGCCCGATGCCGAAATCGCGGGCGGCGTCCGGGTGGACGCGGCCTTGGGGGATCGGTCGCTGGCGGGTGCGGGCCATGCGCGCGTCGATATCCGCGTCCCACCACATGTTGAGGGCTCCGGCGGCGCCGGCGCCGACGGCGATGCAAAGGAGGCAGGCGATCGCCACGGGGAGCGGAACCGATGTGGGGGCGGCGAGCATGGCCGCGATGCAGGTGAAGACGACGAGCCGCATTACCCGCGGTTTGAGGAGCGCGAGATAATCTCGAAACTCGCCCTCACCCGGACGGTCTGCGGCGGAGATCTGCGGGGTCGTGTCGGTCACTCACGTGTCCTTCGCGGTCAGGGATGGGGTGTCGGTAAGCCCCGGCCTGGGCGGGGCGGTTGGCGGGCGCCTGGATGAGGCCCCGCCCTGGCGTGTTCAGTCGGCGAGCTCAGCGACGTCGCGCATCCCGTCGGCCGCCGCTTGCTGTTCTGCGACCCAGGCCGCGTAGTCCTCTTTGCTCACTACCTCGACGGTGATCGGCATATAGGCATGGTTCATGCCGCAAAGCTCCGAACACTGGCCGAAATAGGTCCCGGTTTCCGAGACATTGAACCACGCCTCGTTCAGCCGCCCGGGGATCGCGTCGGTCTTGATGCCGAAGGACGGCATCGCCCAGTTGTGGATGACATCGGCTGCGGTCACCAGCAAGTGGACATTCGTATCCACCGGCACGATCATCCGAGTATCGGTCGCGAGCAAATAATCGCTCGGCTCATATCCAGCTTCTTCGAGCTCGGCGGCGCGTTCTTCTTCGCTCGATGCGTAAAGCCCGACCGGGTAGGCCGTGAAATCGATACCTTCGTCAGGGTATTCGTAACCCCAATACCATTGATAGCCGGTCGCTTTGATCGTCACCTCGGGCTCGGGGATCGTGAGCTGCTTGTCGAGGAGCCGAAGCGACGGGATCGCAATCGCAATGAGGATGAGCACGGGAATGGCGGTCCATGCGACCTCGAGGGGCGCGTTGTGGGTGAACCGCGCGGGCTCCGGGTTGGCTTTTTTGTTGAAGCGGACGATGACGATCAGGAGCAGCGCCAGCACGAAAAGGCTGATCGCCGTGATCACGTAGAGAAGCACATTGTCGAGCCAAACCAGGTCCGAGAAATGCTCGGTCACCGGACGCTGCAGGTTCACGCCGCCCGGAAGCGGCTTGCCGGTGGGCTCGGCTGCCGCAGCCGCATCGCCGGCATCCTGTGCACGCGCCAAGGGGGCGGTGAGAAAGATCGCGGTAAGCAGAGCGGAAAGGCTGCGAAGCATCATTCGATCGGTCCTCCGGGCTCGATGGGCCTGACTGCCTGCACAGTGGCACGCACTCGGGCAATTTGCTTTGTTCGTCGTGGTGTAGCATTTAAGGCCGAAGAGAACCCAGGCACGGGCTTTGCGGCATGGTGCCGCGAGAGTTGGCGCTGCGGTCCGGTGTGCCGGACCTGAGCGCGATGCCGTCGGGTCGCCCGGATCGTGATCCGGTCGACCTGAGCGGTCCCGGATGATTGGTCTGAGA
>JBHJGX010000129.1:0-24517 GCA_050331395.1 Paracoccaceae bacterium
CGACATTTGTCGTCGGCCCGAACATCGGCGCCCCTCCTTCGCAAGCCGCCCCCCGTGACAGGCCCCCCGTGACAGGCCCCTGCCCGAGCGCCTATAGAGAAGCCGCCTCAGGACCGGTGGACCGCGCCCAATGCCCTCAGCTCCGATTTCCCCGGCCGACGCCCACGAGCTCTGCCTGATCGTGGATTTCGGCTCCCAGGTCACCCAGCTCATCGCCCGGCGGCTGCGCGAGATCGGCGTCTATTGCGAGATCCACCCGTTCGACCGGGTCGACGCCGCGCTCCTTGCGCAAAAAGACCCGCGCGCGGTGATCCTGTCGGGTGGCCCGGCCTCGGTCGAGGATCCGGGCAGCCCCCGCGCGGCGCCCGAGATCTTTGCCCACGGCGTGCCGGTTCTCGGCATCTGCTACGGGCAGATGGTCATGGTGCACCAGCTCGGCGGTCGCGCCGAGGGCGGGCATCACCGCGAATTCGGCCGCGCCGAGCTCCGTCTCAGCGAACCGTCGGCGCTTTTCGACGGCGTGGCGGGCGCCGGCGAGACCGCCGAGGTTTGGATGTCCCATGGCGACCGGGTCACCGCGCTGCCCGACGGCTTCCGGGTCGAAGGCGCGAGCGCGGGCGCGCCCTATGCGGTCCTCGCCGATCCAAAGCGGCGGTTCTACGGGCTGATGTTCCACCCGGAGGTCGTGCATACACCGAAGGGCGCGCGGATCCTCGAGAATTTTGTCCGCCGGATCGCAGGCATGTCCGCCGACTGGACGATGGCGGCCTATCGCGACGAGGCGATCGCGCGGATCCGGGCGGACGTCGGGTCGGCACGGGTCCTCTGCGGGCTTTCGGGGGGGGTCGACAGCGCCGTGACGGCGGTGCTCCTCCACGAGGCGATCGGCGATCGGCTCGACTGCGTCTTCGTCGATACGGGGCTGCTGCGCGCGGGCGAGGTCGAGGAGGTCGAGGCGCTCTTCCGCGGGCACTACAACATCCCGCTGACGGTGGCGCGTGAGGGCGCGCGCTTCCTCTCCGCGCTGGCCGGCGTCACCGACCCCGAGGACAAACGCAAGACCATCGGCCGGCTCTTCGTCGAGGTATTCGAGAGCGAAGCGGCCAAGCTCGGCGGGGCCGAGTTTCTCGCCCAGGGCACGCTTTATCCGGATGTGATCGAATCGGTCTCGGCGACCGGCGGGCCCTCGGTGACGATCAAATCGCACCATAACGTGGGCGGTCTGCCGGAGCGCATGAAGATGCGCCTCGTCGAACCGCTCCGCGCGCTTTTCAAGGACGAGGTCCGCGCGCTCGGCCGCACCCTCGGCCTGCCCGAGGGCTTCGTCGGCCGCCACCCGTTCCCGGGGCCCGGCCTTGCGATCCGCTGCCCGGGCGAGGTGACGGCGGAGAAAGTCGCGATCCTCCGCCAGGCCGACGCGATCTATCTCGAAGAAATCCGCAAGGCCGGCCTCTACGACACGATCTGGCAGGCCTTTGCGGTGCTCTTACCGGTGCGCACGGTCGGGGTGATGGGCGACGGGCGGAGCTATGACTATGCCTGCGCGCTTCGGGCGGTGACCTCGGTGGACGGCATGACCGCCGACTATTTTCCCTTCGACCACGGCTTCCTCGGCCGGGTCGCAAACCGCATCATCAACGAGGTCCGCGGCATCAATCGGGTGACCTACGACGTGACCTCGAAGCCGCCGGGGACGATCGAATGGGAGTGATCTGGTGGATTTTGCGCTGGGGCGTCCGGCTCGGCCTCGTCGTCCTCGCGCTCACCTTCGGCGCTGTCCTCTGGACGTCGGCCGATGTCCGCCAGGCGACCGAGGAGGGCCGCGCGCTCGCAGCCCCCGTCGATGCGGTGATCGTGCTCGGAGCGGGGGTCGAGGGCGACGGGCGCCTCGCCTATAATTCCCGGCGCCGGACCGCGGCCGCAGTTTCGCTCCTCAAGGCCGGCCAGACCCGGGCGATCATCTTCGCAGGCGGGCTCGGCAAGTATCATCCGACGACGCCCGCCGCCGCGCTGATGCGCGACCATGCGCTCGAGCTCGGCGCGGAGCCGGAGGCGCTCTTCGTCGAGCCGCGCTCCATATCGACCTTCGAGAACCTGCGCTTTTCCTTCGAGATCGCCGAGACCGAGGGGCTGGACCGCCTCGCGCTCGTCTCCGACGCCTATCACCTGCCGCGTGCGGGCGCGCTCGCGGACTATTTCGGCCGTCCCAATCTGCCGCTTGTCGCAGCGCCGGGGTTCGAACGCGACTGGTGGCCCGAACGGCTGACCCACCTCCTGCGCGAATCGCTCGCCTGGTGGTTCAATCTCCTCAAAGTCGCCGGCTGGGAGGGCCTCGCCCGGCTTGGCCTCGCCCCCGACGAGCGCAGCCGCTATGTCCGCTGACGACACGGGCGGCCGCCCGCTGCCCGATCGCGCCGCCTCGGACCGGCTCGCCTTCGATCGAGACGCGGGCCTCGAGCGCCTCCTCGAGATTATGGCCCGTCTGCGCGCGCCCGACGGCTGCCCCTGGGACCGCGGGCAAAGCTTCGAGAGCATCGCCAAATACACCGTCGAGGAGGCCTGCGAGGTCGCCGAAGCGATCACCTCGGGCCACCGCCGGGCGATCTGCGACGAACTCGGCGATCTCCTCCTCCAGGTCGTCTACCACGCCCGGATCGCCGAAGAAGAGGGCAGCTTCGCCTTTGCCGATGTGGTCCGGGCGATCTCCGACAAGATGCTCCGGCGCCACCCGCATGTCTTCGGAACCGAGCCGGGAGGCCCCCGCGCCGACCCCGCGAGCGTCGATTGGGAGCGCCTGAAAGCGGCCGAACGGGCCGACCGGGGGGAACGCCGGGAAAGCGCCCTCGACGGGGTGACCACCACGCTCTCCGGGCTGACCCGGGCACTCGCGCTCACCAAACGCGCGGCCCGTGTCGGCTTCGACTGGGGCGATCCGCGCGACGTCCTTGCCAAGATCGTCGAGGAAAGCGAGGAACTCGCGGCCGAAATCGGCGGGGATCCGGACCGGATCGAGGACGAGTTCGGCGATTTGCTGTTTGTCATGGCGAACCTCGCCCGGCATCTGCAGGTCGACCCCGAAGGGGCGCTCCGCCGGGCGAATGCCAAGTTCGAGCGCCGGTTTCGCGCCGTCGAGCACGGGCTCGCCGCTGAGGGCCGCCGGCCGGAGGAGGCGAGCCTCGCCGAGATGGACGCGCTCTGGTCCGCCGCCAAACGCGCCGAACGGGAGTGATCTTCCCCCGGCCGCCACCGGGCGCCGGCCCGGCCCCTCCCGCGGGGGGGCGGGTGGAGGGAGGGGGCGGGCCGGCGCGATCTCGGCCGAGCAACCCCAGCCCGGCCGCGACGGTGCGGCATGGACGCCCTTTCCGCCCGGGTGTAGGCAAGAGCCCGGCGCCCCCGCCGCCCGCCTTGGCCAGATCGGAGAGCCCCATGAGTGCGATCATCGACATTACCGCCCGCGAAATCCTCGACAGCCGCGGCAACCCCACCGTCGAGGTGGACGTGATCCTCGAGGACGGCACCACCGGCCGCGCGGCCGTGCCCTCGGGCGCCTCAACCGGCCGGCACGAGGCGGTCGAGCTTCGCGACGGCGGACAGCGCTTCATGGGCAAGGGCGTGCTCTCGGCGGTCGAGCACGCGAACGGCCCGATCTTCGACGCGCTCGCGGGCCAGGACGCGCTCCTGCAACGGACCATCGACCAGACGCTCGTCGCCCTTGACGGCACGCCGAACAAGTCTCGCCTCGGCGCGAACGCGCTTCTCGGCGTCAGCCTCGCCGTCGCCCAGGCCGCGGCCAAAAGCTCGGGCATGCCGCTCTACCGGTATCTGGGCGGCGTGACCGCGCGGACGCTGCCCGTCCCGATGATGAATATCCTGAACGGCGGCCAACATGCCGATAATCCGATCGATATCCAGGAGTTCATGATCATGCCCGTGGGCGCCGCCAGTTTCCGCGAGGCGGTCCAGGTGGGCGCGGAGATCTTCCACACGCTGAAGGCCGAGCTGAAAGCCGCGGGCCACAACACCAATGTGGGCGACGAAGGCGGCTTTGCACCCGATCTGGGTTCAACCCGCGAGGCGCTCGATTTCCTGATGGCGGCCATCGACAAGGCAAAGTACCGACCGGGCAGCGAGGTCGTGATCGCGCTCGACGCGGCCGCGACTGAGTTCTACGATGACAAGGCGCAGATCTACGACCTCGCCGGCGAAGGGCGGCGCCTCTCTTCCGAAGAAATGGCGGCCTATCTGGAAGATCTGGTCAAGGATTACCCCATCGCCTCCATCGAAGACGGCATGGCCGAAGACGACTGGATCGGCTGGGGGGCGCTGACCGAGCTGGTAGGCAGCCGCTGCCAACTCGTCGGCGACGATCTTTTCGTGACCAACATGGACCGCCTCCGCCAGGGCATCGAGGGTGGCACGGCCAACGCGATCCTGATCAAGGTGAACCAGATCGGCACGCTCTGGGAGACGCTCTCCTGTATCGAGATGGCCCATAAAGCGGGCTATTCGGCGGTGATGTCCCACCGCTCCGGCGAGACCGAGGACACGACCATTGCCGATCTCGCGGTCGCCACGAATTGCGGGCAGATCAAGACCGGGAGCCTCGCGCGCTCGGACCGGACGGCGAAATACAACCAGCTCCTGCGCATCGAGGAAGAGCTCGGCGAGGCGGCGGTCTATGCCGGGCGCGGCGTCCTGCGCGCGGGCGGAGAGTAAGCGTCCTGGGGACGCATCCACCGCTCGCGTTGCCGTCCGATTTGTGGCACAAAATCTGGGCACACCGGAGGACCGCCATGCGCACCGTCGATCCCGCCCAGTTTGCCGCGCCGCTCGTCTATGCGACCGTGCTCGCCATCGTCGCGGTCTTTTTGCACTCCGCGCTGCAAAGTGATCGCGGTCTCGGCGCCCTCGCCGAGGCGGAAGCGCGGGAAATCGAGCTCACCCGAACCCTCGCGGCGCTCCGGGACGAACGAGAGGCCTTCGAGACCAAGGTCGACCGGCTCGGCGACGGCTATCTCGATCTCGACCTGCTCGAGGAGGAAGCGCGCCGTGGTCTCGGTCTCGTGCGCCCGGACGAGGTGATCATCCGCCCCGTTGCGCCCTGAGGGGATCGGCGGCCGTCACCAGGGCCCCTGCGCCCGACCGGATCGGCCGGCCGTCAGCTCCCCGCCGCCAAGAGCGCCTCGACGGCTGCGATCGCCTCAGCGGCCTTCGACGGGTCCGTGCCCCCGCCTTGCGCCATATCGGGCCGACCGCCGCCGCCCTTTCCGCCGACCGCCTCGACGGCGACGCGGACCATGTCGACCGCCGAGATCCGCGCCGTCAGATCGCTCGTGACCCCGGCCGCGACCGTCGCCTTGCCGCCGGTATCCGCCACGATCAGCACGGCACCCGAGCCAAGCCGGTCCTTGTGGCTGTCGATCAGGCTTCGCAAGTCCTTGGCGTCGACGCCCGTCAGGCTCTGGCCGAGGAACGCGATGCCGGCGACGTCCTTTGCATCGGCCCCGCCGCCGCCCGAGCCGAGCGCCACCGCTTTGCGCAACTCGCCGAGTTCCGCCTCGAGCTTCCGCCGCTCCTCAAGCAGTTGGCCGAGCCGCGCGGGCAGCTCTTCGGGGCGCACACGCACGACCCCGGCCGCCTCGCGCAGCAGCCGATCTGACGCACTCAGATGCGACAGCGCATCCGGGCCCGTCAGCGCCTCAATGCGCCGGACGCCCGCCGAGCACGCCCCCTCGCCGACGATCTTCAAAAGCCCGATCTCGCCCGTACGAGCCACATGGGTGCCGCCGCAGAGCTCGAGCGAATAGGTCCGCCCCGCCGGCCCGGTCTCGCCCTCGGGCCGGGTGCCCATGGCAACCACCCGCACCTCGTCGCCATATTTCTCGCCAAAGAGCGCGCGCGCACCCGCAGCTTCGGCCTCCTCGATCGGCATCACCCGGGTCGAGACCGCCGCGTTTTGGCGAATATAGGCGTTCACCTCGGCCTCGATGACGGCGAGTTCCGCAGCCTCGATCGGTTTCTGGTGCACAAAGTCGAAGCGGAGGCGCTCGGCCGCGACCAGTGAGCCCTTTTGTGCCACGTGATCGCCCAGATGGCCGCGCAGCGCTTCGTGCAGAAGGTGCGTCGCCGAATGGTTCGCCCGGATCCGGCCCCGGCGCACCGGGTCGACGGCGAGCTCGGCCGCCTCGCCCTGGACGATTTCCCCTTCCTCGACCGTGGCCCGATGCACGAACAGCCCGCCCGCCCGGCGCTGCACGTCGCTCACCCAGGCCCGGCCCGTCACCGTGCGGATCGTGCCCGCATCGCCGACTTGCCCGCCCGCTTCCCCGTAAAATGGGGTCTGGTTGAGCACGATCTCCACCTCGGTCCCCGCGGGCACAGAAGTTTGCCGCGCGCCATCGGTGACCAGGGCGCGGATCACCGCCTCGGCGGTTTCGCTCTCGTAACCGAGGAATTCGGTCGCGCCGATCTCCTCGAGCAGATCGTACCAGATGCCGGCCTCTTTCGCCTCGCCCGAGCCCGCCCAGGCTGCCCGGGCCTGCGCCTTCTGCTCGGCCATCGCCGCTTCGAACGCGGCGGTGTCGACGGTGAGGCCGCGCTCGCGGAGCGCGTCTTGCGTCAGATCGAGCGGGAAGCCGAAGGTATCGTAGAGCTTGAACGCGGTCGCCCCGGGCAGCGCCACGCCTGCGCCGAGGGCCGCGACCTCGTCCTCGAGGAGCTTGAGCACAAGGTCGAGGGTGCGGCGAAAGCGGTTCTCTTCGAGCTCCAGGGTCTCGGTGATCAGCGTCTGTGCCCGCACGAGCTCGGGGAAGGCCTGGCCCATCTGGCGCACGAGCTCGGGCACGAGCCGGTGCATGAGCGGTGCGTCGATGCCGATCTGATGGGCATGGCGCATGGCTCGGCGCATGATCCGGCGGAGAACATAGCCCCGCCCCTCGTTCGACGGCAGGACCCCGTCGGCGATCAGGAAGGACGAGGAACGAAGATGATCGGCAATCACCCGGTGATGGATCGCGTCGGGGCCATCGGGATCCGCCCCCGAGGCCGCGCTCGAGGCGAGGATCAGCGCCCGCATCAGATCGGTGTCGTAGTTGTCGTGCTTGCCCTGAAGGACCGCGCCGATCCGCTCGAGCCCCATGCCGGTGTCGATTGACGGCTTGGGCAAGGTCTCGCGCCGGCCGTCATCGAATTGCTCGAATTGCATGAAGACGAGGTTCCAGATCTCGATGAACCGGTCGCCGTCCTCGTCTGGGCTGCCGGGCGGGCCGCCGGGAATGTGATCGCCGTGGTTATAGAAGATCTCCGAGCAGGGCCCGCACGGCCCCGTGGCGCCCATCGACCAGAAATTGTCCGAGGTGGCGATGCGGATGATCCGATCGTCCGACAATCCCGCGTACTTCTTCCAGATCGCGACCGCATCCTCGTCGTCGTGATAGACCGTGACGAGCAGCTTGTCTTTGGGCAGGCCGAACTCCTTGGTGATCAAATCCCAGGCGAGCGGGATCGCCATTTCTTTAAAATAGTCGCCAAAGGAGAAATTCCCCAGCATCTCGAAGAACGTGTGGTGGCGTGCAGTATACCCGACATTGTCGAGGTCATTGTGCTTACCACCGGCGCGGACGCATTTCTGCGATGTGGCCGCGCGCACGTAATCGCGATGCTCGATCCCGGTGAAAACGTTCTTAAACTGCACCATGCCCGCGTTGACGAACATCAGCGTGGGATCGTTCCGGGGCACGAGCGGCGAAGACGCCACGACCTCGTGCCCATGTTTTGCGAAATAGTCGAGGAAAGTCGACCGGATGTCGCTAAGGGATGTCATCGGCGCGGCCCGCTCACGGTTTGGATCGGGCGGGGGTGTATCGCGGGGACCGGGGCCGGTCCACTCCGGCCCCGGTCCCCGGCGGGGTCACTCCTCGGCGGTCTCGCCCTCGTCCATCGGCGCAACGAGATCGAAGTCGAGCCCGTGGGCCGCGCGGATCTTATCCTCGATTTCGAGAGCGATGTCGGGATTTTCCTTGAGGAACCGTTTGGCGTTCTCGCGGCCCTGACCTATCCGTTGATCGCCATAGGAGAACCACGCCCCCGACTTATCGACCACGCCGGCCCGCACGCCGAGATCGACGAGTTCGCCGGTCTTCGAGATCCCCTCTCCGTACATGATATCAAATTCGACTTGCCGGAAGGGTGGGGCAACCTTGTTTTTGACGACCTTGACCCGGGTTTGATTGCCGACCACTTCGTCGCGGTCTTTGATCGAGCCGATCCGACGAATATCGAGGCGAACACTCGCATAGAATTTGAGCGCGTTGCCGCCTGTGGTTGTCTCCGGACTGCCGAACATCACGCCGATCTTTTGGCGGATCTGGTTAATGAAGATCACCATACATTTCGAACGGCTGATGCTGCCCGTCAGTTTGCGCATCGCCTGGGACATGAGCCGGGCCTGGAGGCCGACCTGCGCGTCGCCCATATCGCCCTCGAGTTCCGCCCGCGGGGTGAGCGCCGCGACCGAGTCGACGACCACGAGCGAAATTGCGCCCGAGCGGACGAGCGTATCGGTGATCTCGAGCGCTTGCTCCCCGGCATCAGGCTGCGAAATCAAAAGTTCGTCCACGTTCACGCCGAGCTTCCGCGCATAAAGCGGGTCGAGGGCATGCTCCGCATCGACGAAAGCGCAGGTACCGCCGCGTTTTTGTTCTTCGGCGACCGAATGGAGCGCGAGCGTGGTCTTGCCCGAACTTTCGGGCCCATAGATCTCGATGATCCGCCCCTTGGGCAGACCGCCGATGCCGAGCGCGATGTCGAGCCCGAGCGAGCCCGTCGACACCGCCTCGATATCCATCGCAGCACCCTGCTGGCCGAGGCGCATGATCGAGCCTTTGCCGAAATTCCGCTCGATCTGCGCGAGCGCCGAGTCGAGCGCCTTCTGCTTGTCCATGCCGCGCCTTTCGTCCAGCTTGAGCAACGCGTCCTGCATCTGCCTCTCTCCTTATTTCACAGAGGCCCCTGCCCGGCAATCGGCCCCTCGTTCGACATATGTTCGCACTTTTATGCGGACAAAGAAAGAACAAAAGCGATCCTTTCCCCCGAGAGTTGAACCGCGAGACAGTTGAGGAAACGTTAAGAGGACGGGCGTGTTCGGCAGCTGCCGCAGATGGCTGAGCGGCCCTCAGGGGGACGGCGCGGTGTCGATCGCCTCCTTGACCTTCGCGGTCAACTCGTTCAGCGAGAACGGCTTGGCCAGGAACAGAAATTCGTTGTCGGTCAGGTTCTTACGGAAGCTTTCCTCGGCATAGCCCGAGACGAAGATCAGCCGGACGCCGGGGCGTAGCTTGCGGGCCTCGACCGCGAATGTTGGGCCATCCATGCCGGGCATCACCACGTCGGAAACGATGAGATCCACCCGGAAATCCGGATCGCCGAGGATTTCCATCGCATCCTCGGCGGTGGCCGCTTCGGCGACGTCGTAACCGCGCAGGCGCAGCGCCCGGGCCCCGAAAGCGCGCACCGGATCTTCGTCCTCGACGAGCAGCACCGAGCCCTGTCCGGAGAGATCGCGCCGGGACGCGGCTTCGGGTTCGGGCGCACGAAGCGCGACCGCTGGCGCTTCGCCCGCTGCCCGCGGGAGCAATATACGGAACGATGCACCACCCTCGGCGTGGTTCTCGGCAAATATAAAACCACCCGATTGCTTGACGATGCCATAGACGGTCGACAACCCGAGCCCCGTCCCCTCGCCTTTCGACTTGGTCGTGAAGAACGGATCGAACACCTTATCAATCACACTCGGGTCGATCCCCGGTCCGGTGTCGGTCACGCGCATCTCGACATAGTCGCCGGCCGGAAGTTCGGTCGCCCCGACCTCGGTCCGGTCGCCGAAGGTGGAATTGTGGATCGAGATCCTCACCACGCCCGACCCCTCCATGGCGTCGCGCGCATTGACCACCAAGTTCATCAGAACTTGCTCGAGCTGTTGATGGTCGGCGCGGACGTCCCAAAGCTCGACCCCGTAATTTAGCTCGAGCCGGATCGTCTCGCCGACCAGCCGCGACAAAAGATAATGCGTCTCGGACACCACATCGCGGATCGATAGCCGGGTGGGGTTCAGCGTCTGCTTCCGGGAAAAGGCGAGCAGCTGGCGGACGAGCGCGGCCGCCCGGTTCGCGTTTTGCGCGATCTGCATCAAATCGGAATAGTCCGGATGGCTGACTTCCTTGCGCAACAGCAGAAGGTCGCAATGCCCGAGGATGGCGGTCAGAACATTGTTGAAATCATGCGCGACGCCGCCCGCGAGCTTGCCGACCGCCTCCATCTTCTGGCTTTGCACGAACTGGTCTTCGAGCTGGCGCAGCTCGCTCGCATCGGTAAGGACGGCAAGAAGGGTGGGCCGGCCATAGATTTCGACCTCGGTCAGCGCGATCTGCACGAATTTGTCGTCGCTGCGAAGCTGCGCCATTTCGCCGCGGACACGGCCCGCCCCGTCCGTTTGTGCGTCCACGAGCAGTGTCTCGGCAGAGCGCCCGAGCGGTTGGATGAGTTGCGAGAGGGGGGTGCCCGGGGTCGCCTCGCGACCGAGGATTTCGCGCGCGAGACGGTTCGTCCAGAGGAGGGTTCCGTCGCTCTCGAATTGCGCGAGCGGCACGGGCACCAGATCGAGGATCCGGGTCGGTCTGTCGCGGAGATCGGTGTCCGCGCGGGCCTCGAAGGCGAACACCTCGAAGCCGGCAACATCCGGCCGGTCGCGCCCGAAAATACGGAACTCGGCCGTCGCGCCGCCCCGCGTCACCAAGCGACATCGGCCGCCCCAGCTCGTCCGAAAGCCGGCAAACCGATCGACGAGCGCCGGGTCGGCCGGGTCGAACAGCCGCTCGAAGGCGAGATTGCCGGCCGGCGGGCGCTCCCTGCCGCAGAGCGCATAGGCAAAGGGCGCCGCCCGGTAGGGATCGGGATCGATCCGGATGGCGTCAACGGCGGCGGCGAGCGGCGGGAACGACCAGAGAAGCTCGTCGCCCGGCAGATGGGTGACGGCGACAAGGCTTTGACCGTGGGCCTCTGGGGCGATCGTGGCGGCGGGCGCCGTCTCCGCAGGGTGTGCGGTGGCGGGCCGGATGGGCTCCACGGCCATCCCGTGCTCCCGCGCCGCCCGGGCGAGGCGAAAGAGCGCAGACGCATCGATGCGCGGATCGATCGCCGCGGCGGCGCCGGCGAGACTGGGATAAGGCCCCGCGAGATCTGCCATGGCCGCGTTTGCATAAAGCACCTCGCCCGAGAACCGGGTCAACAGCAGCGGGTGCGAACGCCCCTCCAGCTGTCGGCGAAAGCGCCGCAGCCGCGCCCCCGGCAAGCCCCCAAGACCGGTCAGCCGCAAGATGACGAGCCCAAGCGCCAGGGCGGCAGTGACGATCAGCAGGATCGGCCAGGTCATCGCGCGCGCCTCTCAAACGGGTCGCCAGGCGCGCCTGCGCCCGATCCGCAGGAGGGACGACAGGGGGTTGGGAAGGGTATCTCGGCGCGCATGGGATCTCGGGCAATCGGCTTTGAGGAAGATCGTTAATGCTTGGACGTTACCACAAGGTTGGCATCTGCGATCTGTCCGGTGCAATGGCCGTCGACGCCCGGGGGGCTTGCATCGGCCCGACCATCGACGTACCTCATCGATGAAGCCCGGTGCCAAGGCGCCGCGAGCGGAGGGGCGCGGCCCCCGTTCGGAGACCATATAAAGGCGGGCTCGGGCCCGCTTTTTTTGTTGTCGAGAGAGTGTTGCGGATGGCCGACCTGGTGGCGAAAGCGCCCTTCGACCGGCGTATGGCAGAGCTGCTGATGCCGACGATCGAGGCGATGGGCTTTGCGCTGGTGCGGATCCGGCTGATGGGCGGCAAGCGCAAGACGTTGCAGATCATGGCCGAGCGTCCGGACGGCACGATGGAGGTGGACGATTGCGCCGCGCTCAGCCGCGCGCTGTCCGCCGCTCTCGACGTGGCGGACCCGCTCGCCGAAGAATATACGCTCGAGGTGTCGAGCCCCGGGATCGACCGGCCGCTCACCCGGCTCGAGGATTTCGACCGCTGGTCGGGCTACGAGGCGCGGCTCGAGACCGAGGAACTCATCGAAGGCCGGCGACGCTTCAAGGGCGTGCTCGCCGGCACCGCCGATGGCGAGGTGCTGATCGAGATCGCCGAGGGCACCATCGGGCTCGCCTTCGACTGGCTCTCGGACGCCAAGCTCGTGCTGACCGACGAATTGATCGCCGACACGCTCAAGGCACAGAAAACGGCCTTCGACGAAACGGCCTTCGACGAGATCGAGACCGACGGGGACCGCGACGACGGGGACCCTGACGACGGTGACACAGACGACGATTTGGACGACGGTACGGAATGGGGCGAGGACTGGGACGACGACGAGACGGGCGGCGCTCCGCCTGACGGCCCGGACGACGCACCGGCCGTCAACGGGCACGACACGGCCGACGAGGTGCGCGACGGTCCGGCCCGCAGGCAAAGGAGAGATGGCTGATGGTCAGCGCGAACCGCCTTGAGCTCTTGCAGATCGCCGACGCGGTCGCCCGCGAGAAACTGATCGATCGGGAGCTCGTGATCGAGGCGATGGAGGACAGTCTCGGCAAGGCGGCGCGCTCGCGCTACGGTGCCGAATACGACATCCGCGCCTTTATCGATCGCAAAACCGGCGAAGTGCAAATGTCCCGGGCGCTCGAGGTCGTCGAGGGGGTCGAGAACCACTTCACCGAGATCGCCCTCGAAGAAGCGCGGCTCCGCAACCCCGAGGCAGAGGTCGGCGCTTTCATCACCGAGCCGCTGCCGCCGATGGATTTCGGCCGGATCGCCGCGCAGACCGCTAAACAAGTGATCATGCAGAAGGTCCGCGAGGCCGAGCGCGACCGCCAATACGAAGAGTTCAAGGACCGGATCGGCGAGATCATCAACGGCGTCGTCAAACGCGTCGAATACGGGAACGTCATCGTCGATCTCGGCCGGGCCGAGGCGATCCTGCGGCGCGACCAGCTGATCCCGCGCGAGAGCTATCGGCTCGGCGACCGCATCCGGGCCTATATCCGCGATGTCCGCCGCGAGACCCGGGGGCCGCAGATTTTCCTCACCCGCCCCGCGCCCGAGTTCTTGGCCAAGCTCTTCATGATGGAGCTGCCGGAGATCTACGCGGGGGTCAGCGAGATCACGGCGGTGGCCCGCGACCCGGGCAGCCGGGCCAAGATCGGCGTGATCTCCCACGACAACTCGATCGACCCGGTGGGCGCCTGCGTCGGCATGCGCGGCAGCCGTGTGCAAGCGGTTGTCGGCGAGCTCCAGGGCGAAAAGATCGATATCATCCCCTGGGTGGAGGACGCGGCCGCCTTCATCGTCTCGGCGCTTCAACCGGCCGAGGTCGTCAAGGTCGTCATGGACGACGACGCCCGCCGGATCGAGGTCGTCGTGCCCGACGAGCAGCTTTCCCAGGCGATCGGCCGGCGGGGTCAGAACGTGCGCCTCGCCTCGCAGCTGACGGGCTGGGATATCGACATCATGACCGAGGCCGAGGAGAGCGAGCGCCGCCAGCAGGAATTCGCCGAACGGTCGAAAATGTTCATGGAGACGCTCAATGTCGACGAGATGGTCGCGCAGTTGCTGGTCTCCGAGGGGTTCACCTCGCTCGAGGAGGTCGCCTTCGTCGAGTTCGACGAGCTGACCGGGATCGACGGGTTCGATGACGATACGGCCGAAGAACTGCAGGCGCGGGCGCGGGAGAGCCTCGAGGAAGCGAACCAGCGGGCGCTCGAGGAGGCCCGCGGGCTCGGCGCCGAGGACGATCTCATTGCCTTCGAGGGGCTCACACCCCAAATGGTACTGGCGCTGGCTAAGGACGGTGTGACCACGCTCCAAGAGTTTGCGACCTGCGCAGACTGGGAACTTGCGGGCGGATACACGACTGTCGACGGCAAGCGAGTAAAAGACGACGGGCTGCTCGAACCTTTCGATGTGGGCCTCGAAGAGGCGCAGTATTTGATCATGAAGGCGCGGGTTGATCTCGGTATGGTCGACCCGGCCGAACTCGAGCCGGCAGAACCGGCGGAGGCCGAAGACGAAACCGAGAACGCCTGAGGCGGAGGCCGAGGACCTGGAGTCGGTTCTCGATGCCGGGCCGGTGACCCGCGGAGGTCGGACCCGCGCGCGCGCGGCGCCCGAACGGCGGTGCATTGCAACCGGAACCTCCGGCCCGCGCGACGGTTTGATTCGCTTCGTGCTCGGGCCGGGCCATGTGGTGGTGCCGGATCTTGCGGAAAAATTGCCCGGCCGCGGAGCATGGCTGTCGGCGGAGCGGGCGCTGGTGGAGCGGGCCGTGGCGAAAAAGCTGTTCGCCCGCGCCTTCCGTCAGCCGGTCAGCGTGGCCGACGATCTACCAGACCGGCTTGAAGCGTCGCTCGCCGAGCGGCTGATCCAGAGCCTTGCGATGGCGCGAAAAGCCGGTCGAGCCGTGACCGGCTTTGAAAAAGTCCGCGGCCGGATCCTTGACGGCGCTGCCGGCCTTCTGGTCCAGGCGCGCGACGGAGCGCCGGACGGGCTTGCCAAGATTGCCAAGCTCGAGCCGGAGCTGCCGCGAGTACGGCTGTTGACTTCGGCAGAATTGGGTGTGGCCTTCGGACGGGAGTTTGCGGTACATGCGGCTGTCGATGCCGGCAAGCTGTCGGCTCGCGTTCTCTCCGAGGCCGTGAGGCTGTCCGGGTTCAGACCCGAGCCTTCAGACGGGCGCGCCGATCCGCGCGCCGCAGGCCATTGGAAGGACCGGGCGAACAACGGCGCCCGAGGGGCGACTGGCGGGCATGCGTCCGCCGAGGAAGAGACGGGACGGGACGGCGGCCGGCGCGAACGCGGCGCCCACGCGTCCGGGCGGACAGACGGAAAACCAGGATCCCCCGGGGGTCCGGACAAGGATGGCGGATGAGCGATACGGATAGCGGCGACAGAAAGCCGATGGGGCGCGGGCGGCCGGGCGGCGGGACCGGAGGGGGACGCGGTCCCTCTCGCGGGCCGGGCGGCGGTGGCAGCGGCGGCGGTCCGCGCGGCGGCGGGTCGAAGCCCACGGTGGTCGTCGAGAAAAAACGTAAGCGCATCGTTGCGCCCGCCGGAAGTGGCGCGGGAACCGGCAGCTCGGGCAGCGGCGCGGCGGCGGCAAGCGGCGCTGGTTCGACTGCAAAGACCCAGTCTTCCGCGGGCGGTGGCACGACATTGAGCGCAAAACCCCGGCCTCGCCCGGACGAGGCGGGCGGCGAGGCGCAGCGTTCCGCGCAGACCCGGGGCGAGGCACCGCGTCGCGGCGAGAGCCGTGGGCCAGACGGCGACGCTGGAGCGCGCCGGGAACGCGGTCCGCGCGGCGATGCTGGCGGCGGCGGGCGTGGCGGCGGCGGGCGTGGCGGCGCAGCGGCGGGCGACGCGCCGCGCGGCGAGCGGCGTGGCGAGGGCGGGTCCCGCGATGGGTCTCGGGGCGAGCGCCGCGGCGGCGGTGGCGGTGGCGGCCAGAACAAGATGCTGCGCTCGCTCTCGGACGAAGAATATGCGCGCCGTCTCGAAGCGCTGAAACAGGCGAAAAAGCAGGAAGCCGAAGACGCCAAGCGCGCTGAGGAAGAGGCGAAGCGGGCAGAAGAGGAACGCAAGCGCCGCGAGGCCGAAGAAGCGGCCGAGGCAAAGCGCCTCGCAGAGGAGGACGCGCGCCGGGCCGCCGAGGAGGCCGAGGCAAAGCGCGCCGCGGAGAAGGCCGCGGCCGAAGCGCCCGCTCAAGTTGAACCGGCCGCACCTGAAGCCGAGGAGCCCGCTCCGGCGCCGGCCGCAAAGGCGGCGGACGCGGCCGCCCCTCAGCCGGCCCGCCCGGCGACCGAGGGACGCGGGCCCCGCCCGGCACAGGACGACGACGGTCCTCGCAAAGGTGCCGGCGCGGCCGCCAAAAAGAAGGAGCGCGAGGCCCCGCGCAACCGCACCGCTGGCGACGAAAAGCGCCGCTCGGGCAAGCTGACGATTTCCAAGCTTTCCGACGACGGCGAGGGCGGTCGGCAACGCTCGCTGGCGGCCATGCGCCGGCGCCAAGAGCGCGAGAAACGCAAGATGTCGGGCGGCCAGGAGGCCCGCGAAAAGGTGTTCCGCGAGGTCACCTTGCCCGAAGCGATCACGGTGCAGGAACTCGCCAACCGGATGGCCGAGCGGGTCACCGACGTTATCAAGTCGCTCATGAAAATGGGCATGATGGCGACGCAAAACCAGTCGGTCGATCAAGACACCGCCGAGTTGATCATCGAAGAATTCGGCCACAAGGTCAAACGCGTCTCTGAAGCGGATGTCGAGGGCGTGATCGAGACCGCCGAGGACGTCGAGGAAACTCTCGTTGCGCGTGCGCCGATCATCACGATTATGGGCCATGTGGATCACGGCAAGACGTCGCTCTTGGATGCGCTGCGCCAAACCAATGTCGTGGCCGGCGAGGCGGGCGGAATTACGCAGCATATCGGGGCCTATCAGATCGAGAGCGCGAGCGGACAGAAGCTCACTTTCCTCGATACGCCCGGCCACGCGGCCTTTACGTCGATGCGGGCCCGCGGCGCACAGGTCACGGATATCGTGATCTTGGTGGTTGCGGCCGATGACAGCGTGATGCCGCAGACGGTCGAGGCGATCAGCCACGCCAAGGCGGCGCAAGTGCCGATGATCGTCGCAATCAACAAGGTCGACAAGCCGGGCGCCGACCCCACGCGGGTGCGCACCGAGCTCCTCCAGCATGAGGTGATCGTCGAGGACATGTCGGGCGACGTGCTCGATGTGGAGGTCTCGGCGATCACCCGTCAGGGGCTCGACGATCTGGTCGAGAATATCGCGCTCCAGGCCGAGCTGATGGATCTGCGCGCGAACCCCAACCGTCCGGCCGAGGGCGCGGTGATCGAGGCCAAGCTGGATGTGGGCCGCGGACCGGTGGCGACCGTCCTCGTACAGCGGGGCACGCTGCGCAAAGGCGACATCTTCGTCGTCGGCGAGCAGTGGGGGAAGGTCCGGGCGCTCGTGAACGACCAGGGAGACCGGGTCGACGAGGCGGGGCCTTCGGTGCCCGTCGAGGTGCTCGGGCTGAATGGCACGCCCGAGGCGGGCGATGTGCTGAATGTGGTCGAGGACGAAGCAAAGGCGCGCGAGATCTCGGACTACCGCCAGCGCAAAGCGCGCGAGAAAGCGGCCGCCGTCGGCGCACGGACGACGCTCGATCAGCTTCTCGCCCAGGCGAAGGCGGATGAGAGCGTCAGCGAGCTGCCGATCCTGATCAAAGGCGATGTGCAGGGCTCGGTCGAGGCGATCGTTCAGGCGCTCCAGAAGATCGGCAACGACGAGGTTCGAGTGCGGATGCTGCATTCGGGTGTCGGCGCGATCACCGAGACCGACGTGAACCTGGCCGAGGCGTCGAAAGCGCCGATCATCGGCTTTAACGTCCGTGCGAACGCCCCGGCTCGGGAGAGCGCCAACCAGAAGGGCGTGGAGATCCGTTATTATTCGATCATCTACGATTTGGTCGACGATGTGAAAGCGGCCGCTTCCGGGCTCTTGTCGCCGGAGGTTCAGGAGACGTTTATCGGCTATGCGCAAATCCGCCAGGTCTTCAAGATCTCGGGCATCGGCAAGGTCGCAGGCTGCCAGGTCACCGAGGGCGTGGCCCGGCGTTCGGCGGGCGTGCGCCTTCTGCGGGACAACGTGGTGATCCACGAAGGCACGCTGAAGACGTTGAAGCGCTTCAAGGACGAGGTGCGCGAGGTGAATGTCGGCCAGGAATGCGGCATGGCCTTCGAGAATTACGAGGACATCCGCGAGGGCGACGTGATCGAGATCTTCGAGCGGAAAACGGTCGAGCGGACCCTCGCCTGACGCGGTGCCTCGCGGCTCAGCTGCGGTTGGACCAGATCCGCGGTTCGGCGAATTCGAGGCTGTTGCCGGCCGGATCGCGGAAATAGATCGAGCGGCCGCCGGTCGGCCAGGTGAAATCCGCCTCGATACGGACGCCCGCGGCGGTCAGTCGCTCGATCCATCGCGGGATCTCGTGGTCGAAGGCGCGGAAGCACACATGTCCCGGACCCGTCGCGCCGTGCGGGGGAGGTGCGACCGTGCCCATGGGCTGGCGTTGATTCGACAGCGAAGGGCGGAAGATCAGCAGCATCTGATCGCCGCAGCGGAAGAACACGTGCCGGTCCCGCGCCCGGTCGACGAGCTCGAGCCCGAGAACGCGGCTGTAAAAGCGCTCGGCCCGGTCCAGGTCGTCGGCATAGAGACAGGTCTCGAGGATGCCTTGCGGTGCCATGGGACCTCGGAGATGCGGCGGGTCGATTGAGTATGCGCGCGGCCCGGGCGCGTGAAAAGAGGAGCCGAGCGGTGAAACGACAAGGATCCATGCGGGCGGGCGGCCCGACGCAGCGTCAGCTGCGGGTGGGCGAGGTCGTCCGGCGCGCATTGTCGGACGTTCTGATGCGGGGGGATCTGCACGGGGCGGATTTGAGCGGGCTCTCGATCACCGTGGGCGAGGTGCGGGTGAGCCCGGATCTCCGCCATGCGGTCGTCTATGTCATGCCGCTCGGGGGCCGCGAGCGGGAGCGAACGCTGAGCGAACTCACCCGGGCGCGGGGCGAGCTCCGCCATCTGTTGACCCGGGCGATGGAGACGAAGACCGTGCCGGAGCTACGGTTCGAGATCGATGAGAGCTTCGACCGGATCGAGGAGACCGAGCGCATGTTCCGCGGGATCCGCGCCGAGGACTGAGCGCGGCGAGGGCGGGCCTAGAGCGGCTCCCCCCGCAGAAGACGCGGGACGGTGCCCGCCTGTCCGGTCGCCTCGCGCATCAGATGGCGTTTCACGGCGGGCAAGTGGTCGACCGCCGAGAGGCCCGCCTGCCGGACCGCCGAGAGCGGACCGATCCCGTTCGAGAAGAGCCGGTTGAGCGCATCCATGCCGAGCGCGAAGCTGACCGCGTCGAAGCGCCGCCACCGCTCATAGCGCTGCAGCACCCGCAGATCGCCGATATCCTCGCCCCGGCCGCGCGCCTCGAGGAGCACTTCGGCAAGCGCCGCGACATCGCGGAGGCCGAGGTTCATGCCCTGCCCCGCGATCGGGTGCACCCCATGCGCCGCATCGCCGAGGAGGGCGAGCCTCGGGGCGGCGAACCGCTCGGCGAGACTGAGATTGAGCGGGTGGGCGATCCGTGGGGCGGCCAGACGGATGGCACCGAGACGCGGACCGATCCGGGCGCGGAGTTCAGAGGTGAAGCGCGCCTCGTCGAGGCCCATCAGCGTCTCGGCCCGGCGCCGGTCCTCGGACCAGACGATGCTCGAGCGCTGCCCGGGAAGCGGCAGAACGGCAAAGGGCCCGCCGGGAAAAAAGCTCTGATGGGCGAGGCCGCCATGGGGCTCGGCGTGCTCGATGGCGTTCACGAGGCCGGTCTGCGCATAGCTCCACTCGACCCGGCGAACACCGCCGAGCGTGGCCAGGGTGGAGCGGCGCCCATCGGCGGCGACGGCGAGGCGGGCGCGGAGGCTCGCGCCGTCGGCGAGGCTGAGTTCGGCCGCAGGCCCCTCGAAACGCGCGGCGGCCACCTCGGCCGGGGCGATCTCAGGGATGCCGGACGTCCGGAGGGCCTCGGCGAGCGCCCGGCGGAGCAAATGATCTTCGAGGATCCAGCCGACGCGTCCCTCGTCGGTGGCAGCCGGATCGAAGGTGAGGAGCGCGGGCGAGCCTTTGCCCTCGCCCACCTGGATGCGGCCGATCTCCTGCGCTCGGGCTTCGAGACCGTCCCAGAGGCCGACCGAGCCGAGCACGCGCGCCGAGCCGAGGGCGACCGCATAGGCCCGGCCGTCGAAGCCGGGCGCGGTGCGGGTCGCCGGATCGATCCGGTCGAGGAGCGCGACCTGAAAGCCCTGTCCGGCGAGGACGAGCGCCAACACGGGGCCCACGAGCCCGCCGCCTGCAATCACGATGTCCAGATCTCTCGCGCCCATGGCGTTCAGATATCACGTCGCGATCCGCGCGCCACCCTCTGCGGCGGACCGCGCCGTCTTGACAGGGGCGGACGAGGCTGCACGGGTTGGGGAAGCGAAATGACGGGGGCGAGGGACGCATGACCATCGACACGGATCCGGACAGCTGGCGGCGGGCGAGCGCGGCGGAGCTCGGCCGGGCGATCGGCGCGGGGGCTCTCGATCCGGTGGCGCTTGCCGAGGCCTTTCTCGCGGCCGCCGGGGCCGAGGATGCGGATGCCCGCGTCTATGCCCGGATGACGCCGGAGCGCGCCCGGGCCGAGGCGGAGGCGGCGCGCGACCGGGCCCGGGGGGGCATGCGCCGCGGGCCGCTCGACGGGGTGCCGCTCAGCTGGAAGGATAATATCGACAGCGCGGGCGTCGCGACCGAGGCCGGCAGCCGGCTTCTGACCGGGCGGACCCCGCGTGAAGACGCGACCGTGCTCGCCCGCGGGACCGAGGCGGGGCTCGTCTGCCTCGGCAAGACGCATCTCTCGGAGCTCGCCTTCTCCGGGCTCGGGGTCAATCCGATGACGGCGACACCGGAGAACGCGCTGGTCGCCGGCGGGGCGCCCGGCGGGTCGAGCTCGGGCGCAGCGGTCTCGGTGGCGCGGGGCCTCGCCCCGGCCGGGATCGGCAGCGACACGGGCGGGTCCGTGCGGATCCCCGCCGCCTGGAACGGTCTCGTCGGCCTGAAGACGACCGCGGGGCGGATCCCGAATGACGGGGTGATCCCGCTCGCGGCGAGCCTCGATACCGTCGGGCCGCTCACCCGGACCGTCGAGGATGCGCGGCTCCTCTTCGACATGCTCGCTGGCACCGAGACGCCAGCCGATGCGGCGCCGGCCGATGCGCCGCTGCAAATCGCCGAGACCGCCGTCTGGGAGGACGCCGACCCGCAGGTTGCAGACGGCGTGCGCGGGGCGCTCGAGCGGCTTGCGGAGGCGGGCCACCGGGTGACGTCCGCGGAGATCCCGGAATTCGCAGAGGCCTATGACGTGGCGGCGCGGCTGAGCCCGCTCGTCACCCGCGAGGCGTGGGACCATTGGGGCGACGCGATCGAGGCCAATCCGGGCGCGATGTATCCGATGATCGAGGCGCGGTTCCGGTCGGGCCTCAAGATCGACGCCGCTGCCGACCGCGCGGCGCGGGACGAATTCGCCCGGCTGGGAGCGGCCGTGGCGGCGCGGATCGCCGAGGGCGGGCCGATCGCATTCCCGACGGTGCCGAGCCTGCCGCCGGCGATCGACGCGCTGCTTGCGGACGAAGCGCTTTATGTCCGCGAGAACCTGCGCGCGCTTCGGAACACGCGGCTCGGCAACATTCTGGGGCTCTCCGCGATCACGCTTCCGGTGCGGGGGACCGTCGGCGGGCCGATCGGGTTGATGCTCTTCGGGGCACCCGGCGACGAGGCGGGGCTGCTCGCTTATGGGGCGCGGATCGAAGCTGTGCTCGGCGGCTGAGGCGGCCCCCACCCGGGCCTCTGCCCGCACCGGGGGCCCTTCACGAGCGAAATACCCGTCGCGGGCGTGCCTTTTGGCCTGGGTTTGCCAGGGGCGAATCTGGACCTCCCCCGACCGACGCGGTAGGTTGCACGGCAACAAAAGCCGGTTCCGCCCGGCCTTGCGAGGTTCGATGCGCACGCCCACCCGTTTCTCCGATCTGCCCGAATACGCTTTTCCACGGCTCCGTCGTCTGTTGGCGGACACGCCCCCGGGCGGTCCCGAGACCGCCATGTCGATCGGAGAGCCGCAGCATGCGGTGCCCGAATTCGTGGGCCCGGTGATGACCGAGGAGGCCGGGGCGTTCTCGCGCTATCCGCCGAACGAGGGGCTGGCGGAGTTGCGGGCGGCGATCTCGGACTGGCTCGGCCGGCGGTACGGCGTGCCCGAGGACTGGCGCGATCCGGAGACGCGGGTTCTGCCGTTGAACGGCACGCGCGAGGGGCTCTTCATGGCGTGCCTCGCCCTCAGCCCCGAGGAGAAGAACGGTGCCCGCCCGGCGGTCCTGATGCCGAACCCGTTCTACCAGTGTTACGCGGTCGCGGCGCTCGCCTCGGGCGCGGAGCCGGTCTATGTGCCGGCGACCGCCGAGACGGGTCATCTGCCGGATTTCGCCCGGCTCGACCCGGCGCTGCTCGACCGAACCACAGTCGTCTATATCTGCGCGCCGGCAAACCCGCAGGGCGCGGTGGCGGACCGGGCCTATTGGACCGCGCTGATGCGGCTTGCCGAGCGGCATGATTTCATCGTTTTCGCGGATGAGTGCTATTCGGAGATCTGGCGGGACACGCCGCCGACCGGCGCGCTTGAGACCTGGGCGGCGGAGGGCGGCGACCCCGAGCGGCTGGTGATCTTCCATTCGCTCTCCAAGCGGTCGAACCTGGCGGGGCTGCGGTCGGGCTTCGCCTGCTCGGGGCCGAAAAACCGGGCCCGGATGTTGCAATTGCGCTCCTATGCGGGCGCGCCCTTGCCGGTGCCGGCGCAGATCGCCGCCGCACGGGTTTGGGCGGACGAGACCCATGTGGAGGCGAACCGCGCGCTCTATCGCGAGAAATTCGATCTCGCCGACCGCCGGCTCGGCAACCTCTCGGGATATACCTCGCCCGAGGCCGGGTTCTTTCTCTGGCTCGACGTGAGCGGCCGGAGCGATGGCGACGGTCTCACGCCGGGAGAGGCAGCGGCGCTCAGGCTTTGGCGCGAGACCGGGGTCAAGGCGTTGCCGGGCGCCTATCTCTCGCGGACCGGGGCGGACGGGCGGGATCCGGGCGCGAATTATCTCCGCCTCGCCCTCGTCGCGCCCGCGGACGACGTTGCCCGCGGCCTCGATGCCGTGGCCGAGATCCTGGCCTGAGCCCGGCGGTGCTGAGCGGGGCGCATATCATTCTCCGGCGGCGACTGACCGAGCTCTGGGGGGTCGGCTTTCTGATTGTCGCGGCGCTTCTGGCGCTGGCGCTTCTCAGCTATGACCCGGCCGATCCGAGCCCCTTTAACGCGCCCGGCTCGACGCCGGGAAACCTGCTCGGGCTGCCCGGCGCCCTGATTGCCGATCCGCTGATGCGCTTCGTCGGGCTCGCGGCCTGGGTGCTCGTGCTCTTCCCGGCGGTCTGGGGGCTGCGCTTCGTTCTCCACCGGGGCGACGAGCGGATCTGGGCGCGCATGCTGTTCCTGCCGCTCGCGCTGATTCTGGGGGCGGCGTTCGCGGCGACCCATGCGGCGCCCCCTGACTGGCCGCTTTTGCCTGTCGGTGTGGGCGGCCTCTTCGGCGATGCGGGCGCGGGTGCGCTCATGCGGGTTCTGCCGATCGGCGAGGGACCGTCGATCCGGTTCTGGTCCTTCGCGCTCGGCCTCGCGACGGGGCTGGTGCTGGCGGCCACCCTCGGCGTCACGCGCGGTGAGATGCTCGGCGTGGCCGAGTGGATGGTCGTCTCGGTCGCGACGGTGCTCGGCGGCGGACGGAGCATGATCACGTCGCCGACATCCGACCCCCTCGTTTTGAGCGATCCCGACGAGGCCGGCGCCGAGAACGCGCCTGCAGTGCAACGCCACTTCGGCGGCTTCGGGCTCAAGCGCTTCGGTCAGGCCGGCGCGCGCCCGCGCGGGGTGACGCCGAAATTCGCCGAGGCGCGCGGCGGACCGAGCTCGGAGTGGCTCGACGAAACCCCGGATTTCAAGGGCCTCGGTGCCGAGGGCACTCGCAGCCGCGAGCCCGTCGCCGCGATGCCGGGCGGGACCGACACCGAGAGCGCCCTCGCCGGGCAGAGCGCCCTCGGCCATGCGATCCGCGCGCTGCGCACCGGCGATGTCCGCGATCTGGACAGTCCCGGCGGATCGGATGCCGTCCTCGGCGTCGATCAGGCGGCGGCGATGTCGGCGCTTCTGGGCGGTGGCTCGGCCCCGGCCCCTCCCGGCCACGGCGCGCGGTCCGAGCCGCCGCTTGCACCCACGCCCGAACCCGAGGACGACGAACTCGACACGGCCGACGAGGACGACGACGGCGACCTTTCGCCGATGCCACCGGTCTACGATCGCCCGCCGCTCGGCCTTCTTCAAGCCCCGCCCGAGCCCGAGAGCCGCGGCCCCGACCCGGAAGAGCGCGCCGAGAGCGCCCGCCAACTCGAGACGGTGCTCTCCGACTATGGCGTCCGGGGCGAGATCACCGCGGTCAAGACCGGCCCCGTCTTCACGCTCTACGCGCTCGAGCCGGCGCCTGGGCTTAAGGCCTGGCGGGTCATCGGGCTCTCCGACGATATCGCGCGGTCGATGTCGGCGCTCTCGGCGCGCGGCTCGCCGGTCTCGTCGTCGAACCCCGTCTGCACCGTGCGCGAGAACATCTCGCCCTTCTCCAGCGCCGCGCGGACCTTGCCGTTGAAGCCCTCGATGTTGCGGACCCCGGTCTTCGACATCTTTCGATAGCGCTCCTCCATCTCGGCGACGACCCATTTGAGCGCGACCAGCGCCTTCTTCGGGTCGGTCA
>JBHJGX010000130.1:0-18228 GCA_050331395.1 Paracoccaceae bacterium
CGCGTCCAGCGGGGCGTGTTGGAGGCCCGCCTCGAAAGCGGCCGGGCCGAGGCGGAGAAGGCCGCCGCAGATCTCGCCCGGGCGCGCCGGCTGATCGAACGGAACATTGTGGCCGGTGAAGAGCTCGACGCCGCCCGCGCCCTCGCCGCCGTCGCCGAGGCCGGCGTCCGCGCCGCCGAAGCCGAACGCGCGATGCAAGAGCCCGCGATCCGCGCCCGCGAGGCCCGCGTCGAGATGGCCGCAGCCGACCTCGCCACCGCCCGAGCCGCCGTTGCCCGCGTCGAGGCGATCCTTGCCCGCACCAAGGTCGATCTTTCGCGCACGATCATCCGCGCCCCCATCGACGGGGTGGTGATCGACCGCAATGTCGACCGTGGGCAGACCGTGGCGGCGAGCCTCGAGGCGCCGACGCTTTTCACCATCGCCAACGACCTGCGGCGGATGGAGCTCCATGCCCGGGTCGACGAGGCGGATGTGGGCCAGATGCGCGTCGGCGCGCCGGCGAGCTTTACCGTCGACGCCTATCCGGGCGAGCGCTTCTCGGGCCAGGTCTCGCAGATCCGCAAGGCGCCGCAACGGATCCAGAACGTAGTGACCTATACGGTCCTGATCACCGCCGGGAACCCGGAGCTTCGGCTCCTGCCTGGCATGACCGCGATCGCTGATATCGTCACCGAGACGCGGGAGAACACGCTCGCTGTGCCCAATGCGGCGCTGCGCTTTGCGCCGGCGGGCCAGGTCGCGGCGCCGCCCGAACGGACGGACGGCCGGCTGACTGGCAGGCTCTGGCGTCTCAGTCCCGATGGCGAGGCAGAGGCGGTCGCGGTCGCCCTCGGCATCACCGACGGCAGCCTAACCGAGATCCTCGGCGGCCTCGAGGACGGCGACCGGGTGGCGATCGGCACACGGTCCGGCGGCTGAGATGGCAGCTCCCCTTGTCCTCGCCCGCGGGCTCGCCCGGCATTATGCGCGGGGACAGGCGGGGGTGCAGGCCCTCGACGGGGTCGATCTCGAGATCGCCGCCGGGGAGTTCGTCGCCGTCATGGGGCCGTCCGGCTCGGGGAAATCCACGCTTCTCCATCTGCTCGGTCTCCTGGATCGGCCGAGCGCGGGCAGCTACCGCCTCGATGGGCGCGAAACGGGCGGGCTCGGGGCGAACGCGCGGGCGCGGATCCGGGGCGAGGAGATCGGCTTCGTTTTCCAGAGCTTCCACCTGTTGCCGCGGGTCTCGGCGGTCGAGAATGTCGAGTTGCCGCTCGTCTATGCGGGGGTCAGCGCCCGGCGGCGGCGCTTCGCGGCCGAGGCGGGGCTCGCGCGGGTCGGCCTCGCGCCCCGCGCCCGGCATTTGCCGAGCGAGCTCTCGGGCGGCGAACAGCAGCGCGTCGCCATTGCGCGGGCGCTCGTGCGCAACCCGCGGCTCGTCCTGGCCGACGAGCCGACCGGGGCGCTCGACAGCGCCACCGGGGCCGAGATCCTCGCGCTTCTCGAGGGGGTGCGCGCCGATGGGCGCACGGTCGTCCTCGTGACCCATGACGAGGGCGTGGCGGCCCATGCGGAGCGGATCGTGCGGATGCAAGACGGCCGGCTCGTCGCCGACACCCGCCTGTCCGAGCCGAGGCGCCATGCGGCCGGCTGATTGCCTGGGGCTTGCCTGGCGTGCGCTCCGGGCGAGCGGCGTGCGCTCGGGGCTGACGACGCTCGGGATCGTCATCGGCGTGGCGGCCTTCCTCGCGATGGACGCGGTCGGCGAGGGCGCCCGGGAAGACCTTCGCGCTCGCGTCCGGGCGATGGGGGCCGATGTGCTGATGGCGGTGCCCGGCAGCCTGGAGGAAGGAGCGACAGCGCTGGGCGCGGGCTCGGCGCCGACGTTGAGCGAACGGGACGCGGCCGCGCTCGCCGCGCTCCCGGAGATCGGCGCAAGTGCGGCCATCGTCGACGGCGACGTCACGCTCGTCCGGGGGCGGGCGAACTGGCGGGCCCGGCTCGCCGGCGTCGAGCCCGCCTATTTCGCGATCCATCGCCGCCGGCCCGCCGAGGGCCGGCTTTTGGACGGCAGCGACCTTGTCCGCGCCGAGAAGGTCGTCGTCCTCGGCGCCGGCACCGCCGCCCGGCTCTTCGGCAACACGCCCGCCGTCGGCGCCACCCTCCGGATCGGGCCCGCGCCCTTTCGCGTGGTCGGCCGCCTTGCCCCGATCGGCTCGAGCGCCGAGGGCCGCGACCTCGACGACGTTGCCTATGTGCCGATCACCACCGCCAAGCGCCGGGTGCTCGGGGCCGCCTTCGCGAGCGACCGAGACGCCGTCACCCGGATCTCGCTCCGTCCGAGCCCGGGCGAGAGCGTCGCCGGGGCAACCGAGGCCGCCCGCCGCCTGCTTCGCATGCGCCACGGGATCGGCGCGGGACAGGCCGACGATTTCAGCCTCCTCAGCATGGATGCGCTCCTCGAGACCGAAGCGACCACCGCCGACAGCATCGCCGCGATGCTCGCCCTCGTGTCGGGGATCTCGCTGGTGGTGGGCGGCATCGGAGTGATGAGCACGCTTCTCGTCGCCATCGCCGAACGCCGCCGGGAGATCGGACTACGCCTCGCGCTCGGGGCGCGCCGGAGCGATATCCGCAACCAGTTCCTCGCCGAGGCGCTGATGATCTGCGCCGCCGGCGGCACGGCAGGGGTCGCGCTCGGCGCGGCCGCGGCGGGGCTTCTCGCGCTTCTCGGCGGCTGGAGCGTGGCGATCCATCTCGATGCGGTTGCCATCTCCCTCGGCGTCGCCTCGGCGACCGGCCTCGTCTTCGGCGTCGTACCGGCGGTCAGAGCCTCCCGGCTCGACCCGGTCGCCGCGCTCCGGGGCCTCTGATGCGCACCCGCGGACCCGGTGCGGCGACCATGCTTCGACGGGCGCTCCGCGGTCTCGCCGCCCATCCGCTCCGCGCGCTCCTCACGACCGTCGGCATCGTGATGGGGGTCGCCGCGCTGACCGCCACCATCGCCATCGGCAACGGCGCCAAGGCGCTCATCGGCAGCGAGATCCGCTCCCTCGGCAGCAATATCCTACTGGTGCAGCCCGGCTCGGCCCGCGACGGCGCCGTCCGCCTCGGCGCGGGGTCGGCCGCCTCGCTCACACACGCCGACGCCGACGCCATTTCGGCCGAAATCCCGGGCGTGGTCGTCGCCGCCCCTGCCGTCGCCGCCGAGGCGCAAGTCGTCCGCGCGGGGCGGAACTGGTCCACTCTCGTGGGCGGCGTCCCGCCGGGCTATCTGATTGCGCGGGACTGGACGCTTGCGGCAGGCCGGCCCTTTACCGCCCAGGAAGCCCAGCGCGCCGCCAAAGTCGCGCTCATCGGGCAAACCCTTGCCGAACGGCTTTTCCCCGACGCCTCCCCGCTCGGTGCCCGGATCCGCATCGGCGATGTCCCCGTGCAGGTGATCGGCATCCTCGCGGCAAAGGGCCAAAGCGCCGCCGGCCATGACCAAGACGACGTCGCATTGATCCCGCTCAAGACCGCCAAGATCCGGGTCTTCGGCGACGGCGGTGCGGATCGCAGGGCGGTCGATCTGATCCTCGTCAAGCTCGCCGCCGCCGAGGCGATCGCGCCTGCGGCAGAGCGGATCCGCCTGCTCCTGCGCCAACGCCACCGGATCGCCGCCGGGGCGCCGGACGACGCCCGCGTCATCGATCCGATTGCGGCCATGGAAGCCGAGACTGCCATCCTCGACGACCTGCGCCTCTTGCTGAGCGCCCTCGCCTCGGTCTCGCTCGTGGTCGCGGGGATCACCATCGCCAATATCATGCTGGTCGCCGTCGCCGAGCGAACCCGGGATATCGGCATCGCCCTCGCGGTCGGCGCCCGGCCCGGCGATGTGATGGCCGAACTCCTGCTCGAGGCCGCGCTCCTCGCGCTTCTCGGCGGCCTCGCCGGGGTGGCGCTCGGCTTCGCGATCACCTCTGTCGTCGCACTCGCGCTCGGCTGGGCGGTGCCGCTCGGCTTCGGCGCGGTTGCGCTCGGGCTCGGCCTCGCGGCGCTCGTCGGGCTCGGCGCGGGGATCGTACCCGCGCTCACGGCCGCCCGAACCGATTTGGTGGCGGCGCTCCGCAGCGAATAGCGCTGCGCTCGATTGACGGCGAAGGGACAGAGCGGGATATCCTTCCGCCCAGCGCAGATCGGGGGGAGACGATGGCGGAGGTTTGGAAATCGGGCGAGCAATTCGAGCTCACGCAGATCGACGACGGGTTCATCATCTACGATGCGACGCGCGACCGGGTGCATCATCTGAACCCGACCGCGGCGCTGGTCTTTGCGCTCGCGGATGGGGAGAGCACGACCGAGCGGATTTCGGAACTCGTGCAAGCGCAATTCGGTCTGGACGCGGCACCGACAGCCGAAGTCGCCGAGATCTTGGCGCGGTTTAGCGA
This sequence comes from Paracoccaceae bacterium, assembly GCA_050331395.1. GTDB lineage: Bacteria > Pseudomonadota > Alphaproteobacteria > Rhodobacterales > Rhodobacteraceae > Thermohalobaculum. Next base: position 4,413 of record JBHJGX010000130.1, read on the forward strand.
AGAACGCCTGGTCGAAGCAGTCAAACCGATTGCCGAATCGAGTGATTCGTGAGACCATGAAGTCAGTTGATTTCCGAAGGGGGAACCGATGACCGACAAACAGACCGACCTTGCCGCCGCCGTCGCCAAGACCGCCAACCCGACCCGGCGCAAGATGCTGCGGACCATCGCGGCCGCCGCTGCCGTTTATTCTGCGCCGAGCATCGCCTCGTTCTCGATGGAGGGGCTGCGCTACGACCAGGCTCACGCGTTCGGCCAGGTCAGCAACACCACCTTCGGCGACCGGGGCGGAAACGGGGGCGAGGGCTTCTTCTTCGCGATCCTGCGCCTCATTCGTCGGTTCATCGTCCGGCTCTTTGGTGCGGACCGTCTGCCCTGAGGTCCTGTCTCGGTCTCACCTGACATGTTGAGCCTTTTTCGCCGTCCCGACCGGGGCGGCGTGCTCGTATCGGCGGCCCTCATCGTCCGCAACGAGGAACGCCACCTCGAGGCATGCCTCGCCTCGCTCGCGGGCTTCGTCGACGAGATCGTGGTGGTCGATACGGGCTCGCGCGACGGAACCCTCGCAATCGCCGAGGCCTACGGCGCGCAGATCGGCCATTTCCCCTGGATCGACGATTTCAGCGCAGCCCGGAACGCCGCGCTCGATCGGGCGACCGGGCGCTGGATCCTTTATATCGACGCGGATGAACGGCTCGTGGCCACCGTGGCCGAGCGCGCCGCCGCCCGACGGATGCTCGCGACCCGACGCCTCGCGGGCGCCCATGTCCGCCTGCAGGCGCACAAAGACCTCGGCAGCTATCGCGAGCTTCGGCTCTTTCGGAACGATCCGCGGATCCGCTTCGAAGGGATCATCCACGAGACGATCTGGCCCGCGCTCGAGCGCTATAGGCTGAAGACCTTTCGCGGCATCGGCGCGACGGGGCTGCGGCTCGAACATGTGGGCTATGAGGGTCCGCAAGATCATAAATACGCCCGCGACAAGCCGCTTCTCCTCCGCGAACTCGCCCGCAAGCCCGACCACCTCTATTGCTGGTACCATCTCGGGATCGTCGAGCGTGGGCTCGGGAACATCGAGGCCGCCCGCGAGGCGCATAACCGGGCCATCGAGGTCGGCCGCAAGACGCGTCCCCGGGACCTGGTCGAGAGCCTCTCCTGGTGCGAGCTGATCGGCCTCGATCTCGACGAGGACAGCGAGGCCGCCCGCAAACGGGCCCGCACCCTTATCGCCAAAGCACGGGCGCGGTTCCCCAAGCAGCCCCGGCTCGAATGGCTCGCGGCGCGGATCCTGATGCGGGACGACCGGCTTGCCGAGGCGAACAAGCTGCTGCGTACGCTGCGGGACCGGTCCCCCGATCCGGACGACCGGCTCGCCTACGATCCCCAGCTCTTCGGTCTGTTGCCGACCGAAGCGCTGGCGCGGAACCTCTTCAAGCTCGAAGACTACGCGGCCGCCGCGGAAGAATTCGCCGAAGCGGACCGCCTCGCGGGCGGCGTCGAGGAATTCCGCATCAAACAGCGCCTGAGCGAGGGCCTCGCCCGCGAAAAAGCGCGCATCCGCGCGGCGAACGCCGCCGCCGGGTGAGCGCGTCAGCCGCGGTGGTGCCGGATCTCGAGCCCCGGCATCCCCCAGCAGGCGACGCCCATATCGCGGGCCATGAGGGCGAGACCCTCGGTCTCCATCGCCAACATGTTCCGCGGCAGACGCATCGGCGTCGAGGGACGATAGGGGAACGGCGGAAAGACCAGCCCCTCGCGATGGAGATCCGCGTGGACGAGCAACATGGTGCCGCCCACCCCGTCGAGGCGGACGAGATCGCCCTGTCCCCGGAGGTCGCTCAGATATCGCTTGCGCCGCCCCGCCCAGGCGTTGCGGTCGAAGCTCGGCCCGCCATAGTCGAGCACGCAATTCGGCTGCACGATCCGTTCGCCCGTCGCCAGCAGCCTCCGCAGCACGTCGGCGGGGTACTCGATCACGTCCACATCGAGCCAGAGCACCCAGGCCTCGCTGCCGAGCGCTTCGAACAGGAGCCGGTTGCGCGCCCGGGCGAGCGCCGCGCGCCGGGTTTTCTGGATGCCCCCCCACCAGCGGGGAAAGACGCTCGGAAACCGCGCGCCGAAGTCCCGCCGCCAGAGCCCTGCCCGGGCGAAGCGCGCGCCGAGCCGCGCCACGGCCTCGGCCGCACGCTCGGCGGTGTCGTCGGCGCTGTCGCCTTCGAGGAGCCCGACCGAGAGCCGCTCTGGCGGATAGTCGAGCGCCAGGAGCCGCTCCGCATAGCCCTCGAGAAACGCGCTCGCATCCTTGACGGGCGTGAGCACCAAGACGGCCGGGGTCGCGTCGGTCATCGGGCTTGGGCTCCGGTCATGCGCTGGGATACTCTCGGCCCATGGCGTCCGCTCCCTCCCGACCGCCGCTTCTCTTTCTCGCACCCGTCGTGCCGCGCTCGGCCGGCAACGGGCTCGCCATGCGCTCATTTCTTTTCCTAGACGCCTTGGCCGCGCAGCACGAGATCCATCTGCATGTCATACCGGTCAGCGAGGCCGCGCCCCTTCCGCGCCCCTCCGCCGAGCTCAAGGCCCGTGTGGCCTGCGTAACCGTCCATGACCTGCCCGCAGAGCGCCGGGAATATCGCGCCTTTGCCGAGACGGCCGATCCGGTCCAGAGGGCCGCGCGGCTCGCGGCGCTGCCCTGGCCGATCGCCTGCCGCTTCGAGACCGGAGCGGTCTGCCGGGCAATCCTCGAGGCGACCCCGAAGCCGGCACTCCTGCATGTGGCACGCGGCTATCTCGCGCCCTTCCTCGCGCCGCTTCTCGAGGCGTGGCCGCGCCCGGCGCTCACGCTCGATCTCGACGATTACGAGAGCGCGACCCATGCGGCCTTTGCCGCGCTCGCCCGCACCCGTGGAGACGCCGCGGCGGATCACTGGCGGCTCGAGGCCGACCGCTACCGGAGGCTGGAGGCGCAGATCTTGCCTCAGATCGACCGGGTGTTCGTGGCGAACCCCACGGATCGCGCGCGCCTCGCGGCCCGTTTCGGGCAGGCGGAGCGCTTCGTGCATGTCCCGAACGCCGCGCCGCCCGTGCCCCAAACCCGTCAAAAGCCGCGTCTGCGATGGATGCCCCGGCCGCCGCTCCGGCTTCTCTTTGTCGGCACCCTCGGCTATTTGCCGAACGAAGACGCGGTCGCCTGGCTCTGCGCCGAGATCCTGCCGCGGCTCCGGGACCGGCTCGGGGCCAGGGCCGTCTCGCTTCGGGTGGCGGGCGCCCGGCCGTCGCGCCGGCTTCGCGGCGACATCCGCGCGGCCCGTGCGGGGCTTTCCGCGAACCCCGCCGATCTCGCGCCACTCTATGCGGAGGCGACACTGGCGGTCGCGCCGATCCGGGCGGGCGGCGGATCGCGGATCAAGATCCTCGAGGCCTTCCTGCACCGGCGCCCCGTCGTCGCGACCCGGGCCGCGGCCGATGGGCTCGAGGTCGAGGACGGCACGCATCTTTGCCTCGCCGATGACCCGGACGCCTTCGCTGCGGCCTGCGCCAGGCTTGCCGCCGAGCCGGACCGCGCCCGCGAGATCGCCGATCGGGCCCATGCCTTTGCCATCGCGCGCCACGATCCGGCCCTGATCGGCGCACGCATCCGCGCGAGCCTGCCTCCGCCTCCGGGCTGAGCGGTCAGCCGAGGCCGAGCTCGCCCATCGCGATCCGGGCGGCCGCGTCCCAGGACCAGGCGCATGCATCGGCCCGCGCCCGCGCGCCCTGTGCGGCCGCAGCGACGGGATCGGCCACCACTGCGCGCATGAGATCCGCCAAATGCTCCGCATCGGGCTCGGCCCACGCGCCCCAGCCGGACCACCGGTCGAAGACCCCCGGATCGCGCGCCGGCACCATCCGCGCCACATCGATGAGATAGGCGTTCTCCGGAGTGCAATAATCCAGGTGGCCGCTATAGCCGGTCACGATGACTGGCAGGCCGCAGGCCATCGCCTCGAGGATCGGCAAGCCCCATCCCTCGGCCCGGGTCGGCAGCACGAAGGCGTCGCTCGATTGCATGAGCGCCACGAGCCCATCGAGATCCGTCGGTGGCGAGATCCGGATCCGCGCCGGGTTCCGGCCGCGGCGAAGGCGCGCGACCTCGGCGGCCGGGTCGATCCGACCGCGATAGGGATTGTGGGCATGGAGAACGAGCTCGACCGGATCGTCCCCCGAGAACGTGCGAAAGTAGGTCCGCACCAGAAGAGACAGGCCCTTGCGCTCCTCCCATTTGCCGACCGAGAGAAACCGGAACCGCGGAGACGGCGCCCGCGCCGCGCCCGGGCAAAACCGCTCGGCATCGACGCCCTCGGGCACGACCGCCAGCCGCCCCTCCGCCACGCCGTTCCGACGGAAAACTTCGGCGCAAAACCGGCTCGGCACCCAGACTGCGTCGGCCCGGTTCAGATCGTCGACCAGTCGCCGCGGCATGCCTGTCGTCTCGACGACGGTGTAGAGGATGCGCCGGCGCCCAGGCGGCATCTTGAGCCCGAGAAACGCGCCGAGCGAGATGCCCAACCCGTTCGGATCCCAGCGGCGCACCGGCGGCACGGGCGCATCGTCCGGCCAGGGTGAGCGGGGCGGGAAGACCGGCAGCGCGACCACCTCGGTCCGGCGCGCGAGTGCGGCGCCGAAGGCGCGTGCATGCCTGCCGACCCCACCCGGATCGCCGAAATCGGCCATCAGGGTCACTGCCATGGCAGGCGCATCCAAGCTGTGAGACCTCGGCCCGGGGGCGGCAGCTCGGCCAGGATGTCGAGGAGACGCGCCGCCGAACGGTCCCAACCGAAGCGCTCGGCAAGCCGCGCCCGGGCGGTTACCGCGGGATCGCGCCGCTCGATCGCCGTCCGGATCGCCTCGGCGGCCGCGTCCTCGTCCGGACGCCACCAACGGGCGCCCTCGAAGAACGCGCGGATGTCGGCGTTCTCCACCGATGGCACCGGCTCCTCGCGGGCGGGGATCAGCGTGGCATGCTCGGGGGTCAGATAGCTCCGATAGGCCGTGTGGTCGGGCGCAATCAGCCTGAGCCCCGTCGCGCCCGCCTCGGTCATCGGCTGATCCCACCCTTCGCCATGCGAAAGGCTCCAGTAGTGGGTCGCCGTCGCATAGAGCCGGGGCAGGTCGGCATCGCTCAGCACGTCGTCGAAGATCAGGATCGGCGCGGCCCGGTCCCGCGGCCGGCCGAGCGCGGCTTCAAGCCGCTGGAGATCCCGCAGGAATTGCACCGACGACCCCCGGCCATGGCTCAGCTTGAGAAGAAGGACCGCGTCGTCCTCTGCGGCGGTCGCGCTCAACCAGACCCGCAGCAGACCGAGGAGGTTTTTGCGCGGAACGATATCCGAGACGTTGAGGAACCGGACCGCAAAGTCGGCCACCGGACGGCCGCGAACCGGGCCAAGGGGGAGGGCCGCGTGCCCCGGGCGAAACCGCGCCGCATCGACGCCGAGGGGGCAGAGCCGGAGCCGCTCGGGATCCGCGCCGGCCGCGATCCACGCCTCACGCGCCGCCTCGGTCGGCAGCACGGTCACGTCCGCCCGCCGTCCCGCCGCGATCCAGCTCGAGGGCGCGGGTGTTGCCTCGAACATGGTGAAATTCACCGTCCGCTGGCCGCGCCGGGGCCGCAGCTGATGCGGCATGCAGAGATGGACGGCCAAGGCAGCGCCGACCGGGCCCGCGATGGCGTCGAACCACGGATCGCGCGCACCGGCAGGCAGACGCGCGGCCGACCAATGCGGCAGATCGACGAGCCCGAGCGCCACGCCCAGCCCCGCGAGCGCCTTCGCGAGACTGCGCGTCGTGTTGTCCATTCCGCTGAAGCCGAGATAGGGACCGTGGAGATCGACCGCCTCGGGCCATGCGGCCCTGTCCGCGCGCGCAAGTTCCCGCATCCGGCGATCCTCCTCAAGCCGACGGTAAAGCAGGGCGACGGGCACGGACAAGCGCCAGAGCTCTTCCCCCTGCGGCGGATCGCGCCCTCGCCTTTGGGGCGCTCCAGCCCACTTCCCCTCACGAGATCGCGAGGGACTGCCGATGACAAAGACTGCTTCACCCACGCCTACGCTTGACACGGATGTGAGCCAGCCTTGGGACAAGGATAATCAGGCGTGGTGGGATTGGTATGTGAGCCTGGCCGACAACGACGGCGAAATCGCCGAGTTCGAGCCCGCGCCGCCGCTTCCCGATCTGCCGATGCCGTCGGATGCGGAGCTTTTGGCGGAATTGGCGGAACCTTATCCGCTCAGTGAGAGCGACATCGCGTTTTTCCAGGCGAACGGCTTCATCAAGCTGAAAGCGGTCTTCTCGCCCGGGGCCGTCCTCAGGCTCCGCGCCGAACTGATCCGCCTGCTCAAAGCCGAACTCGGCTCGGATCCCGATGGCGGCGTGCAGGACCGGTTCCTCAGCCTCGAGATGGCGTGGCCCGAGAACCCGGTGATGCGGGCCTTTGTGCTTTCGCCGCGGGTCGCGAAGATCTCTGCCGAGCTTCTCCGCGTGCCGGCCGTGCGACTCTACCACGACAACATCCTCTCAAAGGAGCCGGGCTGCGGGCGCACGCCTTTGCATTTCGACGACCATCACTTTCCGCTCGATACCCACGACGTGGTCACGGCCTGGGCGCCCGCGCAGCCGATCCCGCTCGCCATGGGGCCGCTTGCCTTCGCCGGACCGATAGACGTTTGGAAACTGGTGGACGCGGTCGCCTTCGAGAAATCGAGCACGAGCTACGACCGGGGCGTGGCCGAGACCTTTGCCCGCCACAACGTCACGGTCGACGAAACCCCGTTCGAGATCGGCGAAGTGAGCTTTCACCACAACCTGAATTTTCACACGGCCGGGCGCAACCGCACCGACCAGAGCCGGATCGTGCTCGCGAACACCTACTATGTGGACGGCGCCCGGATCGTCGACGCACCGACGATGGTCTCGGGCGATTGGCAGAAATTCATGCCGGGCGTCGGGCCGGGCGAACTGGCGGTCAGCCCGCTCAATCCGGTCTGCTGGCCGGTTTCCGAGCGCCGCGATGACTGACATCGCCGCCCGGAGCGCTGCACATTGGTCCGAGGCGGGGCGCGCCGGAATGGACGCGTTCTACACGCTGGCCACCGACGATTATCGCCATCTCGCCGGCGCGCGGGACTGGCGCAAGCTCTTCCTCGAGGGGGAGCGCCGCGGGGGCGGCCACGCGCTCCGCTTGCTCGACGTGGCCTGCGGTTCGGGCAAGTTCCCAACGGCCCTTGTCGCGCATGCCGGGCTCGCCGAGGCCGGGCTCCGACCGGTGGAAACAGCGCTCCTCGATCCTTCGGCCTTCTCGATCGCCGAGGCGAAGGCGGCCTTGCGTGCGCCCTTCACGGTCGGCGCCGAGTACGAAACCACTTTGCAAGCCTTTGTGCCGCCGGCGGAGGGGTATGACATCGTCTGGGCGACCCACGCGCTCTATGCGATCCCAGAGCCCGAGCTCGCCCCGGCGCTGGCGGTCTTCCGGCGGGCCATTGCGCCGGGCGGCGTCGGCATCATCGCGCACAGCGCGGCCGCCGGGCATTACATCGGCTTCCACCGCCGCTACCTCAAGGCCTTCGGACCGGCTGGCGCGGCCGCCTATGTCTCGGCCGAGACGATCACCGAGACGTTGCGCCGGGCCGGCGCCGAGGTCGAGATACAGGACATCGCCTATGACAGCGTGGCGCGCGCCGACGAGACGGCGGCAGTCGAGGGGTTCCTCCAGCGCTGCGTCTTCGATGACAGCGTGAGCCTTGCCGAGATGACTGCGACCCCGCCGCTCGCAGAGTATCTTAGAGACTGCCGCGGGCCAGAGGGCTGGCGGTTTCCCCAGCGCGTGCAGCTGATAACCGTCGCGGGCTGATCCGCGCCTCCCCCATCCCCCCGAAAGAGACGCAAGATGACCGAGGCGCCCCTGCGCACCGACTGGACCGATACGCTTCGGCGGCGGGCCACGCCCGATCCCGCCGCGCTCGTGGCGCATCTGCGGGCCGTTCACCGCGCCCATGCGGGGTTCACCGAAAGCTGTGCCATGCGCTGCCGGGATGCGGCGGGGCGGACGAGTTACGACTGGCTGGCCGAGGCCGTCGAGCCCGGACGCCACCGCAGTCTGCTCGATGTCGCCTGCGGCTCGGGCCCCCTTCTCGATCTCTGCCATCGGCGGCTGCCGCCGGACCTGCGCCTCATCGGCATCGACATGTCGCCCGAGGAACTGGCGCTCGCCCATGCGCGATTGCCGGCGGGTCGGGCGGAGCTCGTGCGCGCCGAGGCGCAGCGCCTCGACTTTCTGGCCGAGGGGTCCGTCGACGTGGCGCTCTGCCACTGGGCGCTGACGCTGATGGATCCGGTCGAGCCGGTCCTCGCCGAGATCGCCCGGGTCCTCGCGCCCGGGGGGCGGTTCGCCGCGCTGGTCGACGGTCCGATGGCCGCCGCACCCGGATATGCGCGGATCCACCATCTGATCTATGCCCATGTGCAGGCCGAACTGCCCGATTACGGGTCGGTCGATCTGGGCGATCCGCGGGTGCGAACGGTGGACGGATTGACAGCGCTTGTGCGTGCGGCGTTTCCCGAGGCCGATTTGCGGGTAGAGACCGGCGTGGTGCGGATGACCGGACCGGCCGAGGCGTTGGCCGAGGATGCGGCCGGGTTCTTTTATGCGGCCTTCGTGCTCTCGCCGCCCGCGCGCACGCGGATGCTCAACGACCTCGCCGCCGTCCTCTCGGAGACCGCTCCGGGCGCACAGGCGAGTTTTGCCATGCCAATCAACCGCTTGGTGGTCGATCTCCCGACGGAGGGGTAAGCGTCGCAGGCACCGCACCCGCGCTATCCCGAGATCTCTTGTCGCCAGGCCGCCAGCGCACGTTCACCCTCGACGAAGGCCCTGCCGAGCGCCTCGCGGACCGCGGGCCCTGGCGCCTCCCCTCCGCGTGCGGCGTCTTCGAGCGCGAGCGTCGCTGCCGCGAATGCCGTCAAACCAAGCGCCGCCGCCGCGCCCCGCATTCCGTGCAGGATATCGGCCACGCGCCCGGTCTCGCCCGCTTCGGCCGCCTCGTCCAAAGCCCGCCGATAGGCAGTCATTTCGCCCGCCAGCCCCTCGATCAACTCATCGAGGAAATCGAGATCCCCCTCCGCAGCCAGATCATCGAGGACGCCCCGGTCGAGCGCCGTCGCCGCGCCGCCGGGCAGCCCTGTCGTCGTGCCCGTGGCGGTCCCGGTCCCGATGTCAACGCCCGTGTCGGCTCCTGTGGGGGCCCCCGCCGCCCATGCGTGTCCCATCGGATCGCACTCCCTATTCTGTTCGGGCCGTGCATGCGCCACCCGCGGTTAATTCCACGTTGAGCGGCCCGGCATGGCTTGCCCCTGCGCGCCTCCCCCGCGACAATCGGCCAAAGAGAGGAGCGCACCCATGACCCTTGCCGAAACCCCTGCCCCCGCCTTTGCGAACCTGGCCCATGCCGAAGCGCGCCAAGACCTTGCCGCCGCTTTCCGCTGGGTTGCCCGGCTGAACATGCACGAGGGCGTTGCGAACCACCTGTCGCTCGCCGTCGACGAGACCGGTGGTCGCTTTCTGATCAACCCGAACAAGAAACACTTCTCGCGGATCCGGGCCTCGGACCTGCTGCTGCTCGACGCGGACGATCCGGCGACGCTCGAGCGTCCCGACGCGCCCGATCCGACCGCCTGGGGCCTGCACGGCGCCGTTCACCGCCGCTGCGCCCATGCGGTCTGTGCGCTCCATGTGCATTCGGTGCACGCAACGGTGCTCGCCTGTCTCGAGGATCCGACGCTGCCGCCTCTCGATCAGAACGCGGCGTTCTTCTATGGCAAGGTCGCCGTCGACACCGAATACGGCGGTCTCGCGCTCGATGACGAGGCAGAACGCGCCTGTGCCAAGCTCGAGGACCCGTCGAAGACTGTGCTCGTGATGGGCAATCACGGCGTGCTCGTGGTCGGCCGCTCGGTCGCCGAGGCCTTCGATCGGCTCTATTACTTTGAACGCGCCTGCGAGACCTATATCAAGGCGCTCTGGACTGGGCGGCCGCTGCGCATCCTAAGCCACGAGGTCGCCGCCAAGACCGCCGCGCAAGCGGATGGCTATGGCGAGGCAGGCGGTGCGCATTTTGCCGAACTTCGCGCGATCCTCGACGACGAAGGCGCCGATTACGCGCACTGAGGCGGCGCGGTCAGAACGGGATCGCCTCGCCTCGGTGATCCTCGAACACCCCCGTCGTCGCCATCGAGAGCGCGTCGAACCGGGCCACGAGCCCCGCCGCGCTCTCCTCGGGCGTGATGTCGGCGCCGCCGCCGCCCATGTCGGTCTGCACCCAGCCCGGGTGATAGGCGCCGACAGCGATCCCGCGGGGACGCAGGTCCTCGGCGAGGTTCCGCGCGAGGTTCGTGGCCGCCGCCTTGGACGCCCGGTAGATATAGGCCCGCCCCGGCGCGCGTGCCGTCGAGCCCATGATCGACGAGACGATCGCCACCCTCGGCCGCTGCGATCGGCCGAGATGGGCGAGGAACGCCCGCACGGTGAAGAACGGCCCGGCGACATTGGTCGTCAGCACCGTCTGCCAGGCTTCGGCGGTGTACTCCGGATCGTCGATCCCTCCGCGGGCAACGAACGTCCCGGCATTGCAGACGACAAGATCGATGCACCCGCGTTCCTCGGCCGCGAGCGCGTCGAGCTCGCCGGGAGCGGTCACGTCGAGGCCCCGGATCGTCACGTCGGCCCGCGACCGGGCGAGCATGTCGAGCGCGGCAGCATCCCCCGGGCGCCGCGCCGTCGCGATCACCCGGTCCCCGCGCGCGGCATAGGCGCGGGCGAGCTCGAGCCCGATCCCTCTGTTCGCTCCGGTGATCAAGACGGTCTCGGCCATGCGTCTCTCCCTTGCGGTTTTCGTTCGGGTCGGCGGCGCGGTCCGGGCGATGCGGCCAGGGCGATTGCGCCTCTGCGACGGGGAGCATAGAACCCGCCCGCGTGCAACGAGGAGAGTGCCCGATGACCCCGAGCTATGCCCACGCCCTCATCGTCGGAGCAGGCGCCGGGCTCTCCGCCTCGCTCGCCCGCCTCTTCGCCGCGAAGGGCCTCCGGGTCAGCCTCGCCGCCCGGACCCCCGACGACCTCGCACCGCTCGCGGCCGAGACCGGCGCATCGACCCATGCCTGCGATGCCGGGGATGCGCGCGCCGTGGCGCGGCTTTTCGCCGAACTCGATGCGGGCGGCGCGCCGGACGTGCTCGTCTACAACCCTTCGGCCCGGGTGCGCGGTCCGTTCACGAGCCTCGATCCCGCCGCCGTCGCCGAAGCGGTCACCGTGACCGCCCTCGGCGCGTTCTACGCCGCGCGCGAAGCCGCGATCCGGATGGAGCCCAGAGGTCATGGCGCGATCCTCTTCACCGGTGCATCGGCCGGCGTAAAGGGCTATCCCCAATCTGCGCCCTTTGCGATGGGCAAGTTCGGCTTGCGCGGGCTCGCCCAGTCGATGGCCCGAGAACTCCACCCGAAGGGCATCCATATCGGCCATTTCGTCATCGACGGCGGCATCCGAAACCCGCGCCGTGCGGAGCGGATGGACGGGCCCAATACCCCCGACAGCATGCTCGATCCGGACGCGATCGCCCGGAGCTATTGGCATTTCCTCGAACAGGACCGGTCGTCCTGGGCGTGGGAGATCGAACTCCGCCCCTGGGTCGAGCGGTTCTGACGGCACACCGCGCTCCGCTTGACGGGTGCCGAAGACGCGGCTAGACGACCGGCTTCCCGATGTCGATGTCCCGGCAGTCATTCCGCCGGCCCGAGGGCGCGAACGCTCGCAGCCCGCCAACAGATGAAGGATATGCGATGGCCCGCCGCTGCGAACTCTCCGGCAAGGGTGTGCAAACCGGCCACAAGGTCAGCCACTCGAACATCAAGACCAACCGCCGTTGGTTGCCGAACCTGACCGACGTGACCCTGCAGTCCGAGGCGCTCGGCCGGTCGTTCCGGTTCCGGATCGCCGCCTCGGCGCTGCGCACGGTCGACCACCGGGGCGGTCTCGACCAGTATCTGCTCAAGACCCGCGACGACGCGCTCAGCCCCCGCGCGCGCAAAGTTAAGAAAGACCTGATCTCGGCGCTGATGGGGTCCTGAGCCCCGCCGGTCGGGCGGCGCGCGCCCCCCTCGCGACATCCGGCCTCAGCGCCGCTTCGAGATCTCGTCGACCCAGCGTGGCACGACCTCACTGGCCGAGCCGTGGAAATGGCGGTCGAACGCCCCGTGATTGTCCGACGGCACCAGATTAACCTCATGGGTCTCCGCGCCGGCGGCCGACGCGTGGCGCACGAACCCCGCCGCCGGATAGACCGCGCCCGAAGTGCCGATCGCCGCGAAGACCTGGCAATCCGCCAAAAGATCGAGGATCCGATGAATGTCGTGGGGGATCTCGCCGAACCACACCACGTCGGGGCGCACGCTGCCCTTCGTGCTGCAATTCGGGCAGACGTCCTCCAAGGTCATTTCCGCGTCCCAGCCCCAGTCCCAGCGATGGCCACAGGCCGCGCACTTGGCGCCCTCTAGCCGCCCGTGCATGTGCATCACGCCGCGCGCCCCGGCCCGCTCGTGTAAGTCGTCAATGTTTTGGGTCACGATCACCAAATCGTCGCCGAGCTTGCGGCTGAGACGTGCCAGCGCTTTATGCGCTTTGTTAGGGGTGGCTTCGCGACAGTTCTTGCGCCTAGCGTTGTAGAAATCGAGCACCAGGCTGGGGTTCTTCTCGTAACCCTCCGGGGTCGCGACTTCGCTCAGATCGTATTGTCGCCACGGGCTGTCCTCATCCCTGAAAGTGCCGAGCCCGCTCTCCGCCGAAATCCCGGCGCCCGTTAATACAACGATTCGTGCCATTTTACGCTCCACAGATTGCAATACGCACTCGAATGCCCTGATCACACGGGCGAGGGCAAGCCCATGCGACCACATGGACCCGGCGCATTCCGAGGCAATCGACCCTTCCTCGGCTTGACAGACCGACGCCAGCACAACGCCGGGTTCGACTCATTGATCCCCTCAATCAGCCTGCCATAACGTTGCCATAATTCGAGCAGGAGACCCCCATGCGTAAGCTCAAGATCACCGGGAACCGCCGCGGCCTCAGCGTCAAGCTCAGCAAGGAGGACGCCGCAGATCTCGGGGTCGAAGCCGGCGACGATCTCGTCGTGGTCCGCGTGATCCGAAACCGGGCGCCGGTCGAGCGCACGGGCGATCCGACCGAGATCGTCGAGGACACCAAGCTCGTCTTCCGGAGCATCGGGAAATGACCCTAGACCGGCGAACGACGCTGCTGATCCTGCACTGGTCGACCGCGCTTCTGGCGATTGCCGTCCTCGTCGCGAGCGATCCGGGCACGCGGGCCGCGCTCGGCGGGCTTTTCGTGCTGGTTGGGCTTGGCTTTGTTCTGCGGGCGGTGATCCTTGGGCCGCAGGCGCGCCCGGGGCCAAAGCTCGTCGGCGGGCTTCGCTGGGTGCATCTCGCGATCCACCGCGGGCTCTACGCGATCATCGTGCTGACGGTCGCCACTGGGCTGCCGGCCGGCCTCGCCGGCGAGGCGGTGGCGGAGAATTTCGGCGGCGCCAGCCAGATGACCCGCGATTGGCACGATCTGGCGTTCACCGCACTCCTTTGGACTGCGGTCGCGCATGTGCTCTTCAACGCGTACCGCGAGACGTTTCTTGGCGAGAAGGTATTCGTGCGGATGACGTCCCCCTGACGCGGGCCGTCGCGCCGCACAGGCCTCAGCCCGCGGGGCGCTTGGTCGGCC
>JBHJGX010000131.1:0-9384 GCA_050331395.1 Paracoccaceae bacterium
GGCCCGCGCCCCCGGGCCGCGGGCGCGAGTCGCCCCCCCCCCCCCCCCCGCGGGGGGGGCGCCCCGCCCCTCTAAGATCGCACGGGACGGCGGGCAGAGCGGGGCGCCCGCGCGCGGGTGGGCGGGTCCTTGGAATGCCCAACGCCTGTGGGGTATCGGCCTGGGAGCGCGCGGGCGTCCTAATCCCTGAGGCTGGCGCCGGCGGCCGCTTCGGGGTAGTTCTGGCAGGCAGCCGAGGAGCTCCCACCGATGACCGTCCCCCGCGCTCTGAGCGCCCATCCGCCCCGGCACCACGCCCCGGGGCGCGCCATTGCCTTTGTCCTCGGCGCGGTGGTCTGTCTCTCCGTGAACGACATGCTGATAAAGGCGCTTTCGGGAGACTACCCGCTCCATCAGATGGTCTTCGTCCGATCGGCGACCGGGATCCTCTTCAGCATTGCCATGCTCCAATTCGAAGGTGGGTTCGCCGCCCTTCGGACCGACCGGCCCGGTCTGCATGCCCTGCGCGCCGGATTTCTCGTCGTTGCCAACATGACCTTTTTTGCGGCGCTGGCCGTCATGCCGCTCGCGGCCGCCACGGCGCTCTTTTTTGTCTCGCCCCTCTTCATCACCCTCCTGTCGATCCCGGTGCTCGGGGAGCGGGTCGGGCCCCGCCGGCTGGCGGCCGTCGGCGTCGGGCTCTGCGGTGTCGCGGTGATGCTCGCGCCGAAGATCGCGAACGCCGCGCCGGCCGAGGCCGTGCCGCTCGTCGTTCTTTGCCTGCCGGTCGTCGCGGCCTTTGCCTATGCCTCGACGCAGGTGTTGACCCGGCGTCTCGGCGCCGCGATGCCGGCGTCTGCGATGGCTATGTATTTGCAGGGATGCTTTCTCGGCGTCAGCCTGCTCATCGGGTTGATTGCCGGGGATGGGCGGTACGCCGACGGGTTCGAGAACGAGAGCGCGCGGTTTCTGCTGCGCGCTTGGACTTGGCCGACGCCGGAGGATTGGCCGCTCTTTATTCTGTTGGGTGCGATGTCGGCGGTGATCGGCTATGCGCTCAGCCAAGCCTACCGCTCGGCGGATGCGGGCGTGGTCGCGCCCTTCGAATACGTGGCGCTACCGCTCGCGATCTTTTGGGGTTGGACCGTCTTCGGCGAGATCCCGGGGCCCTGGACGCTCGCCGGGATCGCGCTCATCGGCGGTGCCGGACTTTATGTCTTTTTGCGCGAGACGGAGCGGAGCGCGCCCGCCCATGGCGGACGGCCGGTTCGTCGCTGAGCGCTGCGCCGCTAAGGCGCGCCGGGCAGCGGGCACGGACGGGGGAGGCGTCTCAGCCTTCGCTCGACGCCGCGCCTTCGGCCTCGGATCCGGCCGGAGCCATGCCGGCGGCCTCGCGCATGCGATCTGGGATGTAGAGATCCTCGACCGTGCGGTTCGCGCTCGGATAGTTCACCTGCCCCGGATCCTGCGGCAGGATCACGCTGAACAGCTCGGGCTGCATCGTGCCACGGGCGGACCGGTCGAGCGTGCCGGCGTCGTTGATGATCGTGCTTAGGAGGAACAGCAGCACGAAGACACCGACGATCGCCGTCACCGTCAGCGTCGGAAAGCTCGCATTGTTCGGGTGATACGCCGTGGGCGCGCCGGTCGCGGTTGTCGGGCGGGACACGGGGGCGGGCGCAGGCGGCTCGGCAGCGGGTGGTTGCGCCATTTCATCGGACATCGGGGCACTCCCTTATGGCTCGGGGGGCCGAGTGTGAGCCCTTCCACGAAGAATGACAAGTAAGATTGACGCAGTGTATGTCAACTTTACCTGTCACTCTTGCATCTCCCACGGCACGGCGAACTGCTCGAGCGTTTTTGCCACCGCATCCCGGCCCTCTTTGGCGCGGATCCGGGCCACGAGCCCCCGCGATTTATCCTCGATCACCTCGACGCCCGCCGCCGTAAGCCCGTCGGCGGCGAGCGCTTCGCGGAACACCCGCGCAATCGCCCGCTTGCGAAGTTCGGGCTTGAAAACCTTGCCGACCGCGGTCTTCGGCAAATCGGCCACGATCTCCAGATGCTTGGGCACGGCCGCGCGCTCGGTGATGTGGGCTTTGGCATAGTCGAGAAGCTCTGCCTCGGTGACCGCGGCGCCTTGGCGAATTTCGACATAGGCGCAGGGAAGTTCGCCGGCGACTGGATCGGGCTGGCCGATCGCACCGCAAAAAGCCACGTCATGGTGACCCATGAGGGCCTCCTCGATCAGCGCCGGATCGAGATTGTGCCCGCCGCGGATGATCAGGTCCTTGGACCGGCCGGTGATCCAGACATAACCGTCGGCGTCGATCCGGCCGAGATCGCCCGTGCGCAGATACCCCCCCGGCGCGGAGAAGAGGCCGTAGTTCCGCTCGGCCTCCCGATAACCGGGGAAGACGCCCGGATTGCGAAGGCAAATCTCGCCGATCTCGTCCACGTCCATCTCCCGGCGGACATCGCCCGAGAGATCGCAATCCAGGATTTTCACATCGGTATAGGGGATCGGCAATCCGACCGAGCCGATCTTGCGCTCGCCCGCGACCGGGTTGATGGACACGAGACAGGTCGCCTCGGTCATCCCGTATCCCTCGAGGATCTTGACCCCGCAGGCCGCCTCGAAGCGGCGGAAGAGCTCGACGGGCATGGGAGCCGAGCCGCAGAGCGCGAATTTCAGCGTCGAGAGATCGTGCTTCACCTCGCGCTGCATGAGCGCAGAGGCCGCGGTCGGGACCATCACCATGAAGGTGACGCCCCACCGCTCGATCAACGCCCAGAAATTGTCCATCACGCCGTCGCCCCGGTACCCGGCCGGTGTCGGCAAGACCACATGCGCACCGGTGGCGAGGCAGCTCATCAGCACCGGATAGCAGGCGAGCACGTGGAAAAAGGGCAGCGGACAGATGAGCACGTCGTCCTCGCCCAGGAGGCCGAGCGCCGGCATGGCGCCGTTATAGACCATGCCGCGCTGGGTGTGCTGGGCGACCTTCGGACTGCCGGTCGTCCCGCCGGTGTGGAGGTTCGCGGCGACCCGGTCGAGATCGGGGTTCGGCTCGAAGATCAGACGGTCGCCCGGCTGCGCGGCGACGGCGGCGTGAAACGCCAGCGTCTCGGCCGTCGGCGCCCGCTCAACGCGGGGCCGCAGAAACGGCACCACCCAGGAGAGAGGCGGCGTCAGATAGCGCACAAGGTCCACCTCGAGGATGAGTTCCACCTCGGGCACGAGCGCCGCCGCCGCATGAGCCTTTTGCGCGATATCGGACTTCGGAAAGGGCGCGAGGGTCACCAGCGCCTTGGCACCCACCTCGCGCAGGATCCCGGCGATTTGCTCGACCTCGAGCAGCGGGTTGATCGGCGCGGCGATGCCCGTCGTGATGCTCGCGAGCAGCGTGATCACGGTCTCGTTGCTGTTCGGCAGCAGATAGGCGACCGCGTCGCCTTCGCCGACGCCCCGCGAGCGGAGGAGGTTCGAGAGCCGCATGACCTGCGAATGCAGGGTTTTCCAGTCGAGCGTTTCGGCCCGGTCGCGGGGGCCTGACTTGATCTGGAAGCTGACGGCAGCCTTGTGCGGGAGCCGTTCGGCGGTCGCGTGCAGCATACCGTAAACCGTGGTTCCGGGCATCCGATCCTCGACCGGCACCTCCTCGATGGCGCGGATCTCGGCGAGATCGGCATAAGCGAGTTTTTCCGCTTGCATGGGTCCTCCCTGAACTCCCCTCGATGATGCACACGACCCCGTCGCGGACAACCGGTCACGAAGGCTTGGCCATGCGGGGGCCGCGGGACGCAGGGCACCGACCGGCCGGGGTTCGTGCTGGACGCGGCCTTTCGGATCGATCGGCCTCCGCGGCCCTTCGGGCGTGCGGAGATGAGCTTGCCTCGCCATCGGCCCGCGCAAGACGCGGTCCTCGGCTCAGGTCGAGGCACGGGTCCGGCTGGCGACGCGCGGCCGTGCTCGGGTGGGTGGGCAGGTGCGCGGTCTGCCCCGCCGAACGCCGGTTGCAGGGGAGAGCGCGGCCGCGCGTCGACTGCGGCCGGCGCCTCACTCGGCCGCGAGGCCTTCGGTAAACTGTAGCCGCGCCAGCCGGCTGTAGAGCCCGCCTTCGGCAACGAGCTCTTCGTGGCGGCCGGTGGCGACCACGCGGCCCTCCTCCATCACCACGATCCGGTCGGCGGCCTTGACGGTCGCTAGCCGGTGCGCAATCACGAGCGAAGTTCGACCCTCGGCGAGCCGCTCGACGGCCCTCTGCACGGCCCTTTCGTTCTCCGCGTCGAGCGCCGACGTCGCCTCGTCGAGCAGCAAGATCGGCGCATCGCGCAAGATCGCCCGCGCGATCGCGATCCGCTGCTTCTGCCCGCCGGAGAGCAGCACGCCCCGTTCGCCAAGCCAACTGTCGTAGCCCTCGGGCAGGCTCTCGATGAAACCATGTGCCGCCGCCGCCTCCGCGGCCGCGATCACCTCGGCATCGGTGGCGTCCGGCCGGCCGAAGCGGATATTCGCCCGCGCCGTGTCGGCGAAGATCACCGGCTCCTGCGGCACGAGCGAGAGCCGGCTCCGCAGATCGCGGAACCGGAGCCGATCGATCGGCACACCGTCAATGAAGATCCGCCCGGCATCCGGATCGTAGAACCGCTGAAGGAGTTGCAGCATCGTCGTCTTGCCGGCGCCGGACGGCCCGACGAGCGCCACGGTTTCCCCCGGCGCGACGGTCAACGACACGTCCCGAAGCGCCGGCGTCTCCGGACGCGAGGCGTAGTTGAACGAGACGCCGTCGAAGCGGATCTCGCCCCGAGCCGGCTCGGCCGGTGGCAGCGGCGCGGCCGGCTCGGGCACCGGGTTCTCCATGGCCAAGAGCTCGACGAGCCGCTCGGTCGCGCCGGCGGCGCGCTGCAACTCGCCCCAGACCTCCGAAAGCGCGCCGACCGCCCCCGCCGTGAAGACCGCATAGAGCACGAACTGCGCCATTTCGCCTTCGGTCATGTCGCCTGCGAGCACGTCGCGCGCACCGGCCCAGATCACGCTGACGACGCCCGCAAAGGCCAGGAAGATCACGATCACCGTGAGCGCCGACCGCGCTGCGATCCGCGCACGATTGGCCTCGAACGCGTCCTCGACCTTCCGGCCGAAGACCCGCTGCGCCTCGTCTTCGTAGGTCATCGCCTGCACGGTTTGCGCGGCTTGCAGCATCTCGCCCGCATGGGCCGCGCTCTCGGCCACCAGGTCCTGCGCCTTGCGCGAGAGCCGCCGCACCCGCCGGCCGAGGAACAGGATCGGCAAGACGACCGCAGGCACGATCAGCAGCGTAAGCGCGGTCAGCTTCGTCGAGGTGACGAGCAACATCACCACGCCGCCCACCAGGATCAGCACGTTTCTGAGCGCGATCGACGCCGTCGAGCCGACGACCCCCTGGATGACCGCCGTATCCGAGGTGAGCCGGGTGAGCACCTCGGCAGTCATCAAGCGCTCGTAGAAGGCCGGGCTCATCGCCGAGACATGGTCGAAGACGCCGCGGCGAAGATCGGCGATCACCCGTTCGCCGAGCAGCGTCACCAAATAGAACCTGAGCGCCGTCGTAACCGCCAGCGCCGCCGCCACGCCGATCAGCGCCAGGAAATACCGGTCGATGAGCGCGGCGTTCTCCACCGTGAACCCGTCGATCACCCGGCGGAACGCGATCGGCAGTGCAAGCGTAAAGGAGGCGGCGAGGACGAGCGCGACCGCAACTCCGGCGATATGCCAACGATAAGGCACGAGATATGGCAGCAGCCCCTTGAGCGTGCCGATCTCACGAGATTTCGCGCGATCTTCGGGTCCTGGAATGTCCATTGGTGCCCCTTTGTTTCTCCTGGGTGCTAGCAAGCGGCGCCGGCCGTGTTCAATGCGACAGCCGGCCCGGTCCGCCGTGAATGCGTGGCAGCGTTTTCGACCGAGAGTGTCGGGCATATGGTCGAAACCGACGCGAGAACCGGTCACGTTCGCGGCCCGATCCATCCAATACCCGCGCCCCCATGACCGCCGTCGTCTCCTTTGCCGCGCTCTTCCTCTCGATCTTCCTCGTGCAGCTCGGCTCGGGTTCCCTCGGGCCGCTCGACGCGCTCGCCGGGAGCGCCCGCGGGTTCACCACCGGGGAGATCGGCCTGATGGGCTCGGCGCATTTCCTCGGCTTTTTTGTCGGCTGCTACCTGACGCCCCGCTACATCGGACAGATAGGTCACAGCCGGGCCTTTGCGGTCGCCGCCGCCGTCGGGGCCATGGGTGCGCTCTTGCACCCAGTGCTCGAAGGGCCGCTCTATTGGGCGGGATTGCGCATGATGACCGGCATGGCGATCGCCGGTGCCTATACCGTGATCGAGAGCTGGCTGCAGGCGAAGGTCGAGAACGCGAACCGGGCGCGGGTCTATTCGAGCTTTCGCGTCGTCGATCTGATCGGCCAAATCGCTGCCCAAGGGCTGATCGCGGTGCTCGATCCGACGAGCTACGCGGCCTACAACATCGTCGCCGTGTTCTGCTGTCTCTGTCTCCTGCCGCTTACGCTCAGCCGCAGTGTGCCGCCGCTCACCCCGACCGCGCCGCGGCTCCGCCCGATGAAAGCCGCGCGGCTCTCGCCGTCGGCCTGTTTCGGTGTGGTGATCGCCGGGGTCACCGGCTCGGCCTTTCGAATGGTCGGCCCGGTTTACGCGCTCGAGACCGGTCTCTCGCCCGGCGAGATCGCGATTTTCCTCGCCGCCCCCCTCCTCGGCGGGATCGCGGCGCAATACCCGGTCGGCTGGGTTGCGGATATGATGGACCGCCGGTTCGTCCTCATCGGCATCTCATTCGCGGCGATTGCCTGTTGCCTCGGCACCGCCTGGCTCATGGATCCCGAGGCGCGCGCGGGGCTCTATCTGGCCGCATTCCTCTTTGGCGCGACGTCCTATCCGGTGTTCTCGATCTCGGCCGCCTATGCCAACGATTTTGCTCCGCCGGATTTCGTCGTCGAACTGAACGCCGCGCTCATCTTTTTCTTCTCGGTCGGTGCGATGCTGAGCCCGATCCTCGCGGCCGTTCTGATCGATGCTTACGGCCCACCGGCGCTCTGGCTCTTCGTCGCCGCGGCGCATCTGGCGCTTATCCTGTTCGCGCTCTACCGGCTCGGCCGACGCGGGGCCTTTTCGCCCGTCCAGCCTTATGCCTATGTGCCGCGGACCTCGATGGTGCTCGGCCGCCTCTTCCGATCTGCGCCCGGCGAGACCGATCCGACGCCCGATCCGCGCGCCGCGCCCACAGATGCCCCTCAGACGGAGACCCCGCGATGAAGCTCTTCCACAGCAAGACCTCTCCCTATGTGCGGAAGGTGGATCTGTTCTTGCACCTGGCCGCACAGTCGGACGCCGTCACGCGCATCGAGGGCTCGGGGACCGCCGTCGCTCCCAATGCGGGGACCGTCGCGGCGAACCCGCTCGGAAAGGTGCCTTGCCTCGTGACCGAGGAGGGTCTCGGACTTTTCGACAGCCGGGTGATCACCCGGTACCTGGATGCACGGTTTCGGCTCGGGCTCTATCCGGAGGGCGACGCCCTTTGGCCCGTCCTCGCGCGCGAGGCGCTCGCCGACGGGATCCTCGATGCCGCCCTCCTCGTGATCTACGAAAGCCGTCTGCGCCCCGAGGAGGCCCGCTTCGCCCCTTGGGTCGAGGGGCAGCGGGCAAAGATCGCGGCCGGGCTCGCCCGGCTCGAGGCCGAGGCGCCCGGGTTCGACGGCCTCGGCGATGCGAGCCTGATCGCTGCTGCGTGCGTCTGCGGCTATCTCGATTTGCGCTTTGCCGAGATGGGCTGGCGGGACGGGCACCCGGCCCTCGCGCACTGGTACGCGAGCGTGGCGGATCGACCCGAAATGGCGGCGACGCACCCTGGCTGAGCCCGGGGGAGCGGCGGGCCTGCCCTGGGCGGAGCTCGCGACCGCCTGGGCGGTCTTCGCGGGCAATATCCTCAGCCCTGGCCCGAATGTCTTTAACACGATCGCCATCGCCCTCGGCGCCGGTCGGGCGGTCGCCCTCGCCGTGGTTCCGGCCATCGCCATCGGCGTGGCGCTTTGGGCAACGGCGGCGATCCTCGGTGCACAGGTCGCATTCCGCGCCGTGCCGGGTCTCGAGACGGCGTTGACCGCGTTGGGCGCCACCCTCCTCCTCTGGTTTGGCGCACGCTATTTGCGACGGGCCGCGGCCTGGGATGCCGAGGGCGTTCGAGCCCTCGCACCGACGGCGCGGGCCGCATTCCTGACGACGCTCGCGATCATCGCGACGAACCCAAAGGCGTTGACGACCTGGCTCGTGCTGGTCACGATTTTCCCGGTGGGCGAGGCATCCGCGCCCGCCGTAGCGGTGATGATCGCAGGCTCGATCGTCGTCGCCTCTCTCGGCCATGCGGGCTATGCGCTCGCGTTCTCGACCCGCGCGGCCGCAAGGGCCTATGCCCGGGCGGGACGCTGGATCACCGGCGGGGTCGGGATCGGTTTCGTCGCGCTTGGGCTCGGTCTCTGGCGAGAGGTGGTGAGCGTGGTTGCGCTCTGAGAACTCAGCTCCGGGAAATTCTGTCGTCCTGTGCCGCGCGTCACACCGGGCGCCTCACACATCCGCTAAGTCACTCCTCGAGCGGAGAGGCAACGATCGGAGATCACCGGTGGCATTCGTCGACACCTTAAGCATTTACGACATGGTCGGGCTTTGGGGCGTGGCCCTCTATCTGATCGCCTATTCGGGCGTGCAGATCGGTGCGATCGACGGCAACAAGCTCGGGTATACCTGCCTGAATGGGCTGGCGGCCGCGTGTATCCTTTTCAGCATGATCGGGGCCTTCAATCTGGCGGGCGCACTCGTCAACGCACTTTTTCTGATCTTCAGCCTCGTGGGCGGGTTGCGGATCTTCTGCCTGCATCTGCGGGACCGGGTTCGGATGCGGCGCGAGGAGCGGATCGCCGCGCTCTCCGGGCGGCTCGAAGCGGAGATGGCGGCCGAATGATCGCCGACGCGGCCTCAGCCGCTATTTCCCAACCAAAGATGGGAGACGGCGATGAAAGACTGGGACGAAACGGTTCGGCCGGGACTGCCGACCAAGACGCGGGCCGAAAGCGCGGGAGCGCTTCATCCGAGCACGCGCGCGGGGTCGCAGGCGGCGGCCCATCATCTGGCCGAAGCCGTGGCCGCGGTCGATGCGATCTTCGGCGAGGGCTATGCGAAGGCGCATCCGGAACTCGTGGCGAGCGTCGTGCAGGCGGCGGCCATCGGGACGGCGGTTGAGACCGGACGGGCGGCCCATGAGAGCGCGCTCGAGACCGTGCGGCGTCTCAGCCGAGAGACCAACGAGACGATCCTCAAACTGAAACCACGGCTCTTTTGAGAGGGCGCCGGTCC
>JBHJGX010000132.1:0-24355 GCA_050331395.1 Paracoccaceae bacterium
CACCCTCCCCCGCCCGCCGGGACCGGCGCGCCCGGCATTGCCATCGCTCGCGCCCGGCGAGACGGCGCGGGCCTCAGCGGAAAAGGCGCCCCAGGCGGCCGTGCCCCTCGATCTGCGCCAGTCGGGCCGGCGCTTCGGGCCGGGCGGGGATGAGTTCGGCCGCGCGTGCATAGGCGCTCCGGGCGATATCGGTCTCGCCCTTCAGTTCGGCGATCTCGCCGTCGCGGAGCGCGACCTCGTATTCGAGCTGAAGCTCCCGCCGGCGGGTCTCAGCCCAGAGCGCGACCGAGATCTCGACGGCGTCTTCGAACGTGAAGCTGCGGCGGTCGCCGGCCTCGGGATAGCCGGAGAGGTCCGGGTCGAAGAGGCCTGCGCGGTCGGGGAACCAGTCGCGGCGGACCCGGTCGTTGATCTCATCGAACTCGGCGAGGAAGGCCGCGGCTTCGGCGCGGGCCGGACGGAGACCCTTGCCCGGGTAGAGCGCGCCGATGTGGTCGCCGAGGCGGCCGCGCATCGGGTTCCGCTTGCCTTTGAGATAGCCCGGATAGGCCGAATTCAGGCGCCGAAGCCATTCCTGCGCGGCGGGGGCGACCGATTCGTTGGCGTTGGCGACCGACCGGAGGCCGGGGCCGAGCGCCCATTCGGTGGCGAAGTCCTCGACGACCGAGCCGCCCCGGAGGCAGGCAGGCTCGAAGATCCTCGGCCGGATCGCGTCGCGTCCGAAGGCGGCCGCCCAGCGTTCGAGCAGCGCCGCATAGTCGAAATAGCTGCGCCATTTGCTGAGGTCCGGGAAGATCGCCTCGCGGTCGCCGCCGAACTTGACGAGCGTGGAGTAGAGACTGACCGCCACGAGATCCTGTCGGCGGAGATAGACGGCGATCTCGACGCGGTCCACATGGGCCGAGAGAAAGGCGCGAAGGCGGGCGAGCTCGCTTTCGCGGACAAGGCGCGACTGGAGATGTTCGGAGGAGAACAGCAGCGTCGCGGGCGCGGTGCCGAGTTCGGCCGCGGCCTCCGCCTCGACGCGGGTTCGGAAGGCGGCGAGATCGTCCGCGCTCTCGATGCCAAGATCGATGCGCAGGTCGTCGCGGATCCGGTCGTCCTGGGCATAGGCGGTCAGCCGGCTGTGCTGCACATCGCCGGCGAATTGCGGGTAGAGGATCCCGTTCCGCGCGAGCGCGGCGCGGTTCTTGGCAAAGAAGAGCTGCAGCGTCGAGGTGCCCGTCTTCTCGGTGCCGATATGCAGGATCGCGCGGCGCATCGGACCGGCGCTCACGCGCCGCGGTCGGCGACCGCCTCGGCGAGCGCGTCGAGGGCGGCGAGGTTCCGCACATCGAGGGCGTCGTCCGCAGGCAGCGCCTGGGCCGAGAGCTTGACGATGACGACCTCCCGGACGGGGTCGATCAGCAGCCACTGGCCGTGGATACCGAGGGCCGCGATCGCTCCGGTGGCGAGCCCGGTCAGATACCACTGCGCGCGGTAAGAGCCCTCGGGAAAGAGATGCAGCAAATCGCCATGGGCCCAAGCCGCCCGATCTCCCCCCGCCCAGAGCGCGTCGACCCAGGTCCCCGGCACGAGCGGTCGGCCGTCGAGGCCAAGCCCGCGGAGGCGCACCATTTCGCCGAGCCGGGCCAGATCGCGGGGGAGGGCACAGATGCCGCCGGCGCTGCGCGGCGCTCCGAACCGATCCACGGTGATATAGGCCGGCGCCTCGGCCCCCATCGGTTGCCAGATCCGCTCGGCGAAGAGTTCGGCAAAGCGCCGGCCCGATGCGCGTTCGATCGCCCAGCCGAGGAGGTCGGTGTTGGGAGAGACGTAGTTGAACGCCTCGCCATGCGGTCCGTCGCCGGGGGTCATGGTCGCGAGAAAGCCCCGCAGATCGGCGGGCGGCGCGCCGAGCGGTGCCGGGTTCCAACTGGTCGCGACGCGATACCTGAAGTAATCTCCGTCGGCGTTCAAGTAGCTCTCATCGAAAGCCGTCGAGACGGTCATGTCGAGCACATGCTCGAAGCTCGCGCCGTCGTAGGCCGAGCCCGCAACTTCTGGCAGGAGATCGGTGACGAGGGCGGCCGGGTCGAGCAGTCCGTCTTCGACGAGCACTCCGAAGAGGAGGCTGGTCAGGGATTTCGAGACCGAAAAGAGAATGTGCGGACGCGTCCCGTCGTAGGCGGGTCCGTAGCGCTCGACCACGAGGCGTCCCCGATGGAGCACGACGAGGGCCTGGCCCGCGCTCTCGGCGAAAAACGCGCCGAGCGCCATCTCGGCGCCGTCCGCCCCGGCGGGAACGGCGAGCGCGCCCGGGTCCACTGGGATGCGCGCGAGCGGAGCGGGTCGGGCAGCGGGGATGTCCGCGCTCGGCACGACTTCGCGCACATGGTGGAACGCCCAGGCGTTGAACGGTGCGATCCGCCAATTCGAGAGCGTCACCTGGTGTTCCGGAGCGGGCGGAGCACCGGACATCATTGCCTGCGGTCGGGGCGGTGCGGTCATGCGAACGGCTCTCCTGGCGACGGCGGTGGGCGTGATGGATGTGGCCCGAGCGCTCATGGCGCCCGCTGGCGGGGGCAGACTGCAACCCGTGCGACGATCTTGGCAAGGGCGGGTGCCGGTTATCGGTCGAGCGCTGCTCGGTTTTCCTTGGCGGCACCTGTTTCTAAAGATATACAGGACAGGGGTAACGCGAGGAAATGACTAATGAAATCTTTGTCGAATACGAATGGCTTCTGCGTGGCATGGGTTGCTCTCGGGCTCGGTTTTGCGGCGCCACCGGCGATCGCGCAGGATAATCCTCTGGGGCTGACCAAAGAGGATTTCGCCGACGAGGTGCAAGAGCTTGCCGAGACCGAACTCAGCGAGTGGATCAGTGACCCGGTCATTATTTACGCGATCAAAGAGCAGAACAAGCTGCTGGGGTCGATGAGCGATGCCGAGATCGAAGCAGCGGATCAGCAATGGCAGCGCGATTTCAAGGCGAGCGATAAGCCGATGATTTGGGACCTCCTCGATCGTCAGGCCTCGATCATTTGCCGAGACCGGCGCGAAGCTACCGGTGGTGTCATCACCGAGATCATTATTATGGATGATCAGGGTTTGAACGTCGCGATCAGCGATCCGACCTCTGATTATTATCAGGGCGACGAGGCCAAGTATCAAGAGACGTTCCTGGTCGGAAAAGGCGCGGTGCATGTCAGCGAGCTTTACTTTGACGAGAGCACGCAGACCGTCCAGACGCAGGTGAGCTTGCCGGTCACCGATCCCGAGGACGGCGACGTGCTGATCGGCGCGGTGACCTTCGGCGTGAACGTTCAAAAGCTCCGCTGAACCGAGCGATCCGCTGTTCGATCTTGGCTTTGGAGAGGTCTTCGCGGCGAACGCGCGGAAATCTCTCCAAACTCTTCGGAAAACCGGTTATAGCCGTGGGCCGGGGTGAGCGATCCGGTATGGTGGCGGAACGGGTTTCGGGAGCGGCAGCATGGACAGGCGAGCGTTCTTGAGCGCGACGGCGTCGGGCAGCGTTGTCGCTTCGGCATCGGCAGCCTCGACCGACGCGGCGCAAACGGTGCGAATCGTCGCCGCCGACCCGGTGTTCGCACCAGCGGCCGAGGCGCTCGCCCGACATATTACCGCGTGCGGGGCCGGGCTTGCCGCGCCACTGCGAGCCGAGGCGCTCGGTACCGCTGGATCGAACACGGGCGACCACGAAATCTCGCTCGGTTGGTCGCCGGGGGCCGAGGCGCACCCGGCCATGGCGCTCTTCGGGCCGGTGCCCGCGGGCATGACGGGGGAAGAGCACCGGGCTTGGCTCGACATTCTCG
Organism: Paracoccaceae bacterium; assembly: GCA_050331395.1. Taxonomy (GTDB): domain Bacteria; phylum Pseudomonadota; class Alphaproteobacteria; order Rhodobacterales; family Rhodobacteraceae; genus Thermohalobaculum. The sequence continues at coordinate 3,816 of JBHJGX010000132.1, forward strand.
ACGGACAGACGCTCTGGGACGCGCTCGCCGCCGATCTCGGGGCCAAGCCGTTTCTTTTCAGCGTGCGTGGCATTGCGGCCGGTCTCTGGCTTGCCGACGGGATCGCGACGCCCGAGGATCTGGCCGGCCAGACGGTGCGGGCGGAGGGCCTTGCCGCGGCCGCCTTCCGGGCTTTGGGCGCGGTCCCGGTGGATCGGGGTGCGGCCGCACGGATCGCCGTCGCGGGCGAGGCGGCGGCGGATCTCGAGGCCAGGCTGGCGGACACCTTTCCGCGTCTCGTCGGTCCTGGGGTTCACGATCCCACCGGAGCGGTCGCCGCTGCCGCGCGGCTCGATTGGTGGCGGGGCCTCTCGGACGTGCACCGCGCGGCGGTCGAGGCATCGATCCGCGCCGCGGGTCTCGCGGACGAGGCCGAAGCGTTGCGCCGGAATGCCTTCGCGTTGGGAATGATGACGGACACAAGCGTAGAGACGCTCCCGGAGCCGCTTCTGACTGCTCTGATGCGCGCCGCAGAGGAGGCCGTGACCGCCGAGGTCGCCACCGATGCCCTAGGCGAGCGGGTGTTGGAGAGTTATCGCCGCGCACGGCGCGAGACGGCCGGGTGGAGCGGCGCGGCCGACGGGGATTTCATCGCCGCTCGGGGCCGGGTACTCGGACTTTGATCGGCCGCGAGACGGCGACGGCAGGGGGGACGCGATGCGACGGCGGGATCTGATCGGAGGCGCAGGCCTGGCGACCCTGCTCGGCGGGCCTTCCCTGGCTGCTCCGGCGATTTCGACCGGGGGCCTGCGGCTCAACATGCTGACCGCCTGGCCGCGCACCTTGCCGATCCTGCCGCGCTCGGCGGAACGGCTCGCCCGACGGATCGAGACGCTGACCGAAGGGTTCCTGCGGATCGATGTCTTCCATGCCGGAGAACGGGCCGGCGCCGAGGATCCGTTCTCTGCGATCGAACGGGGCGAGGCCGAATGCTATCACGGGGCCGAATATTTCTGGATGGACCGGCATCCGGGCTTTGCCTTCTTCACGGCGGTGCCCTTCGGTCTGAACGAACGCGAGATGGCCGCATGGCTTCAGGCGGGCGGCGGGCAGGCGCTCTGGGATCGGCTGTCCGATCGCTTCGGGGTCCGGGCTTTCAGCGCGGGCAATACGGGCGGACAACTCGGCGGCTGGTTCCCCGCGCCCGTGCAGACCTTGGCCGATATCGAGGGGCTCCGGATCAGCGTTCCGGGCCTGGCTGCGCGGGTGTGGGCGGCGGCGGGGGCCGTCCCGGTCCAGGTCGCGCCGGGGGATTTGGCGCTCGCGGTCATCGACGGCGAGGTGGATGCGGTCGACTGGCTGGGGCCGCGTCAGGATCTGGAGATCGGGTTCGTCAAGCTCTTGCCCGCGCATATGGCGCCCGGCTGGCAAGAGCCGGGGATGGAACTGAGCTTCGGCATCGCGGCGGCGCTTTTCGACGTTCTGGCACCGTCGGTGCAGGCGATCATCCGGGCGGCGACGGCCGAGGAGGCGCTGCGTCTGCGGGCCGAATGCCGGCTCGAGAACGGCCGGGCCTTCAACCTCTTGCGCCGGGAGTTCGAGACCGCGTTCACCCGGTTTCCCGACCCGCTGCTCATCGAACTGCATCGGACGGCCGCATCGGTCATTGCGGAAACGGCGACGCACGACGCCCTCGCCCTCGAGATCTACGACAGCTTTTGGCAGTTTCGCCGACGGACCGTGCGCCATGCCGAGATCGGTGCGGGGCCGTATCTCGCCAGCCGCAACGGCGCGCTCGGCCTAGATGCGGTCTACGACTACAACTGACCGCTGACAACTGTCCACCGACCGCTCACCGACGGCCGCCGAGGGCGTCTGACTGACCACCGACGCCTGACCGCCGAGGCCCGAACGGGTTGTGTCGCTTCAGCGCGCGCCCTGGCGGCGATACCGCGTCGTCATGATGTAATCCTTACCGGGGCCGAGCACTTCCCAGCGGCTGGTCCAGGCTCGATCCTCGAATTCGTAGGACACTCGATAGCGGTCGTCCCCGCAATCATGGACGGCCTGCGGATCGTCGATGATGAAATCGTGGAACGGCCGCCCGTCGTCGTATTGCACTTCGATCCGGCCGTCGCCCGGAAAGCGCCAGAGCGAGGCGCGGCTCGCATGATAGTCCTCGCCGCGAAAGCGGAGCACGCCCGCCTCGCGACAGGCCAGCCCGCGCCCGTCCGAGACGAACCTGGCCTCCCCCCAGAACTCGCCGATGACGCCCTCGGTGACATTCTCGATGATCCGGACCATGTGCCAACGCCCGGCGAAAAAGGACGGGCTGGCGACGGCGGTGTGGACGGCGCTTTCCATGGGGTAAGAGATCGTGCATCGCCTCCGGCTCGGCAAGGGGGCGGCGGAGGCTTGACATCGCCGGCCGCGCACCCTCGTCTCCGCGCGACATTACCGAGAAAGGCCGCCGATGATCCCCCGCTATAGCCGCCCGCAAATGGCCGAGATCTGGTCGCCGGAGACCAGATACCGGATCTGGTTCGAGATCGAGGCCCACGCCGCCGATGCGATGGCGGCCCTCGGCTCGATCCCGGAGGCGGCCGCCGCTGCCGTCTGGCGCGCCAAGGACGTGGCCTTCGACATCGCCCGGATCGATGCGATCGAGCGCGATACCAAGCACGACGTTATCGCCTTTCTCACGCATCTGGCCGAGATCGTCGGCCCCGAGGCGCGCTTCGTGCATCAGGGCATGACCTCCTCGGACGTGCTCGATACCTGCTTTGCCGTCCAGCTGACCCGGGCGGCGGATCTCCTTTGCGCCGATCTCGACGGGCTCCTGGCGGCACTCGAGTCGCGGGCGCGGGAGCACAAACATACGCCTTGCATCGGCCGGAGCCACGGCATCCACGCCGAGCCGCTGACCTTCGGGCTCAAGCTCGCCTCGTTCTATGCGGAGATGGATCGGAACCGCGCGCGTCTCGCGGCGGCGCGGGCCGAGGTGGCGACCTGTGCGATCTCCGGGGCCGTGGGGACCTTTGCCAATATCGACCCGCGCGTCGAGGCGCATGTGGCCGAGAGGCTCGGCCTCGCCCCGGAGCCGGTGTCGACCCAGGTGATCCCCCGCGATCGCCACGCGATGTTCTTTGCGACGCTGGCGGTGATCGCGTCCTCGGTCGAGCGGCTGGCGACCGAGATCCGCCACCTGCAGCGGACCGAAGTGCTGGAAGCGGAGGAGCATTTCTCGGCCGGGCAAAAGGGCTCCTCGGCGATGCCCCACAAACGCAACCCGGTGCTCTCCGAGAACCTGACGGGACTCGCCCGGATGGTCAGAAGCTATGCCATGCCGGCCATGGAGAACGTCGCCCTCTGGCACGAGCGGGACATTTCGCATTCCTCGGTCGAGCGTATGATCGGCCCAGACGCCACCGTCACGCTCGATTTCGCGCTGGTACGCCTGACGGGCGTGGTGCGCGATCTGGTGGTCTATCCCGAGCGGATGGCCGAGACGCTCGCGCGGCTCCGCGGCCTCGTGCACTCCCAACAGGTGCTGCTGGCGCTGACGCAGAAGGGGCTGTCGCGGGAGGCGGCCTATGCGCTCGTGCAGCGCAACGCGATGCGGGTATGGGAGGGCGAGGCGGAGTTTCTCGCGCTCCTCAAGGCGGACCCGGAGGTGACCGCGGCGCTGCCCGAGGCAGAGCTTGCCGCGCTCTTCGACCTTGCGCCGCATTTCGCCCATGTGGATACGATTTTCGCGCGGGTCTTCGGCGAGACCGGCTGACGGAGGGCCCTTCAGCGAGGTCCGATCAAGCGGAACCGCGCCGGTCGGGGACCGGCCCGGTATGCCATGCGGTCGTGCGCTTGCCCGTTGGGCAAGACTGCGACCGGGTGGGGTCCCGGCCGATCCGCCCTCGCGCCAGGTCAGTTTAGGGGCCGGCCGATCTCTCGCGCGATCGCCCAGGCAATCGGCAACGCCGCCACGAAACCGATGGCCGCGGCGACCAGGATCGGCGTCAGTGTGTCGAGCCCCGAGACCAAGCAGACGATAATCAGGCTGCCGGCCAGGGTGGGGCCGGTCATGGCGTAGATGAGGGCGGCGAGGCGGATCATGGCGACCTCCTGTCTGGGATGCCCGCGTCTTCTCCGCTGTGCCTGCCGTTCAAGCCTTGACCCTCCGCAAACCGGGCGCATTTGTCGCCGAAAGGGAGGTTCCGCCATGCCGCATCGCCGTTTTTTCCTGTCTGCCGCTGTCTTCGGGCTCTCCGCTGCCGCCGCGCTCGCTCAGCTGACGACGCCGCAGCCAGCGCGGGCGACCGGCCTTTCGGCCCATGATTTCGCCTTTCCCGGGATCGCCGGTGGTATCGTGCGCCTCGCCGACTATGCGGGCCGTCCGGTGATGGTGGTCAACACCGCGTCGCGCTGTGGGTTTACGTACCAGTACGACGGTCTGCAGGCGCTTTACGATCGCTACCGGGATCAGGGGTTTGTCCTGGTCGGTGTGCCGTCGGGCGATTTCGGTGGGCAGGAGCTCGGGTCGGAGGCCGAGGTCAAGGAGTTTTGTGAGGTCAACTTCTCGATCGACTTCCCGATGACGACGATCACCCGGGTGCGAGGGACGTCGGCGCATCCGTTCTATACCTGGGCGCGGAGCGAGCTCGGCGCGGCGAACGCCCCGCGATGGAATTTCCATAAATACCTCGTTGGGCCTGACGGTCGGCTGGTCGCAGCCTACGGGACCGGCACCGAACCGACATCTGGCGAGGTGACCCGCGCGGTGGAGCGACTTTTGACCGGAAGCTGAGCGGGCGTTAACCAACGCGTAACTCCTGCGTGAGACCGTCGCTGAAACAAGCGAGGGTCTCATGAGCGCTGATTTTGAACAGATCGACGAAGCGGCGCGCATCCGGGCCGTCCGACGATCCCGGTTGTTGGAAGCGACCACCCCCGACGCTTTCGACCGGATCGTCAGGGTCGCGTCAGAGGTTTACGGCACTCCGATTGCCCTCATTACGCTCGTCGATACGGATCGGCAGATCTTTCTGGCCAAACGCGGGACCGAGGCGGCGGAGACGCCGCGCAGCATCGCGTTTTGCCATCACACGATCCAAGAGCCCGTGGCTCTGGTCGTCCCCGATGCCACCGCCGATATTCGGTTTGCCGCGAACCCTCTCGTGGTCGGAGAGATGGGGATCCGTGCCTACATGGGTGTGCCGATCTGTTCGCCGGACGGCTACCGCCTCGGCTCGCTCTGCGTGATCGACACCCGACCGCGTCCCGACATCGCCGCGCGGGGGGCTGAGGTGCTCGCCGATCTCGGTCAACTGGTCACGAGCGATATCGAAATGCGTCTCCTGTCGCAGACGGATGCGCTGACGGGGGTCGCGTCTCGGCGCTGGTTCCTCGAGATGGTGGCGCGCGAGTGTACGCGGTCGGCCCGCTCGGGCCAGCCGGTCACGCTCGGGGTGTTGGACATCGACCGGTTCAAGGCGGTGAACGATCGGCATGGGCACCCCGTCGGCGACGAAGTGCTGTCCGCCCTTGCCGGACGGCTGCAAGCCTGCATGCGGAAGAAAGACATGCTCGGGCGCCTGGGGGGCGAAGAGTTCGGCCTTCTCCTCGGTGACACGGACACGGCGGCGGGGTATCTCGCCGCCGACCGAGTTCGCCGGGTCACCTCCGATCAGGTCTTTCACACCTCTGCCGGGTCTTTGCCCCTCACCATCAGCCTTGGCCTCGCCACGCGCCAAGGGGAGACGACCGATCCCGAGGAATTGCTCCGCGCCGCCGATGCGGCACTTTACGAGGCCAAACGCGAAGGGAGAAACTGTGTGCGGTATGCGAGCGATCCGGCCGCCGGGCTCAGGTCAAGCGCTGCCTGAGGGCGTCGGCCTCGCGGCGGATCCGGGGGAGGTCGTCCGCTTTCCGATCGAGGTTCTTCATTTGCATACCCATCCGCCGGTTGGACCGGAACCGCGCGGCATGACGGTCGAGGAAATCCCAATAAAGGGTTGTGAAGGGACACGCCTTAGGCCCCGTCGCTTGCTTCGGATCATAGGGGCAGCGCGTACAGCAGTCGGACATCCGGCTGATATAGGCGCCGGAGGCCGCATAAGGTTTGGTACCGACTTGCCCGCCGTCTCCGTGTTGGCTCATGCCGAGGACATTCGGCAGGCTGACCCAGTCGATGGCGTCCATATGCATGCCCACATGCCACTCGTGCACGCGGTAGGGATGGGCGCCCCAAAGCATGGCGAAAAGCCCGGTGACCATCAGCCGCTGAATATGGTGCGCATAGGCCTCGGCGCGGATTTGGCCAAGCGCGTCGCCCAAACAGGCCATGTCGGTGTCAGCGGTGAAGAAAAAGCGCGGGAGTTCCCCCTCGGCGCTGAGGCCGTTTCTCTCGGCATAATCCGGCATTTCGGTCCAATAGGTGCCGCGGATGAACTCGCGCCAGCCCAGGATTTGCCGCACGAACCCCTCGACGGCATTTAGCGGGGCCGCGCCCGCGTCGAAGGCGTCGATGGCCGCGGCGCAGACCTCCCGCGGATCCAAAAGCTTCAGATTGAGGCAGACCGAGAGGCGCGAGTGCCACAGCGTCGCGTGCCCTGTCGCAATCGCGTCCTGGTAGTCGCCAAAAAGCGGCAGCCGATGTTCGACGAAATCCTTGAGATGAGCAAGCGCCGCGCGGCGGGTGACCGGTTCGGCGAAGCCGTCCGTGCTCCCGGGCGCGTCGGGAAAGTGGCGCTCGACCATGCGCATGACGTTCTCAGTGATCTCATCGGGGGCGGAGTGCGGACGCCCGGGGGTGAGGCCGGGGCCCGCTTTTCCAAAGCTCTTCCGATTGTCCTGGTCGAAATTCCACTGCCCGCCGACCGGGGCGTCACCTTCCATCAGCCATCCGGTGCGCCGGCGGAGACCGCGATAGAAATCCTCCAAGATAAACCGTTTGCGGCCCGATCGCGCGTCGGCGAACTCTTCGGGCGTGGAGAGAAAATGCCGATCCGCATGCACGACGAGCCCGGGGAAGCGGTCTTTGAGCGCGCTCAGAACCCGGTGGTCGCCGGGCAACGTGACGTGGATTTCCTCGGCCGGGTGGCGCGCCGCGCCGTCAGCGAGGGTCGATGCAGGCGCGTCGCCGTCGAGCGCATGGTAATGCACTGCCCAGTTGCGCCGCCTCAGATCGTCCGCGAAGTGGCGCATGGCGGCGAAAAAGACGGTCAGGCGCTTCTTGTGTTGAGGCACATAGATTGCCTCCTCCCGCGCCTCGGTCATTACGACGGCGTCGTGCTCAGGATCGAAATCGTCGAAGACGGCAGCGTTTCGGTCGAGTTGATCGCCGAGGACAAGCACGAGGCGTCGGATCATTTTGAGGTCCTTTCCGGTGGAACACCGGAGAGGCTAGGGGCGCGGGGGGCCATGGAAAGCCGTGCTATGAAAACGCAAAAGGCCCGCGCGACAGCGCAGGCCCCAACCGTCCCGGAGCGCGTGTCTCAGGCGGCGTCTTTCACCGGTGTTGCGGTGTCCGATTTCTTCCGGCGACGCGCATATTTCACCACGCCAATGCCCAAAACCCCGGTCAGGATAAGCGGGAGCGCATGCGGCACCGGCACGCCCGGGCGGGGACCGACCGACGGGCCCACATCCGCAGCGGTGAAGCCGACATTGAAATCGCCGAAGCCGGCGAAGTTGAAATCCTGAATGAACGGGTTGGGCGAGGCATTCGGCGGCGATTCTTGAAGTGCGGTGTTGCTGATAATGATGCCCAGATCATCACCGACCTCGTCCGCCAATGACCCGGTGAGATCCGAGAAGAGATACTCGAGCGTGCCGTTTTGTGGGTCGTAACCAAAGTCGAGCGTGTCGGTCGCTTGCGACAGAGTGGACACGTTCGGTCCGTTCGATGCAATCAAGGTCTGTTGACCCGGCGAAAGAACCCCATTCAATCCAGCAGCATCAATGAAATCTTGGGTGATTAAGCCCTCAATAGAAAATTGTGCAAAGATCACACGACCCGAGCCGTCGACGTCATGTTGGGCATCGAGCATGAACGTGACGGGCACTGGAATATTGTCCAATGGGTTTTGGTCGAAAAAGATTGCATCTGGTGTTCCGGAGAAAGCGGGAACAATAATCGAGGCAGCCGACCCGACAACCGACAACCGGCCTGCCGAAGACGGCCCGTTCGTTCCGGCTTGGTAAACCTGCTGCGTCCCATCGAAGCCCTGGCCATCGAGATTGCCGACCACGTCGTTTACGAGGACATCGAAGTTTTGTCCGAGCACCAGGTTAAGTGGCGATGGCGCGGATGCAGCGTCTGCCTGAAGAGCCGGCATCACGAGCGCTGTCGCGAGGAGCACTCCCGCCGAGCGCGAAACCGTCATCATTGCAACCTCCAAATCCCCAACTGTCTTCTCAGACAGCTCGAGAGTTAACAGATGTTCGCCCAGCTTTCCAGCGCCCTTTGCGATGCAATACGGTGCGAAGGGCGATCTGCGCGGTAGATTGCGTCGCAAAACGGCGCATCGGTGTGCCTTAGGATCTGACCTCGCCGCAATTTGCAGGCGTGCCGCGAGAATCACCCGGCCGGCAGCAGGCGTGCCAGCGTCTCTAGGCGGTCGGCCTCGGCGGGCGGCTTATCCCAGCGCAGTCGGCTGATCCGCGGGAAGCGCATTGCGAGCCCCGATTTGTGCCGGGTCGATCGTTGCAGGCCCTCGAAGGCGATTTCCAGGACCAAGCCGCGCTCGGGCTCGGCCCGCACGGCCCGCACCGGCCCGTAGCGGTCGACGGTTTCGTCGCGCACGAATTTGTCCAGCTGTTTGAGTTCGTCGTCCGTAAAGCCGAAATACGCCTTGCCGACAGGCACCAGGGCGCCCTCCGCGTCCCACACACCAAATGTATAGTCCGAATAAAAGCTCGATCTTTTGCCGTGACCGCGCTGAGCATACATCAGCACGGCGTCGATAATGTGGGGGTCTTTCTTCCATTTGAACCAGGGCCCTTTCGGGCGTCCGGGGAGATAGGCACTATCCCGGCGCTTGAGCATCAGTCCTTCGATCACCGGGTGGGGTGGGGCGGTGCGAAGCCGGGCGATCTCCGCCCAGCTTTCGAAGGGCACGAGTTCCGACAGATCGAAGCGCTGTGGGTCGAGGCGGGCAACAAAGGCCTCGAGCCGGTGGCGGCGGTCTTGGAACGGGAGCGCGCCCAAATCCACCCCATCGGCCGAAAGAAGATCGTAGGCGCGCAAAAACGCCGGGTGGGACGCCAGGAGCCGCGCTGAGACGGATTTTCGGTTGAGCCGCTCTTGAAGCTCGGAGAACGTGCCGACGATCGTGCCCTCGGGTCCGGGGCGGGCGACCAGGAGCTCGCCGTCGATCGCGCCCTCGAAGGCCATCGCCCCCACGAGATCCGGGAAAGCGCCCGAGATCTCGTCTCCCGTGCGCGAGTAGAGCCGCCGCACGCCGTCTTCGACGGTCGCTTGAACGCGGATGCCGTCCCATTTCCACTCGGCCAGGTAATCGCCCGGGGGTCGCCCGTCGAGATCGCCCTCCTCGACCGGATTGGCGAGCATCACCGGGCGAAACGGCGCCTTCGCCGCCTGTTCCGGTTTCGGGGCACGCCCGTCGAGCCAGGCGAAGAGGCTCTCATAGGGCGGCGAGAGCCCGTGCCAGAGTTCTTCGATTTCGGTCACGTCGACGCCGCCCCAATCCGCGAGCGCCTGTTTGGCGAGCCGGGCCGAGACGCCGACGCGCATCCCCCCGGTGGCCAGTTTGAGCATGGCATAGCGCGCGGGCGGCGGCATCCGGTCGAGATAGGCGGCGATCACCGCGGGCGCTTCCGACCGCGAGACCGACTGGAGCCGCGCGACGACCTCAGAGAGCGCCGGCGTCTCGGCGCGGTCCGGCGCGTCGCCCCAAATGAGCGAAATCGTCTCGGCAAGGTCGCCCACATAGTCGTAAGAGAGCGCGAAGAGCACCGGGTCGGTGCGCTCTTCGACGAGACCGCGCAGAAGCGCGGGCTTGACGGAGGGCAGGTCGAGATCCCGGGTGATCGCGGCGATGGCATAGCCCCGGTCCGGGTCGGGGGCTTCGGTGACGTAGTCTCGGAGGAGCCTCAGCTTGCCGAGGCGCTGCGGCGTGAAGACCAGCCGGTCGAGGAGAGTGGCGAAGCGCTCCATCGTTTAGTCGCCCTCGTCCTCGTAGCCGACGAGATTGAGCGGCCGGGCGGAGATGCCGGCGAGGCTGCACCAGCGCACCAACGCTTCTTCGCGGCCATGGGTGACCCAGACCTCTCCGGGCGAAAGTTCGCGAAGCGTGGCGGTAAGTTCGCCCCAGTCCGAATGGTCCGAGATCACCATGGGCAGCTCGACGCCCCGTTGCTTGGCGCGGGCGCGGACCTGCATCCAGCCGCTCGCAAAGCCGACGACCGGGTCGGGAAACCGCCGGGCCCACGAGCCTGCGAAGGCGGATGGCGGTCCGAGAATGACCGCACCGGCAAAGGCACCCTTCTTGCCGCGCTCGACGGTGGCCGAGGCGAGGGGGCCGAGCGCGATGCCTTCGGCTTCGTAGAGGTCGCAAAGCCGTTTCAGCGCGCCGTGGATGTAGATGGGCGCGTCGTAGCCCGCGTCGCGAAGGAGGCGGATGACCCGCTGCGCTTTGCCGAGCGCGTAGACGCCGACGAGGTGGGCGCGCTCGGGGAACCGCTCGAGCGACGTGAGAAGCCGGCCGATCTCGGCGAAGGGATCCGGGTGGCGAAAGACCGGGAGCCCAAAGGTCGCCTCGGTGATGAAGACGTCGCAGGGCACCGGGACGAAATCGGCCGAGGTCGGGTCGGACCCGCGCTTGTAGTCCCCGGCCGCGACGATCCGGAGGCCGCGCGCTTCGACGGCGATTTGCGCCGATCCGAGCACGTGGCCGGCGGGGTGGAGGCTGACTTGGACCCCCGCGAGGTCGATCACCTCGCCCCAGCCGGCTGACTGGGTGCGCTCGGCGTGGTCGGCGCCGTAGCGGGCGGCCATGATCGCGAGGGTCTCGCGGGTGGCGAGCACGGCGCCGTGGCCCGCCCGGGCGTGGTCCGCATGGCCATGGGTGATGACCGCGCGGGGCACCGCCCGGACCGGATCGATGTGGAAATCGCCGAGCGGGCAATAGAGCCCGGCCTCGGTCGGATGGAGCAGCTCGTCCGCACGCATGATCGCCAAGTTAGGGGGCAGACGCGGTCTTGGCGAGGGCCGCGCGATCGGACGGGCAAGGGGATCCGCCCCGTCGGCGGGCGCGTTCGGGATCGGCTTTCTCCGCGCCCCCGCCGATCGTCAACCGCCCGATTGATCGATTTCGCGGCAGCCTTCGGTCCAACGCCGTTGATTTGTGCGCCGCCCCCGCCTAGCGTGTGCTCAAGGGATGCGCGACATCCCCGCTAAACATGTCAACAGGGAAGTCAGAGATGCAAAAGCTCCTCCTCGGCAGTGCCATGGCGCTTGCCCTCGCCGCCGCACCGGCCGGCGCGAAGACCTTCAAATGGGCGTTCCAGGGCGATGTGCAGTCGCTCGACCCGCACGGGCTGAACGAGACCTTTACCCTCGGCTATCTCGGCAATGTCTACGAGCCGCTCGCGCTCTATGACGCGGACCTCCAGCTGATCCCGGCGCTTGCTACCTCGTGGGAGAACATCGAGCCGACGAAGTGGCGGTTTGCCCTGCGGGAGGGCGTGACTTTCCACAACGGCAACCCGTTCACCGCCGAGGACGTGGTCTTCACCTGGAAGCGCTCGCTGACCGAGGGCTCGGACCTCAAGAGCTTCGGCAACAAGATCTCCGAGATCGAAGTGGTGAACGACCACGAGATTATCGTGTCGACGCCCGCACCGAACCCGATCCTGCCGCAGGAGCTTGTCTTTCTCTATGTGATGGACAAGGAGTGGTCGGAGGAGAACGGCGCGACCGAGGCGACTTCGCCGCAGGCCGCAGATGAGACCGCCACCTATGCCGCGCAGAACGCCAACGGCACGGGCCCCTTCCAGGTTGTCGAGCGTCAGGCCGACGTGAAATCGGTCTTCGAGCGGTTCGACGGCTATTGGGGCAACGACGAGATTGCCACCAACGTCACTCAGATCGAGTTCACGCCGATTTCGCAGGCGGCGACCCGGGTCGCTGCGCTCATTTCGGGTCAGCTCGATCTGGTCTATCCGGTTCCCGTGCAGGACTGGCAGCGCCTCGAAGATGCCGACGGCGTGCGCCCGCTGACGGGTCCGGAGGCGCGGACGATCTTTCTCGGCATGGACCAGTCGCGGGACGAGCTTCTCTACTCGGACATCGAGGGCAAGAACCCGTTCAAGGACATCCGCGTCCGCCAGGCGTTTGCCCATGCGATCTCGCTCGACGCCATTAACGAGAAGGTGATGCGCGGTGCGGCTACGCCGTCGGGGCTGATGATGGCGCCGCAGATCAACGGCTGGAATGAAGCGCTGAACGTGCCTTATGCCTATGACGCCGAGAAGGCGAAGGCGCTGTTGACCGAGGCCGGCTATCCGGACGGGTTCGAAGTGTCCATGGATTGCCCGAACAACCGCTATGTTAACGACGAGCGGATTTGTCAGGCTGTCGTCGGATTTCTCGCTCGCATCGGCGTGCGCGTCGATCTGAACGCCCAGCCGAAATCGAAGTACTTCGCCAAAGTGCTGAGTCAGAACGGGTACGACACGTCGTTCTATCTTCTCGGCTGGACGCCGTCGTCCATCGACGCGCACAACGTGATCAACAGCTTGATCGCGAGCCAGAACCCGGAAAAGGGCACGGGGCTCTTTAACCTCGGCAACTACACCAACGCGCGGATCGACGAGCTCGTGCACACGATCCAGACCGAGACCGACCCGGCCGCCCGTCAGGAGATGATCGACGAAGTCAACACGATCGTTCGCGAGGAGTACGGCTATATCCCCGTGCACCAGCAGCCGCTCTCCTGGGGCGTGCGCGAGGGCGTCGAGGTCGCGCAGCGGCCGGACAACGTGCTCGATTTCCGCAATGTCGTGATGCCCTGATCACCTCACCGCGTCCGCGCCCGACGATCTCAGGCGCGGACGCTCCGATAGACGGCCCATGACCCTTTTTATTCTCAAGCGGCTCGCCCAGTCGGTCCTCGTCATGCTCACGGTGGCTCTCATCGCGTTCGCGCTCTTCCGGTTTGTCGGCGATCCGATCAACAATCTTGTCGGCCAGGACACCACCCTAGAGGACCGCGAAGCACTCGCCGAGCGCCTCGGGCTGAACGACCCGTTCCCGGTGCAATTCTGGCGGTTCGTCGAGAATGCTGCACAGGGCGATTTCGGTACGTCCTACCGGCTGCGGAAGCCGGTCTCCGAGCTGATTGCCGAGCGGTTCCCCGCCACCTTGGAGCTCAGCCTCGTCTCGGCGATCCTGGCGCTCGCGGTCGGCATCCCGATGGGCGTCTACACCGCGCTCCGGCGCACGGGACTGGTCAGCCGGGCCTTCATGACGCTGTCGCTCATCGGGGTGTCGCTGCCGACCTTCCTGATCGGGATCCTGCTGATCCTGCTCTTCGGCGTACAGCTTCGCTGGCTGCCAACCTTCGGCCGGGGGGAGGTCGTCGACATCGGCTGGTGGACCACCGGCTTCCTCACCTCGGACGGGCTGAAGGCGATCATCATGCCGGCGATCACTCTCGCGGTCTTCCAGATGACGCTGATCGTTCGGCTCGTGCGCGCGGAGATGCTCGAGGTGCTGCGGACCGATTACGTTAAATTCGCCAAAGCCCGCGGCTTGCCCGCCCGGATGATCAATTTTCGGATCGCGCTCAAGAACACCCTCGTTCCGGTGATCACGATCATCGGCTTGCAAGTGGGATCGATCATCGCCTTTGCGATCATCACCGAGAGCGTCTTTCAATGGCCGGGTATGGGGCTCTTGTTCGTGCAGGCGGTGATGGAGGTCGATATTCCGGTAATGGCCGCGTATCTGATGCTGATCGCCTTCGTCTTCGTGGTCATCAATCTGATCGTCGACATTCTTTATGTGGTCGTCGACCCGCGGCTCAGGGTGCAGGACGGATGAGCGGCGACGGCACGCCCGCCGCGGCGCCGGCCCCGACCGGGCCGCAAACCCGCCTCGGACGGGCACTCGACAGCGATCTTTGGTACAGCTTCTCCCGCTCGCCGGCGGCGATCGTCGCTGCGCTGATGACGCTCGTGATGGTGGGCGCGGCGGTCTTCGCGCCCTGGATCGCGCCCTATGATCCATTCGATCTCGCACAGGTCGACCTCTTCGACAGCCTGCTGCCGCCCGCTTGGGCCGAGGGCGGGTCCGAGAAATATCTCCTCGGCACCGATGACCAGGGCCGGGATGTGCTCTCGACGATCCTCTACGGCGCGCGGATCTCGCTTGCGGTCGGCTTCCTGTCGGTGATCCTTGCCGCGCTGATCGGGATCGTGGTCGGGCTCATCGCCGGCTATGCGGGCGGTTGGATCGACACGGTGCTGATGCGGATCGCCGATGTGCAGCTGTCGTTTCCGGCAATCTTGATCGCGCTCTTGATCGACGGGGTGGCGCGGGGCGTCCTGCCGCGCGGCAGCCACGACCAATTGGCGATTTACGTGCTCGTGCTCGCGATCGGGCTGTCGTTCTGGGTGCAATATGCGCGCACGGTCCGCGGCTCGGTCCTTGTCGAGCGGAGCCGGGAATACGTCCAGGCCGCGCAGGTGATCGGCCTGCCGGACGCGCTCATCCTCTGGCGCCATATCCTGCCGAATGTGATGGGCCCGGTGCTCGTGATCGCGACGATCCAGCTCGCGCTTGCGATCATCACCGAGGCAACGCTGTCGTTTCTCGGGGTGGGCGTGCCGCCGACCTCGCCATCCCTCGGCACGCTGATCCGGATCGGCAACGATTTCCTCTTTGCCGGTGAGTGGTGGATCACCATTTTCCCCGGCATCGCCCTCGTGCTCCTCGTGCTCGCGGTCAATCTCCTCGGAGACTGGCTCCGCGACGCCCTCAATCCAAAGCTCCGCTGATGACGCTGCTGCACATCCAGGGCATGCGGATCGCCTTCGCCTCGCGCCGCGGCGACGTGGTGGCGGTCAAGGGCCTCGACCTCAACGTCGGTCAGGGCGAGATCCTCGGGGTCGTCGGCGAATCGGGCGCGGGCAAATCGACCATCGGCAACGCGGTGATGGGTCTCCTCGAGCCGCCAGGCGAGATGGTGGCCGGTGAGATCCGCCTCGACGGCATGCGGGTCGACACGCTCTCGCCAGAGGAGATGCGGCGCGTTCGCGGCAAGCGGATCGCGATGATCTTCCAGGACCCGCAGACCTCGCTCAACCCGCTCGAGACCATTGCCGACCAGCTCATCGACACGATCCGCACCCATTTGCCGCTCTCGCAGCGGGAGGCCCGGTTGCGGGCGGTCGAGCTTCTCGAGCAGGTGGGGATCCCGAACGCGAAGACCCGGGTCGACGACTATCCGCACCAGTTCTCGGGCGGCATGCGCCAGCGCGTGGTGATCGCGCTCGCGCTCTGCGCCGATCCGGAGGTGATCATCGCCGACGAGCCGACGACCGCGCTCGACGTCTCGATCCAGGCGCAAATCCTCGAGCTCCTCCGGCGTTTGGTCCGCGACCGTGGCGTCGGCATGATCCTCATCACCCATGATATGGGCGTGATCGCCGAGACCGCGGACCGGGTCGCCGTGATGTACCGTGGCGATCTGGTCGAGATCGGCCCGACCCACAAGATCCTGCGCGACGCGGACCATCCCTATACCCGGAGCCTGATCGCCGCCGTGCCGCGGCCCGATGCGAAGCTCGACCGGTTCCCGGTGGTCGAATACATCGAAAAGGCCGAGGTCGCTCGGGCGCCGTTCGATATCGCAACCCACTGGCTCGGCAAGGGGCGGGATTTCGGCAAGGCATCGGGCCCGCTCGTCGAGGTCGAGAGCTTACGCAAGGTATTCAGCTCGGGCCGGATGCTCGGTGGGCGCGGCGTGACGGCCGTCGACGATGTGAGCTTCGAGATCCGCGACGGCGAGAGCTTCGGGATCGTCGGCGAGTCGGGCTCGGGCAAATCGACGATCGCCCGGCTGATCGCGGGCATCTATCCGGTCTCGGGCGGCAAGATCCGCTTTGCCGGGGCCGAGTTGACCGCGTTGCGGACGCGGGCGGCGCTCAACCGCCACCGTCGACAGATGCAGATGATCTTTCAGGACCCCTACTCTAGCCTGAACCCGCGCATGAAGGTCCTCGATATCATTGCCGAGCCGATCCGCTTCCACAATCTCGCCGAGGGCCGCCGCGAGACCGAGACCATTGTCCGCGATCTGCTCGAGCATGTCGGCCTCGGCGCCCGCGCCGCCGAGCGCTATGCGCACGAGTTCTCGGGCGGGCAGCGCCAGCGCATCTCGATCGCCCGGGCGCTCGCGACCCGGCCTCGGTTCCTGATCTGCGACGAGCCGACCTCGGCGCTCGACGTGTCGATCCAGGCGCAGATCCTGAACCTGTTGAAGGACCTGCAGGACGAGCTCGGTCTAACCCTCCTCTTCATCTCGCATGACCTGCCTGTCATCCGGCAAATGTGCGACCGGGTCGGCGTGATGCAGCACGGGCAGATGCTCGAAATCGCGGAGACCGAGCGGCTCTTCGAGGCGCCCGAAAGCGCGTATGCCCAGCATCTCCTCGGGCTCATGCCGCGGCTCGACCGGCTCGAGCCCGCCTGACGGAGCCGGCTCCCGCGGCTGCGTCGTCAGAGCCCGTTGTTCGTCCCGCGCGCACGGCAGTAGCGTCGTTCAGGAATATCGACGGCGGGTCAGCCGCCCGAGCCATGGGAGGAAAGAATGGACGAACAGCAGATCTACCCGGTCCCCGAGGGCTACCAAGGCGCCATCGACGAGGCCAAGTATGCCGAGATGTACCAACGCTCGGTCGACGATCCGGAAGGATTTTGGCGCGAGCACGGCCGCCGTATCGACTGGATAAAGCCGTACTCGAAGGTAAAAAATACCTCTTACGATTATCACAATGTTTCGATAAAATGGTTTGAGGACGGTACACTCAACGTAGCGGCCAATTGTATCGACCGCCATTTGGCCACCCGCGGCTCAAAGACCGCAATCATTTTCGAGCCTGACGATCCGTCGCAACCGGCCGAACACATCACCTATAGCCAGCTTCACCACGAAGTTTCGCGGTTCGCCAATGTTCTGCATGCGATGGGCGTCAAAAAGGGCGACCGCGTCGTGCTTTACTTGCCGATGATCCCGGCCGCGGCCTATGCCATGCTCGGCTGTGCGCGGATTGGGGCCATTCACTCGGTCGTGTTCGCGGGCTTTTCTCCGGACGCGCTGGCGGACCGGGTCCGCGACAGCGAGGCAAAGCTCGTCGTCACGGCGGACGAAGCGCCCCGCGGCGGTCGGCGGACGCCGCTCAAAGCCAATGTCGACAAATCGCTCAACCGGTTGGCCGCCGATGGGATCGCCGATGTGAAATGCCTTGTGGTTCGCCGTACCGGCGGCGACACGCCCATGACCGAAGGCAGGGATGTTTGGTATCACCAAGAAGCTGACCGCGTCTCGGACCACTGCGAACCCGTCGAGATGAATGCCGAGGATCCGCTCTTCGTGCTTTATACCTCGGGATCGACCGGGAAGCCGAAGGGCGTCGTCCATACCTCCGGCGGTTACATCGCCTATGCATCGATGACCCATGAATACGTCTTCGACGTGCGCCCAGACGATGTCTATTGGTGCACGGCCGATGTCGGCTGGGTCACCGGCCACAGCTATATCCTCTATGGCCCCCTCTCGAACGGCTCGACGACGGTGATGTTCGAAGGCGTGCCGACCTTTCCGGACGCCGGCCGCTTTTGGGAGGTTTGCGCCAAACACAAGGTCACGATCTTCTACACGGCGCCGACGGCGATCCGCGCGCTGATGGGCCAGGGCGAGGAGTTCGTCACCAAGCACGATCTCTCGACCCTCCGCGTTCTCGGCTCGGTCGGTGAGCCGATCAATCCCGAGGCTTGGCGCTGGTATCACCGTGTGGTCGGCCAGGGACGCTGCCCGATCGTCGACACTTGGTGGCAGACCGAGACCGGCGGTATCCTCATCTCGCCCTTGCCGGGGGCGACCCCGCTCAAACCCGGCTCGGCCACCCGGCCGTTCTTCGGTGTCCAGCCTTGCGTGCTCAACGACCGGGGCGAGGAGATCGCCGAGACCGCCACCGAAGGCGTGCTCGCCATCAAGGACAGTTGGCCGGGTCAGATGCGGACGATCTGGGGCGATCATGACCGCTTCGTCTCGACCTATTTCGAGATGTTCAAGGGCTATTACTTCTCAGGCGATGGCTGCCGGCGCGACGCGGACGGCTATTACTGGATCACCGGCCGGGTCGACGATGTGATCAACGTCTCTGGGCACCGGATGGGCACGGCCGAGGTCGAATCGGCACTCGTGTCCCATCCGGCCGTCTCCGAAGCCGCGGTAGTCGGTTATCCCCATGAGATCAAGGGCCAAGGGATCTACTGCTATGTGACGCTGATGGCAGACCGGGAGCCCTCGGACGATCTGGTGAAAGAACTCCAGACCCATGTCCGTCAGGAGATCGGGCCGATTGCCAAACCCGATGTGATCCAATTCGCGCCCGGCCTGCCGAAGACCCGCTCGGGCAAGATCATGCGGCGGATCCTCCGCAAGATCGCCGAGAACGAGACCGGGTCGCTCGGCGATACCTCGACCCTCGCCGACCCCTCGGTGGTCGACGATCTGATCGAGCACCGCGCCAACAAGTGACGGCCCATCCGCCGGTTCGCCCGCCGGATCCGTCGTGAGCCGCTCCGGAAACCCCGTCGCGTTCGGCGGGGTTTTCTGTTAGCGTTAGGCGCAACGAAAATAACAGGGTTCGAGGGTATCCCATGTCGAACACGTCCCGCGACGTTGCCGTTGGCGCGGCAACTCTACTCTTTCTTTTGGTCCTCGGGTTGATCGTCGATGCCGGCTCGCCGAACGGTCTCGTCGGCGTGCTCGGCGGTGTGCGCGAGTCGCGCGTCGCCGCGCTCGAGGAGCGGCTCGAAGCGGCCGAGGCCCAGGCCGCGTCCGTCCGCAGCGATCTCGACGCCCGGCCCGATCCGGAGCGCGGCGAGCCCGGACCGGCCGGTCCGCAAGGACCCCAGGGCGAACCGGGACCGGTCGGGCCCGCGGGCCCGGCGGGTCCGCAAGGCGAGCCCGGGCCCCAGGGGGTTCCCGGACCCGAAGGTGCGCTCGGTCCGGTCGGGCCGCAGGGGGAAACGGGCCCCCAAGGCGAACCGGGCCCGCAGGGAGAGCCTGGTCCCACCGGTCCCCAGGGCGAAACTGGACCTCAAGGTGAGACGGGCCCCCAGGGCGAACCGGGCCCGCAGGGAGAGCCGGGTCCGCAAGGCGAGACCGGCCCCGCCGGGCCGCAGGGCGAAACCGGCCCCGCCGGGCCGCAGGGCGAAACCGGCCCTCAAGGTGAGGCGGGCCCCCAGGGCGAACCGGGTCCCGCCGGTCCCCAGGGGGAACCTGGACCTCAAGGTGAGACGGGCTCCGCTGGTCCCCAAGGCGAAACGGGCCCGCAGGGAGAGCCGGGTCCGCAGGGCGAAACCGGCCCTGAAGGTCCCCAAGGAGAACCCGGCCCTCAAGGTGATACTGGCCCCCAGGGCGAAACGGGCCCGCAGGGAGAGCCGGGTCCGCAAGGCGAGACTGGCTCCGCCGGGCCGCAGGGCGAGCCTGGTCCGCAAGGTGAGACGGGTCCCGCTGGGCCTCCGGGATCGCAAGGCGAGACCGGCCCTGCCGGGCCTCAAGGGGAGCCCGGACCTCCCGGTCCACAGGGGGAAGCCGGAGCTACCGGTGAGACGGGTGCGGAAGGCGCTCAAGGTCCAGAGGGTCCAGCCGGACCGCAAGGCGAGACCGGCCCCGCCGGGCCGCAGGGGGAACCTGGACCGCAAGGCGAGACCGGCCCCGCCGGGTCGCAGGGGGAGCCTGGACCGCAGGGCGAGACCGGCCCCGCCGGGCCTCAAGGACCGCAGGGCGAGACCGGCCCCGCCGGGCCTCCGGGGCCGCAGGGCGAAACCGGCCCCGCTGGACCTCCGGGGCCGCAGGGCGAGACGGGCCCCGCCGGGCCTCCGGGACCGCAAGGTGAGACAGGCCCCGCCGGGCCGCAGGGAGAACCTGGACCGCAAGGTGCGACGGGCCCAGCCGGGCCTCCGGGGCCGCAGGGCGAGACCGGCCCCGCCGGGCCCGCCGGACCGGCGGCCGACGCCAACTGATCGCCGCCTGGCCGGGCACTCTCCCGGCCGGGCGCCTCCCGCGCTGCATGGCTTTTGGCGAGGCTCCCACTCTCCCCGCGCCAGCCTGCAGTGGTTGGACGGCCCGCGGCGCCTCAACCGTAACGGCGCCGTCTCGGCAGCTCTCCGCGGATCCCCTCCCCTACCGACCCCAAAAAAGTCCGGATGACAGCCCTCTGCCCGCGGGTTCCTCGGGCCGATGGGGGGCGCTGAGCGTGTGGCCGGGACGCGTGACAGCCCGGGTGGGTGGGGCCCGAGGAACCCG
>JBHJGX010000133.1:0-6097 GCA_050331395.1 Paracoccaceae bacterium
ACCGATCTGATGCAAACCCCCAGCGGCCCTCCGCCCTCCGACCCGAGCATCGCCATGCCCGACCACAGCCCCCCCGAAGAGCCGCTTGCCCGGCCGATCCAGGCCTGCACGCAAACGAGCTTCCCGACCCCCGTTTCGGTCCACGAATGGCCGGCGAGCGAGGAGCTGAACGCCGCGCTCCGCGACTTGATCCTTGCGGAGGAGGCCCGCGGTCCCGGCGGCGTCGCCCGGTCGAATGTGGGCGGCTGGCACTCGGATACGGGCTTTCTGAACCGCCCCGACCCGCCGATCCGGCACCTGGTCCAACGCATTCGGACGATGATCCGCGCGCTCTCAAGCATGCTGATAAAACCAGGCCAACACCGCTTTGCGGTCGAGGGGTGGGCGAACGTCCTCCGCCGCGGCCAGTACAACGCCATCCACCTCCATCCCAACTCGACCTGGTCCGGGGTCTATTACGTCACCGGCAATCCGCCGCCCGATGGCGAGGGCAACCCGGACTTCTCCGGCAAGATCGAATTCATCGATCCCCGCCCGGGCGCCTCGGCGAGCTATACGGTGGAGAACGTGATGCAGCAGCGCTCGATGCTGAACCCGGGCCCCGGCACGATGATCGCCTTCCCCTCCTGGCTGCAACACCAGGTGCACCCCTATTTCGGCCCGGGCGAGCGGATTTCGATCGCGTATAACGTGCTGATCACCCAGGGCTGAACCGGGTGAGCGTCGCCGCGCCGCCCCGTGTTTCGCGGCCCGAGGTCACCTATGCCCGCGTCGCCGCGATCGCGCTTCCGGTCGTGCTGTCGAATGCGGCCGTGCCGATCCAGGGCGCCATCGACACCGCGATCATCGGCAATCTCGGGCGCGAAGAACCGCTGGCGGCGGTCACCCTTGGCGCGACCGTCATCACGCTCGTCTTCTCGAGTTTCAACTTTTTGCAAATGGGCTCGTCCGGACTGACCGCTCAGGCCTTCGGCTCCAGCGACGGGGAGCGGGTGCGCGATACGCTCCTGCGCGCGCTCGCGGTGGCCGGGGCGTCGGCGCTTGTTCTTCTTCTGCTCTCGCGGCCGATCGTTGCGGCGGGCCTCGGGCTCTTCGAAGCCTCCGACGAGGTCGAGGCCCTTGCAGCCGCCTATATTCTGATCCGCCTCTGGGGTGCGCCGGCCGAGCTCGCGATCTTCGCCCTCATCGGGTCGTTCACCGGCCAGGAACAGACGCGGCGTCTTGTCGAGATGCAACTGACAACCTCCGTGGCGAATGTGGGCTTCAACCTCCTGTTCGTCTTCGGGCTCGGCTGGGGGGTCGAGGGGGTGGCCATCGGCACGGTCCTCGGCGCCCATGCGGGGCTTGCGGTCGGTCTTTGGCGCATGCGTGGTCAAATGCGCCGAATCGCTCCGGCCGACGCGCGCCTCGATTGGCGCCGGATCCTCGAGCGACGCGCGCTCCTTCAAGTCATGGCGCTCAACCGGGACATCTTCATCCGGACGATCTGCATCACCGGGAGCTTCGCCTGGCTCGCCCGGCTGGGCTCGCTCCAGGGCGACACGGTGCTCGCGGCGAACGGGGTGTTGCTCCAGTTCATCTATGTGGCCGCCTATGCGCTCGACGGCTTCGCGATGGCCGCCGAGACGTTGGTCGGGCAAGCGCTCGGGGCCCGCGACCGAAGGTCGCTCGACCGCGCCGTGGTGCTCAGCAGCGTCTCCGCCCTCGCAGCGGCCGGGATTTTCGCGCTTGCAGCATCGCTTTCGGCCCCCGCGCTCGTCGCCCTGTTCACCAATGTCGAGAGCGTCCGGGAGGTGGCGACCGAGCATGTGCTTTGGGCGAGTTGCCTGCCGCTCGTCGGCGTTCTCGCCTACCAGGCCGACGGCATCTTCATCGGCGCGGCCGAGGGCCGGGCGATGCGCAATGCCATGCTCGTGTCGACGGGCATTTTCCTGCCGCTCAGCTGGGCGCTTACCCATGCGATGGGCAATCACGGGCTCTGGCTGGCGCTCTGGATCTATATGCTGCTGCGCCTCGTGACGCTGGCGATCCGCTATCCCGCGCTCGCAGATCGCACGGTAAAACGATGAGTCAAATTGCTGGTATTGCCCCCCCATCCGTTCTACTTTCTGTTGTGGGAACGCGACGATAGGCGGGGAACATCATGCTGCGAATGGTTTTGCCGGCTTTGCTGGCGCTTGGCGTGCTAATCAATTATCCAGCAGAGGGTCAGGCGCAGGCCCTGCGTGGCTGCTGGAACTATAGCGACGCGAATGTCTTTTCATCGGCCTGTTTCGAGTCGGCCGAGGGCGGGACCTTCACGATCGAATATGCGGCCGAAGACCCGGTGCAGGGCTTGGTCAAGGGGAGTTGCATTGGCACTCTGGATTTGATGACCAACGAGCCGCAACGCGTCGTCTTTTCCGTGCCACTGCAAGAAGACGCCTGCCGGCAGGAAGATCAGATCTTCCGCATGTTCCAGCGGGATTACGACTGCATTCGACAGGGTGCCATCCTGGTCTGTAGTCTTGTGGTGTTGAACGAGGACGGCTCGATCTTCAACCAGGCGGCCGGGCTTCGCTACGCACGCTGACACCTCGGGCTTCGGCAAGGGCGGCGTATCCCCGCTGACGGGCAAGCTTGACGAGATCGGTTGCGATCTCCCGGGCGAGGCCCAGACCGCCAAAGACGAGGCCCGTGTAAAGTTGAACGGCGGTCGCGCCCGCTTCGATCTTGGCGAGCGCGTCTTCTGCCGAGGCGATGCCCCCCACTCCGATCAGCGGCAACCGGCCGTCGGTCAGGCGTGAGAGCGTCGCCAGCACTTCGGTCGACCGCCGAAAGAGCGGCCGCCCCGACAGTCCCCCGGCCTCTCCGCTATGGCGCCCGGCGACCCCCGCACGAGAAAGGGTGGTGTTCGTCGCGACGATCCCGTCGATCTCCGCGGCCATGACCGTCTCGACGAGCGGCGCGAGGGCAGCGTCGTCGAGGTCCGGCGAGATTTTGACAAAGACCGGTTTTCGAGGGCCAAGCGCATCCCGAGCCTCGGACACACGCGCCAGCAGTCGGGCGAGGGCCGCACGCTCTTGCAGGTCGCGGAGGCCTTCGGTGTTCGGTGACGAGACGTTGACGGTGAAAAAATCGGCGGCGTCGTAGAGAAAGGCGAGCACGCGCACATAATCGCCCGTGCGGTCGTCGCTTTCCTTGTTGGGGCCCAGATTGGCACCGATGACGCCCGCGCCGCGGGCCGCCTCGAGGCGGGGGCGGATTGCCTCCATTCCGGAGTTGTTAAAGCCCAGACGGTTGATCACCGCCCCATAGCGCGGCAAGCGAAAGACCCGCGGCCGCGGATTGCCCGCTTGGGGCCGGGGCGTGACGGCGCCTACCTCGAGGAACCCGGCACCCGCGCGGAGGATCGGGCGCACAGCCTCGGCATTTTTGTCAAAGCCGGCCGCGATCCCGACCGGGTTCGGCACGCGAAGCCCGGCGAGATCGGTCGCGAGGAGCGGATCGGATACGGGCCCCCCCGACGGACCGATCCCCGCGCGAAGCGCGGCAAGCGCCACACCATGGGCGCGTTCCGGTTCGAGCCCGCGGAGCAGCCGCAGGCCCGCGCGCTCCACCGGCCTCACGGCAAATCGCCGGGAAAGACGTGCGCGCCGTCGTCGCCGAGGGGCAACGCCACCGCCCAGACGACTTTGTCCCGCGAAAGCGGCCCGTAGAGATGCGGGAACTTCGCGCCGCCGCGGGAGACCTCCCAGCGGAGTGCGGACCCGAGCGTATCGGCGTCGAAGGCGACGAGGGAAAGTCCGTCCTCGCCGGCGAAATGTTTGGCCGCCGTCTCGGCAACCTGGGTGCCGGTGGAGAGGTGCACGAACCCGTCGGCGAGATCGACGGGCGCGCCGGCGCTCTCGCCCTCGGCATCGAGGTGCGCCCATTCCTCAGCACGAAGGATCTTGTAAACCAGCATGCCTTTCTCTCGGCCCCGGCGCGCCGCGGGTCAAGGGGGGGCGTCAGCCCTCGGGCGTCATGCCCGGACGGGTGGCGCTGCGCGCGGCGATCAGACCGAGGCGACGTTCGCGGAAGAGGATGAAGAGCCCCGCCGCGATCACAATCGCCGCACCGAGAAGGATGGTGGCGCTGGGGACCTCGCCGAAGACGAAAAAGCCGATCGCGAGCCCGTAAAGCATGGAGCTGTAGTCGAAGGGCGCGAGTGTCGAGGCATCCGCGTTCCGGTAGCTCTCGGTGACCAGAATTTGCGCGACGCCGCCCGTGAGCCCGGCCGCAACCAAAAGCGCCCAGCCCGTCGCCGAGGGCCAAACCCAGCCGAAGGGCAGCGTGGCGAGGCTCGCCACCGTACAGCTCACATGGAACCAGAAGACGATGGCCATCGTCGGCTCGGTTCGGGTCAGCCACCGAACATGGATCTGCGCGAGCGCCATCAGCCCCGCCGCGACAAGTGCGGCGAGCGCGCCGATGGTCTCGCCGCTCGAAAACGCCCCCGCCTCGCCGAAGACGGTGAGCCGCGGCCAGACCATCACGATCACGCCGGCGAGGCCGACGAGCACGGCGCTCCAACGATAGAGCCGCACGACTTCGCCGAGCAGGAGGACCGCGAGGACCGTGGCAAGGAGCGGCGCGGCGAAGCCAATCGCGATCACCTCGGGCAAGGGCAGGAAGCCGAGCGCGGCAAAAGAGAGCCCCATGGCGCTCGCCCCGATCACCCCTCGCCAGGCATGGCCGCGCAGATTGCGCGTGGCGACGGCGTCGGCCATCACCCCGCGCCAAGCCGCATAGGCGAGCACCGGCACGAGAGCGACGGCCGCGCGAAAGAAAACCGCCTCGCCCGGCGGCACCTCGGCGCGAGCCGCCTTGATGCAAGCGGCCATCACCGCAAAGACGGCGACCGAGAGGAGCTTGAAGACGATGCCGCGGACCTGGGTGCGCGCGCTCGGCAGGGCGAGGGACGCGGGGGCCCGGGGGGATGTGTCGCGCATCGGGCGATCATGCGCCTTTCCGCGCGCAGGGTCGAGGGCGACAGCGGGTCAGGGCAGGCGGAGGTGGTCGCCGAGATCGGCCTCGGCGGCCCGGCCGAACGCGATGCGCCATCCCACCCAAGCGGCGAGCGCGCCGTAGACCGCAAAGACCGCCGGCGTCAGCACCCAGGAGTAAACCCCGCCCACAACGGCAAGCGGCAGCCCGGCCGCCTCGGCCCAAAGGAGCAGCCGCCCCGGCGGACCGACGCCGAGGGCAACCATCCAGACGAGCACGATGCCGCCGAAGACGACAGCACCGAGGCGGATCGTGCGCGCCCGCACGAGCGGCCCGGCCGCCGCCCGGCGGCGCAGGACCGGGGCGACGCCGTAGAAGACGACCGTGGCCGCGACGGGCAGGCCGACGAGATAGGTGCCGAACCAGAGCTGAGCCGCACCATGCGCCGCCAGATCCCAGCCGCCCACATGCAGGGTAAAGAGGGTCACGGCGACGAAGGCGGACGCCGCTCCGCCCCGGAAGACAGGTCCTGGCACGCGCCGCCATGTCCAACCCCGGCTCACGGGGCGGCGTCCGGGCAGCGGACGAAGGTCGATCCGCCGGTGCCGTTCGGGCTTTCGCGGACATGGGCGTCGGGCGCGACGTAGCGGATCCGCTGCGCCCGGCCGGCGGCGTCGTTCTCGAACAGGATAAACCGCTCCTCTCCGGTCTCGGAAATGTCTAAGATCGCCCCGGCGGAGCCCGGGACCGACGCGCCGAGCGTGAGCTGCTCGGTCAGGAGCTGCCCACGTTCGATGCGAATACCGATCGAGACCCAGCCGCACCGATGGACGAGCGGATCGATCCACTCGCCCTCGACCCAATGGGTGAGCGCAGTCTCCGCGCGGACGGGAGCGGCGAGGAAAAGCAAAAGGCAAACGCGTGTCGCGAGCATGGGTGGCATCCTTCGGGACATGTGGCGGCCTTGAGGGTAGCCGACCGGTCGGACCGGGTCACGACTGCTGTGGCGGCGGCGGATTTATCGGCGTCCGGGGTCGTCGACCCCGCGCAACCGCACCCCTAGGTCCGGCGCCGACCCCGGGGCCCCCCCCCCCACAAGCGGGCCCCGCCCCGCCACAACCACCGGGGC
>JBHJGX010000134.1:0-18952 GCA_050331395.1 Paracoccaceae bacterium
TCGTATTATCTCGGGTCAGGTGTTTTTCTTTTTTTTTTTTCATCTGAGCGTCCGGCCCGCGGGGGCGGGCCCGCGCGCGGGGCGGGGGAGCCGATGCGCGGCCCCCGCGCGATCCGTCAGCCGAACCGGCCGGTGATGTATTGCTGGGTCTTCTCGTGATCCGGATTGGTGAAGATTTTGCTGGTCTCGTCGTATTCCAGCACTTCGCCGAGGTGGAAGAACGCGGTCTTCTGGCTCACGCGGGCCGCCTGCTGCATCGAGTGGGTCACGATGACCACCGCATAGTTCTCGCGAAGCTCGTCGATCAGTTCTTCGACCTGCGCCGTTGCGATGGGATCGAGCGCCGAGCAGGGCTCGTCCATCAACAGCACCTCAGGCGCCGTCGCAATGGCTCGCGCGATGCAGAGCCGCTGCTGCTGGCCGCCCGAAAGCCCCGTCCCCGGCGCGTCGAGCCGGTCCTTGACCTCATCCCAGAGCGCCGCGCGGCGCAGCGACTGCTCTACGATGGCATCGAGATCGGCCTTGCTATCGGCGAGGCCGTGGATCTTGGGCCCGTAAGAGACGTTCTCGTAGATCGCCTTCGGGAACGGGTTGGCCTTTTGGAACACCATCCCGACCCGCGCGCGAAGCTGCACCGGATCGATGGTGCGCGCATAGATGTCCTCGCCGTCCAGCTTGATCTCGCCGGTCACCCGGCAAACGTCGATGGTATCGTTCATCCGGTTCAAGCAGCGGAGAAAGGTCGATTTCCCGCAGCCCGACGGGCCGATGAAGGCCGTGACCATCCGATCGCCGATATCGAGGTCGACGCCTTTGATCGCTTCGTTGTCGCCGTAGTAGACGTGAACGTCGCGGCAGGTGATTTTTATCTCGCTCATGGGACTGTGCCTCGTGATTGCGGGGTTACCAGCGACGTTCGAACCGACGGCGCAGAAGAACGGCAAGAGCGTTCATCGCGATCAGGAAGAACAACAGCACGACGATGGCTGCGGCCGTCTTCCCGTCGAAGAGACGCTCGGAGTTGTTGTTCCAGAGATAGATCAGCGACGGCAGCACGTTGCCTTTGTCGAGCGGCGAGCCGGGCGCCTCCTGAATGAAGCTGTTCATGCCGATGATGATGAGCGGCGCGGTCTCCCCGAGGGCCTGAGCCATGGCGATGATCGACCCGGTCAGGATCCCCGGCATGGCGAGCGGCAGCACGTGATGGGTCGCCGTCTGCAGCTTAGACGCCCCAACTCCCAGCGCCGCATCCCGGATCGAGGGCGGCACCGCTTTGATCGCCGCGCGCGACGCGATGATGATGGTGGGCAGCGACATGAGCGCGAGCACCACCCCACCGGCGAGCGGGGTCGACCGCGGATCTTCGGTGATCGTGCGCAAGAGCCCGTTGAACAGATCCACACCGAAGAGCGACACACCGGAGATCAGCACCGTAATCCCGAGCAGACCGAACACGATCGACGGTACGGCAGCCAGGTTGTTGATGTTAATCTCGATAAAGTCGGTCAGCGCGTTCTTGGGCGCGAACTCCTCGAGATAGACCGACGCCATCACGCCAATCGGGAAGGCGAGTAGGAAGGTCACGATCATCGTCCAGAACGAGCCGACGAGCGCGCCCCAAATCCCCGCGAGTTCCGCACTCGAGCTGTCCGAGGCGGAGAGCAAGCGCCAGTTCGGCTCCTCGATGATCCGCCCGAGGCGCTGGAAATCCGCCATCATCGCAATCTGCAGGTCCGAGACGCGCGACCGGGCGTTCTCCGGCGTGGGCATCAGATAGGCCTGCCAAGTGCCCTCTTCCGCCGCGTCGACCGTGCGGAGCGGCTCGATCGCCTCCCCGATGGCTTCCTCGCGGCGAAGTTCGGTGACCTTCACCCAGCCCCGGTGCACGAACACCAGCACCGAAGGGTCGCTGTTTGTCAGCGTAAAGGTTGCGTTCGGGTCGATCTTGCGCAGGGCCTCGTCCGCGAGGCTGGTGAACCGCGCGGCCTCCTCACGATACCCTTGGAGCGCCTGCTCGAGCTGCGCGCGCTCGTCATCGCTCGTGGCTTCCTCGAGCTGCGCCCCGACGGTCTCGACGGCGGCAAGTTGCCGGCCGGCTTGCTCTCTCAGACGCCGCGCATCGGCCGCGCGCTGGTCGCGCATGGCAAGCCGCGCCTCGGTCAGCGCGTTGCTGGGGAAGTTGAGGCGATACCGACCGTCTTCGATTTCTTCTATCCGGATGGTTCCCGGCGACGAGATCTCGCTTAACTCGCCGTAGAGACCCTTCAGATACATCTGAAACTGATCGTCGAGAAGGGCGTTAAACTGCACCTCCTCGCCGATGAGGGTCAGGTCGTTTTTGATCCGGTCGCCAAGCTCGAAGCCGGCATTGCGCGAGAGCATGGACACGAGCTGGCTTTGCTCGGTGCGCGACAACTCCTCACGACCGGTCGCCTCGAACATGCCCTCGTAAATCGGGTCGTTGATCCGAGCGCGGATGCGCGGATTGGGATCCCGCAGCCGCTCCAGGTCCCGCTCGCTCAACCCGTCGAGATCGGCGGTGACGCTCAGATAGTATTCCGTCCGCACCGTCACCGCATTCACCACGATGGTGTAGACGAGGAACACCAGCGACGCCCCCGCGAGCACAATTGCAAGGATGCCGTAGAGCTTCAGGCGGAACTCGGCCCAATGCCTGGCACGGATTTTGGAGGCCGACTCGGGCGAGGTGTGCCGCGCCGAGATTTTGGTCATGTCAATAGTTGCGGTCATGGCTCAGGCACTCCGATCAATCATAGGCTTCGCGATAGCGGCGGACGACCCGCAGCGCGATCATATTGAGCCCCAGCGTCACCACGAAGAGCGTGAAGCCGAGCGTATAAGCGGGGCCGGCGGCCGTGCCCGCATCGGTATCGCCGGTGATCAGCATGACGATCTGCACCGTGACGGTCGTGACCGAGTCGAGCGGGTTTGCGGTCAAGGTTGCGCCCTGTCCCGCCGCCATCACGACGATCATCGTCTCGCCGACGGCGCGCGAGATGCCGAGCAACACCGCCGAGACGATGCCTGGCAGCGCAGCCGGCAACACGACTTGGCGCATGGTCTCGGCTTTGGTGGCGCCGAGCCCGTAGGACCCGTCGCGCAGCGATTGCGGCACGGCGTTGATCACGTCGTCCGACAGCGACGAGATGAAGGGGATGATCATGATCCCCATCACAACGCCGGCGGCGAGTGCGGACTGGCTGTCGACGTTGAGGCCGATCATCTGGCCGAAATCCCTAAGCGCCGGTGCGACCGTGATCGCCGCGAAGAAGCCGTAGACCACCGTCGGCACGCCCGCGAGGATCTCCAACATCGGCTTCGCCCAGGCGCGGACACGCTTCGGGGCGAAGTCGGAAAGATAGATCGCAGCGAAGAGCCCGACCGGCACCGCCACGAGCATGGCGATCAACGTAATCATCAGCGTTCCGGCAAAAAGCGGGATCGCGCCCACCTTGTCTGCGCTGATGTTCCCGGTGTGCACGCCGGAAAGGGGCGACCAGGTCGTGCCGAAGAGGAACTTGTCGATGCGCCAGTCGAGGACATTCGACGTAAAGCTCAGTGTCTCGCCGATGAGCGACAAGAGGATCCCGATTGTGGTCAGGATCGCGATCGCGGCCGCAATGCCGAGGATCACGCGCAAAATCCGCTCGGCACGGTTGCGCGCGCGGAACTCCCGGCCGATCTGCCTATAGGTGAGAAGGAATGCGCCGGCGGCGATGGCCATACTGCCGATGCCGACCACGAGCACGCGGATTTGATCGAGCTCGGCAAAGAGCGTGGCCAGCTCTTGGCGCAGCGGGTCATCTGCCGAGGCGACGCGACCCATCGCGAGCTTTTTCGCGTCGGTGACCACCAGTTCGCGCTCGATCTGGAGCATGTCCGTGCGGCCGGTCTGCGCGAGCAAATCGGCGAGCTGGCCGAACATCTGGTTCGAGATCAGCGCGAGCCCGACCAAATCGAGCACGATGAATGCACCGAAGCCCGCGATCGCGACCCATAGGAGCGCGTACAGCCCGTGATAGGCCGGCCGCGAGTGCAGACTGGCCAGCTTGCCCTCGGCGGACGCCACCGCCTTAGAGCGGCCGACCGTGAAAGCGATTAGCGAGAGCAGCGTGATCGCGAGCAGTGCGATCGTCACCAAGGATATCGGCATTGGGGCCCGTCCTCCACGTTCGTCGTTCAAGGCCCGAACGCCATCCCCGCGCTCAGACCGTCCCCGTAGCCGGGGCCGTGATTAGGGAAAGCAATCAACGAATGGGTGCCGGAGCGGGCTCGAAAGCCCGCTCCGACGATGCGATCTCAGAGGTCGCTGGCCTGAAGCGGCGTCTGGCTCATGACGCGCTCGGCGTTGTCGGCGTGCGCATCTTCCGGAAGCGGGATCAGGCCGCGCTCGACGAGGTAGCCGAACTTGCCCGACGCGTCGTCCGAAACGAACTCAGCCGCGTATTCCATGATGCCCGGAACAACGCCCACGTGCGCTTTCTTGATGTAGAAGTAAAGCGAACGCGCGAGCGGGTAGTCGCCGGTCAGGATGTTGTCGAAGGAAGGCTCGACGCCGTTCATCGTGGCACCCTGGATCTTGTCCTGGTTTTCCTCGAGGAACGAGTAACCGAAGACGCCAACGGCGTTCGGGTTAGCGCCGATTTTCTGAACGATCAGGTTGTCGTTCTCGCCGGCGTCGACATAAGCGCCGTCGTCGCGGACTTCGATCTCGATGTCGAGACCGGCTTCCTCGCAACCTTCTTCGAGCGCGAGCTCTTCGAAAGCGTCACGGGTGCCCGAGGTCGGCGGCGGGCCGAGAACCTCGATTTTCACGTTCGGGAGCGACGGGTCAACGTCCGACCAGTTGGCCGGGGCCGGGTCCATCGCGCCGACGACGAGCGCTTTACACATGATCTCACGGGTCAGCGAGAGCTTCGGCGCACCGTTGGCGTTGGCGACGACGATGCCGTCATAGCCGACGACCGACTCGACGATGTCGGTGACGCCGTTGGCCTGGCAGAGTTCGAACTCCGACGCCTTGATGCGGCGCGACGCGTTCGTGATGTCCGGGTGCTCGGTGCCGACGCCGGCGCAGAAGAGCTTGAGACCACCGCCCGAGCCGGTCGACTCGACGACAGGCGTCGGGAATTCGGTCGCCTGACCGAAGCCCTCGGCGACGGCGGTCGAGAACGGGAAGACGGTCGAGGAGCCGACGATTTTGATTTGGTCGCGGGCGGCGGCGGTGCCGGCAACGCCAGCGACGGCGAGCGCGGCAGCAGCCACGCCAATGCTGAACTTGGTCACGGTTTCTCTCCAGTTCTTCGGATTGTTACGTCCACCCTGTAGGTGCAGAACCTCCGATGGGCCCTGTCATCAGACAGCGCGAGAGGTAGTCCCCCTCGGCGACACGATTATAACCGAGTTGCAACGCTTTTATGACACTCGGGGCCTCGACGTATAAATCTCGTAAAAAGAGAGCTGACGGCCGGACCGGCGCCATCCCGGCGGGCATCCGCTGCCATCGTGTCGGCGCTCCAGGCGCCACCCGTCCGGGATCTTCACAGGGTCCCGCCCGACACCCCGGCCCGGGCGTCCGCATCGACCGCGCTCGACGCCGCAATCGGCAACCAGACCGTGAACCGCGAGCCCTCGCCGGGCGTGCTGTCGATCTCGAGGCGGCCGCGATGGCGGTTGAGCACGTGCTTGACGATGGCAAGGCCGAGCCCGGTCCCCCCGCGCGCCCGCGACCGCGAGACCGAAACCCGATAGAAGCGTTCGGTCAGCCGGGGCAGATGCTCGCGGGCGATCCCGGGGCCGTCGTCCGAAACGGCAATCCCGACCATGCGCGGATGCGCCGGGTCCTCGAGCAGGCAGGCGAGCGCCACCCGGCCGCCCGACCGGCCGTATTTGATCGCGTTGTCGATGAGGTTCTGGAAGACCTGGGCAAGTTCCTCGCGGCTGCCGAGCACGATTAACTCCTCGGGCGGAAGCTCCGCCTCGAGCGTCATCTCCGCCGCGCGGGCGATCGGCTGCATCACCTCGGCGGTCTCGCCGACGATATCGCAAAGCCGCTGCGGTCGGCGCGGCAGTACCCGTTCGTTGATCTCGATGCGGTTGAGCGAAATCAGATCGTCGACCAGACGGCGCATCCGCTCGGACTGTACGCCCATGATCTTCAGGAACCGGTCGGCCGCGTCGGGGTCGTCGCGGGCATGGCCCTGCAGGGTCTCGATAATGCCCGCGATCGAGGAGAGCGGCGTCTTCAACTCATGGCTCGCATTGGCGACGAAATCCCGGTGCAGCTCTTCGGCGCGGCGGAGCTGCGTCTGATCCTCGATGACCACGAGCACGGCAAAGTCCTCGGGGTTGCGCGTCTCGGCCGTGCCGTCGGCAAGAGGGCGCACATGGCCGCGCAGATGGATCTCGTCGCGCCGGCTCAAGGTGAAATTGACGGTGCTCGAGAGCCCTTCGGCGAGCGAGGTCTCGATCGCGTCGAGGAGCTTCGGCGCCCGCAAGGCGGCCGCGTGGAAATCACCGGGCGGGCGGCGGCCGAAAAGCTCGATGGCGGCCGGGTTGATGAACCGGACGCGCCCCTGCCCGTCGACGAGGACCACGCCCATGGGCAGGTGTTCGAGGAGGAACTGACCGATGCCGGGGGGCAAGCCGCGCTTGAGCGGCAGGGTCTCGGTGGGCAGATGGATCGGCGGCTGACTGAGCCGTTCGGTCTCCGGGCGCGGGGCGAACACGGCCACGGCGACGGCGCCGATCCCCGCGGAGATCAGCGTCGCGGTCGTCTCGCCCCAGACAAGGTGACCTGCGGTCCCAACGAGGACCGCGGCCGCCCCCGGCGCGAGGACCCGTAGGAGCGCTCTCGCACCCATCGCCCAACCCTGCCCGCGCCATGTTTCCCGAGGCCTAGCACGACGCCGTCGCTTGCCTAAACCGGAAAGGCCGTCATCCGATTGTCATAGCGGCCCGATGTATCCGCGCTCACCGCGCGCGACCCTCCACATAGGCCCGGCCCTTGGCGAGCACGGCGCGGGCGACGGCGCGGCCGAGCGCCCGGCCCTCCAGATCGCCGTCATCGAAATGGATACCGCCATAGATCCGGCTGAGCCCCGCCTCATCGGCGGCGTCGCGGAACGTCTCCCAGCGGAGCGTCACCGGTGCGGCCGGCGTAAGACCGGGCTCGAAGCGCGAGCTGCCGGCGGGAAAGGTGACCGCGCCGCCGAAGCGGGGACTGCCGGTGACGGCCTCGAGCACCGCAGCCCCGGCGGCCGAGAATGCGCTGTGGCCCGAGGGATACTCGGCAAAGGGTGGCGAGGGGTCGCCGTCGGGCCGCTGATAGGGGAGCCAGCGGGCGGCCTCGACCTCCCGCACGCCCGCGCCGGGACCCGCCCAGGCGCGCAACTGGCCGTCCTCGCCGATGAGCCCCAGCCGACCGAGCGTGCGGATCGCGCGCACGGGCCTCGCATAGTCGTAATGCACCTTGGCCTCCCAGACGGCGATCGAGGCATCGAGCTGTGCGTTCGCCATCAGAAAGAACATCACCGCGTCCTGGTCGATCGTGTGATCATCCCGGGCCGAGACGTATTGCGCGAAGGCGAGCCAGGTGCCCGGCGGAAAGGCCGTGTCCTTGGCGTCCTCCCAAAACTCGGCGATCAGCTTTTGCCGGTCGGTCAGCGCGGCGGAGGCATCCACAACCCGCTCCGCCTGGGCAACGAAGGCCGGGTTCACCACCGGCCCGATCAGCGCCGGCTCGGCCGCGAGGCGCGCTCCGTCGGCGAGCACGATCTCCCGGGCCGCGAGGTCGACTTCGCCGGAAAGCCCGGCCACGAAAAACGGTTCGGGGGGGCGCGGCCTAAGCGCGGCGGGCGAGGCCAGCGCAAAGGGCCTGACAACCGACCACTGCGGGACGATGAACTCCTGCTCAGGGTCCGCGTCCTCGGGATCGACGGGTGTCGACTCGGGCGTCCACCGATCGGGAAAGCGCAGCGCCAGCGGATGGGGATTTGCCGGGCGATATCCGGTCGTGTCCTCGAAGCCGTCGTCCCAATTGGAATTGTCGCTCCGCCGCCCGGCCATCACCCGGCTCGCGATCACCCGGGCGAGGCCGGCGGGACGGTCGTTGAGCTCGCCCGGCGCTTTGTCGTAGCCGAGCGCATCCATCAGCCGGTCGAACCGGTCGCGCGATGCCGGAAACATACCGCGCAACAGCACATAGGCCGCGTGGCTCATCGCCTCGGCCTTCAGCGCGTCGGTGTTGTCCTCGGGGGGGCGCTGGAACGCGTCGCCGACCGACGTGGCGGTCGCGACCGGATCATAGGCCGCCCAGACATCGAACATCGCGGTGTGCAAGATCGCCGCCGCCCGCGCGGTCACCGGGGGGCCCGGCTCGGCCTCGAGCACGGCCTCCTGGAAGGCCCGGTCCCAGAGCACCGAGACCGTGGGCGAGGGGTCGGTGACCGTCACCCGCTGGCTCGCCACATCGACCACGAGGGCCGGCCGCGTGCCCGCCTCCGGCGCCTCCGGCAGAACGGGTTCCGCGCAGCCCGCGAGCGCTCCCAGGCAAAGAAGACCGATCCGCCGCATGGGGTCCCGCTCCCTGATCCCGTCCTTCGCTTGGAGGGCACGCTAGCCGATTGATTTGGTCTGACGCCCGCGCCATGGTGGCGCAGCAAAAAGACGAGATCAGGGAGGATCCGATGACCTTTTTCACCCGGACCGCGGTTGCGCGCGGCGTCACCCGGAGCGCGGCCGCGCTTGTCGCCCTCGGCCTTATGCTGCCCGCCGCCGCCGCAGATGTGACCATGCGGATCTCGCTGCAATTGCCCCTGGCGAGCCATCTCGGCCAGAACCTCATGCTCTTCAAAGAACGGGTGGAGGACGCGTCGGACGGCGCCATCGCCGTCGAGATCTACGACAGCGCGCAACTCTACCGGGACAAGGAGGTGCCGCAAGCCGTGGGCTCGGGCGCCATCGAAGCGGGGGTCGCCTCGCTCACCCGGTATGTGGGCGACATCCCGGCCGTCGACGTCTTCTATATGCCGTTTCTCTTCAATACCGAAGAGAAGGTGCGCAAGGCGGTGGCGCCCGGCTCTGGCGTGCGCGCGCCCATCGACGCGGCGATCGAGGGGACGGGCGCGACGGTCCTCTGGTGGCAAGCTTACGGGGGCGCGATCATGCTCTCGAAGGGCGCCCCGATCGCGACCCCCGCGGATATGGCCGGACAGAAGGTGCGCGTCTTCGGACAGACGCTCGGCGCCTTCGTAACCGCCGCGGGCGGCGCGCCGACGCTGATCTCGGGCAGCGAACAGTATCTCGCCTATCAGCGCGGAACGGTGGATATCGGCATGACCGGGGTGTCGGGCGTCAAATCCCGCAAGCTCTGGGAGGTCATGGACACCATCACCGTGACGAACCACGCCGATATCGAGTTCATCGTGGTCGTGAACACCGACTGGTGGCAGGGTCTGACCGACGCTGAGCGCGCGACGATCCGCGAGGCGGCCCGGGCGGCCGAGACCGACGTGCGCGACCGGATGAGCGTCATCGAGGCCGAAGCCTATGCGGCGGCCGAGGCGGAAGGGATGACCGTCTATCGCCCGAGCGCCGAAGAGATCGCCGAGTGGATCGCGGTCAGCCAACCGGTCTATGATGCCTATCTTGAGAAGGCGGGCGCGCTCGGGGCGGAAATCCTCGAGGCGGCCTCGGGTCTCTGAGAGGAGGCGCCGGCCGGGGCCGAGACCTGTGCACGCGCCGTCGGACGGTGCTCGCGATGACGGGGCGTCCCGGGACGGCGATCCCGTCGGCGGGGCCGGCACTTCCCGTGCCGGGGCGGGCGGGACGCCCGGCAGCACGGGCGGCTGGCCCGGCGCCCTCTTCGACATGGTCCTTGATGGGGCGGCCGGAGCGGCGGCGATTGCGTTTGCGGGCGCGGGCGCCATGCTCGGCTATGAAGTGGGCGCGCGCTATCTCTTTACGGCACCGACGATCTGGGCCGCGGAACTCGCCCAGCTCTGCCTGATCTGGGGGTGCCTGATGGCAAGCCCATGGTGCCTCCGCGAAGGACGGCATATCACCGTGACGGCCGGCACGGCGTTTTTGTCTGGGCGGGCGCGCGCGGCGATCGATGCGGTCGCGATGCTGCTGGTGGCGGCGTTCTCAGCGGTTGTCCTCTGGAAGGGCACGGAGATCTTCGCCGACAGTTGGACCCGTGGCCGGACAACGGGCTCGATGCTCGATCTGCCCGCATGGGTGGCGGAACTCGCCGTGCCTGTCGG
This sequence comes from Paracoccaceae bacterium, assembly GCA_050331395.1. Lineage (GTDB taxonomy): Bacteria > Pseudomonadota > Alphaproteobacteria > Rhodobacterales > Rhodobacteraceae > Thermohalobaculum. The sequence continues at coordinate 10,287 of JBHJGX010000134.1, forward strand.
GTTCCTGCTGCTCGGGCTCGAGGCGCTCCGTCTGGCCGCGGGCGCGATCCGGCAACTGAAGACCTCACCCCATGCCTGAGCTCGGGAAACGGGAGGCGCGGATCCGTGTGCGGCCCTCCGGGCCGCGACCGCCGCGTCGGGCCCCGCACCGCTTGGGTGTGTCCAGCACGCGGCGGGCGTCGACGACGGACGGCCTGGCCAGCACCGCCGCCCCGCGGCCGTCGCCCGAGACCATTGCCAAAGGCCGTGCCCCTCTCGGACTTCCAAGCGGTGCGATCTCAGAGCCCGCCGCGGGACCGATGCGGCAACCGAGCGCGACGTCGACGCGGCGCCTCCGAAGAAAGGCCGTCCCTGCGCGGCGCCCATCGTGACGATCGCCCTTCTTCTCGGCGCTCTTTTCGGGCTCCTTCTGCTGCGCGTGCCTGTCGCCTTCGCGCTCGGCGGGCTCGGTCTGGCGCTCCTTCTCCTCGGCGGGTTTTCGCCGCTCATGGCGCCGCAGGCGATCCTCTCGACCCTCGACGGGTTCATTTTGCTCGCCGTGCCGCTCTTCCTGCTGATGTCGAACATCCTGCTCAAGGGTCGGGTCGGGTCGGATCTCTTCGCCGCCGTGCAGGCCTGGGTCGGCCACTGGCCGGGCGGGCTCGCCGTCGCCACGCTCCTTTCTTGCGGGATCTTCGCGGCGATCTCCGGCTCCTCGGTTGCGACCGCCGCCACGATCGGCACCGTGGCGATCCCGGAGATGCTCGCCCGCGGCTATGACCGGCGCTTCGTCTACGGCCTGCTTGCCGCCGGCGGCACGCTCGGCATCCTGATCCCGCCGTCGATCCCGATGATCGTCTACGGCTTCGTCACCGAACAGTCCGTCATTTCGCTCTTTCTCGCCGGGATCGGACCCGGGCTCGCGCTTCTGGCGGCCTTCATCCTCTTCGCGATCCTGCATGCCGCGCTCCTCGGCGGCTACACCCCGCAGCCCGCCGCGAGCTGGGCCGAGCGCCGCCGCGCCTCGCTCCGGGCGCTGCCCTCGCTCGCGCTTGCGGGCTTTGTGATCTGGGGCATCTATGCCGGGGCCTTCACGCCGACCGAGGCGGGCGCCGTCGGCTTTCTCGCTGCGCTCCTGATCACCGGGCCGCTCCTGAGAACGCTGACTTGGACGGGCTTTCGCGAAGCGCTCATCGAGAGCATGGCCACCACCGCCGCGATCCTGCTGATCGTCGCGGGCGCCAAGGTTTTCGGCAAGGCGATCACGCTCTACCGCATCCCGCAGGAGATCTCCGCCCTGCTCTCGGCGACCTTCGAGACACCTGCCGCCTTCGTCGCTGCCGTCTCGGTGGTGCTGCTCGCCATGGGGCTCGTCTTCGAGGCGCTCTCCATGGTCCTGATCATGACGCCCGTCCTGCTGCCGGCCGCAATGGCGCTCGGGCTCGATCCGATCTGGTTCGGCATCTTCATGGTGATCATGGTCGAGTGCGCGTTGATCACCCCGCCGGTTGGGCTCAATCTCTATGTGATCCAGGCGGTCGCAAAGACATCGCTCGGCGAGGTTGCCCGCGGCGTCTGGCCGTTTCTTCTTTTGATGCTCGCGACGGCGGCCCTGCTTTACGCGGTCCCCGATCTCGCGCTCTACATCCCGTTCAAGCTCTGAGGCCCCGCATGACCCCCACGAAGAGGCTCCGCGCGCTTCTCGCCGAGGACACCTGCCACGTGATGCCCTGTGCCTTCGACGCGCTCTCGGCGCGGCTGATCGCCCAGGAGGGCTTCCCGCTCACCTTCATGTCGGGCTTCGCAGCCTCGGCGAGCCGGATCGGTGCGCCGGATCTCGGGCTCATGAGCTACGCAGAAGTCGCCGATCAGGTCCGCAACATCTGCGAGGGGCTCGAGATCCCGCTGATCGCCGACGGGGACACCGGATATGGCAATGCGATGAATGTGCGCCGGACCGTTCTCGGCCTCGCGCGCGCGGGCGCGGCCGCGGTGATGATCGAGGACCAGGTCGCGCCGAAGCGCTGCGGTCACACGCCGGGCAAGGCGGTCGTCCCGCGCGGCGAAGCGTTCGATCGGATCCGAGCCGCCGTCGATGCCCGGGCCGAGGCGGATGTGCTGATCCTCGCGCGCACCGATGCCCGCCACGAGCACGGTCTCGCCGAGGCGATCGCGCGCGCCGAAGAATTCGCCCGGTTGGGCGCCGATATCCTCTTTGTCGAGGCGCCGCGCTCGGAGACGGAGATGCGCGAGATCTGCGCCGCGCTGCCGGGGCCCAAAATGGCCAATATCGTCGAGGGGGGCGAGACGCCGGACCTGCCGCCCGCGATGTTGCACGAGATCGGCTACCGGATCGCGGCCTATCCGCTCGCCCTGATGTCGGCGGCGATGCGGGCGATGGTCGAGACGCTTGCGACCCTGCGCCAGGGGGCGCCGCGGGACCGCCATTTGATGGGCTTTGGTGAACTCCGTCGGCGCGTCGGGTTCGACGCCTATTACGAGGCGTCGGCGTCCTATGCGAGTGCCGAGCGGCCGGTCTCGCCGGCACGGGACTGAATGCGCGAAGGGCGCCCCGCAGGACGCCCTCGGCCGGTGTCACAGCGCGGAGATCCGCCGGATCAGGCCATCAGATCGTCGGTCAGCACGACCACGCCGTTGTCGATGAACGGCGCGGTGCCGGCGACGTTCTCGGGGCTCTCGACGAACGCATTGAAGAGCGCCGGGCGATCCAACAAGCCCTGATCGAGCAGATCGGTCCAGTAGGCGAAGCCGCCGTCGTCGAAGAACCGGTCGAGCACATTGATGTAGAGCTCGGCGACGAACTGGTCGTCGGTGATGTTCTGGCCGACCTGAGCCACGAACTCGTCCGAATTGATGAAGTTCCGCGCCGATTCCTGCCGCGGCAAACCGTCATCGAGCGCGTCGAGATTGAACAAGAAGCCCTCTTCATCGGGTATCCGGTCGAACGCGGCCTGATAGGACCGGTACGCATAGCCGAGGTTCGGGCTGTCGAGACCGTAGAGGATATCCACGTCTTCGAAATCCACGCGCTCGACTTGACGGACGGTGTCCACATTGCCGTCGGGCTTGGCAAAAAGGACGTCGCCGCTGTCGAGGAGCGTCCGGCCAACGGTGTCGCTCGTCGTCGCATAGCGCAGCGTGTCCTCGCCGGTGCCGCCCGAGACGAAATCCGACCCGCCCGACCCGAGCAGGAGGTCGTCGCCGCCAAGGCCGCCCAGATCCTCGCTCGCATCCGTGCCGGCGAGGGTGTCGTCGGCGCCCGTGCCGAAGGCGACCGCCTCGTTGCCGTCGAAATTGAGCGCGGTCACGATCGGGTCGTGGTCCGACGCGCGGGACGAGGTCTCTGCGAACTCGCTGTTCACGTTGACGATATCCACGTCCGCGCGGATCGACAGACCGTTCGAGACGAGGACGTGGTCGAGCGACTGGGAGTTGCCTTGGAAGTTGAAGGTGTACCGCTCGTCTTCATCGATGAAGTCGGTGGTATTGACGAGGATCGCGTCCGCGCCTGTGCCGGGCAGGATCTCGGAGACCGGCGAGACGAATTCGAACTCGTTCAAGTCGCCGAGGACCACCACATTGGCGCTGGCATCCGCCTCGAGGATGTCGTCGACGAACGCGTTCACGGCCTCGGCCTGAACCTGCCGCTCATCGAGGGAGCCGTTGACGGTCGGGTCTTCTTGACGGGCGTCGAAAGGCTGTTCGACGCCGAGGATTGGGGCCGAGCCGCCTTTCGAGGAGAAATGGTTCGAGACGACAGTGACGGTCTCGTCGCCGAAGGCGAATTCGGCCGAAAGCGGGATCCGGCCGGCGAAGAACGGGAACGGGTCGTCGTCGCCGTCGAGGATGGTCGTCACCGAGCCCTCGACGAGATCGACCCGCTCCGGATTATAGAGGAAGGCGTTCCGGATGAGGCCACCGGGCTGGCCGCCGACGGGGCGGAGCGGCTCGCCGTCGATGATCTGATCGGCCGGGACGCCCGGCGTGTCGATGAAGGCGTATTCCGGCCCACCCGCGGCGACGATCGCGTCGACCAGCGTCTGCAAGGTCAGAGTCGCATCGGTGACGTCGGTGATCTCGGCACCGTCGCTGTCCTGGACCTCTTGCAGGCCGATGATGTCCGGCGCGCCCATATTGCCGACGATCTGGGCAGCGATCGCATCGAAACGGCCGTCTCCCACATCGTCATCAACGTCGTTCGCGTCCTGCTCGTCGACATTCTCGATATTCTCGATCACCGGATCGAGGTTGAGCACGTTATAGGTCGCCACCGTCAGGGTATCGGCGTCGCCGGCAAGCTCGGTCTCGTCGGGGACAAGGAGCGGCCCCTCGGTCACGTCGAAGGGCATCGTCGGCACGATTTGATAGTTACCGAAGTCGTAGGAGATCACGCCCTCGATATTCGAGACCTGCACACCCGTATCGACCACGGGGATTTGGAAGCCGTCCGACACCTGAAAGTCCGCATCGAGCTGGATCTTCTCGGGGTTAAAGTCGTCAGGCGAGATATTGAGCGTGCCGCGGTCGGAGATCCCGCTGGCATCTTCCGGATCGGTGACGATGAAGAGTTCGCCGAAGCGGTTCGTCGGTGAGATCGCAACGCCGCTATCCACAGTCACAAGCATGCTCTCGATCGACTCAAAAAAGTCGATGCCGTCGAGCGCCGGCTGAAATTCGGCGAAAGCATCGTCGTCGATCACCTGATCGGGCAGGATCCGGCCGCCCTCGCCGAGGAGCGTCGCGGTCGGGAAGACCGTCGGGCCGACCTCGACCACGGTAACCTGTGCGTTGACGATCTGCGTGAGGGGCAGGTTGCGTGTGTCCGTGCCGCCGGGGAAGAATTCGGCTACCTGGCCGCCGACGCTCACCCGGTCGCCCACGGCGACGTCGGGCGCCCCGCCGGTGACCACGAAGATCGCGTCGGAGGTCGCGATGTCCCCGTCGCCCTCCGGGTCCTGCATGAAAAAGCCGAAGCTCTCGAGCGCGGTGACGACCCCGGCGGTGGTGACCGCCTCGCCGACAACCGAGCCGGTGTCCTCGGGCAGCTCGGCGAGATCGAGATCGACGAAGGGCGAGACATGGCCCGCGCCTTGGATCTCCCAAATCTCACGGAACGGCCCGGAGACATCGATGACGTTGGTAAAGCCCGGCGTGTCGCCCGAATTGTCACTGAAGGCGAGCTGTTCCGAGAGGCCCGCGCCGTCTTCGGTCGCCTTGGCGCCCGCGGGCGTGAAGTCGCCGTCGGGTCCGATCTGCAGCTCGCTGTAGGGCAGATCCGGCGTGTCGTCGCCATCGATGAGCGCGACGCTGTCGAGGACCGCGGTCCAGGGCGTCACATCCGGGGTGCCATCGTTGTCGGTATCGAGATCGTCCCCCGCTGCGCCGGTGAAGCCCTCGACCAAAAAGAACGTGACCGGCGAGCCGAAGAAGTCGAAGGACGCGGTGATGTCGCCTGGGTCGAAGTCATAGCCCGACCCAGGGTTGGCCAATAGAAAGAAGCCGTCCTCGTCGAAGCTGCCGCCCGTCAGGTCGAACGCAAAGTCGATCTGACCCGGTTCGAATTCGCTCGAGACGACGAGCAGCGTCTGTCCGTCCAGGCTCTCGCCGGGCGTGCCGAAAAGTTCGACGAAATTCGAGGTGTCGTCGAGCGGGCTCGGGTTCGAGATACGGAGTTCGTTCAAGGTCATCGGCTGGCCTCCCTCTGATCTGGCGCGGTCGGTGGCCGCGCGGCCTCTCACGGCGCGCCTATCGCAGGTTGGTCACGGTTTTATGTCAGTGGGCCCTGCGAACCGCGCGGGGCCGGAGGCGGATCAGGTGACGACATCGAGATGCACGGTCGTCTCCGCGGTCCGACCCGCCCCATCCGACAGGCTCACACGGAAGGACGCCGGGCCCAACCAGCCGGGATCGGGCGTAAAGAAGACATGGTCCGCCTGACCGGGCAGACCGGTTGCGACCCGACCGCCATGCGCTTCGCCAACCGCGACCACCGTCAGCGGCCCGTCCGCCTTCTGCGGCCCTTTGATCGCGTCAGAAACGATGCCGAAAGTCTCGCCCGCGCGGGCCGGCGCCCCGATCACCACAGGAACGGTTATCAGGTCTGCCGCGTCGAGCGTGACGGCGAAAAGCGCGATTTCGGCGGGCTCGCCCGCCACGGGCTCGGCGGTTCGGAAGATCACGCGATCGACCTCGTCCTTTGCCGTCGTCGGCAGGTTGGAGAGGTCGAGCGCGGTCGTGCCTGCACCGAGGCGCCCGAGCGCTACCAGACCCTCGGAGGCGTCCTCCAGAAGCACCTCCACGGCAGACCCGTTGGCGGTGCCTTCCACCCGGAGGTGGCCGTATCCGGTCCAATCTGACCGATCAATCGGCACGCTGAAATCCGCGTGACCGCTCATCGCGTCGCCATTGTCGAGAACTTGCCAACCGATCGATTGGCCACTCGCTGCCATTTCAAGATGGGCGCGATGTGGGTCGAGCGCCGCAGGGGGCGGCGTTGCGAAATCGGCGATCACCGGCGCGCGGGCACCGCCCATATCCACGAAGATCCCGGCGGTGTGGCGTCGGGCCGTGGCTTCGGGCAGCCGGCTATTCGGGACGAACCGCGGATCGACTTCATCAGTTTCGGCGACGAGTTTGACCCAGAGGCTCTGACCGTCACGCCAAACCGTTGTAGTCTCTGCGGCTTCGAGTTCCGATCGGGACGTGGCCCACGCCGCGCCAAGCACGCCGATCTCGGTTGGCAAGCTCGGGATTTCGATGATTGCCGACTCACCAGCACCGGCAAACCTGAGCGATAACGTGAGCTGCCCGGGCAGCGCGTGATATTGCAACCGATAGGTCAGATCCGTGTCCAGTGCGATATTTGTCTGGTGATAGGTAGAGAAACTACCTGCAGATCGGATGGTCTCCCCGTCCGACCGCTGCCAGAGGACCTGATCGGCCTGACCTGGCGACAGGTCAGTGTCGGCGCGGAGGAGCCCATAAGCGGTGTCCGGGTCGATCCACGCGCCCCAGTCGTCCCGTCGGAGACCGTCGGCAACGTTAAACCGGCTCTCACCCCCCGAAGACGTCGCTAAAATCGGCAGAACCGTAGCCCCCGCGATCCCGGTCAGCGACCCATCCAAATCGCGAAGCCCCGACGACCACAAATATTCGACCCACGGCGTCGGCGAGAAATCGACCCGACCCGCCTCAGTCACATCGTCGAATGTGATGCCGGTGACAAAATGCGCAGGGCTTTTCTGTGCCGCCCCGTTGGTTTGAAAAGCCGCGTCGGCGTCTTGGAAGCCTGCGAAGTGCACGCGCACGAGGCCGGACGGCCCGTCATAGATGGAGTGACCGCGAAAATAGCGGCCGTTGAACGGGTCGGGCAACGACCGCCCGGCGGCGATCTCGGACGGCGTTTCCGGGGTGCCGATGTTCGCCGACCTGCCGACAATTAAGCTATCGTACATCGTTTGGTTATAGGAGAAGAACGTGGCGCGGGCGTTGTCGGCAGATTTGACATTGTGGAGATCCATGGCGGTCGCACGGATCCAGATCGCCCGGTCTCCCGATTTGTAGGAGGTGAAATCACGGATCTTCGGCACCTCATCGGGGCGATACTCCGTCTCTACAAACCTTCCCGTTACCGGATCGGCCTGTCCGTCGAAAGCGAGGTTGGCAAAGGCATTAGAATGACCGGTGTTCTGATAGAAAAGCCCGAGCGGCATGTGCGCTGGGGACATGTCGATCCCATCCGAGGTGTGGGCGGAAAGCCCGAGCACACGCTCGGGCAGCGCGAACCAGAACCCGCCATGGTCCGATCCGGCCGCCCTGTTGCCGATGAAATCGTTGGACGGGTTGGTAATCCAGAACGTGGAGACATGGCTCGCATCGGTCGGCGTGGTGGCCGCGTCCGGATCGGCCGCGCGGGTGACGAAGCCGAGATTCCGTTCGAAGAGGTTCCCGGTTTCCAAACCGTCCTCGAGGAAGTAGGCGTGCCCGATCACGTCGTAAGCAACCGTATCGGAGACGCGGACGCCGCCCGTCCCGTGGATCGTGACCGCCCGGTTAAAGGAATGATGGATGGAGGCGTCTTCGATGAACTGGCCCACCGCATCTCCAAGCATGTGCCAGTGCACCGGATAGCGCCCGAGCGCGCCCGCTTGGCCCATATGAACCAGTTCGACCCCCGAGAGCCGCATCTCGGCGCCCGCCATCGCCATGATGTGGCCGCCGATGCCATTCTCCGGACTGTCCCCATCGCCACGGATGGTGACGTTTCGCGACAAAAGCGCGACCTCTGCGCGGCTGTCCAAGTCCCAAGCGCGCTCGCCGTTCGAATAGGTCTGAATCTCGCCGAAATGCGTCCAGGCGAGGGGGCGATCGAGGGTCAGGGTGCGCGCCGAAATCGCCGTGATCACGGCCTCTTCGGCCTGATCCATCTCGAAATCGGCCGACGCGATGGCAATCCGGTCACCCACCTCCCAGCCGGTTGCGTCGGCCACCGTGATCTGTCGCGCACCCGCCTCGGCCGTCGCCGCAAGCTGCGTCCAAGAGGCCTTCGCCGCGTCCGGCCCGCCGACCGCGCGCGACGGCCCCTCCCCCCAGAGCAACAGAACCGCGCAGAGGAAGTCCGCCGGCCAGTGGTCGGGCGGCTGGAGCCGCGCCGCCGCCTGCTCAGG
>JBHJGX010000135.1:0-21101 GCA_050331395.1 Paracoccaceae bacterium
CCGGGGCGCCCCCGGCGACGGCGCGTGTTTTTTATCTGCGTGGCCGCAAGGGCCGGGGGGAGCGTCCTCACACGGCTATTGAAACGCGGCCTGGGCGCCGGCCGGCGCCCCGCACGCACCTGAATAACGTCTCAAAAAACATGGAGGAAACAATGCTCGATAACAAAGACACCCCGACGACCGCGTACCCGATCAACATGCAGATCCGCCCCGATGTGAGCGCTCATTTCGACGAGGCCACCAACACGATCACCTACATCGTGAAGGACCCGGCGTCGAATGCTTGTGCCATCGTCGACAGCGTCATGGACATCGACTACGCTGCCGGCCGGATCACTTACGATCACGCCGATGCTTTGATCGCCGAGATCCGCGAGCGGGGTCTTGAGCTCGAATGGATCATCGAGACCCATGTGCACGCCGATCACCTCTCAGCGGCACCCTACATCCAAGAAAAGCTGGGCGGAAAGATCGGCGTCGGCTCGAAGATCCAGGTGGTGCAGGAGACCTTCGGCAAGATCTTCAACGAGGGCACCGAGTTCCAGCGCGACGGCTCCCAGTTCGATGCGCTGTTCGAGGACGGCGACACCTATAGGGTCGGCGAGATGACGTGCTTCGCCATCTACACGCCGGGCCACACGCCCGCCTGCATGGTGCATGTGATGGGCGACGCGGCCTTTGTCGGCGACACGCTCTTCATGCCGGATGGGGGTTCGGCGCGCGCCGATTTCCCAGGCGGCGATGCCGGCACGCTCTACGACAGCATTCAGAAGGTACTGGCCCTGCCGGACGAGATGCGCCTCTTCATGTGCCACGACTACGGTCCGGGCGGCCGCGACATTGCGTGGGAGACCACGGTTGCAGAGGAGAAAGCCACCAACATCCATGTCGGCGGCGGCAAGACCCGGGACGAGTTCATCAAGTTCCGCACGGAGCGCGACGCCCAACTCGACATGCCGAAGCTAATCATCCCCTCGCTCCAAGTGAACATGCGCGCCGGCGAAGTGCCGCGCGACGCTCAGGGAGACCCGATGTTGAAGGTGCCGGTCAACAAGCTCTGACCGCCGAGCCCGGATCGCGCGGCAGGCTTCGGCCTGCTGCGGGATGGGGACACGCGCAGCATCGAAGCAAAAGGGAACTCCATGGATATCAAGACCATCACGCCCGCGCTCTCGGTCAGCCCGCAGATCGCGCCGGGCGATATTGCCGCCATCAAAGCCGCCGGCTTCCGGGCCATCATCTGCAACCGGCCGGACGGCGAGGGCGCCGACCAGCCCACCCATGAGGAGATCGACCGGGCAGCGCGGGCGGCGGGGCTCGAGACGCGCTACCTGCCCGTGACGACCGGCAAGGTGCAGGACGCCGATGCCACGGCCTTCGGCACGGCCCTTCGGGACTTGCCCGGACCGGTCCTCGCCTATTGCCGCTCGGGCATGCGCTCGGCGACGCTCTGGTCGCTCTCGGAAGCAAAGACGCGCCCGATGGCCGAGATCCTCGGCGCGACCAAGGCCGCGGGCTACGATATGAACGGGGTCGCGCGGCGGATCGCCAACGGCGGCAAGACGCCGACGGACACGGGCGATGCAAAGTTCGACGTGGTGATCGTCGGTGCGGGCGCGGCCGGGATCTCGGTCGCCGCAAGCCTCTCCAAGCGCAAACGCGATCTAGAGATCGCCATCATCGACCCGGCCGATATCCACTACTACCAGCCCGGCTGGACCATGGTCGGCGGCGGCATCTTCGAGGCGGCAACGACCGCCAAGACCATGGGCAGCCTCATTCCCACCGGCGTGCACTGGATCAAGGCCGCGGTCGCCGCCTTCGAGCCGGCCGACAACGCCGTCATCCTCGATGGCTGCCGGGTGGTGAAATACGACCGGCTGATTGTCTGCCCGGGCCTCAAGCTCGACTGGGGAGCGGTCGAGGGCCTCGAGGAAACGCTCGGGCGCAACGGGGTGACCTCGAATTACCGTTACGATCTCGCGCCCTACACCTGGCAGCTGGTGAAGGGCATGCGCGGTGGCCGGGCGCTCTTCACGCAGCCGCCGATGCCCATCAAATGCGCCGGCGCGCCGCAGAAGGCGCTCTATCTCTCGGGCGATCACTGGTACCGCGCGGGCGTGCTCAAGGACATCGACATCCATTTCTGCAACGCGGGCGGCGTGCTCTTCGGCGTCAAGGACTATGTCCCAGCGCTCCAGAGGTACATGGACAAGTACGGTGCGACGCTGAACTTCTTCCACAATCTCGTCGCCATCGACGGACCGGCCAAGACCGCCACCTTCGAGATCAAAAAGCCCGACACGGCGCCCGAGCGCATCGAGATGGGCTTCGACATGATCCATGTCTGCCCGCCGCAGACTGCGCCCGACTTCATCCGGGTCTCACCGCTGGCCGACGCCGCCGGCTGGGTCGATGTCGATCGGTCGACCCTGCGCCACAAGGCCTATGAGAACGTCTGGTCGCTCGGCGACGTCATGAATGCGCCCAACGCCAAGACGGCGGCGGCCGCGCGCAAACAGGCGCCGGTGGTGGCCGAGAACATCGTCGCCGACATCGCGGGCCGCTCGCCGCAAGCGATGTATGATGGCTACGGCTCCTGCCCGCTCACGGTCGAGCGCGGCAAGATCGTGCTGGCCGAGTTCGGCTATGGCGGCACGCTGCTGCCGAGCTTCCCCAAGGTGCTGATCGACGGCACGCAGCCCAGCCGGCTCGCTTGGTTTCTGAAGGAAACAGTGCTGCCGCCGATCTACTGGAAGGCGATGCTGCGCGGCAAGGAATGGATGGCGAAACCCGAGAAGCTCTCCGTCTCGCCGGCCTGACACGGGCTTCTCTCCCTGGGCCCGCAACTGGCGGGCGGATCGTCGTCTCCGCCCGTCATTCTTAAAATCATGGTGCCGCATGCCGCCCCTTCTCACCCGCTCTATCCCGATCCTGGACTGGGGCCGAAGCTACACGCGCAAGGCGCTTTCCAATGACCTGATCGCGGCGGTGATCGTCACGATCATGCTGATCCCGCAATCGCTGGCCTATGCGCTGCTGGCGGGCCTGCCGCCGGAGGCGGGCATCTATGCGTCGATCCTGCCGATCTTGCTCTACGCCGTCTTCGGCACGTCCCGGGCGCTCGCGGTGGGACCCGTGGCCGTGATATCGCTGATGACCGCGGCCGCCGTCGGTGAGGTCGCCGAGCAAGGGACGGCGGGCTATGCCATGGCGGCACTCGCTCTGGCCGGCCTCTCGGGCGCCATGCTGCTCACCATGGGCCTTATGCGGCTCGGCTTTCTGGCCAACTTCCTCAGCCACCCGGTGATTGCCGGCTTCATCACCGCGTCGGGCATGCTGATCGCGTTCAGCCAGCTGAAGCATATCCTTGGCATCGACGTCCAAGGCCATACGCTGGTCGACATCGCGGGCGGCCTCCTGGGCGCGTTGGGCGAGGCCCATCTCGTCACATTGGCGATCGGGGCCGCGGCAACCGCTTTCCTGTTCTGGGTGCGCAAGGGGCTTAAGCCCGTGCTCGGCAGGCTCGGCGTGCCGGCGCTTCTCGCCGATATCCTGACCAAGGCCGGCCCTGTCGCGGCCGTCGTTGTGACAACCGCCTTGGTGGCGGGGGCCGGGCTCGACGGAACCGGCGTGCAGATCGTCGGCGCGGTACCGCAGAGCCTGCCGCCCTTCACCCTGCCAGCCGCGCCTTGGGCCGTGATCGAGGCGCTTATCGTGCCGGCTTGCCTCATCTCGATCATCGGGTTTGTCGAGTCCGTCTCCGTCGCCCAGACCCTGGCCGCCAAGAAGCGCCAGCGGATCGACCCGAACCAGGAGCTTATCGGCCTTGGCGCCGCCAACCTGGGCGCAGCCTTCACCGGCGGCTATCCGGTCACCGGCGGCTTCGCGCGCTCGGTCGTCAACTTCGATGCGGGCGCCGAGACCCCGGCCGCCGGCGCGTTCACCGCCGTGGGCCTAACCGTTGCGGCCGTCGCCCTCACGCCGCTCGTCTACTTTCTGCCGAAGGCGACGCTTGCGGCGACCATCATCGTCGCGGTGCTGAGCCTTGTGGATTTTTCCATCCTGCGCCGCAGCTACGCCTATTCGAAGGCCGATTTCGCCGCGGTTCTCGCAACTATACTGCTGACGCTCGGTCTCGGCGTCGAAGCAGGTGTCTCTGCGGGCGTGATCCTCTCCATCGCGCTCCACCTCTACAAGACGTCGCGTCCCCATGTCGCCGAGGTGGGTCTCGTTCCGGGCACCCAGCACTTCCGCAACATCCACCGTCACGACGTCCTGACCGACCCGTCGATGCTCAACCTCCGCGTCGACGAGAGCCTTTTCTTCGCGAATGCGCGCTTTCTCGAGGATCTCATTCAGGAGCGCGTTGCCGAGGACTGCCCCATCGAGCACGTCGTCATCATGTGCTCCGCCGTGAACGAGATCGATTTCTCCGCGCTCGAGAGCCTCGAAGCCATCAACCAGCGCCTGAAGGATATCGGCGTGGGCTTCCATCTGTCCGAGGTGAAAGGTCCGGTGATGGACCGACTGCTGAGAACCGACTTTCTCGACCATCTCAATGGCGAGGTCTTTCTGAGCCAGTACGAGGCGATAACCCGCCTGCTGCCCGATCGGCAGTGGCACGCAAGCCCCAGCCAGGTTTCTGCCGGAGCGCAACCGAAAGCCGTTCAGCCATTTGATCCAGCATCGGCGTGACTGATCCAGTGAACCACGCCGGGTTTGCCGGAGGCCGTTTCGTGCAAGCCTCAAGGCTGCCACCGGGCGCCTTTCCAACTTCTCGCTAAACCGCGCCTCAGCCTCAGCGGGTGGCATGTTGCCAATCGGCTCGACGAGCCGAATGATCCCTCACGCCCGCGCCATTGGACCGGTGACGCGGGCGAGAGGGATCGGCAACGTCACCAAACTGACGCGAAGTTGCGTTAAATGCACCGCAATTCACCAAGAAAGGGAGTCGCCCGATGACCCGTCTTTCCACCACGCTTGCGGCGCTCGCCGCCCTCGCCACGCTCGGCCTCGCCGGACCGGCCATGGCCGAATTCAAGCTCGGTGAGCGCTACACGGACAGCGACGGCGATCTCGTCGCCGACATCCCCACGGATGCCGCGGAGCAGATCGACCCGGATACGCTCATCTTCGCCTACACGCCCGTCGAGGATCCGTCGGTTTACCGCGAGGTCTGGGCCGAGTTTCTCGACCACATGGCCGAGGTGACCGGCAAGGACGTCCAGTTCTTCCCGGTCCAGTCGAACGCTGCCCAGATAGAGGCGATGCGCGCCGGGCGTCTGCACGGCGCCGGCTTCAACACTGGCTCGAACCCGATCGCCGTGGCCTGCGCGGGCTTCCGGCCCTTCGCCATGATGGCCGGAAACGACGGCTCCTTCGGCTACGAGATGGAAGTGATCACCTATCCCGGCTCCGAGATCACCGAAGTCGCCGATATCAAGGGCCGCACACTGACGCACACCTCTGAGACCTCGAACTCGGGCTTCAAGGCGCCGACCGCGCTAATGAAGGCGGAGTTCGGCCTGATCTCAGGCGAAGACTACGAAACTCAGTTTTCGGGCAAGCACGACAACTCGATCCTCGGCGTCGCCAACAAGGACTACGAGGTCGCCACGGTCGCCAACTCGGTCAAAAAGCGGATGATCGATCGTGGCGTGGTTTCCGAGGACCAGTTCGAAATCCTCTACACCTCTCAGACCTTCCCGACCACGGGCTACGGTACGGTCTATAACCTGACGCCGGAGCTGCAGGAGAAGATCCGCGAGGCCTTCTTCAGCTTCGAGTGGGAGGGCACCGGCCTCGCCGAGGAATTCGGCAAAAACGGCGAAGAGCAGTTCATCGAGATCACCTTCAAGGAAGACTGGGACGTGATCCGCAAGATCGACGCCGCCAACAACGTGTCCTACGACTGCCAATAAGCCCGAGGCAGGCGATACCGGGGGCGCGGGGCGCGGAAACGTCCCGCGCCCTTTCGCATTGGAGGAGCCCATGCTGCGCGTCGACACGCTGACCAAGACCTATCGTTCGGGCGACAAGGCGCTGCACGGCGTCTCGTTCCAGGTCCCCAAAGGCCAAGTGGTCGGACTGATCGGGCCGTCGGGTGCGGGCAAGTCCACGCTGATCCGCTGCATCAACCGCCTGGTGGAACCAACGTCCGGGCACATCTTATTGGGCGATCTGGATCTCACCACGCTCTCGAAATCGGCGCTGCGCCGCCAACGCCGGCGGATCGGCATGATCTTCCAGGAATACGCCCTCGTCGAGCGGCTGACCGTGATGGAAAACGTCCTCTCCGGGCGGCTCGGTTATCTGCCGTTCTGGCGCAGTTTCCTGCGCCGCTTTCCGCCAGACGATATCGCCAACGCGTTCCGATTGCTCGAACGCGTGGGCCTCGACGGCCGGGCCGACAGCCGCGCCGATGCGCTCTCGGGCGGGCAGCGTCAGCGCGTCGGCATCGCCCGCGCGCTCGCGCAGGACCCAGAGCTGCTGCTGGTGGACGAGCCGACGGCGTCGCTCGATCCCAAGACATCGCGCCAAATCATGCGCCTCATCACCGAAGTCTGCGCCGAGCGCGGGCTACCGGCGATCATCAATATCCACGACGTGGTCCTGGCCCAGCAATTCGCCGAGCGCATCATCGGCCTGCGCGCGGGCGAGGTGGTCTTCGACGGCCCGCCCGACACGCTCGACACCGATGCCCTGACCCGGATCTACGGCGAGGAGGACTGGACCGCCATGCGTCGCGCCGCGGAGGAGGACGCCGCCGCAGAGCGAGACGAGACCGAGCGCATGTCGGGGATTGCATGAGCGCCTATCCGACCACCTGGCGACGTCCCCCGCAGCTGATCCGCAACCCGGTGATCCGCCGGACCGTGCAAGTGGGGATCGTGGTCTATCTCGCCCTCGCGATCTCGACGCTCGAGGTCAATTGGGTGCGCGTGTGGGAGGGGCTCGACCGCGGCTGGCGCTTTGTCGAGGGCTTCCTCGCGCCGGACTTTACGAGCCGCTGGCGCGACATCAGCGAGGGGCTGATCGAAAGCCTCACCATGACGGTGACGTCGACGATCCTCGGGATCCTGCTCTCGGTGCCGATCGGCGTGGGCGCCGCGCGCAACATCGCGCCCCTGCCGATTTATTATCTCTGCCGAGGGATTATCGCCGTCAGCCGCTCGCTGCAGGAGATCATCATCGCGATCTTCTTCGTTGCGATGTTCGGCTTCGGGCCGTTCGCCGGGTTCCTGACGCTCGCCTTCGCCACCATCGGGTTCCTCGGCAAGCTGCTCGCCGAGAATATCGAGGAGATCGACCCAGCCCAGGCGGAGGCGATCCGCGCGACCGGGGCCTCTTGGTGGCAGGTGGTCAATTACGGCGTGCAGCCCCAGGTGATGCCCCGGCTGATCGGGCTCTCGCTCTATCGCCTCGACATCAATTTCCGCGAGAGCGCCGTAATCGGGATCGTCGGCGCCGGCGGGATCGGCGCGACGCTCAACACCGCGATCGACCGCTACGAGTACGACAGCGCGGGCGCGATCCTGCTCATCATCATCGGGATCGTGATGGCTGCCGAATACGCCTCGGGCCATATCCGCCGGATGGTGCAGTGATGGCGGTGCGCGAGACCCCGTCCGGGCCCGAGTGGCGCCTGCGCACGCCGCGCGGTGCGCTGCTGCTCTGGGCCGGATGGTTCGCCGTCGTCGCCCTGGCGCTCTGGTGCTGGGAGCTGATGACGGCATCCACCATATGGGCCTTTGTCTACGACGCACCGCGCCAGGCCGCGGATATCGGCAGCCGCATGGTGCCGCCCCGGTGGGAATACCTGCCCGAGCTCTGGCAGCCGCTCTGGGATACGATCAACATCGCGACCCTCGGCACGGTGCTCGGAGTGGCGATTGCGACCCCGGTCGCCTTCCTTGCCGCGCGCAACACGACGCCGAGCGTCGCAATTCTCCGCCCTGTCGCCCTCTTCGTGATTGTCGCGTCGCGCTCTATCAACTCGCTGATCTGGGCGCTGTTGCTGGTCTCGGTGGTGGGCCCGGGCCTCTTGGCGGGCGTCATCGCCATCGCGCTCCGCTCGATCGGCTTCGTCGGCAAGCTGCTCTACGAGGCGATCGAAGAGACCGACCGCGCCCAGACCGAGGCGATCGAGGCGACCGGTGCCGGACCGGGGGCCGTGCTGACCTATGGGATCTGGCCCCAGGTCGCGCCGTCCTTTTGGGCGATTTCGGTCTTTCGCTGGGACATCAACATCCGCGAGAGCACGGTCCTCGGGCTCGTCGGCGCGGGCGGCATCGGGCTCCAGCTCCAGGGCTCGCTCAACACGCTCGCCTGGCCGCAAGTGACGGTGATCTTGCTTCTGATCTTCGCGACGGTGCTGGTGAGCGAATGGGTCTCTGCCAAGGTGCGCGCGGCAATCATCTGATCGCGTCGCCCTAGTCGGCAGTGCCCGGTGTCCGGGGCAGCCCTCCGACCCCCGCGGGCACGGCACCCGGCCTCCCGCGATGCGGGGTCCGACGACCGCCCATCCGGTCTCGCGGCGGGCGGGGGCGCTGGGCATCGTGCCATCGTGCCGGACAGATCGATCTTGCGGATATTGTATCGCCCCGGCAGACCGACCCGTCGCGCCCGTCGCTGCGCGGTATCATCGGCCGGCTCAGCGACGACGGCGTGAACGAGACCCTCGTCTCATCGCTTCCGCAGACCGCCAAGCTGCTTGCCGCATGGGAGGCCACCGAAGACCGCATGTGCCCAATTCGCTCTTTTGCAACGTGGCACCATGCGAGCTTGCAGAACAACGAAACTCGGCGAGGAGGCAGACTGTCGGCACCAGATCGATCGGCAATGGCGACCCAATCGAGTTTCTGGGTACCACCGCCGCGCCGTCAGTTGCGCCTTTTGCGGGCTGAGCGCCGGCGCTCACCGCAACCAACCAACCGGAGAATTCCAGCTCAGCGCGGCCCTGATCCAGAGGACAAGGCCACTATGGATTGGTGTCCGTCGTCGCCGCGCGTGCGGGCAAGAGCGCGGTCCCGGCGCGCCGAGATCACGCCATGGCGCCGGTTCCGAGCAGGACGGTTGCGTCTCCGCGCCGGATGTCGTCGAAAGTGGGAGCGCGCCGGCCGGCCCGGCGACACAAGCTTTCAGGATGAGGCCCATGACGATCCGGATGCGAACGACCCCTACGGCTGAGGTGACGGTGCTCGACCCGGTCTGGATCGAGATGGACGACGGCTGCCGGCTCGCGGCCAAGATTTGGCTGCCGGCCGATGCGCGCACCCGGCCCGTCCCTGCGGTCTTGGAATACATTCCGTACCGCCGCGGCGACAACAAGGCGGTCCGCGACCACCAAGTCCACGCGCATTTCGCAGCCCATGGCTATGCGGCGATCCGCGTCGACATGCGCGGCTCGGGCGACAGTGCCGGGGTGCTCGAAGACGAATATCTACCGCGCGAGATGCTGGACGGGCTGGCGATCCTGCGTTGGATCGCGGCACAGGACTGGTGCATCGGCAAGGTCGGGCTCTTCGGCCTTTCTTGGGGCGGCTTCAACGGGCTGCAAATCGCGGCGCTGCGCCCGCCGGAACTCGGCGCCGTCGTCACGGTCTGTTCGTCCGACGAACGCTATGGCGACGATGTCCACTACATGGGCGGCTGCCTGCTGACCGACAATCTCTCCTGGGCGTCCAACATGTTCGCCTTTAACAGCTGCCCGCCCGATCCGCAGGTCGTGGGCGAAGATTGGCGGGCGATCTGGCGCGAACGGCTTGAGGCGGGCGATCTGTGGCTGAAGACCTGGCTCAGCCATCAGCATCGCGATGCCTATTGGAAGCAAGGCTCGATCAGCGAGAATTACGCGGCGATAGAGGTGCCGGTCATGGCGGTCGGCGGTTGGCGCGACGGCTATACCAACCCGATCTTCCGGATGATGGAGCATCTCGACGTGCCGCGCCGAGCGATCGTCGGCTCCTGGGGTCACCGCTATCCCCACACCGGCGGGCCCGGACCCGCGATCGACTTCCTCGGCGAGTGTCTCGACTGGTGGGATCGCTGGCTCGGCGGGATCGAGAACCGGGTGGAGGACGAGCCGCGGGTCAGGGCCTGGCTGATGGATGCCTCCTCGCCGCTCACGCCGACGAGCCCCGGGCGCTGGATCGCGGAACCCGAATGGCCCTCGCCGCGGATCGTCGAGCAAGGCTGGGCGCTCGGCGCGGGCACGCTCTCCCGGACCGACGCGCCCGAAGACCGGCCGACCGAGGACGCGGCGACGCTCTCAATCCGCAGCCCCCTCGGCGTCGGGCTTTTCGCGGGCAAGTGGTGCTCTTATGCGGAGGAGACCGACCTGCCCTGGGACCAGCGCCAAGAGGACGGCGGCGCGTTGCTCTTCGACACAGAGCCGCTGGAGACGCCCATGGAGATCCTAGGCGCCCCGCGCGTGCGCCTGCGGATTGCCGCCGACCGGCCGGTCGCGATGGTGGCGCTCAGGCTCTGCGATGTCTCGCCGGAAGATCGCTCCACAAGGGTCAGCTTCGGGGTCCTCAACCTCACCCATCGCGACAGCCACGAGACGCCGACACCGCTCGAGCCCGGCCGCGTCTACACCGTCGAGCTGCCGCTCAACCACATCGCCCAGCGCTTCGAGGCCGGTCACCGGATCAGACTTGCGGTGTCGAGTTCGTACTGGCCGCTCGCCTGGCCCTCGCCGCGCCCTGCGAAGCTGACGCTGTCCCCGGCCGGATGCCGGCTCTTGCTGCCTGTGCGCCCGACGCGGGCCGAGGATGCAGCGCTCCGCCCCTTCGGCCCGCCGCAAATGGCGCCGGCGCCGGCGACCACGCTGCTCGCCCCGGCCGAGCGGCGCTGGGCGGTGAATTTCGACCTCAGCACCAACCGGGTGGCGCTCGACGTCGTGAACAACGACGCGCGCTATGTGCTCGACGAGACGGGGCTCGAGATCGGCCGCACGGCACGCGAGACCTACAGCTATGTCGGCAACGATTATGCGAGCCTGCGCGGCGAGGTCTCCCAGGACCGGACGTTCAGGCGCGGCGCCTGGACCGTGCTCACCCGCACGCACACCACGCTGACGGCCACGGAGACCGACTTCCAGATCCGCGCGACGCTCGACGCCTACGAGGGCGACGCGCGGATTTTTTCTCGCAGTTGGGACGAGGAAATCCCGCGCGATCTCGTGTAGGGCGTGGAGCGAACCCACCCGCACGCACGCAGGGAGACGCGACATGACCGACAAAAAGCAGGTGTTCTTCGTTGGGCTCGACGATTTTAACACCGAGACGCTGCAGGGGCTGCCGCAAGCGGCGGAATGCGACTTTCGCGCGGCGCTGACGCTGGCCGAGATGCGCGACGAGCCCGATGTCGACATTCCGGCCCTGGTCGAGCTCGCCGCCAGCCGCATGGCCGAAGCGCCCGGCGGCCCGGCCGGCGTTGCCAGCTTCTTCGACTTTCCCGGCACGATCATCGCTTCGATCCTCGCCGAACGCTTCGGCCTGCCGGGGCCGAGCCTCGAGGCGCTCCTGAAATGCGAACACAAGTACTGGAGCCGCATGGAGCAGGCGAAGGTCGCCGGCGACAATATCCCGATCTTTCGCGCCTTCGATCCGAAGGACGACGCGGCCTATGCCAAGATCGAACTGATGCCGCCGTTCTGGATCAAGCCGGTGAAGTCCTTCCGGTCTTATCTGGCCCACCAGATCTCCGACGAGCGCCAATTCAACGACATCATGGAGACCTGCCGCGCCGAGGGGCCAAAGATCACCGATCCGTTCCTGCGCATGATGCGCGCCTATGGCATGCCGGACGAGTTCGCCAGCTCGCCCAGCACATTCATAGCGGAATCGACCATCGGCGGCGCGCAGTGCACGGTCGAGGGCTATGCATTCGACGGGAAAGTCACGCTCTACGGTGTCGTCGACTCGATCCGCGAGCCCGGCAGTTCCTCCTTCGCGCGCTATGAATACCCGTCCCTGATGCCGCTCGAAGTCCAGCACCGGATGATGGATATCTGCCGCTCGGTGATCCAGCAGTTCGGCTACGACCATGGGCCGTTCAATGCCGAGTTTTTCTACGACCAGTCCAACGATGCTGTGTGGTTGCTCGAGATCAATCCGCGCGCCTCGCAGAGCCATGCGGATCTCTTCCACAAGGTGCACGGGACGTCGCATTTCTCGATCGTCGTGGATCTTGCGCTTGGGCGGAAGCCGCGCACCCTCGGCCGCAACGGTGCCTGGAACGTCGCCGGTCACTTCTTCTGCCGGACGCACGAGGCGGGCCGGATCACGCATGTGCCGAACCAGCGGGCGCTCGACCGGCTGAAGGCCCGCCAGCCCGACACGCGCGTCAAACTCGAGGTCACGAAGGGTCAGCGCCTCGGCGAAATGGGCTTTCAGGACAGCTACAGCTTCGAGCTTGCCAACGCCTATCTCGGCGGCCGCGACCGCCTGGACCTGTTGGAGCGTTATGACACGGTCCTCGATGCGCTCCAGTTCGAGGTCGAGCGTGCGAGCGACCCCTAGCCGACTGAGCAGCGAGCGCGGAGGGCGGGGCCCCCGATCGGCCTCTGGGTGACGTGACCTCCGTTTCTCATCCAGCCAAAACTGGAAGCCGGCGGTCTGCTTTTTCGGTATCTTCGCGTCGTCTGGCGGCCCATTCCGCCGGTGTCAGCCAGCCCAAGCGCGAGTGTGGCCGCTCGCAGTTGTGGTCCTCCCGCCAGGCGCCGAGAACATCTCGGGCGTGGCCGATCGAGCGGAACAGCGTTTGGTTCAGGAGCTCGTCGCGACGTCGCCCGTTTAAGCTCTCCGCGAAAACGTGTCTCGCACCGGCTTGCCCGGCTGGATGTACGCCCAGGCGACGCTCCGCTCTTCGCTCCAGGCCAGCATCGCGTTCGAGGTCAGCTCGGTTCCGGTATCCGAGACGATCGCCGGGGAATAGCTCAGCGGCCTCAGGAAATCGGTGACGGCCGGCAGTGTGCGCTTCAGCGCGGATACGAGCATCGGCGTCTCCTCCGGCTTCGCCAGATGCGCATCCTTCTACGACGCTGGGCGCCCCTATCTACCTCGCGGGCCGAGCGGACCTGCGCGGCATTTCCGAAGCCGGCGTCGAGCGCCGCCCCGGTCGGGTGGATGATCCCGGATTTGGCCCCGCACTCGGCCCCCGTGCTCGCCCGGAAGGCCGAACGTATGGTTGACCGGCGCGGGACGCTGCGCCACCGGCCGGCCCCGCACTAGGTGCGACGAACATAGGTTGGGCCGCGCCACCGCCTTCACCGCCACGAACCGCATCGGCGGCCGACACGGATCCAGGCGGCCTTGCCCCAATCGGACGCCATTATCGCGCCCGGCCGACGCGCCGCTCAGCCCGCCGCCGGGCAAACCGCACCGCAACGCTCTCCGATGGTCGACCCCATGACGGGCGTCAAAACGCGGCCCGCGCGGCCGGGGCAAGATCTGGCTCCGTCCGCAGACATCCGAGCCCCCATGCCCGTCGCTCTCCTCGTCACGGTCTATCTCTGTCTTTGCTTGCTGCCCCTCGGGCTGTCGGCGCTGCGGTTCGCCGAGCCGCGCGGCTGGATGGACGAACTCGCCAGCGGCGCGGGCATGGTGGCCTTTGCGATGATCCTCGCCGAGTTCCTCTGGTCGGGGCGCTTTCGGATCGTGTCGCGCCGGGCCGGGATGGACACGACCATGCGCCTCCATCAGCTGCTCGCCCGGACGGCGCTCTTCCTCGCGCTCGCCCATCCGTTCTTGTACCGGGCACCGATGGCAGCGCCGCTGCCTTGGGACCCGACGCGCCGGGCGGTCATCAGCTTCGATTGGGAAAGCCTCTGGAGCGGGATCGTCGCCTTTCTGCTGTTGCCGTCGCTGATCGGCCTCGCCATCGCTCGGAGGGACGGCGCCGCGCGCTACGAGACCTGGCGGCTCCTGCACGGGCTCGGCGCGGCGGCGATCGCCGTCCTGGTGCTCGATCACGCCCTGACGGCAGGGCGCTATGCGGCGGACCCCGTGATCGCCGCATTCTGGGTTGGGCTCTCGGGCGCGGCTTTGGCGAGCCTCGGCACGGTCTATTTCCTCCGCCCTGCGCTCCGATCGAGGAAGCCCTGGCGCCTCGCGGGTCTCGAGCGCGTTGCCGAGCGGACCTGGGACGTGACCCTTGCGCCGGTCGGGCATCCGGGCCTGTGCTACGAGGCCGGTCAGTTCCTCTGGCTCAATATCGGTTCCTCGCCCTTCTCGCTGAAGGAACACCCGTTCTCGATCAGCTCCGCCCCATCCGCAGGTCGCGAATTGCGGTTCCTGATCAAGGAGCTGGGCGATTTCACCGAAACGCTCGGAACTCTCCCGATCGGCACCCGGGCCCATATCGACGGCCCCTATGGCCATCTCACGCTGGGGGGCCGCAGCCATCCTGGGATCGTGCTCCTCGCGGGCGGGGTCGGGCTCGCGCCTCTGATCGGCATCCTTCGCGAACTTGAGGCGACCCGGGATCCGCGGCCGCGCCTCCTTGTCTACGGGAACCGGACCGAAGCGCAGATCGCCCATCGCGGCGAACTCGACGCCATGGCGCAGTCCGGGCTGACGCGCGTGCAGTATGTCCTCAGCGCGCCCGGCGAGGGCTGGACCGGACGGGTGGGCCAGATCGACCGGTCGACGCTCGACGGCCTCGTCACGCCTCAGATGCGGTCCTGGCTCGTGTTGGTTTGCGGACCGGCGGGCATGATCGACGCCTGCGAGCGGGCGCTCCACGGTCTCGGCGTGCCGGGTGGGAACATTGTCAGCGAGCGGTTCGAGTATGATTAGCCGGCTGAGAATTGAGGGAGCCCGGCCGGTCCGGCTTTGGTGGGCGATCAATATCGCGCTCGCGGCCGGCCTCGTCTGGTTCTGTCTCCGCTAGACACCGGACGGTCCCGGGTCGTTGACGCGCGTCAACCCGCCGGCGCGCCGCGTCGGCATCCTTACGGGCGGAACGCGCTATACTGCGAGGAGAGCGAAAATGAACGATTCGTCGAGTGAGCGGGCCCCGGCCGATGCGGCCTGGTCCGCCCTGCGGGACTTCGACGTCAACAAATTGATGGTCGGTGGCGAGAGTGGATTGCGAGCGATGGCCGAAGCCCAGGAGCATTTCATCGAACGGCTGGCGCTGGTGAACCGCGAGATCGCCGCGTTTGTCGATCGACGCTTGAAGCATGATCGGGAGACCGTCCATGCGCTCGCCGCGTGCAAGTCGCCGCAGGAGTTGGTCGCGGTTTGGGGAAAATTTGTCGAGACGGCCTCGCGGCAATACGCAGAAGAAATGGGCACGCTCGCGGGAATGGGCGTCGACCATGCGCGCGAGGCGGCCGAGGACGTGCAACACGAACTCGAAGAGACGATGAAGCCCGCCGAAGACGACTCCGCCAAGGGCTGACACCGGGCCGCCGCCGAACGGACCTCTTCGCCTCGTGCCAAAGGCCGTGTTACCCTGACTTTGCTCGCCGGCACGGCCAGGCGGGATCGGCAGGGACCCAAGCGATGACCCGACAGGCGGCGCGCGGCCTCCGGATCGACAGCAATCTTCTGGATGTGGTCATCCAGACGGCGCCGGATGCGATCGTCACCATCGACCACCAAGGCTCGATCCTCAGCTTCAGCCCGGCCGCCGAACGGATGTTCGGTTACACCGACGACGAGGTCGTCGGACAGAATGTGCGGATGCTGATGCCGACGCCGCACCGCGCCCGGCACGATCAGTATCTTGCGCATTACCTGCAAACCGGGGAACGGCGCATCATCGGGATCGGACGCGAGGTGCGTGCGATGCGCCGGAGCGGAGAGCCCTTCATCGCCGAGCTCGCCGTCGGGGAGCTCAAGACGAACGACCAACATATATTTACGGGATTTATTCGCGACGTGACCGACCGCGTTGAGGCCGAGCGCAAGGCCCGCCGGTTGCAACGCATGCTCGATCGGGTCTCCCGCATCCAGGCGCTCGGCGAGATGTCGACCGCGCTCGCGCACGAACTCAACCAACCGCTTGCGGCGATCACAGGCTTTGCCCGTGCGGCCGGGCGGATCCTGGACCGCGACCCGCCCGAGACGGGCAAGGCCCGCGTCCAGCTCGACCGTATCTCGGAGGAGGCTCAGCGCGCCGGCGAGATCCTCCGGCGAATGCGCAAGCTCGTCGACCGCGGGCAAGGCGATTTTCGCCCCGAAGACTTAAACGGCCTCGTGCGAGAGGCGATTGCGCTCTGCCGCGTGGGATCGGATTACAGCAGGCTCCGCGTGCGCTACGACCTCGCCGAAGACCTGCCCCCCGTCTATGCGGATCGCGTGCAGATCCAGCAGGTGGTGGTGAACCTCGTCCGCAACGCCGCCGAAGCGATCGCCGACGATCCCGACGGCGACGTGCACATCACGACCGAGATCGCCGATCCCGTCGACGAGCTGAGGATCCGCGCGGATCGCACCCCGTCCGACGACGTGATGGTCACGATCGGCGATGCGGGGCCCGGCATCCCTCCCGAGCTCGCCGAGCGGCTTTTCGATCCGTTCGTGACGACCAAGGACGCCGGGCTCGGCATCGGCCTCGCGGTCTGTCGGACGATCATTCAGTCCCATGGCGGGCGCATCTGGGTCGAGGCGAACGAGGCCGGCGGCGCCGATTTTCATTTCACGCTGCCGATCGCGCGCCCGTGAGCTGGCAGATCAAGCATATCGCGATTGTCGACGACGATGCGTCCGTCCGCGATGCGCTCGAAGCGGTTCTCGACAGCTGGGGATACCGGACATCGGCATTCGCGGATGCCGAGAGCTTCCTCGCGGACGGTCTCGAAGTTCCGCCCGACTGCCTGCTGCTCGACGTGCGCATGCCAAAGATGGACGGTCTCGACCTGATCAGCGACCTTCGCCGGCGGGGCATCGCGCTGCCCGTGTTGATGATGTCGGCGCATGGCGATGTGTCGACCGCGGTCGAAGCGATGCGACGGGGCGCGCAGGACTTCATCGAGAAACCCTTCGATGACCGGCCGCTCGTCGAGCGGATCGAGGCGCTTTCGACGCTCCCGCTCGGCCTGGTTCCCGATCCACAGGCGCGGGCGCTCCTCGACACGCTTACCCCACGCGAAACCCAGGTGCTGGACGAAGTCGTCGCGGGCTTTGCCAACAAAGTCGTCGCCCACCGGCTCGGCATCAGTCTGAAGACAGTCGAGATGCACCG
This sequence comes from Paracoccaceae bacterium, assembly GCA_050331395.1. Taxonomy (GTDB): domain Bacteria; phylum Pseudomonadota; class Alphaproteobacteria; order Rhodobacterales; family Rhodobacteraceae; genus Thermohalobaculum. The sequence continues at coordinate 17,203 of JBHJGX010000135.1, forward strand.
CGCGCGGGTGATGCAGAAGACCGGCGCGAAGACCCTCGCCCATCTGGTCCGGATCGCGATTGCGGCCGGCCACACGCCCGGGCGAGCCGGCTGACCGTCCCGGCCGCACGGAAAATGGGCTGGCGGGGCCGGCGCATCGGGCTCCGGGGGGCAGGGTTAACCGCATCTGGTCCCTCGAGCCGCGCCATGGCCTCCTGCGACGGATCAAGATCGAAAACCAGCGCCGGGAGGATAACATGGACACCACACTCCGGACGGAACGGCCCCAGAGCGCAGCGACGGGGCCCATTGCGGGCAGCCGGGCCGCGACGCTCGCCGAGCTTTTCGCGCTCCGCGGCACACCCTGCTCATTTGCCCGGAACAAGACCATCGCGTCCGAGGAGAGCCCCATCGAGCGCGTCTACCGCATTGAACGGGGCTTTGTCCGGTGTTGCAGCTATACCGAAGACGGCCTTCGGCAGATCTTCGATTTCGCCGGGCCGGGGGATCTGCTCGGTTTTCCCGATCTCGAGACCTGGCACTTCACCGCCGAAGCGATCGGGCCGGTGGCGGCCCGGTACCTCAAGCCCGATACCCTCGATGCCGTGCTCATCGCTGAGCCGCGGATTGCCAAGGCGCTCCGCCGGCATTGCGTCCAACAGTTCGCGCGGCGGGAGCGCCACCTCGTCTGGCTCTCATATCTGCAATCCGACGACCGGTTGCAGGCCTTCTTGGAGGCGTTCGCCCGGCTCGGCGAAACGCAGGACGGCTTCGTCGAGCTGCCAATGACCCGCAAGGATCTGGGCGACCATCTGGGAATGACCTTGGAGACGGTGAGCCGCTGCTTCGGCAGTCTGAAGCGCTGCGGCAGGATCGCGATGGAGGGGGCCTGCCGTTATCGCCTTGGGGCGGAGCGCAGCGAGGCATCCGCCGCCTGAGCCCCGAAGATCGGCGCCCAGGGCCGTGGGGGCCGGGCCTCACTCGGCTTTCGGCCAATGGGCGCCCGTAATCTGCCGCCGATCCGATGCCCGGCGATAGTATTGGCCACATAGATTGCAGACCACGGTCCGGTTGGCGGGAAGAGCCAGACGCTGCGGCGGGTGGGGCGCGTCCGCGGGCCCTCGACAGACGACGACGTCGTCGCGGATGAGCTTCGGCTCCGGCTCTTCCGACATAGGCCGTGCCTTTCCCTCAGGAGCTTTTTGCGATCGCGATCCGCTTTGCGCTGGCAGGGGCCTCGGCAGGCTTCGGCAGCTTGATCGACAACACGCCCTTCTCGAAGCGCGCGGCGACCTGCGCCGGATCGATGCCCGCGGGCATGCGGATTGCCCGCTCGAACACCCCGTAGGAGCGCTCGACGATCCGCATGTTCTTCTCGGTCGTGTCGGCTTCGGTCTTCTTCTCGGCACGGATCCGCAGGATGTCGTCCTCAAGCGTGACCTCCACGTCCTCCTCCGCCACGCCGGGAAGATCGGCATCGACATGGATTTCGCGCTCAGTCTCGCCGATATCGACCCGAAGGCCGAGCGTGCCGGTTGCGGGGACCGCCGCGCTCCGCCACGACATCTGCGGCGTTGAGAAGGCATGGAACATACGGTCCATCTCTTCCTGGAAGGATCGGAACGGGCTGGTAGCGCCGAAAAGGCTCGGCAGCGGCGACGTCCGATCGGTGTCTTGTGGGCTCATGGGTACTCTCCGACTGGAACGGGGATATCCGAGCGGTTTGCCCGCTCAGCGTCCCGAGTGTCGGCGATCCGCATGCGAGCGAATTGACCGCCGTCAAGCGCACGCGCTCGGCCGGAAGCGCCAAGGTTACCGGGCGGAAAAGGCGGGCCCGATCGCCTCGAACCCGGACAGGATATCGAGCAATTCGTCGGTGATCCCCGCTTGTCGGGTCCGCCTTCGATCGGCTTCGATCTCGTCCCGCCGGCGCTCAAGCTCCTTCTCCGCATGGCTCATCAAGGCAAGCCGGGTGCCGTGCTCTGCGGCGAGCGACTGGGCGCCCGCCCCGTAGAGGCTGAGCGCCAGGTGCTGGCGGGCGAGGCTCCGAAAGATCCGCGACGGTACGCCGGGCAGCATGGGCTTTCGCCCTGTCGGCCAGGGGCGGCGGGCGAGCGCCGCGAGGAACTCCGGCGAGAGCGGCAAGAGCGGCGCGTCCACGATGTCGAGCCCGCCTGCAGCGCTCCTCGTCTGGTGCACCACGGTGACGGCAATCTCGCCCTGCTTCGAGGCCGCGTCGAGGGCGAGGATCACTTCGGCAGAGAGGCTTCGCAGCCCGTCGCTGGCTGCCGCCGCTCGGAAAACGCGCTCCACGGAGAGGCCGTCGCGGGCGAGCGCCGCTTCGAGCCGTCCGCCCACGGCAAAGATCCGCGCGCCGGCCGCGATCTCGCGCAGATGTGCGGCGACCGCATCGTTGAACCCGCCGCAGAGACCGTGATCCGTGCCAAAGCCGATGGCGAGCCGCAGGGTGCCCGGGCGCGCGGCGACCCGCGTCTCGGCCGCCCCCATTGCCCGGACGGCCGCGGCCATCGCGTCGAGCACGGTCCGATGGAAGACGCCTGCGCTCGTCGCTGCGCGCTCGGCGGCCGGGATATTGACCGCTGCGAGCGTCTTCATCGTACGCACGATCCCGAGGATGTTCGCGATCGCCGCCGTCTGCCGCTCGAGCCGCTCACGCGCTGCCATCGTCCACCGAACAAAGTCTCGCGATGGCGTCCCGGGCGGACCCGTCGAGCGGCGCACCGGCGGCGAGCGACGCAGCGAGCGCGGGCGCGTTTGCGGCGCGCGCGGCAATCCGGTCGAGGGCTGCGGCCAACCTCTCCGGCTCGAGCCTGTCGAGACCGCCCGAGATGGCCGCCCAGATCTGGGCGATCTGCGCGAGCGGCGACAGCGGGGCGCGCTCGCCCTGGAGCAGGGCCCCCCGCACCGCCCGGCCGCGGGCGAGTTTCGCTTCGGTCTCGGGATCGAGACGGGTGCCGAGCCGCGCGAATGTCTCCAGTTCCTCGAACTGCGACAGCGCGATGCGCAGATCGCCCGACACGGCCCGGAGACCGGCAAGCTGCGCCTTGCCGCCCACGCGACTGACCGACCGACCGAGATCGATGGCGGGAAGCCGGCCGCGCTCGACGAGCCGCGGCGACAGATAGACCTGTCCGTCGGTGATCGAGATCAGATTGGTGGGGATATAGGCCGCGAGGTTCTCGGACTGGGTTTCGACGACCGGCAACGCGGTCAGCGAGCCGCCGCCATGGTCCGCGGAGAACTGCCCGGCGCGTTCCAAAAGCCGCGCATGCACGTGAAAGATGTCGCCGGGATAGGCTTCTCGGCCGGGCGGACGGCGCAGGAGCAGCGACAGCTCACGATAGGCCCGCGCGTGCCGGGTCAGATCGTCCAAGACGACGAGCGCATCGCGTCCGTCGGCAACGAACGCCTCGGCCATGGCCATCGCCGCGTAGGGCGCGAGGAAGGCGAGGCCCGGCGGCGCGTCTCCGCTTGCCACCACAACGATCGAGCGCTCGGCCATCTCGGCCGCGCGGATCGCTGCAACGGCCTGGGCGACCGCATCGGTCCGTTGGCCGATCGCGCAGTAGACGCAGAGGACCTCGCCCGATCGCTGGTTCAGGATCGTATCGAGGGCGATCGAGGTCTTCCCGGTTTGCCGATCGCCGATGATCAGTTGGCGCTGGCCGAGGCCGATCGGCACCGCCGCGTCGATTGCCTTCAGCCCTGTCAGCAAGGGCCGGCGCACCGGCGCGCGCTGTTGGACCGGCGGAGCGTCGGCCTCGATGGCGCGCGGGCGGCCGGCGCCGACGGCCCCGCGCCCGTCGAGCGGACGGCCGAGCGGGTCGACGATCCGTCCGAGGAGAGCGGGTCCCGTCGGCGTCTCGGCCACCCGGCCGGTCCGGCGGACCGGATCTCCC
>JBHJGX010000136.1:0-14689 GCA_050331395.1 Paracoccaceae bacterium
GCTCGACGTGGTGGAGGCGCTGCGGGACATTCGGCCGGACAGCCGGGTGATCGTGCTGACGGGCTACGGAGCGATCGCGACGGCGGTGGCCGCGGTCAAGATCGGTGCGGTGGACTATTTGGCGAAGCCTGCGGATGCGGACGACATCGAAAAGGCGCTCTTGTCGTCGGGGGAGCAGAAGCCGCCCCCGCCCGAGCATCCGATGTCGGCCGACCGGGTGCGCTGGGAGCATATCCAACGGGTGTTCGAGCTTTGCGACCGGAATGTTTCCGAGACCGCGCGACGTTTGAACATGCATCGCCGGACGCTCCAGCGCATCCTGACAAAACGCAGCCCCCGATAAAGCAAAAGCCCCGCGAAGGCGGGGCTTTTTCGTCTCGGTCGGGTGATCCCTTCAGGACCGGCGCCGGCCGACGAAACCGATTGCAGCCACGCCGCTTATCAAAAGCCACAGCGCCGGCGGCAGAGGGATGGTCTCGAGTTCGAGATCCGAGGAGATTTGCGTCCCGGTCAACAGGATATTGTCCACCGTGATCACTTCTAGATGGTCATTATTCCGGAAGTTGAGGAGCAACTGGAATGTAGACCCGTCCGGGATATCGATCGCCAATGTCCGCGGCGCAAAATCGTCGTTGAACGTTCTGTTATCCGGGTTACCCAACAATGGGGCCGAGTTCGGAACATTCACAAAGGGCTGATCGTCGATTTGGTAGAGAACCCTCAAACCATCGACTGCCTCGTGACTGCCATATTCGGCAGCGTCAAGCGACAGCTCGATGGACGTAAAGTTGGAAATATCAACAATTGGGCTCAGCCAATCGCCGAAAGTCTGAAGCTGGTTCGCGGCCAAGAACTCGTTACCGGACGGTCCATTCAGATTGAAATTTTGATTGAGGGACGAGGTTCTGTAAGTGTCGTCGATCACGCTGAACGTGCCAGCGACGCATCCGATATCCGCTTCGCTCAAGCAAGCATTTTTGCCCTGAAGGAGCGGCACACCTCCCAAGGTCCAGTCGACGCCGTTCAAGTCTTCGACGATCGGCACCGAGACAACCCTGCCCCGCGGCCCGTCGGCATCGGTGAATGTGTCGAATAGGACTTGGTCGAAGTCTTTGGTCCGGCCTTTGCCAAGCTGGCCTGTGAAATCTTCGGAATAGATTGTGGCCGCCTGTGCGGTCCCCGCGACCAATGCCGCCACGGCTGCCAATCCAAAGCGTTTCATATGCGCCTCCGCTAACCCTCAGCGTCGGAATAGCGGAAAAATCTTCCAAAGGCCATATGAGTCTGGCCGAGAGGATGCACCAAAATGAGGCCGGGCGATACGACGCGCCCGGCCGAGGGGGAGTTCAAGACTCGGTCGCGTTTTCGGCGAAGAGGTGCGCAAACGCGCCATACCCCTCCGCTTCGAGCTCCGCGACCGGCACGAAGCGGAGCGCGGCCGAGTTGATGCAGTAGCGGAGGCCCGTCTTGTCACTCGGTCCGTCCGGGAAGACGTGACCCAAATGGCTGTCGCCGTGCTTCGAGCGAACTTCGGTCCGCACCATCCCAAAGCCCACATCGCGCTTCTCGACGATGTTGCCCGGTTCGACCGGCTGGAAAAAGCTCGGCCAGCCGGAATGGCTGTTGAACTTGTGGGTCGAGGCGAAGAGCGGTTCGCCCGAGACCACGTCCACATAGAGGCCGGGCTCTTTGTTATCCCAGAATTCGTTGCGGAACGGCCGCTCGGTGCCGTCCTCCTGGGTGACGCGGTATTGCTCGGGTGTGAGCTTGGCCAGCGCGTCCGGGTCTTTCTGATAGCGGCTCATCGATCGGCCTCCTTTTGCGTTGCTCCCCATATATAGAGGCGCGCAAGCGTCATGCGGGATCCTTCACGGCAGTCGTGATGTAGTTCACCGACAGATCGCGCTCGGAAATCCGCCAGACCCAGGCCGGCATGTTGAATACAAAGCCTTTGCGGTCGACGGGCGTCAGCCCAGCCTTGCCGAGCATGTCGAAGAGCTCATCGGGTTTGATGAACATCTTCCAGTCATGGGTGCCTTTCGGCAACCACCGCATGATGTACTCGGCCCCGACGATGCCAAGCGCAAAGCTCTTGGGCGTGCGGTTGAGCGTCGACGTCACCATCAGCCCGCCCGGCCGGACGAGCGAGGCACAGGCGCTCAGATAGGCTTGCGGATCGTTCACGTGTTCCACGACCTCGAGGTTGAGAACCGCGTCGAAGGTCTCGCCAGCGGCCGACAGGTCCTCGGCCGTGGCGACGCGATAGTTGATGGACAGCCCCGACTGCTCCGCATGCACCTGGGCGACGGGGATGTTCCTCTCGGCCGGGTCGATGCCCACGACCGATGCGCCGAGGCGCGCCATCGGCTCGCACATCAGCCCGCCGCCGCACCCCACATCGAGGATCCGGAGCCCCTCGAACGGGGCGGGTGTTTTGCGGTCGCGGCCATGCTGGGCAGCAATCTGAGCGACGCAGTATTCGAGCCGGCAGGGCTGCAGCATGTGCAGCGGTTTGAACTTTCCGTCCGGGTTCCACCACTCCGCGGCCATGGCCTGGAACTTGGCAATCTCGTCGTCTTTCACGCTGGCTGAGGCCATCTCGGACCGATCCTCCGTCGCTTGCATCGCTTCGGGGCATGACATAGGGCAGGCGGACTTGTCCGGACAGGCCGCGCCCCGGCCCCGACCTGCGCCCAAGGAGCCCACACCCGTGCCGGAGCCCCGCCTTTATCCGCAGATTGAGCCCTTTGCGCGAACGCATCTCAAAGTGTCCGGCGGCCACGAGATTTACGTTGAGCAATGCGGGAAGCGGGACGGCAAACCGGTGGTCGTGCTGCATGGCGGACCAGGCGCGGGGTGCAGCCCTTACATGCGGCGGTTCTTCAACCCGGAGCGATATCGGGTCGTGCTCTTCGATCAGCGCGGGGCGGGGCGTTCGCGGCCGACGGGTAGCCTCGAGGCGAACACCACCTGGGACCTGATCGACGATATCGAGACGATCCGCACCCATCTCGGGATCGAGCGCTGGCAGGTCTTTGGCGGGTCCTGGGGTTCGACGCTGGGGCTCCTTTACGCGCAGGCCTATCCCGAGCGGGTGACCGAGCTCTTGCTGCGCGGTGTCTTCTGCATGACCCGGGCCGAGCTCGATTGGTTCTACGGCGGAGGCGCGGCGCGGTTTTTCCCCGAGCAGTGGGCGGATTTCGTCGCACCGATCCCGCCATCCGAGCGCACGGATCTGATCGGCGCCTATTACCGGCGGCTGACCTCCGAGGACACGGCCGAGCAGGTGCGCCTCGCCCGGCCCTGGGTGCGCTGGGAAAGCTCGACCGCCTCGCTCCGGCCCGGGCGATCCGGCCTTGTGGACGGCGCGCATGCTCGGGCCTTTGCGCGGATCGAGAGCCATTACTTCGTGCATCGCGGCTGGCTCGAGGAGGACCGGCAGATCCTCGTCCGCATGCCCCGGATCGCGAACGTCCCCGGCGTGATCGTGCAGGGTCGCTACGACATCATCTGCCCGCCCGCGACGGCGATCGAAGTGGCAGAGCGCTGGCAAGGCGCCTCGCTCCGGCTGGTGGACGATGCGGGGCATGCGTTGTCCGAGCCTGGGGTGGCGTCGGAGCTCTTGCGGGCCACGGATCGCTATGCGGAGGCAAGTTGACGGCGCGTCAACCGTCGAGTTCGCGGGCCTCGTCGATCAGCATGATCGGAATGCCGGCGCGGATCGGATAAGCCCGCCCGGCGGCGCGGCTGATCAACTCCTGGGCCTCGGCGTCGTAATCGAGCCGACCGCCCGAGGCGGGACAGACCAGCACTTCGAGGAGCTTGCGGCTGACGGATCGGCCGGAAGCCCCGTCGGGCTCGTCCTCGGATACGCGATGGTTCTTCTCCACCGCGGCCCCCTGGCTCACTGCACCGTGCTCGGGTCGCCGCCCGAAGCGATCGCGAATTGCAAAAGCGCCATCAACGTGTCGCGGCGGTCCGAGAGGCGGGGGGCTTCGAGGAGCGCTTGTTTCTCCTCGACCGAGAACGGGCACATGATCGAGAGCGAATTGATCAGCATCTCGGCCTGCGCTTCCCGGAGCGAGTCCCAGTCCGAAGAGAGGTTGGCTGCCTCGAAATAGCGCTTGAGCAGATTGAGAAAGACGTCGCGGTTGAACCCGTCATCGGATTCAGGACCCGAGAGATCCGGGGTGAAATCCGACCAGTCGGGGCTCACCCGCCGGTAGGGCGTGAAACCGTCGATCTCGTTCCGGATCCGAAACCGACAGACGCCGCTCAACGCAATGAGATATCGGCCGTCCTCGGTCTCGGAGAACGAGGTCACCCGACCCGCACAGCCGATCTTGTGCAATTTCGGCGGTTTGTGGGCGCCTTCGAGCGGCTGCACCATGCCGATCAACCGGTGATCCGACCGCATCGTGTCGTCGAGCATCGACAGATATCGGGGCTCGAAGATGTTGAGCGGCAGCCGGGCGCGCGGCAAGAGGAGCGCACCTGGCAAAGGAAACACCGGAAGAACGTCCGGCAGGTCTGATGGGCCGAAGCGGCGCGTCATTGAAACTCCTTGGAGACGTCAGGCGAAGATAAGGGAGCTGAGCCGGCGGCGACCCTTTTGCGCCACCGGATCTTTCGGCCCGAGACTTTCGAAGAGCTTCATCAGCTGCTCCTTGGCCGCGCCTTCCTGCCATTCGCGATCCCGGCGGAAGAGTTCGAGCAACTCGTCCACCGCTCCCGCGGCATCGCCGGCGGCGATCAAAGCGAGGGCGAGATCGAACCGTGCTTGGTGATCGGCCGGGTCCGCCTCGAGACGGGCGCGAAGCCCGGCCACCTCACCGGAGGCGCCGGCCGCCTGTTCAGCAAGCTCGACGGCGCTGCGCATCGCGGTGATCGCCGGGTCGTTGGCGATCTCGACCGGGACGGCGGCGAGGAGCTGTTTGGCTTCGGCCAGCTGGTTGCCGATCACCCGCGCCTTGATCATGCCGGCATGGGCGCGCGGGGTCTGCGGCAATTGCTCGGCGATGGCGGCATAGGTCTGATACGCGTCGGTGAGTTGCCCTTGTGCCAGCATCTCGTCGGCCGCATCGAGCGCCGCGTCGAGCCCGCCGCCGGTCGCGTCCCGCATCAGCCGCTCGACAAAGGCCTTGATCTCGGAAGGTGCCACCGCGCCCATAAAACCGTCCACGGGCTGGCCGTCGATGAAGGCGAAGACGGCCGGGATCGACTGCACGCGGAGCTGGCTTGCGACCATCTGGTTCTCGTCGACATTCACTTTGACGAGTTTGACCTTGCCGTTCGTGCCACGCACGGCCGCTTCGAGCGCGGGTTGCAGCTGTTTGCACGGGCCGCACCAGGGCGCCCAGAAATCGACGATGACGGGGGTTGTGCGGGACGCTTCGATCACATCGGCCATGAAGGTATGATCGGTCGTGTCCTTGACGACGTCGGGGCCGGGGCCGGTCGCGGAAAGTCCTAGGTCGATCATGCGCGTCCTCGCTGCTCTCAGTGTTCGACCGTCAGATAGACGCTTGCCCGGGCCGTCGCAATCGCACCGCTGCCCGAACCCGATGGGTCGAAGTCGTCAAGCGCGCGTTTGCGCTCGGTTGTCAGGGGAGATAGTCGCCCGCCCCGGGTTGGGAAGGCAGCGCTTGCCCCTCGCGTCGCTTTTGCCGAGCTATGGGCGCTCTGCAGCTTGGGCGGCCGCGCGGGCTTCGAGCGCGTCGAAATCCACCTCGAGCGGCGCATGCCCGGTCAACGCGAAAAAGCGCCGGAGGTCGGCCAACGCGATCGTCGTTGTCGCCCGATTGTGCAGCGGGTGCGCGGCGATCGCGGCCTCGCCCAAGATCTGCCGGTCGAGCACGATGCCCACCCGCCTCTCGGTATCGTTGAGCGCGGCGAAGGGCGTCACCGCGCCCGGGCGGACGCCGAGCACTTCCCAAAGAAGTTCAGGTTTGGCAAAGGAACAGCCCTTGGCGCCGATCTCGCGTTCGAGGTCGCGGATCCGGATCTGACGGGTTTCCCGGCAGGTGACGAGCCAGAGCCCGCCCTTCTTTTCCTTGAGGAACATGTTCTTCACATGCGCCCCGGGGATCGTGCCGCGGAGCGCTCGCGAGTCCTCGACCGTAAAGAGCGGCGGGTGCGTCGTGTGCTGCCAAGCGATCCCGTGGGTCGCGAGGAAGGCGTAGAGCCGGGTTTCGGCCGCGCGCTCCGCGTCCGGCGGGCCGTCGCCGGATGTCTCCGCTTCCGCCATCGCCTGGCTCAAAGATCGCCGTCGGTGAGCACGATCCGATGCGCCCAGGACGACCCGTCGCTGATCACGATATCCTCGAAGCCGAGGAGCTTGGCCAGGTCGAACCAAGTCGCTGTCGTTTCGATCGAATTGGTCACGAAAAACTCCGTGCCACGGGCGTTCGCAGTCAACTGTGCCAGGATCGCGCGGGCCCGGTAGAGCGTCGCGAAGATTTCGTCGTCGAGCGCGACAATGATCATGTGCTGGGCCTCGCCACCTTTGGCGAAGATCGCGAAGCGCGGGCTTTCGGGCGCTTCGAGTTGCGCTTTGGTCACTTGGGTCATGAAGGTCGCGCGCACGGCGCGGTCGGGCGGGCTCGTTGCGCTGACGATGGTTCGGGCGAAGGTCTCCTCGGACGTCACCTCGGGGTAGTAATAGCCTTCGCGGGTATCGGCCGCAGCCGGAAGGCCGAGGAGCAGAAGCGCAAGCGCGGCGGTCAGGGCGTGGGTCTTCATGGGGGTCCTCTCTCGGAGCGCGGGGCGGGCGGATCGTCGGTCCGATGTCTCACGGATCGGCGGGCCCGGATCAAGACATCAGGCGTGTGGATAGATCCGCTGCGGCGGGACATGCGGCGTGGCGGCGGCGCCGAGCGCGATCCGGCCCGGCCGCTCGACCCAGGCCGTCAGGCCGCGTTTGCCGCGGGCGATCTTCGGAAACGCGCGCCCGTGTCCCGGATGGTGGCGCTCGATCACCTCGGCGGGGAATTTGCAGGGCAAGTTCTCCGTGTCGGTCACCAGGGTCGCGCCGCCCTCGAAGACGAGCCGGGTCGCCGGCGGCAAGAGCGTGAGGTCCGGGATCCCGCGCAGCACCAGGGTCGCGCCGACCCATTCCGGGCGAAGCTCGGGGATCTCGAGCGCCTCCGCGATCTCGGCGAGTTCCTCCGCAGACAGGATCGAGAGCTGCCGGACATTCCGGATCTCGGTCCCGCGGGGATAGAGCGATTTGACGCGGACACAGGCGCCGCGGGTTTCGCCGTGATGGACGTCGCCGACCGGGCCTCCCCAGTCGAGCTCGAGCGTCTCGACCGCCGCGGAGACGATGTCGGGGGCCGCGCGCTTACGTTCGACGAGGCCGAGCCAGGCGACGGTGCCGGTGCGACCGAGGGGCTTGACGACGGACATGCGGCGCGGCTCCGGGTGATTGCGGGGGGTTTAGTGTCCCGCGGAACGCCCGCTCGGCGCAAGTCTCGGGCCGGATCAGAAGACGCCGCTGTCCTCGAATTCGGCGATCTGAAAAGCCGGCTCGACGGTCGTCGGCAGGTCGATCCGGTCCTCGAGCCGGTCCATGAAGCTCGCCATGTCGAGGCCCCAGCGGCCCGCGGGTCCGAAATTCACCTCTCCGTTGCCATAGTCGAGGATCACGTCGACCGCGCCAGTCGGCCCGCTGTCGACGTAAAGCCGCCCTTGGGTCATGTGCACGCCCTCATAAGCGGTCGTCTCCGGGTTGTTGTCCGTCTCAAAGCGGAAGACGGCCGAGTTCAAATCGTAGATCACCGTATCGCGGCCCTGATCGCCCGCGTCGGCGCGCATATCGAAGACGAAAACGTCGGGCGTTTCCGCGTCGGACGACGCGTTGTCCTGATTGCCGCCGATGAGGACGTCGTCGCCTGCGCCGCCGAAGAGCACGTCGGACCCGTCGCCACCCACGATGGTGTCGTCGCCCAAACCGCCGAAGATCGTGTCGTCGCCCGCGCCGCCGACCAGGCTGTCGTCATCGGTGATGGACCGGCGGAATGGCTTGGGCAAGAACATGCTCCGATCGCCATAGATCAGGTCATCGCCGAAGCCGCCGTCGATGGTGTCGTCTCCGTAAAGTCCGGTGATCGTATCGTCGCCACCTCCGCCCCGGAGCGTCTCAGAGTATTCCGTACCCGTGATCTTCAAGTTGAAGATAAAGGGCTTTGTGGACAGGGCCATTTTGTACATCGTCATCTCCTCGGATCAGAGCGAATGGCGATGTCCCCAGGGCAAATATCGGGAGGCGGTCAGCGAAATACCATTACGGTCGACACGAACCGGGCGCAGGCGTTGCTCAGCCGCCACATTATGGCGTCCCGAGGACACGCCACCCGATGTCGCGGCGGCAAAAACCGCCCGGCCAGTCGATCAAATCGACCGCGCGATAGGCACGGCTGCGTGCCTCGGCGAGATCTGCACCCTCGGCGACAATGTTGAGCACGCGTCCGCCGGCGGCACGGATCTCATCGCCCTCGCGGCGGGTGCCCGCATGGAGGAGCGTCACGCCTTCGACCGATTCGGCCCGATCGAGCCCGCGGATTGTCGAGCCGCTCTCGTAGCGTCCGGGATAGCCGCGGGAGGCCATGACGACCACCATGGTGGCCAGGTCGCGCCAGCGGATCTCGGCCCCCGCGAGCCGCCCGGTCGCCGCCGCAAGGAAGACGGGCACCGGATCGATGGCAAGCCGGGGGAGGATCACCTGCGCTTCCGGATCGCCGAAGCGGGCGTTCAACTCGATGAGCCGAAGCCCCGCCGCCGTGCGCATCAGCCCCGCATAGAGCACGCCGCGATAGGGCGTGCCGCGGCGGGCCATCTCGGCCACCACGGGGCGGACGATCCGGTCCATTGCTTCGGCCTCGCCAGAAGCGGTCAATGCGGGCGCCGGCGCATAGGCGCCCATGCCGCCGGTGTTCGCCCCGGTATCGCCCTCGCCCGCGCGCTTGTGGTCCTGGGCCGAGCCGAAGGGGACCACCGTTTCGCCGTCCGAAAGCGCAAAAAGCGAGACTTCTTCGCCGTCGAGGAACTCCTCGATCACCACCTCGGCGCCGGCCGCGCCGAAGGCGCCCGCGAACATCTGCGCCACCGCCTCTTCCGCTTCGGCGAGGTCCCGGGCAACAACCACCCCTTTGCCGGCGGCGAGCCCGTCGGCCTTGACCACGAGCGGGACGCCTGGGGTGCGGGCAGCGGTCTCGCGCAGATGCGCGATCGCGGGCGCCGCCGAGGCGAACCGGGCCCAGGCGGCCATCGGCGCGCCGACCGCGTCGCAAATCTCGTGGGTGAAGGCTTTGGAGGCCTCGAGCCTGGCGGCGGCTTTTTCGGGCCCGAGCACGGGCGTGCCCTGCGCGCGGAGCCGGTCGGCGACCCCGGCCACGAGCGGCGCTTCGGGTCCGACCAGGGTGAGATCGATACGATTGTCGGCCGCCCACTGGGCGACCGCGACGCCGTCGGTCGGGTCAATCGCCACCGGGCGGGCGAGCGCGGCCATGGCGTCGGAGCCTGGCGCCGCAAACACTGTCTCGACGAGCGGGCTCGCGGCGACGGCGCGGGCGATCGCGTGCTCGCGGCCTCCGCCGCCGAGGATCAGGATCCGCATCGCCGTGCCCTTCCCTTGCCGTCCCTGCTCCGCGATACTGGGCCCGAGACGGAGGCCCCCGCATGACCGACAGCCTTATCGAAGACGACCCCGGGGGGGTCAATGGCGGTCCCGCGGGAGCCTCCAGCGGTAATGCCCCCGAATACAGCGTCAGCGAGATTTCGGGCGCGGTAAAGCGCGCGATCGAGGGCGAGTTTGGCCATGTCCGTGTGCGGGGCGAGGTCGGGCGAGTGTCGCAGCCGCGCTCGGGGCATGTCTATCTCGACCTCAAAGACGCGCGGAGCGTGCTCTCGGCAGTGATCTGGAAGGGCGTGAAGACCGGGTTGGAGGTCCAGCCCGAGGAGGGCGACGAGGTCGTGGCGACCGGGCGGCTGACCACGTTTCCAGGGCAGTCGAAATATCAGCTCATCATCGAGGCACTCAGTCATGCGGGCGAGGGCGCGCTTCTGGCGAAGCTCGAGCGGCTGAAGGCGGCACTCGCGGCTGAAGGGCTCTTCTCGGAAGAGCGCAAACGCGCAATCCCCTACCTGCCGCGGGTGATCGGCGTGGTGACGTCGCCCTCGGGCGCGGTGATCCGGGACATTCTGCATCGCTTGGCGGAGCGCTGTCCGGTCCGGGTGCTCGTCTGGCCGGTGGCCGTCCAGGGGCAGGCCTGCGCGCCCGAGGTCGCGGCCGCGATCCGCGGGTTCGGCGCGCTCGCGCCCGGTGGGGCGATCCCGCGGCCCGACGTGCTGATCGTGGCGCGCGGCGGAGGTTCGGTCGAGGATCTCTGGGGCTTCAACGAAGAGATCGTCGTGCGCGCCGCCGCGGCCTCGCCGATCCCGCTCGTCTCGGCAGTGGGTCACGAGACGGACACGACCCTGATCGACTTTGCCGCAGATCGCCGGGCGCCGACGCCGACCGCCGCGGCCGAGATCGCGGTGCCGGTGCGGGCGGATCTCTTGGCGGTGATTGCGGATCTCGAGGCGCGCAGGCGCCGGGCCCTTGCCCGGGCGCTCGAGATGAGGGCGCAGCGGCTCCGCGACCTCGCGCGCGCGCTGCCCAGACCGGGCGAGATCACCGGCGCGCGGGCGCAAGCGCTCGATGCGCTCGCGGCCCGTCTGCCCGAGCCGAGGGAAATCCTGACCCCCCGTCGCGAGCGGCTGGCCTTTGCCGCGCACCGCCTGCCGGTCGGGCTTCGCGCCCGTGTGCAGGTCGGGCGGATCGCCCTCGGGCGGACCGCACCCCGTCTGACGTCCAGGATCCTGCGCGACCGGATCGCCACGCTCTCGGACCGGCTGGCCGACCGGGGGCGGCGGCTCGCGCCGGCCGAAGCCCAGAGCCGCCGGCAAGCAGGCGACAGGCTCGCGGGTCTCGCCCGGCTCCTCGGCTCGCTCGGCTATCGCGAGACCCTGGCGCGGGGCTTTGCGGTGGTGCGCCGGCGGGCGGGCGACGGGCCCGCGCTGCTCACCGATGCCGCCCAGGTCTCTGCGGGCGACGTTCTGGAGATCGAATTCCGCGACGGCCGGGCGGAGGTCGTCTCCGGCGGCCGTCCCGCCGCCAAGCCTGCCCGCAAACCCCCCGCGCCCGACCAGGGCAGCCTGTTCTGAGCAAAGGACCGACGAGATGCCAAAAGGATACTGGATCGCCCATGCCAATGTGCACGAGCCCGACGGGTATGGCCGCTATATCGAGACGGCGCGCGCCGCCTTCGAGGCGCATGGCGCGCGGTTCATTGCCCGCGGCGGCACCCATGAGGAGGTCGAAAACGGCATCGGTCGCGCCCGCCACGTGTTGATCGAATTTCCGAGCTATCAGGCGGCGCTCGATTGCTTCCGCTCGGAGGCGTATCAGGCCGCGCGGGCCCATCGTCTGCCGGCCGGCGAGGTCAGCATCACCATCGTGGAGGGGCTCGAATAGCGCGCGCGGAAGGGTAGGCAGGGAGATCAGATATCGGGGCCGGTTTCGCCGCAAAGAAGCGGTTCCCGGTCCCGCCCGGTGATCCGCAGCTCGAGCCCCGCATCGGGACCCTCGCCCAAGAGGCGCGCGAAAAGCCCCTGCTCGTCGCGGAGCATGCGCCAGCAGAGCACCTCGGTTTCCTGGCCGTAGAAGAAACAGATTTGCGCGCCGTGGGGCCGCCAAACGCCCTCGGCGCAGGTCCCGTCCGAGAACCGCCAGGTCGTCCCGCGGTCTTCGCGGAATTCTTCGGCGCCGAAGGGCGCTCCGTCGCGCTCGAAATAGACGGTATAGCCCTCGACATACGCCTCGAACTCGGACGGCGAGACCGGGGTCACGTCCGCAACCGGGTCCGTCGCCGTGCCGGTGGCCGCCACGGCCATGGCGAGCCCGAGGGCCGCACCGAACAGGGCGAGCCGATGAAGGGTCGCGCGCGCGCTTGTCACTCTTCGTTCGCCTCCCCGGTTGCCTCGTCCTGCACCGCGGGTCCGAGCCGAAAGGTCTCGGCCAGCGGTTCGAGGCAGAGCGTGTCCGAACAGATCTGCGCGTGAAGGGTGACCGCCGGGGCGGTCGGCGTCAAGGGAAGCTCAAGGGCCCCCGCATAGACCGCAACCGGCTCGTCGGCGAAGGCGGCGGTGAGCGGATAGCCCGCGGGCCAGGCGATCTCGGCCCCGTCGAGGGCGGCGCCCGTCAGCCAGTCCGGCCCGGGGGCGTGCGCGTTCATATGCCAGCCTTCGGCGACCTCGAGCGTCATCGTCCAGGCGGGGCCGGCGCGGCGGAGCGTTGCACGGAGGGTGCCTTGTGCGAGCGTCCGGCGGTGCGTCGACGGGCTGCCATCGAGGATCCGGGAGGCCACGAGCCCTTCCGGTCGCAGGAGCGGGGCCTGCACCATCTGCGCGGAGATCGCGGCGCGAAGCTCTTCGGCGCGGATCGTAAGATCGGCGTCTTGTGCGGCCCGGCCCGCGCGCACGAGCAGCTCGAGCATCGAGCTTTCGCCCGCAGGGGTGGCGCCGTCGGCGCTATCATAGACCGGACCCACGGGCCCATCGGCCTCGGCCATCCGGAGCCGCCCCGCTCCGTCGCCGAACCGAGCGGTCGCCGCCCGGGCCATCTCGAGCGCGCGCGCGCGCCAGGGGCCCTCGGCGCCCGCTTCGTCGAGGGCGAGAAACCCGAGGCCGAGCCACGCGTAGTCTTCGAGTTGGCCGGGTTCGAGCGCGCGCTCCCCCGCCCAGATCCGGAACAGTCGGCCAGGGCGATCGCCCTCGCCCGGTTGCCAGAGGCGGGACCAGAGCGCCTCGCCCGCGCGCGCGGCGGCCGCGCGATAGACGGGGCGGCTTAAGGCGACGGCACCGTCGGCCAGCGCGCGGATCATCAGCCCGTTCCAGCCGGCGATGATCTTCTCATCGCGGATTGGCCGTGGGCGGACGGCGCGGGCCTCGCGGAGCGCATCGAGGGCGGGGGCGAGCGCCGCCCAGTCCTGCGTCGCGCCTGAAGCGAGATGAAGCACATGCCGCCCGTCGAGCGTCGGTCGGGTCGCCAGCCCGAGCGTCTCGCCGAACGGGGCCGCAGCGGGGATCGCGGCGATTTCCTCGGGCGTCCAGGTATAGAACGCGCCTTCCTCGCGCCGGCCGTCCGCATCGAGGCTGTCGGCGTCCTCGGCTGCGTAAAACGCGCCGACGCCATCGGACATCTCGCGGAGCACATAGTCGAATGCCCGTTCCGCGGCGCGCGCATAGGCCAGGCGCCCGGTCGCCTCCCAACCCTCGACGAAGGCCCGCCCGAGTTGCCCCTGGTTGTAAAGCATCTTCTCGAAATGCGGCGTCCGCCAGTTCGGATCGACGGTATAGCGGTGAAACCCGCCGCCCGCATGGTCGTGGATACCGCCAGCGGCGATCGCGTCGAGGCTGCGCGTCGCGATCGCGAGTGCCTCGGCGCTGCCGGTCCGGCGCCAATGGTCGAGCAGAAACACCAGAAAGGTTTCCTGCGGGAATTGCTGCCCTTCGGAGAAGCCGCCTTCGAGGTCGTTCGACATCTCGCCGAGTTGGGCCACGGCGGCGGCGAAGGCTTCGTCCCCGGGCGGCGGGCTCGCGACCATGCGCGCGGCCTGTTGGCGGGCAATCGCAGTGGAAAGCGCCTCGGCCACCCGGTCGATGTCGTCGCGCTTGCTGCCCCAGGCTTCGGAGACCGCCGCCAGCACCTGCAGGAAATGGGGTTTGGGGAAGTAAGTACCCGTATGGAAGGGCTTGCCGTCCGGGCGGAGAAACACCGAATTCGGCCACCCGGCATGCCCGTGCTGAAGCTGGGTCGCGGTGATATAGACTTGGTCGAGATCCGGGCGCTGTTCGCGGTCGAGCTTGATCGGCACGAAGAGCGCGTTGAGCACCGCCGCCACCTCTTCGTTGTCGAAGCTCTCCTCCTCCATCACGTGGCACCAATGGCAGGTCGCATAGCCGACCGAGAGGAAAAGCGGCACGCCGCGCTCGGCCGCTTCGGCAAAGGCCGCCTCGCCCCAGGGCCGCCAGTCGACCGGGTTATGGGCATGCTGCAGAAGATAGGGCGAGGGCTCGTGGATCAGTCGATTGACGTATTTCGCCCGGCCGTCTTCGCCGAGGAGATGCGTCCGCGGCTCATAATCCGGGTCCATCGCCGCATAGGCCGCGTCGAGCTCGCTCTGCAATGCGGGGCCACGCGTGATACCTGGGGGGTCGATCGCCATCGCGTCCTCTCCGCTGCCGAGGTGAATGAGCGCGAGCGCTCCCGCGAGGGGTGCCCGAAACCGCGTGCCGATGAAACCCATGGCGCTTGCCTTTCTGCCGCGTGGCGCGGGTCTAGCGCGTCTGAGGCGCCGGACGGGTCACATCCGCGTCACAAGGGGGGCGCGTTCGCGGGCGAGGAGTGCTATGTTCTCGCAATGACAGTCCATCGCATCACCGCCGCCCTCGTCGTCGCCGCCGGTCTCGGCCCGTCTGCCGCTGGCCAAACGGCGTCAGTCGATCTCGCTCAGGCCGGTCAATATATCGGCGCGGGCGACGTCTCGGGTGGGGGTTCGGCGAATGGCGGCACGCCGGCCACCCAACTCGGCCGCGGCGTGCCGGAATTACACAGCCGGCCCAACCCGAAACCTCCCGGCCCCCGGCC